>JAXGRQ010000033.1:0-28747 GCA_040765725.1 Syntrophales bacterium
AAAAGGATCGCCATTGTCGATACGGATTGCCACCACGGGGACGGCACCCAGGACATCTACTGGAATGATCCGGACACCCTCTGCATCTCCCTCCACCAGGACGGCCGGACCCTCTATCCCGGAACCGGATTCTCCGACGCGTTCGGCGGGCCGAACGCCCTCGGGGCGACCGTCAACATCCCGCTTCCCCCACAGACCTCGGACGAGGGATTCCTGATGGTCCTTGACCGGGTGATCCTGCCGATCCTGGACGAATTCAAGCCCGACCTCGTCATCAATTCCGCCGGACAGGACAACCACTACACCGATCCGATCACGAACATGCGGTTTTCGGCGCAGGGATACGCTCTTCTGAACGAAAAACTCGGCCCGGACATCGCCGTGCTGGAGGGAGGTTACTCCATCGAAAAGGCCCTTCCGTATGTGAATGTCGGGATCATCCTGGCGATGGCCGGCCTCGATTACAGCCATGTCCGGGAGCCCGATTATGATCCGGTTTCCCTGCGTCAATCGGCCGACATCACCCGGGCCATCGAACAGGAAACGGAAACCGTGATGGGGCTCTGGAGGGAACGCCATAAAATGAAGGCCGGGGTGGTGGGGTCCGCCCGTTACCTGAAACGGAAAAAATCCATTTATTATGACACGGACGGCATCAGCGAACAGCAGGAGGAGACGGTCCGGATCTGCGACGAATGCGGCGGGCTGGTCATGATCGAATCCGTCGCCGATACGGGAAACCGGATCTTCGCCGTCATCCTGCCGGGGCGATGTTGTCCGGAATGCCGGAGCAACGGGGAGTCTTTTTACGAACGGATCAATCGCGGGAAACTGAACCGGGTCTATTTCCAGGACCGGGAGCGGGGAATCTTTTTGGTGAAATGAAAACCTGGTGAAGGAGAACAGGATGACGGACAAGATCGATCTGAAAACGCAGGAAACGGCAAAGAGGCTTTTCGGCGGCGGCATTAAAATGGATCCGCCGTACCGGATGTGGAAGGCGTTCGACAGGGAATTGGCCAATGATTTTTCCCGCTTTATCACCGGCAATCTATATTCCCGCACCGTCCTGACCGCTCAGGAAAGGCAGATGGTCGCCTGCGCGGTGCTCGCGGCAACCCGTTCCGGTGAAGAGCTGAAACTGCATCTGAACGCGGCCCTGAACGTGGGATGCGACCCGAAAAAGCTGACCGAGCTTTTTTTCCAGACGGCGACCTACGCCGGGATGCCCGCCGTCAATGAGGCCCTGGCGATCTACCGCGACGTTCTCATGGAACGGGGTGAATGGCCGATCAAAACAGAAAAGGAATGATCATGAGACAAAGCTTTCGACCCGCATTTCAAACCAAGGAAGAGCTGGATGCCATTCAACTGGCCGGCCTCCAGTGGACCGTCCGCCACGCCTGGGAGGGTTCCGCCTTCTACCGTGAGCGGCTGACGGAGGCCGGTGTGACGCCGGAGTCGATCCGCACTCTCGACGACCTGAAACGACTTCCCTTCGTCACGGCGCAGGACCTCCAGGCCGATTACCCCTGGCCCCTCCTGTCCGTTCCGATGTCGGACATCGTGCGGCTGCACGCCTCCACGGGCACGACCGGAAAACGCAAGGTCCTGGTCTACACCGCGAAGGATATCCATGACTGGGCGGAGATGTTTGCCCGCTGTTACGAGACGGCGGAACTCACCCGCGACGACAGGGTCCAGATCTGTGTCGGATACGGCGTCTGGACGGCCGGCGTCGGTTTTCAGCTCGGCTGCGAGCGTTTCGGGGCCATGGCGATCCCCGCCGGCCCGGGGAACATCGACATGCAGCTCCAGTTCATCGTCGATTTCCGGACCACCGTGCTGTGCTGCACGGCTTCGATGGCCCTGCTGCTGGCCGAAGAGATCGACAAACGCGGCCTGCGCGATAAAATCCATGTGAAAAAAGTGATCTTCGGCGCGGAACGGTCGAGCGACGCGATGCGCGCCAAGGTCAAGGCCCTCACCGGCGCGGACCACATTTTCGACATCCCCGGTCTGACCGAGCTCTACGGACCCGGCACGGGTCTGGACTGTCCCTACCACACGGGCATCCATTACTGGGCGGACTACTACATCCTGGAAATCCTCGACCCCGACACCCTCCGACCGGTTCGTGAGGGGGAGGTGGGCGAGATGGTCTACACGACCCTCCGAAAGGAGGGCGCCCCTTTGATCCGCTACCGCTCCCGCGACCTGACCCGGGCAATATCGGGCGTTTGCCCGTGCGGATCGCCGCTGCCCCGTCACGACCGGATTGTCGGCCGGTCCGACGACATGTTCATCGTCCGCGGCGTGAACATCTACCCCAGCCACATCGACGAGATCCTCTCCCGCCAGAAGGGCATCGGGAGCGAATTCCAGATCCATCTCGACCATTACGAGGACGGCAAGGACTATCTGGTGCTCAAGGTCGAACGCGACAATACGGGAAAGCCGGAAGAGGATGCCATGCTCGCTGCGCGGATCGAGCGCGCCATCCGCAAGGAAACGCTGGTCAGCGGGAAGGTCGAAATCGTCGATTACCAGGCCCTGCCCCGGACGGAACGCAAGGCGAAGCGCGTCTTCGACCATCGGACATAAGACGAATAACCGATCCAATGAAGAAACCCTCCCCGCTTTTTGTCTCGCAGGGAGGGTTTCTTTATGGTTGCGGTCTTTCCCGTCGGCCGGTCTTTACGGCTACGACTGGGCCGCCAATGCGTTTTTTTTGGTTGCCCGGAGGTAAACCTTGACCAGTTCCATGGCTACCGGCGAGGCAAAGAAGAACGGCGCCATGAAGAACCACTCGTCCCAGCCCAGCGGCACCGTGTCGAAGAAGGGCCGCAGGAATGGCACATAGACCGTCAACAGGACCAGCACGAACGAGCCGAGCGTGGCCCAGACCATCCAGGGGTTGGAGAAGACGCCGATGGAAAAGACGCTGTGGTGCTCGGAGCGGGCGGTGAAGGCCCTGAGCAGTTCCGAGGTGCAGAGCGTCACAAAGGCAATCGTCCGTGTGTGGTCCAGATCACCGGGGAAGCGGTTCATCGCCAGATAGAAGATCGTCAGAATGGCAACGGCGTCCACGACGGCCACCACGGAAATGCCGATGGCCATGTCCCGGTTGATGACCGGCTCCTTCGGAGGCCGGGGCGGATCCTTCATGATGTCGGGCTCGCCCTTTTCCATCCCCAGCGCCAGGGCCGGCGCCCCGTCCGAGACCAGGTTCAGATAGAGCAGTTGGATGGGTTTCAGCGGGATGGGAAACCCCATCAGCATCGCGCCGAAGACGATCAGGATCTCGCCGACGTTGCAGGCCAGCAGGAAGTAAACGAACTTGCGGATATTGGCATAGATGATTCTTCCCTGTTCGATCGCCGAAACGATGCTGGCGAAGTTGTCGTCCGTCAGGACCATGTCCGCCGACTCCTTCGAGACGTCGGTGCCGGTGATCCCCATCGCCACACCGATGTTCGCCCGCTTGAGCGCCGGCGCATCGTTCACGCCGTCTCCGGTCATCGCCACGATATGGCCCCTTGCCTTGAGGGCGTCGACGATCTTCGTTTTGTGCGCAGGGGAAACACGGCAGCAGACATCCACCCGGTCGGCCTGCGCGGCAAGCTCCTCATCGCCCATTTGATCCAACTCGGCTCCGGTCAGGACCAGGCCGCCTGGCGTTAAAAGCCCGATCTCGCCGGCGATCGCTTCCGCGGTATCCCGGTAGTCTCCCGTCACCATGACGCTCTTGAGCCCGGCGCCGGCGGCCAGTTTCACCGCCTCGATCACTTCCGGCCGCGGCGGATCAATCATCCCCAACAGGCCGATAAAGGTGAGATCCTTTTCAATCTCGTCGCAGTTGCAGTTTTCCGGGACATCCTCCAGCGGGCGGCAAGCCACCCCCAGGACCCGCAGTGCGCCGGCCGCCATCGAACGATTCTGCTCGAGGATTTCCCGGCGCTTGTCCTCGGTGAGGGCAACCGGTTTGCCGCCTCGGAGATACGAGCCGCAGAGCTCCAGGACAATGTCCGGCGCCCCCTTGACAAATGCGGTCACAGGGCTGTAGGCAAATCCCTCGGGTGCGAAACGCCGATGGTCGGTCTGTTTGTCGCGGTGGATCGTGGTCATTCTTTTCCGGTCCGAATCGAACGGGATTTCAGCCACGCGCGGCAGAGCCTTCTCCATCTCCTTTCGCCAGAAGCCGGCCTTGGCCGCAGCGACCGTCATCGCCCCTTCCGTCGGATCGCCGATGATCCTCCAGTGTTTGGCGCCGGAATCATCCTCCTTCTGCTCCAAGTTCGAATCGTTGCACAAAAGGCCGCCCTGCAGCAATACGGCCACATCCGGATCCGACGCGGCATCGAAGGACTGATCGTCCATGGCGAAGGCGCCGTTCGGGTCGTAGCCCTCGCCGCTGACCCGGAAACGCTTTTCCCCGGCCCATCCCTGCATCACCGTCATCTTGTTCTGCGTGAGCGTTCCGGTCTTGTCGGAGCAGACCACGGTGGTGCAACCCAGGGTTTCCACGGCGGGAAGTTTGCGGATCAGCGCATTGCGTTTGATCATCTGCTGCATTCCCAGGGCCAGGCAGATGGTGACGATGGCGGGGAGGCCTTCCGGTACGGCCGCAATGGCCAGGCTGACGGCGACCATGAAGAGGTTGATGATGTCCGCTTTTTCGGCGGAGAGGTAGTTTAAAAAGCCGATCTCGAAGACGCTGGAAAGATGCGTATCGCGGAAGAGGCCGTAAATGAAAACGATGCCGCAGATCACCAGACAAATGGTCCCGAGGATCTTGCCCAGATGCTCCAGTTTCTGCTGGAGCGGGGTGTCCTCCGCTTCGTAGGATTGGAGCATCTCGGCGATCAGGCCGATCTGGGTGTGCATCCCGGTCCCCGTCACCAGCCCCTTCCCTCTCCCGTAGGTAATCAGGGTGCTCATGAAAACGGTGTTCTTCCGGTCGCCCAGCGGGATGTCCTTGTCGAGCACGACCGCCGCGTCCTTTTCGACAGGCACCGATTCCCCCGTCAGGGACGCCTCTTCGACCTTCAGGTTCACGCTTTCGACCAGCCGCATGTCCGCCGGGACATAGTTGCCGGCCTCCAGAACGACGATGTCTCCGACAACGAGCTCCCGGGCGGGAATCGTTTGCTGCTCCCCGTCCCGGATCACCTGCACGTTGGGTGCGGCCATCTTCTTGAGGGCGGCGATCGCCTTCTCGGCCTTCGATTCCTGGACAACGCCGACGACCGCGTTCAGCGCAACGATGGCGGCAATGGCGATGGCATCGACATATTCACCCAAAAAGAGCGTGATGACCGCGGCGATGATCAGGATGATGATCAGAAAATTGTTGAACTGGTCCAGAAGCAGCTTGAAGAACCCCGGCCGGGGCTTTTCGGTGAGTTCGTTGAAGCCGTTTGCGCGCAGCCGGTCATTCGCCTCCCGGCTGCCGAGCCCTTTATCGATATGCGTCTCCAGTTCACCGATGATATCTTCGATTTGCCTGTCATGACATTGTCCATCGATCATCTGAGGATCCCCCTTTGCTCCAAACAAAATGAAAAGCCTGCCTTCCCTTGCAGCGTATTTATGTTACGGCCGCGGGAACGTCCCACTATCCAGGATCATCTATGGCTCCGGAAAATCGTTATCGGATGCGACCTTCCTTATTTTCTAACGCTTCAAAAGTCAATGAGCTTCTTGACTCAATCTTTCAATGTCTTCCGAAGAATAATGGAGCAGTTCTCTGAGAATCTCCTCGGTGTGTTCCCCCAGTCTCGGCGCCGGCTTGAACTTCTCCTGCTCCATTTCGGACATTTTGATCGGGTTGCCGATGATCTTGAGCTTTTTCCCGTTTCCGTAGTCGATCTCGGGGACCATGTTGCGGCTCAGAATCTGGGGATCGGCCAGGGCCTTGTCCACGGTGTTGATCGGTGCAATCGGGATCCGGTCTTCCAACAGCTCCAGCCACTCCTCGCCGGTTCGGGTCATAAACAGCTTCTCCAACAGCTCGTAGAGTTCTTTTCGGTGGATGAACCGGTTATCGCGCGAATTGAACCTTGGGTCGCGGGCGATTTCGGACACTCCCGCAAGCGTACAAAATTCGTCAAAGATCCTCTGCAGGTTGCAGTCAATCACGATGTTGATGGTTTTGGTTTTAAAGCCCCGCGACGGAACGACGGAGGCATGCTCGGTCCCGAGCGACTCGGCAATTTCCCCGGCGGTCAGGTAATACTGGCCGCGATAGGTCAGAAGAGCGATCTGGCAATCCAGCATGCTGATGTCGATTTTTTGCCCGCAGCCCGTTCTCTCCCTCTGATAAAGGGCCGCCAGGATGCCGTGGGAACCGAACAGGCCGCCCCCGATATCGCCCATCGGAACCCCTGCCCTTACGGGCTGCCGCCCGGGCTCCCCCGTGAAACTCATGATCCCGCCCCTGGCCTGGACCGCGATGTCAAAGGCCGGCCTCCCCTTGAACGGTCCCGTCGAACCATATCCGGTAATCGAACAGCAGATGATTCCGGGATTGACCTGCCTGAGCGTTTCGTAATCGATTTTCAGCTTCTCGAGAACCCCCGGCCGGTAATTGTCCACCACGACATCCGATTTCTTGACGAGCTCATAGAAGGTTTTTCTGCCGTATTCGCCCTTCAGATCGAGAACGACGCTCTTTTTGTTTCGATTGAAGGCGATAAAATAGGCGCTCTCCCCTTCAAAAAAATGGGGCGGCATCCCCCGGGCCCCTTCGCCGGTTCCCGGCTTCTCAATCTTGATCACCTCCGCCCCGAGATCGGCCAGAATCATGGCGCTGACGGGTCCCGCAATCATGACCGTCAGATCAAGGACCCTGACACCGGACAAAGGCATGCTCATCGGTAACTCTCTCTCGAAGTTGCTGGTTTGTGGCTGATAACTATTTGAATAGGTTCAACATGTCAAGAAGATTATCGGCGCCCCTCAAAAAAAATCCCAAAAATTGCTTGCATTTCATTTTTGAACCGAATATAAGTCTCATCCAAGGATTCGTTATGGACTCAAGAAAACGCACGACAGACCTCTGGTGGTGGCGCGGCATACATAGGGCACGGGTTGTGCAGGTCTGCGGCGTATAGGGTTTCCTTGAAACAATCGAAAAATCAAAGCCATGGGCACACAGCCCATGGCTTTTTTTATTTCGCCGAAAGGGACGGACACGGATGGAAAAATCGGGGCAGAGAATTTTGATGGGAAACGAGGCGATCGGCCGCGGTCTCGTGGAGGAGGGTTGCACGCTGGTTGCAGCCTACCCGGGCACGCCGTCCTCCGAGATCCTTTCATCGGTCGTCTCCTTCGCCGGGGAGACCGGCGCAACGATCCATACGGAATGGTCGGTCAATGAAAAGGTGGCCTGCGAGACGGCGCTGGCCAACAGCATGGCCGGCCGCCGTTCGGCCGTCGCCATGAAGCAGGTGGGCCTCAACGTGGCGGCCGATCCCTTTACGCGGGCGACCTATCTGGGCGTGACGGGCGGCTTCATCCTGATTGCCGCCGACGATCCCGGCCCGCACAGCTCCCAGACGGAGCAGGACAGCCGCCTTTTCGCCCATTTCGCCAAGGCGCCGGTCTTTGATCCCTCCTCACCTCGCGAGTCCAGGGAAATGGTCGGCGAGGCCTTCGCGCTTTCTGAAAAGTATGAGATACCGGTCATCCTCCGGCCGACGACCCGGATCTGTCACGCCCGTCAGAACGTCCATTGCGGACCGCCTTTGCCGACGGAACAAAAAGCGGATTTCAGGAAAGACCCCGGCCGCTGGGTGGCGACGCCACAGTTCCTGACCGGCCTTCACCGCCGGCTGAACGATAAACTGGACCGGATCTCCGCGGAAGCGGACTATGATCCGATCCTTTATGCCGGTGACGGATCCCGTCCCGGTCTCTGCGTGGTGGCTTCCGGCGTCGCCTTCGCCCATGCCCGCGAACTGCTGCAAGGGTTGGGATCGGCCGGACAGATCGATCTCTACCACGTCCGCCTCGCCTACCCCCTCTACCGGCCGTTCATCGGGAAGATTCGGGGGAACTATGAAAAGACCCTCGTTCTCGAGGAGACGGACAGCGTCATCGAGATGCAGCTCGCCGACTCCCGAATCAGGGGACGCCGTTCCGGTGACGTTCCCCGCCAGGGGGAGCTTACGCCGGACGTGATCGAGGAGGCGCTCCGGACATTCCTCGACCTTCCGGCAATGCCGGCCGTGAAACCGTTGAAGAAAGGGATTCGTCCTTCGCTCTGTGCCGGTTGCGGTCATCGCGCCGCATTCTATGCGATCCGCGAGACCTTCCCGAGCGGGATCTTTCCGAGCGACATCGGCTGCTACACGCTCGGGATGAATTTCGGCGCCGTGGACACCTGCCACTGCATGGGCGCCTGCATCAGTCAGGGGGCCGGTTTCTATCATGCCTACGCGGCCAGCGGAGAAAATTTTCCCACGATTGTGGTCACGATCGGCGACTCCACGTTCTTCCATGCGGGAATCCCGGGGCTCATCAACGCCGTTTTCCAGGGGGCGCGTTTCATCCTGGTCATCCTCGACAATGGAACAACCGCAATGACCGGGCACCAGCCGACCCCGCAGGCCGGGATCCGGGCGGATGGGAAATCCGGAAGGAAAATCGGCATCCCCGGAATCGTCCGCGCCGCAGGCGTTGAATTCCTCCGGGAGGTTGAAGCCTACGATGTTCCGGAGGTTCAAAGAACGCTCCGGGATGCGGACGCCTACATTCGTGCCCCGGAGGGCGGCGTGGCCGTAATGATCGCGAAACACCCCTGTATTGTAGACCGCAAAGCCCGCGCCGCCCAACCCGCATACCGGATGCGGATCATCGAAGAATGCATCGGCTGTCGGGCATGCATCGAGGAGTTCGAATGTCCGGCGATCGTCTTCGATGAAGATCAGAACCGGGCCCGGATCGATTTGAACCGCTGCATCGGCTGCGGCGTCTGCAGGCATGTCTGCCCTGCTGGGGCGATCGTCTCCGATGAAGAAATGCGGGGTTCGAACGGCGGCCCCTTCCAAGGAGGGAAACGATGAAACAGCAGATCATCATCAGCGGCATCGGCGGGCAGGGGGTGCTGTTCCTCACCAGGATCCTGGCCGAGGCGGCCATTGAAATGGACCTTGAGGCGCTGACCTCCGAGACGCACGGCATGGCCATGCGCGGCGGTTCCGTCATCTCCCATGTGAAGATCGGCCGTTTTACGAGTCCGTTGATCCGGATGGGCCAGGCCGATGCGGGATTGTTCCTCTACGCGGAGAACCTCGATGTTCACCGGTGTTACCTGAAGCCGGACGGCCTGATCTTCATCAACAAGGCCGGCGGCGGAGACGGAAATGCCATCGACGCCACCGGGCTGGCCTCCGACCACGGCTCCGTTGTCGTCGCAAACCTTGTCCTTCTGGGATTTGCGATCCGTCGGGGAGGCTTGTTTTGCGACACGGGGGTGGTGGAGTCGGTCCTGAAGCGGATCTCGTCGGCCGCGCAGTTGGAGATGAACCTGGCGGCGTTCGGGCTGGGGGAATAGCGATGCCGGACGGATTTGGCTCCCGGAAACACCTCTCGAAATGGATTTGGAAATCGGGGAGGCTCCCCGACGGGAAACAGACCATGAATGGACCCATTCACAGTAAGGAGGAAACAATGAATCGAAAACCTGCTGGAAAAATGACGGCTATGGCGCTTGTCCTCGGCGCCCTGGTTCTGATCGCAGTGCGGGCGCCCGCAACCGCCGCTCCGATCACACTCACCTATGCGAACTTTCCGCCGGCCTCGACCTTCCCGTGCGTTCAGATGGAACGTTGGTCCAGGGAAGTCGAGAAACGAACAAACGGCCAGGTCAAAATCAACACCTTCCCCGGCGGAACCCTGTTGGCGGCCAAAAACATCTTCGACGGGGTCATCTCGGGAACGGCCGACATCGGCAATTTTGCGATGAGTTACCAGCCGGGGCGCTTCCCGGTTTCGGAGGCGGCGGACCTGCCGCTGGGTCTGCCCAATGCCCGAGTGGCAAGCCTCGTCCTGACCGACCTGATCGAAAAGCATCAGCCCAAGGAGTTCGAAAAGGTGAAGATCCTGACCCTCTTCACCTGCCCGCCGGCGGACTTCATGACCAGCAAGCCCGTCCGGACCTTGAAGGACCTGAAGGGAATGGAGCTTCGGGTATCGGGCACCGGCGTGGACGTGGTCAAAAATCTGGGCGGGATCCCGATCGCGATGCCCCAATCCGAAACGCCCGAAGCGATTCAGAAGGGCATCGTCAAGGGCATCGTCTCCTCCATGGAGGTCCTCAAGGACATGAACTACGCCGCCTACTGCCCGTATGCGACGGACACAAGCCTGTTCATCGTCTCCTTTGCCGTGGTCATGAACCGGGAGAAGTGGAACGCTCTCCCTGCGAACGTGAAGAAGGTGATGGACGACCTTCGCGTCGAGCAGGCCGAGTGGACGGGCAAATACGTGGACAACCATGTCTCCGAGGCGCTTTCCTGGTCGAAACAGAAGTACAACCACCAGGTGATCGAACTGCCCGCCGCGGACAAGGCGGAGATCAAAAAGCTCGTGCGTCCGATGATCGACGCATACGTCAAGAAGGTCAGCGCGCAGGGGCTGCCCGGCGCCGAGATTATCGCCGACATCGAACGGCTGACCAAGAAGTACGACAAGAAATGAGATGGAACGGAATACAAGGAAAGAGCCATGATGGAAACGCTCGATCGAATCAACGATTATCTGAACCGCCTGCTGATCATCCTCAGCGGGATCGCCGTCCTGCTGTTGATGCTGCTGGCCACGGGGAACGTCGTCCTGCGGGTTTTTGACGCGCCGTTTCGAGGCGTCTACGAGATCGTCTCGTTCCTCGGAGCCGTCGGGGTCGCATTTGCGCTGGCCGCGACGCAGAAACGCAGGGGCCACATCGTCGTGGATATCTTCTCGTCCCGCTACCCGCCCCTTCTGCGCCGCTGGATCGATGCGCTTTCCGCGGCCGTCAGCACCGCCTTTTTCGGCATCGTCGCCCGGCAGATCCTCGTCTGGGGCTCGCGGATCATGAGCTCCGGCGAGGTTTCCGAAACGCTGAAGATGATCTATCACCCCTTTGTCTTCGGCGTCGCGGCCGGTTTTGCCTTGCTGGCCCTGACCTGCCTTCTGGACATCCCCCGGGCCTTGGGAAGAACCGAGGAGGTGAATCGGTGAGCGGGCCGCTGCTGGGCGTCGTCGGGATCGCCGTCATGTTCGCCTCCCTGTTCTTGCTACGGATCCCGGCCGGCTTCACGATGGCGATCATCGGCTTTTGCGGAATCGCCTATGTGACCTCCTGGACGGCCGCGCTGGGGATGATCGGCGCGGAGATCTGGAATGTTTTCTCCGGCTATGGGCTGACGGTGATCCCGATGTTCATTTTGGTCGGGGAGTTTGTCCATTACGCCGGATACAACGACAGCCTTTACCATGCCACTAACCGCTGGTTCGGCCATCGAAAAGGAGGCCTGGCGATCACGACGATCCTGGCCTCGGCGGCCTTCTCCGCGATCAGCGGATCGAACACGGCGACCGCGGCAACGATGAGTTCCGTCGCGATCCCGGCGATGAAGAAATACAAGTACCATTCGATCCTGAACGCCGGGTCCGTCGCCGCCGGATCGACCCTCGGCGTGCTGATCCCGCCGAGCATCGTTCTGGTCGTTTACGGGATCTACACGGGACAATCCATCGGGAAACTGTTTTTCGGGAACATCATCCCCAGCGCCATCGCCACGCTCCTGATCGCGGGCACGGTCTTTGTGATCTGCCGGCGTCACCCGGACTGGGGGCCGGCCGCGGAGCGGAGTTCCTGGAAGAAGCGCTTCCAGGCCCTCCCCGAGGCGCTGGACATCCTCTTCCTGTTCGGCGTCATCATGGTTGCCCTTTTCACCGGTCTGGTCACCGCAACGGAGGCGGCGGCGTTGAGCTGCTCGCTGGGACTGGCCATCTGTCTGACCCGACGGAAGCTCTCCTGGCAGGGCTTTCTTGCCGCCGTCAACACGACGGTCCGGATTTCCTGCATGGTTTTTATGATTATTGCGGGGGCGGTGATTTTCGGACGCTTCCTGGCGCTCACGCGCCTCCCCTTCGAGGCGGCAGGCTGGATCGGCTCACTGGCGATGCCCCGGGAGGTTCTGCTGATTCTGATCCTGGTCTGTTACATCATCGGCGGATGCATCATGGATGCGCTGGCGTTTCTGCTCATCTCTCTGCCGATTTTCTATCCGCTGGTCCTCGGGATGGGCTATGACCCGATCTGGTTCGGCCAGATCGTGACCATCGTTACGACCCTCGGATCGATCATGCCCCCGATCGGAATCTGTTGCTACATCGTGGCGGGCATGGCGGAAAACATTTCCCTTTCCGAGGTCTTCCGGGGCGCCTTTTACTACGTCCCGGCATATCTGCTGACGCTGGCCCTCCTGATGCTCTTCCCTTACGCGACCGTCCTGGCCCTCTCCAACCTCGTTCGCTGACGCGATGATGCCGCCGGATACCCGGACCACCGACGGGACCGGCTCATTCGGCCGCAGCTTTCGGGGATAATCATTCCCCCTTGAAGACCGGCTTCCTCTTTTCGGCAAAGGCCGCCAGGGCCTCCAGACGGTCCTTCGTCGGGATCGTCACCTCGTACGCCTTCGACTCCAGCGGCAGCGCCACCCCCAGAGAGGCCTCCATTCCGTAGTTGATCGCAAATTTCGCCTGTGCGACGCCGACCGGACCGTTCTTCGCGATCTCCCGGGCCAGATCCAGCGCCGCGGGCATCAGCTCCGGCGGTTCCACGACGCGGTTCACCAGGCCCATCCCGAGGGCCGTCGTTGCGTCGATCCTCCGGGCCGTGAAGATCATCTCCTTCGCCCTGGCGATCCCGACAATCCGGGGCAGCCGCTGCGAGCCGCCCGCTCCGGGAATGATGGCGAGGCTCGTTTCGGTCAGCCCCATGACCGCATTGGAGGCGGCGATCCGCAGGTCGCAGGCCAGCGCCAACTCCAGCCCGCCGCCGAACGCAAACCCGTTGATCGCGGCGATCACCGGCGCCCGGACCTGCTCCACCGCGGTAAAGGTGTCCCGGATCGTGAAGATGAACCGACGGACCTGATCGGGGGTCAGCGTGCGGCGCTCCTTGAGGTCGGCCCCGGTCGAAAAGGAGGCCTTCTTCGGATCATCGGCCGACCGGCCCGTGATGACGATGCAGCGGAGAGACGTATCGAAATTGGCCTCGCGGACCGTTTCGGAAAGCGCCGCCAGCAGATCGAAGTTGAAGCAGTTCATCGCTTCCGGGCGGTTCAGCGTCAGGATCAGGATCCCCTCCTCGGTCCTCTCCTGCAAGAGAATATTGTCCATGTTTGATCTCCTTACACTTTCAGGTCTCCCCAGACGGACTCCCGCATCGGCACGTGCAGCGCGATCTCGAAGGCGCGAGCGAGGCGATCCCTCGCCTCCGAAAAGGCGATCACGCCGTCGTGGAACAGCAGCGATCCGGTGTAAAACGGGTGCCCCTCCTCGTCATAGCGGTCCCGCATCGCCTGGCGGAAGCGCGCCATCTCCTCCTCGTTCACCGCTCCGCCCTTGTCCGCAATGTTCTTGCGGCGGACGGTCTCGAGGATGAAGCCGGCCGTCTCTCCGGACATCACCGTCGTGCGTCCGCGCATGTTGGTGAACGCGAACCGGGGCCGGAAGGCGCGGCCGCACATTCCGTAGTTGGCGGCCCCATGGTCCGGGCCGATTACGTACGTCACCTTCGGGACCTCCAGGCAGGTGCAGGCGCGGACCATGTCGGAACCGTATTTCCCGATCCCGCCCCACTCTTCGGCCTTGCCGACCATGTAGCCCGGCGACCCCTGCAGAAACAGGATCGGGATTCGGGAATTGCCGCAGCGGATCATCCACTCGGTCGCCTTCCGGGCCGCCTCGATGTAGATCACCCCCCCGGCGTTGGAGGCCACGACGCCCACCGGAATTCCCTTGAGCCACATCTTTCCGCAAACGATCGAATCCCCGCGGGCGAGGCCGTAGTTCGGCTTGTACTCGTGGAAGTAGCTGTCGTCGGCGAGGCATTTGAGGGTGTCGCGGATCCGGATGTGCTGGTAGGTGTTGACCGGCGTGGCGCGCATCATCTCCCGGAAGTCGAAACGGGGCTCCCGGGATTCCCGCCGGTCGACAAAGAGCTTCTGCGGCGGCTCGAATTCCATCATCGCCCGGAGCTTTTCAATCCCTTCCTGCTGCGTGCGGACAAGGTGGTCGCAGCCGCCGGAGTGCTGGGTGTGGACATAGGCGCCGCCGAGATCCTCCATCGACACCGTCTCGCCGATCGCCGACTTGACCATCGGCGGCCCGGCCAGAAAGGCATAGGCCAGCCTCTCGATCATGATCGATTCGGAGGCCAGGTACACGATGTAGGCCCCGCCGGCGGTGTTCCCGCCCGTCGAAAGGGTGTACTGCCGGATCCCCTTCGCGGACATCCGGCACATGTTGTAGAACATCGTCCCGAAATGGCCGTCGTCGGCAAAGCAGCCCACCTGAAGCGGCAGATTGATCCCGCCGGAGTCGGCGATGTAGATGCAGGGAAGAGCGCACTGTTCCGCAATGGCCTGCGCCCGCATGTGCTTCTTCAGCGTGATCGGGAAATAGGTGCCCGCGGCATAACGGTTTTCGTTGGCGAAGATCATGCAGTCCTTGCCGTGGACCACGCCGACGCCGGTCACGACCCCCCCGCCGGGGATATGCCCCCGCTTCTCCTCCTCATAGACGGATCCGCCGTACAGCCTCTTCTTTCCGATATCGTATCCGGCATCCAGCCCCAGCTCGAAGAAGTCCGTTCCCGGGTCCACGAGCATCCGGATGAGATCCCGCATCGGTTTCTTCCCCTGCTTGGCAAGCCTCTCCCGCTGTGCCTCGCCGCCGATGTCGTACGCCTCTTCCCGATGCTTGCGCAGAAGCGCGTCCTGCTCTTCCCAGTGCCTCAGATTCGCGTCGCGCTCCCGTTCCAGACGCTCCGTCCGGCTCAATCGTGTTTTTGTCGCTTCCGCCATTTTGTCTCTCTCCCCAAAGTCCAACGCAGGAATTCCAATATGAAGAATCCGTTTATTCCCGGTACATCGATTCGATCAGATCGCCATACTGGGCATTGATGAATTTCCGTTTCACCTTCATCGTCGGGGTCACCTCGCCGTCCTCCGTATACAGCTTTTTGTCGAGGATCCGGAACTTGCGGATGTTCTCCACCCGAGCAAGCTGGGCGTTGACCTTGTTGACCTCCGCCTGGATCAGGTTGATCACCTCCTCGCTCCGGGTGAGGCTCGCAAAGGTGGTGAACTGCACCTTCCGGTCCTGGGCGAACTTGACCACGTTCTCCTCGTCGATCACGATGATCGCGCTGACAAATTTCCGGTTGTCGCCGATGACCACCGCATCGTTGATGTACGGCGAGAATTTCAGCAGGTTTTCGATATACTGCGGCGCGATGTTCTTGCCGCCCGCGGTGATGATCAGGTCTTTCTTCCGGTCCGTGATCTTGAGAAAGCCTTCCTCATCGATCTCGCCGACATCGCCGGTATGCATCCAGCCGTCGTGCAGCGCCTCCCGGGTGGTCTCCTCATCCCGGTAGTACCCCTTGAAAATCCCCTTGTGACGGACCAGGATCTCGCCGTCCTCCGCGATCCGGACCTCCGTCTCGGGAAGAGGTCTTCCGACCGTCCCCAGCTTGAAGTTTTTTTCATCGGACATGTGGGTGATGCCTGTCGTCTCCGTCATCCCGTAGCCTTCGCGGATCGGGATCCCGATGCTCTGGAAGTACTTCAGGATGTTGTGGGAAATCGGCGCGGCGCCGGAAAAACCGATTTTGACCCGGTCGAACCCCAGCCTCTCCTTGAGCTTCCGAAAGACGGCAAAGTAGGCGATCCGATACGCAAGGCTCAGCGGAAGGGAGGGGGTGCGTCCGGCCAGCACGGCATCGTTGTATCGTCCCCCGATATGGAGCGCGGTTTGGTACGCCTTTCTTTTGAACCAGGTCGCGTCGTCCATCTTCAGCACGATGCCGGAATAGTACTTTTCCCAGATTCGGGGCACGGCATGGAACAGCGTCGGGGAGACGTCCCGCATGTCCGCCATGACCGTGTCCGTGTTCTCCGTGAAATTGATGATGTGGCCGATCGTCAGGTGGACCATCAGGTCATAGATCTGTTCGTAGACGTGGTTCAACGGAAGGAAGGAAATGGTCTCATCGTCCCGGGTCCCTTTGCTGACCGCCGTCGCCTGTTTTCCGACCCAGAGATATCCCTCGTGGGCGAGCATCGCCCCCTTCGGCGGTCCCGTGGTTCCGGAGGTGTAAATGATCCCGGCGATCTCCTCGCCCCGTCCCTCCGTTACCAACCGGTCGAAGAGCGACGGATCTTCATCCGCCGATTTCCGGCCGAGGTCCAGCAGTTCGTCGAAACTCATGACCATCGGATCACGGAAATCCCGGAGACCCTCCATGTCCCAGACGATCATCTTCCGGAGCGCCGGCGTGTTCTGCCGGAACTCCAGCGCCTTGTCCAACTGCTCTTCATCCTCACAGATGTAGATCACCGCGCCGGAGTGGCCGACCACATACTCGCATTCCTTGGCCGGGTTCGTCGTATAGATCCCGACGAAGGTCGCCCCGGCGGACATCGCCCCCAGCGCCGAAAAGAGCCACTCGGGCTGGTTCTCGCCGATGATGGCGACATGGTCCCCTTTGGCGACGCCGAGCTTTCGCAGCCCGAGGGCCACATTGCGGACATTCTCGAGATAGGCCGACCAGGAAATGTCGTGCCAGATGCCCAGGTCCTTGTGGCGCATCGCAACCCTATCGGGCTGCTCGCAGGCGATCCGGACCAGGGCCTTGGGCAGTGTATCGATCACCATCACATCTCTCCGCATCAAAGGCTTGACAGAGGTGACGCTCTTTCCATGGATTGGAAATCAGATTCCGGTAGCGAGCATTGGAGATTTTTTCGTTTCAAAAAATATCCAGCGAGCGGAGGAATCTGTTTCCAAGACAACTCAACCGTTATCTGAAGCGAACCTTTCGCCGATACCGCTTGTATCCCTTGACCGACATCTCCTTGGCGATGCCGAGATAAAACTCCTTGACGTCCTCGTCCTCCCGGAGGATTTCGGGCTTGTCGGCGCGGACGATCCTTCCGTTCTCCATCAGGAACGCGAAATTCGCATACCGGAGGGCCATGTTGACGTTCTGCTCGACCAGCAGGATCGTCACGCCGTCCTTCTCGTTGATGTCCCGGATGATGTTGAAGATCTCCTGGGTGAGCAGCGGGGAAAGGCCGAGCGACGGTTCGTCGAGCATCAGCAGTTTCGGACGGCTCATCAGCGCCCGGCCGATGGCCAGCATCTGCTGCTCTCCGCCGCTGAGGTGACCGGCATCCTGATCTTTCCGCGCGTTCAGGATGGGGAAGTGCGTCATCACCCGTTCCACATCCTCCCGGATCCCGTTCTTGTCGGAGCGGGTATACGCCCCCATCATGATGTTCTCCAGAACGGAGAGCTCCGGAAAAACCTCCCGTCCCTCGGGAACGTAGCTGATCCCCATCCGGACGATCCGGTCGGTGTCCTTCCGGTCGATCCTCTCTCCCAGAAATTCGATGGTCCCCTTTTCCGGCTGCTCCTCCTTGAGGTCGTAGAGCAGCCGCATGATCGTCTTGAGGGTCGTCGACTTCCCCGCCCCGTTGGATCCCAGCAGGGCCACGATGTCGCCCTGCTTCACCTCGAACGAGATCCCGTGCAGCGCCCGGATCAGGTCGTACCAGGTTTCGATATTGCTCACCTTCAGCATCCGCGCTCCTCCCCCAGGTACGCCCGGATCACCTCCGGGTGGCTCTGGACCTCCGCAGGAGTCCCCTCGACGATCTTTTCCCCCTGGCTCATGGCGAAGATGCGGTCGGAAATTCCCATGATCATGTTCATGTCGTGTTCGATCAACAGGATCGTGACCCGGTAGTCGGCCTGAATGTCCTTGATCCAGATGTTCAGATCCTCCTTCTCCTCCGTGTTCATGCCCGCGGAGGGTTCGTCCAGCAGCAGGATTTTCGGTTCGAGCGCAAGGGCGCGGCCCAGCTCGACGAGCTTTCGCTTGCCGTAGGGAAGGCTTGCCACATAGCTGTTCCTCACCGACTGCAGGTCCAGAAAATCGATGATCTTCTCCACGATCTCCCGGTTCCGGATCTCCTCTCGGGCGGCTCGGGAAGCCCGCCCCCAGAGGAACGCGCCGGAAAACACGCCCGTCTTCATGTGAATGTGCCTTCCGAGCATCAGGTTGTCCATCACGGTTGCATTGGAGAAGAGCTCGATGTTCTGAAAGGTGCGGGCCACCCCTTTGCGGGCAATGCGGTCCGGCGTAAGACCCACGAGCTCTTCCCCGCTGCATAAGATGCTTCCGCTGTCGGGCCTGTAGATCCCGCTGATGATGTTGAAGATGGTCGTCTTGCCGGACCCGTTCGGTCCGATGATCGAAAAAATGGTGTTTTTCTCCACGTTGAAGCTGACATCGTTCACCGCCTTCAGGCCGCCGAAGGAGATGCTCAGATGTTCGACTGTAAAGTGATCCATCATGGTCCTACTTCTTCCAGGTGGCCAGCTCGTTCGACGTCCAGCCCTGAAGCTCGATGTAGCTCCCGTTCGGACCGCACTTCTGGATCACGATCGAATCGGACCCTTGATGTTGCTTTTCGGTGAAGGTGATCTTCGGTCCGATGGTCTGGTAATCCTTGATCGAATTGAGCGCCTTGAGGGCCGCCTCGGTGCTCAGGTTTCGTCCCACTTTCCGGAGGGCCTCCACGATCGGATCGGCAAACAGGATACCGGCGGAATAGAAGGTCCCCCAACGTTCTTCAGGCGCCAGACGCTTCGCCGCCTCCTTGTACTTCACCATCAGCGGATGCTTGGACTCGGGCGTCTCGCCGAAGTTTCCCGTAATGACCCCCTCCCAGAGCCCGCCGGAGATCTTCTGCATCAGCGGATAATCGGAAAGGGTGTTGGAAGAGACCCACTGCGGTTTGTAGCCGACGTTGGCGGCGGTCTTCAGCGTAATGACGGCCGTAGTCGGGCTAACGTACATTAGGACCGCCTCGGCCCCGGAGTTCTTCAGCCGGAGGATCTGTGACGCAAGGTCCTTTTCGGTAGGTTCCACCGGAATCTCGGCCGCAAGTGACATCTTGTACGTGGCCAGGCGCTGCTTGCAGCCGTCATAACCGTTCTTCCCGTAAGCGTCGTTCTGATACAGGATCCCGATCTTCTTCATTTTCAGCGTTTCGACAATGTACTTTGTCAAGATGCTCGCCTCATCCTCATAGAGAGGATAGACGCCGAACAGGTAAGGCTGGACGGGAAAGACGTACTCCTTGACCGCAGTCGCCGGCCCCACCCAGATCACCTTGTTCTGGGCCAGTACGTCTTTCACGGCCATTCCGCCAGCCGCGGAAACGCCGCCGACGAACGCGAAGATCCCCTGGTTTTCCACTAGTTCCTTTACAACGGTGGCCGTCTGGGCTGGATTGTACTGGTCGTCCCGGATGAAGTATGTGATCTTCCGGCCGTGGATCCCCCCCTCCTCGTTGATCACATCGAACAGGAGCTTGCTTCCGCGCGCTACGGATCCCCAAGCGGCCGCTGGACCGGTCTGGGGTCCCCACTGGGCGATCCGGATTTCGTTGTCGTTAAACCCCGCCGGCGCGGCCGGGGCAACTTCGGCGGTCGCGAGAACCGCCAGAACCGCAATCAACGCCATCCACATTCTCTTTTCGAACATCATGACTCCCTCCTTTTTCGATCTTCCTGTGATTCCATGGAAAAACCGTAACCAGACTCCCTTATTTTCCGGCGTCACCGACGCCGTTACACCTTCTTCACATAATGTCTCGCAAACAGACCGCTCGGGCGCAGACAGAGGACCAGGATGATCACGATAAAGGCCACGATCGGCTTCCAGTGGGGAAAATAGTAGCCGAAGAAGTTTTCGATCAGCCCCAGCAGCCCGCCGCCGATGATCACCCCGGGGATGCTCATGAGTCCGCCGAGGACCGCGGCGGCGAAGGCGCGCATGAAAGGCTCCATCATGTACGCGGGATCGAGCGTGGCCCGCGAGGCGAAGAACATCCCCGCGACGGCGCCGATCAGGGAGCTGAATCCCCAGGCGAACGAAAAGACCCGCTCGGTGCGGATACCCATGATTTTGGCGGCGTGCTTGTTCTGCTGGGTCGCCCGCATGGCCACCCCCAGCTTGCTGTATTTGAAGAAGAGAAAGAGGAAGAGCATGATCGCGGCCGTCACCGCAAAAACGGCGATCGCCCACTGGTTGACGATCATTCCTTTGACCGGCTCATAGGTCACGGAGGCCTTCAGCGGGAGGGAAAAAAACTTCTGCTCCGCCCCCCATTTCCAGCCGGCCAGCCCCATCAGAAACATCTCCGCGCCGAGCGTGATGACGATCAGCCCCAGGATGCTGGGGTGTTTGGCGGGACGCAGGAAAAGAAATTCGATCAGGACCCCGAGAAGAATCGCGAAGACCATGGAGAGGATGAAGGCCAGCCAGAAGGGGTATTCATAGATTGTCAGGATATGGAAGGCCACGAAGGTGGAAAACATCGCCATTTCGCCTTGGGCAAAATTGACCACCTCGGATGTTTTGTAGATGATCACCACCGCCGTGGCAAAAAGACCATAGCAGGCGCCGATCGCCAATCCCTCCACCAGGAGCTGTCCAAACGGCATCGTTCCCTCCCTTTCGCCCCTTTAGCTGATTGAGAAAACCGACCACCCCTTCGAACGCAGCGACACCCAAAGCGGCCCTCCGTCAGAAGGGCCATGTCCTCCAGTATTTCTTGATGCGGATCCAGATGCCGTACATTCCGAGCGGTTCAAAGATGATGATCCCGATCATGATCAAACCGATCGCGATGCCGCTGAAGTTCTCGAGACCCACCACCGTGAACCACCGCTTCGATAAGGCGGTCAGAAACTCCCCGAGGTACGGGACTTCCGCAATGTTCTTCAGCAGCGCATACTGAAGATAGGTGATCAACGTTGCGCCCAGGATCCCCCCGACGATGGTGCCCAATCCTCCGACGACGACCATCACCAGAAAGATGATGGAGAGGATCAGGTTGAACGTGAACGGATCAAAGAATCCGAGCACAAAGCCGAACAGTCCCCCCGCGATCCCGGCATAGAAGGCGCTCACGGCGAAGGCCAGCGTCTTGTATACGGTCAGGTTCACGCCGATCACCTCGGCGGCGATGTCGCTGTCCCGGATCGCTACGAAGGACCGGCCGACCCGGGTTTTGAGGATGTTTCTGGCGCCGACCACCATGACGATCGTCATGACCAGGATCAAATAGTATTTCTGGACATCGGTTTTCAGAACCCAGGCCATGCCCAGTTGCGGGATTCCCAGATCGAGCGGCGGAACCTTGATTCCCATCCGGCCGCCGAACGCCTCGCCCCCCCCGATGATGTGCATGATCGTCAGACCGAAACCCAGCGAAACGATCGCCAGATAAGGGCCTTCCAGCCGCAGTGCCGGCAGACCGAGAATAAAACCGAAAAAAGCCGCGATAAAGGCGGCCGCGAGGATGGCGAACACAAAGGGAATCTGAAGCTTGGCCATCAGCAGAGCCGTTCCGTATGCGCCGATCGCGAAGAAACCGGCATGGCCCAGCGAGATCTGGCCGGTAGACCCCACAAGGATGTTCAGGCCCACGGCGAGAATCACATGGACCAGGATCATGTTCAGCAGATAGACATAATAATTGGGGGTATAAAGGGGAACCGTGAACAGGACCAGCAGGAGCGCAACCGTCCAGAAAAGGACCACCCCGCTTTCGAAAAGCCGGATGTCTTCGTAATAGTCGCGTTTCATATCCATGACGCCACCTCCGGCGGAAGCAGAGCTCTTTCCGCGGCCGTCATTGCCGCGGCAAGGGAACAGCGACTTGTCTGAATATGCAGCTGCTGATTTTTTAGCCGCAAGATCCCCGCTTAGGACAGGGACTTCATCATCGCCACCACCGAGGTTGCATCCGGCGCGTAGCCGTCGGCGGCGATCTCCTTCGCGAACCGCTCCGTAACCGGCGCACCCCCGACAATGATCCGGACCCCGGACCTCAACCCCTCATTTTCCAGGGCCAGGATGGTCTGCCTCATCTCCTTCATGGTCGTCGTCAGCAGAGCGGACATTCCGATGAAGAGCGGATTCCGGCTCCGGACCGCGTCCACAAATTTCCCCGTGGAAACGTCCGCTCCGAGATCGGTCACATCATACCCTGCCCCTTCCATCATCATGACGACAAGGTTTTTCCCAATGTCGTGGAGATCCCCTTTTACGGTGCCGATGACCACCTTGCCCGCATCCTTTTGCGTCGAATGAGCCAAATAGGGCTTCAGAACGGCCATGGCCCCCTTCATGGCCCGCGCGGCGAGCAGGACCTCGGGGATATAGACCTCGCCGCTCCGGAATTTATCCCCCACCACGCCCATGGCCGGGATCAGGCCTCCCTGAAGCAGGCTTTCCGCTTCACCCCCCGCCGCCAGAGCTTCTTTGGTTTTTTGAACCAGCGCTTCCGTATCCCCGTTCAACAGAGGATCGAGAAACAAATTCCCGTCGGACATTCAACAGCCTCCCATCCCGGAACAGGGACACCCTTCATGGAGGGCACCCCTCCGTGAATCATGGATATTCTGCATTTGAGTAAGATCCGGCGGATGACCGGACCCGATTCGCACACGACAACAGAATGAAAACGGCCGGGCAAAGCCGGTTGCGGCGCACAATCGTCCGTGAAATACGGCGGTTTCGTAACAAGCTTTCCCAACCCTGTCAAGAGTTATCTTCTTTTTTTCGCCTTGACACCTCCGAATCCTCCCTCTATATATCGCTCCGGAAACACAAACGGTTGTATCAGGTTCCCTTCCCTGTTCACATTGCGAGAGGCATGCCATGATCAGCAAAAATGTGATCGATCATCTTCGTCGGAAAATCGGCGCCCAAAACGTTTACCACGAGCGGGAGGATCTGCTCGTCCTGGGCTATGATGCAACGCCGGAAATCGAAGGCCTTCCGGAGGTGGCCGTCTTTCCGGAAACCCGAGAGGGATTGGAAGCCGCCCTGGAGGTCAGCCGTCAGGAAGGGCTTGCCGTCACCCCGCGCGGCGCGGCCACGGGCCTCTCCGGGGGCAGCACCCCGGCGGCGGGCGGGATGATCCTGGGCCTCACGCGGATGAACCGGATTCTGGAAATCGATGAAGAAAATCTGACGGCGACGGCGGAAACCGGGGTGATCACGACCCAGCTCTTCAACGCGGTGGCGGCGCGCGGCCTGTTCTATCCGCCCGATCCCGGATCGCAAAACGTATCGACGCTCGGCGGCAATGTGGCGGAGAATGCGGGCGGTTTGCGGGGTCTCAAATACGGGGTCACCCGGAACTATGTGATGGCCCTTTCCGGTCTGCTCTACGACGGTACGGAATTTGTCGCCGGAAACAAGTGCGTCAAGGATGTGGCCGGGTACTCCCTGCGGGATCTCCTGGTGGGCAGTGAGGGGACCCTGGGGATCATCACCGAGATTACGGTCCGTTTGATCAATCCGCCGCAGGACAAGCGGACGCTTCTGGCCTATTTCCGGGATATCCGCACGGCCGGCGAGGCGGTCTCCAAAATCATTGCGGGCCGGATCATCCCCGCCACCCTCGAGATCATGGACAAGACGACCATCAACTGCGTGGAGGATTTCGCCAAGATCGGCCTGCCGCGCGAAATGGAGGCGCTGCTGCTGATCGAAGTGGACGGCCACCCGGCGGTGGTCGCCGAAGAGGTGGCGGGGGTCCGCAAGGTTCTCGAACAGGTCAAAGCGGCCGAGATCCGCCAGGCCGCAAATGCCGAAGAGGCGCTGCAACTGGCCGCCGCACGGAGGACCTCCCTTTCGGCCGTCGCGCGCGTGTCGCCAACCACGATTCTCGAAGACGCCACCGTTCCCCGGAGCCGCCTCGCCGAAACCTTCGCCGAGATCGAACGGCTCAAGAAGAAGTACGGCATTCAGGTGGCCACGTACGGACATGCAGGCGACGGCAACCTCCATCCCACGGCGGTGACCGACGAGAGGGATCCGCTCGAGCTTGAAAAGGTCCATTCCTTCTTCTCCGAACTCTACGAAAAGGTTCTTTCCCTGGGGGGTACGGTCTCGGGAGAGCACGGAATCGGAATCGCGAAGAAGGGCTATCTGTTGCGGCAGTTCGGACAGGGAGGAATGGAGGTGATGCGCCGGATCAAGAAAGGATTCGACCCGGACGGCCGGCTCAACCCCGGAAAGATATTTCTCGACGAGGGGGTCCCGACCGGCCTGAAGATTCCGGGAGGCGCCCATGTCTGAAAAACGCGACTCGGGTAACTTTCACCCGGAGGATGCGCCGGCCTATGAATCCATCCTCCAGTGCATGCGTTGCGGTTTTTGTCTGGCCGTTTGCCCCACCTACGCGCTGACAAACCGTGAACGGTCCAGCCCCCGGGGACGGGCCGCCCTCGCCCGCGCCGTGGCGGAAGGAAAGCTGGAATTCACATCCGCCGTGCGGGACGAAGCCTTCCTCTGCCTCGACTGCAAGGCCTGCTCGACGGCATGCCCGTCTGGCGTCCGGGTCGGCACGATCATGGAGCTTTGCCGGAGTCAGTCGCAGGTTTTTCATCCCCCTTCCCTCCCCGCCGGAATGCTGCGCGACTTCATCCTGAAACGGATGCTTCCGTCGCCGGCAATGATGGAAACCTCCATGATCCCGGTTCGGCTCTATCAGCGGCTCGGCCTCCAGTGGGCGGTCCGCAACCTGCGGATCAACCGTTTCCTTCCCGGCGTTCTGGCCAAGATGGAGGGGATTCTCCCGACACTCGCCCCCCCGCTGCGCACGGAAATCCCGGAGACGATTCCCGCCCAGGGTAAAAAGCGGGGCCGCGTCGGCTTCTTCCTCGGATGTGCAATGAGCCTGGTCTTCGCCGAGGTGTCGCGACAGACGGCTCGGATCCTTTCGCAACAGGGATTTGACGTCGTTACCCCGAAGGAGGTCAAGTGTTGCGGAGCGCCCCACCTCGCCGAAGGCGACCGCGACAGCGCCCGGCGTCTCGCCCTGATCAATATCGACCTCTTTCGATCGCTCGACGTCGATTATATCGTGACCGATTGCGCCGGTTGCGGCTGCGCACTGAAAGAGTACGAAGAGATCCTCGAACATCGGGCCGACCATGACAGGGTTCGTCTCTTCTGTTCGAAGGTCCGCGACATCTCCGAATTCCTCGCCGAAGTCGGCATTCGCACGGAAGGGCTCCGACCGGTCCCGCTGAGCGTCACCTATCACGAGCCCTGCCACCTTGTCCACGGGCAGGGCCTCTCCAAGCCGCCGCGCCAGGTGATCCGGTCGATCCCGGGGGTCGAGCTGCGGGAGATGAAGGAATCCAGCTGGTGCTGCGGCATGGCGGGCTCTTTCGCGCTCAAGGAATTGGAGACCAGCCGACGAATTCTGGAGAGAAAACTGGCGAACGTCCGCGATACCGACGCGGATGTCCTGATCACCGCCAACCCCGGCTGCCACCTCCAGCTCGCCTGGGGCGTCCGCGAACTCGCCATGAAGCAGCCCGTCTGGCATATCGTGGAGCTCCTGGGAAAGTCCCTTCCGCAATGAACGGCAGCATTTCGGTCGCAGTAAAATCCAACCGGGCTTTGACGGGTGGACGACCATCGCGGTTCGCCGATGGAGGTCTTCCGGCAGAAAGACGTGAGCCGGTTTCCTGTGCGCGCCGAAGCGGAGATTGAAATTGACCGACCACATCGAACAGAAATTCCTGGAATTGATTGGAATCATCGCCCGGCTGCGATCCCCGGAAGGATGCCCGTGGGACAGGATGCAGGGGAAGGAGGATATCGGCCGTTATCTGATCGAAGAGGCCTACGAGGTTCTCGAGGCGCTGGAGGCAGCCTCACCGGAGAACCTCAGGGAGGAACTCGGCGACCTTCTCTTCCACATCCTCTTCCTCGCGCGTCTGGCCGAGGAGGCGCACGAATTCAACATGGGGGACGTTCTGGAGGAGATCGCCGCGAAGATGATCCGCCGTCATCCGCACGTTTTCGGCAACGCAACGGTCGAAAATGCCGAGGATGTGCGGATAAACTGGGAACGGATCAAGACCGAGGTGGAACACAAGAAGCGACCGCAATCCCCCCTCTTCGATGACGTGTCGGGATCTCTTTCCACGCTGGCCAAAGCCCAACGGTTTGCCGCCCGTGCCGCCGAGGCCGGTTTCGACTGGCCGGACGCGGAAGGGGTTTTGCAGAAGGTGGAGGAGGAGCTGGCCGAGTTCCGCGCCGCGCTCCGGACGGACCGACGGCCACAAATGAGGGAGGAGGCGGGCGATCTGATCTTCACGCTGGTGAATCTGTGCCGTTTCGTTCACGTGGATGCGGAGGCGGCGCTCCGATCCTCTCTGGCCAAATTCACCGATCGTTTTTCCCGCGTTGAACGGACCTTGGCCGCCCGGGGGAAAACCCTGCAAAATGCCTCCATGACCGAGATGAACGGGATCTGGGACGAAGTCAAGAAAAGGAAAGGACCTTCGGAAAACCCATGAAATACTTCCTCTGCGTTCTGGGGATGGTCCTCGTCATCGAAGGAATCCCGTATTTCACGTTCCCCGACAAGCTGAAAATCTACCTGAATAAATTGACGGAAATCCCCGACTCGACGCTCCGGATCATGGGCGCCGCCGCGATGGCGATCGGTCTCATCCTGGTGTATTTCGGAACCTGCTGACCTTGATCCCCCGGATCGACAAACCAACGGAGAAAGGCATCCCGCCGACGGATCGCATTGCCTGTTGCAGGAATGCCGTCCGCGTCCAACGCCATCAGGATCGATGCGCCTGAGGACGATTGTTCATGAATTCCACCAGCTGTTTTTCTTTTGTTTGTCTTTGAGTTTGTTGAATGGGACCTTCAATTCCGATTGACTTTCCAGGCTGTTTTTGATTATGTGCCGCATCTTTTGCGGATGAAATGCGGATGCATCTGAGCGACTACGCCTATGACCTGCCCGAAGAGCTGATCGCCCAGCAACCGGCGGCGGTCCGGGACCGCTCCCGGATGATGGTTCTGCATCGGAACACGGGAGAGATCGAGGTCCGGACATTCCGGGATCTTCCTGAATACGCCGGTGAAGGGGATGTTTTCGTCGTGAACGACTCTCGTGTCTTTCCGGCGCGCCTGGTCGGCAGGAAGGAAACGGGGGGCTTGATCGAGATCCTGCTGCTGAGGCGGTCGCCGGGGGAGTCTCCGGAGGAAACCTGGGAGGTGCTGCTTCGTCCCGCCAAACGGGTCCGCAGCGGGATGCCGATTCTGTTTGAGGAAGGTTGCCGGGCGCAGGTGGTCCGGCGGCTTTCGGAGAAGCAGTGGCTCATCGCATTCCGGATGGAGGTCCCCTTTGACGATTTTCTCGCCCGTTTCGGCAGGGCGCCCCTGCCGCCCTACATCAGGCGAAGCAGAACACGGCCGCGGTCGGATCAGGATCTGGCACGGTACCAGACCGTTTATGCGCGGGTAAACGGTTCCGTGGCGGCGCCGACGGCAGGGCTGCACTTTACGGAAGAGATGTTCGACAGACTGCGCAGCCGGTCGGTCCGGATCGCCCCCGTGACCCTTCATGTCGGTTACGGCACATTCCTCCCGATCGAAGTGGAAAACGTGGAGGAGCATGTCATGGAGGAGGAGCGCTTTACGCTGGGGGAAGAGACGGCCCGGATGGTCAACAGCGCAAGACGGGTCGTTGCGGTGGGAACCACCTCGACCCGTGTGCTCGAATCGGTGGCCGATTCGGAAGGAAAGATCCGCGCGGCTTCCGGTTCCACCCGCCTGTACCTTTACCCGGGCATCCCGTTCCGGTGCGTCGATGCGTTGTTGACGAATTTCCACCTGCCGAAATCGTCTCTTCTTCTGCTGGTGTGTGCGTTTGCCGGACGAGAAAAGATCCTCGAGGCATACAGGGTCGCCATCGAGAACCGGTTCCGTTTCTACAGCTACGGGGACTGCATGCTGATCTTGTAGGTTGGGGGAAAATGGAATTTACGCAGACCGCAAAAGATCCCGGTTGCAGGGCCAGGCTGGGGGTGATCCAAACGCCGCACGGCCGGGTGACGACGCCGGCTTTTATGCCGGTCGGCACGCAGGGCGCCGTCAAGGCGATGATGCCCGAACAGGTTCGAGACCTCGGCGCGGACATCATTCTCGCCAATACCTATCACCTCTATCTGCGGCCCGGCCACCGACTGATTGCCGAAATGGGGGGACTTCACCGGTTCATGAACTGGTCCGGCCCCATCCTGACCGACAGCGGGGGATTCCAGATCTACAGTCTCGGCGCACTGCGCACAATTTCAGAAGAGGGGGTTCTGTTTCAATCCCATGTGGACGGTTCCAGCCATTTTCTCGGACCGGAATCGGCGGTGGAGATCCAGGAGGCGCTCGGAAGCGACATCATGATGTGCCTCGACGAGTGTATCGCCTATCCGGCGCACCGGAATGAAGCCGAGCGCGCTCTCGCGCGGACGGCGCGTTGGGCGGAACGATGCAAGAAAAGCCGCAGGAACCCGGATCATGCTCTTTTCGGAATCGTCCAGGGAGGCGTCTATCCGG
>JAXGRQ010000034.1:0-28143 GCA_040765725.1 Syntrophales bacterium
CGATGACGAGTACGGCAGCCGAAAAATCAATCCGATGGAACTCTATCAGAATCAGGTGACCCGCGTCCAGGGTGGATTCTCGATCCGGATGTTTCATCGCTCTTTCGGATTGATGATGATCCAGAACAACCTGGAGGCCCCCTGCACCCTGCTGGATTTTCCCACCCTGGAAGGTTTTACGGCGCAAATCACGGAGAACCGTTACGACGTGATCGGGATCAGCGCCATCGTGCCGAACATCGGCAAGGTCCGGGAGATGTGTCGGCTGATCCGGCAGCATCAATCGGGCGCCGTGATCGTCATCGGCGGCCATATCGCCAACAAGGAGGGGCTCTCTGAACGGATCGACGCGGACCACATCGTGCGCGGGGAGGGGATCCGCTGGTTTCAGCGCTATTTGGGTCAGGACGATCGGGGGCCGATCCGGCATCCCCTTGCCATTTCAGGATTCGGCGCAAGGACGATGGGAATCGATCTCGGCAGCCGTCCCGGCGATACCGCGGCGATTCTGATTCCTTCGGTCGGCTGCCCGATGGGATGCAACTTCTGCTCAACCTCCGCCCTTTTCGGCGGCAAAGGGAATTTTATCAATTTCTACGAAACGGGCGACGAGCTCTTCGCCGTGATGTGCGAGATCGAGAAAAAACTCAAGGTCCGGTCCTTTTTCACATTGGACGAGAATTTCCTGCTCCACAAGAAGCGGGCGCTCAGGCTTCTGGAACTGATGGAGGCCCATGCGAAAAGCTGGGCTATTTATGTCTTCAGCTCCGCGCGCGTCTTGCAATCCTATACGATCGATCAACTCGTCAGACTGGGGATCGGCTGGGTCTGGATGGGTCTGGAAGGGGAGGAGAGCGCCTACGACAAGCTTCGGGGGGTGGATACGCGGGCGCTTGTCAAGCTGCTGCAGGACCACGGCATCCGCGTTCTGGGGTCATCGATCATCGGTCTGGAAAACCACAGGCCGGACAACATGGACGCGATGATCGATTATGCGGTCAGCCACGATACGGTATTCCACCAGTTTATGCTCTACACGCCCATTCCGGGAACGCCGTTGTATGAAGAGCATCGGCGGGACGGTTCGCTTCTTCCGGAGTCGGAATTTCCCGCGGCCGACGCCCACGGGCAGTATCGCTTCAATTACCGCCACCCGCATATCCATGACGGACGGGAGGAGCAGTATCTGCTGGATGCCTTCCGGCGGGATTTTGCGATCAACGGTCCGAGTCTGCTCCGGATGATCCGGGTTCTTCTGAACGGATGGCGGATGTACCGGGACGATCCCCGACCGCGTGTCCGGAAAAGGGTCGCCTGGGAGTCTTTCCCGTTGAGGTCGGTCTATGCCGGCGCCGTCTGGGCCATGCGAAAATGGTATCGGAACGATCCTCGACTCAGGGAAAAAGCCGATTGCCTGCTTCAGGACATCTATGATGCCTTCGGCTGGAAAACGCGCATCGCCGCGCAGCCCCTCGGATGGTTTTCCTGGTTTATGCTGAAGCGGGAGGAGGAGCGGCTTGCCGCGGGTTGGAATTACGAGCCCCGTTCCTTCCTCGAAAAAAACGAGGCGGCGAAAATGCTGGAGATGAGGCGTTCCGCAAAGCTCAAACCGGGAAAGAGAAACCTTCCGGCGGTTTCTAGCGCGCCCGCGGCGACCTTCGGAAAATAATCCGGAAGATCCGTGTTCATTTCTCGGAGCACGGAGCAGGAATTATCTTGTACAGGACTTGACGGAACCTTCCCTGCATTTTGTCCCGTCAATCCAGATGGCGCCGGACAGCAGTGCATCGTCCAGTATTGCCCCACCCAGCTTTGCCCCGCCCAGGTATGCCTTGTTCAGATTTGCCCCGGTCAGATCGGCATCAACCAGGTCGGCGGCGCTCAGGTTGGCTTCGACGAGGATGGCCCCTCTCAGATTCGCTTTGCGCAGATAGGCCGCGCTCAGATTGGTTTTGCTCAGTGTTGCCCCGCTCAGGATGGCCCTGTTCAGGTTCGCCCCGCTCAGGACGGCTTCGCTCAGGTTTGCGGCGCTCAGGTTTGCGTCGTCGAGGATGGCGCCGGCCAGGTATGCCCCGCTTAGATTTGCCCCTCCCAGGTATGCCCCCCTCAGGATGACCCCGCTCAGATTGGCTTTGCTCAGGTTCGCCCCGCCCAGATATGCCCCGCTCAGGTTCGCATTGTCCAGGTTCGCCCCGCCCAGGTTTGCCCCATTCAGGTTACAGTTCGGGCATTCGCTCGTGGCCTTCAATCGTTCCATATCGGCCGGACTGACCGCCGCCGCCCGCCCGGGTAACAGAAACAGCCCGAGAACCAGAATCATCCGCACAATAACCAGACCGTTTTTGATTGTCTCTTCTCCAGAGGGAAATTTCACATCAAACCCTGATTATTTGGTCTTCTGTTTGGCTTCCTTTTTTCGAAGCTTCAGGCTTCTCTCTCTTCTTCGGCGTTTGCGGTCCAGTTCCTTCTTGCGTTCGATCTTTTTGTGCTGGCTCATGGCGCCTCCTTGGTTCGGAATCATCTACGGGGTCAGGATACTGCAATATTCGTTCAATGGCAAGGGGCGATGAAAAACTCGTGTGGTTTTTCCAAAGCCGCCTTGTCAATTGAGGCACGTTCATGTAAAGTGGCTGCGACCGGAAGCATGGATCCGATCTATTTTCCGTTGCTTTGGGAACGGAACTGTAATGTGAATAGAATGGAGAACCGCGTCTGTGCCGTTTCAGAGGTGATGGGAAAATTTCAGCAGGGATGACAAGATATAGAATATCAAACCGACTACGAGGAGAGGAGACTTCAGCATGAATGGACAGGAGAACCTGGAGGTCAAATGCATCAATGCGATCCGGTTTCTGGCGGCGGATGCCATTGAAAAGGCGAAATCCGGTCATCCGGGCATGCCGATGGGGGCCGCTGCCGCGGCCTACACCCTTTGGACGCGACGTCTGAAGTACAATCCGGCTGATCCCCTTTGGCCGGACCGCGACCGGTTTGTCCTGTCGGCCGGCCACGCCTCGATGCTCCTCTATGCCCTTCTGTATCTGACCGGCTATGATCTCTCGCTGGACGACCTGAAGGCTTTTCGACAGTGGGGAAGCAAGACCCCGGGTCATCCGGAACGCCGTCACCCCGCGGGAGCGGAGATGACGACCGGCCCGCTCGGGCAGGGTCTTGCCGCCGCGGTCGGGATGGCCGTTGCGGAGGCGCACCTTGCGGCCCGGTTCAACCGGCCCGGACATCCGGTTGTCGACCACCGGACCTATGTTTTTGCGAGCGACGGAGACCTCATGGAGGGGCTATCCGCAGAGGCTTGCGCGCTGGCCGGTCACCTCGGCCTGGGGAAGCTCATCGTTCTTTATGACGACAACCGGATCTCCCTTTCCGGTTCCACGTCGCTCTGTTTTTCCGAGGACATCGATCAGCGTTTCGCTGCCTGCGGCTGGCAGGTGATTCCGGTTCGGAACGGAAACGATACAGAGGCGGTCGATCAGGCCATTGCAGAGGCTCAAAAGGAATCAGCGAGACCCACCCTCATTCGTATCCGGACGACCATCGGGTTCGGGGCTCCGAAAAAACAGAACACCAGCGCCGCGCACGGTGCGCCGCTCGGGGCGGACGAGCTGAAAGCGGCCAAGGAGAAGCTCGGCTGGCCGGCGGATCCGCCGTTCTTCGTTCCTGAGGAGGTTCTGCGCTTTTTCCGTAACGCTGGGGCTTCCGGTGCAAAGAAACAGCTCCTCTGGAAGGAGTCCTTCAACCGGTATGCCTCTGCATATCCCGAGGCGGCCGCCGAGTTCGAACGGATGATGAAGGGCGAGCTCCCATCGGGATGGGAAAAGGGGCTGCCCGTTTACGGACCGGAGACGAAGGCCGTAGCCACGCGCAAAACCTCCGAAGCGGTCCTTCAGGTCCTCGGAGCGGCGATACCGGAACTGGCAGGGGGAGCGGCCGACCTGAATCCCTCCACCTTCTCCTGGCTCAAGGGAATGGGCGATTTCCAGAAGCCGGGTGACCCCCCCGCCGAACGGGAAGGCGCCTGCGGCGGGGAGTGGGGTCCCGACGGCCGGAACATCCATTTCGGCGTCCGGGAGCATGCGATGGGGGCGATTGCCGGAGGGATGGCGATGCACGGGGGGATTCTGCCCTTCACGGCGACCTTCTTCACCTTTGCCGATTACATGCGGCCGGCGATCCGTCTGGCGGCCTTGATGGGGCTGCATGTGATCTACATCTTCACCCACGACAGCATCGGCGTCGGCGAGGACGGGCCGACGCATCAGCCCGTCGAGCAGCTCATGAGCCTGAGGGCGATTCCCAACCTTTCCGTGATCCGCCCGGCGGACGCCAACGAAACGGTGGAGGCCTGGCGTATGGCCGTTGAGAACAAGTCGGGTCCGACGGCGCTGATCTTCACGCGACAGAACCTGCCGGTTGCGGACCGTTCGACGGTCGGACCGGCGGAAGGCCTGCGAAAGGGGGGATATGTCTTCTGGGAGTCGGGGTCGGGCGATCCCGAGGTGGTCCTGATCGGGACGGGGTCCGAGCTGGCGATCGCGGCCGCTGCGGGGAAAATGCTTGCCGGGGACGGGGTCCGCGTCCGCGTTGTTTCGTTGCCGAGCTGGGATCTGTTCGACCGCCAGCCGAAGAGCTATCGGGATCAGGTTCTGCCGCCCGACATTCCCGCAAGGGTCGCCTGTGAGGCTGGGGTTCGGCTGGGATGGGAGCACTATACCGGTCTCGCGGGGGCGATTGTGGGGATCGATCGTTTCGGCGCCAGCGCCCCGTACCAGACCATCTACGAAAAGTTCGGCGTGACCGCCGAAGTGGTTGCCGCGCAGGCGAAGCGACTGCTTGGGCGATGAAAAAAGAGGGCACCGGGAAAGGTACCTTGATCGATTCGGCGCCCGAAAGCCCCTGCTCAAAAGTGCGCGGGGATATTGGCCGAGAGGGGGAAGGACAGCCATGACGACCAGAATCAGGGTTCGTCCGGGATCCTGCCGGGTGGCCATGGAGGAGATCCGCAAGGCCGTGACGGCCGGCAAAGTGGCGGAACGGATCCGACGGAAAGATCACACCCTGTGGAAACCGGAACCGACGGAGATATCCAATCGTCTCGGATGGTTGGACAGTCCAAGTACAATGCGGGAACGCCTCTCCGAGATTGCCTCCGTCGTCAGGACTGTTCGGAACGACGGGTTTGGATTTGCCTTGTTGCTCGGGATGGGAGGTTCCAGCCTCGCACCGGAAGTGTTTCGCCGAATATTTGGCGCGGCCGACGGGTTCCTCGACCTTTCCGTGCTGGACAGTACGGATCCGGGGGCGGTGCTGGCCCGTACCGAGCAGCTCGACCTCAAGCGGACACTGTTTGTCGTTTCCACAAAGTCGGGGGGGACGGTTGAGACCTTCTCCTTCATGAAATATTTTTTTAATCTTGTAGCCGAAAAACTCGGAGCGGGGCAGGCAGGCGGGCAGTTTCTTGTGATCACCGATCCCGGCAGCGCGCTGGCGGACCTCTCCCGCAAGCACCGTTTCCGTTACACCTTCCTCAACGATCCGCAGATCGGCGGACGCTATTCGGCCCTTTCCTGTTTCGGCCTCGTCCCGGCGGCGCTAATCGGGATGGATACCGGACTGCTGTTAAAAAGGGCTGCGGAGGCGGCGGAATCCGAGTTTGTCGATGCTGCAGACGGCGGGATGAGCGGCGTTTCGTTCGGAGCGTTTCTGGGAGATCTGGCGGCGCGCGGGCACGACAAACTTACCTTTCTCTTTCCCCCGACGCTTTCCGCCTTCGGCGACTGGGTGGAGCAGCTCATTGCAGAGAGCCTGGGAAAAGAGGGGAAGGGGATCCTGCCGGTCGTCGGGGAGGAGTTAGGATCACCTTCGGTTTACGGTCCGGACCGGATCTTCTGTTCGATCCGGCTGGCGGGAGAGACAACCGGAGAGGCGCAGCTCAATGCACTGGCCGAAGCCGGCCATCCCGTCATCGACATCGAACTGGCGGATTCCTATGATCTGGGAGGTCAGTGCTATTTCTGGGAGATGGCCACGGCGGCGGCCGGATGGCGTCTGGCGGTCAACCCTTTCGATCAGCCGGACGTGGAGGCGTCCAAAGCCCTCGCGCGGAGAATGATCGCGGAGTATCGGGAGACGGGGGCGATGCCGGCGGAGACTGCCGCGCTTGCGGGGACGGATCTCTCCATTTACGGTGAACTGGCTGTCCGGAAGCCCGAAGAGGTCCTGGCGACGTTTCTTAAACAGCCCAAAGCGGGTGCGTATGTTGCGCTCCAGGCCTACCTGACGCCATCTTTGCCAGTGGACGAGTTGTTGCAGCGTCTGCGGATGCGGATCCGGGACCGTTTTCAAATCGCGGCCACCGTAGGGTATGGGCCCCGCTTTCTACACTCGACCGGGCAGCTCCACAAGGGAGACGCGGGACGTGGTCTGTTCATCCAGTTCACGGCGGATGACGTCCGAGATGTTCCGATCCCCGATGAACTGGGGCGGCCCGAATCGTCGCTCAGCTTCGGCGCCTTGAAACAGGCCCAGGCCTTCGGCGATCGCAAGGCATTGCTTAACGCGGGGCGCCGCGCGATCCGGATTCACCTCGGCGGCAAGCCGATGGAAGGGCTGTCCCGTTTGACGGCTGCCCTGTAATATCCGGCGCGACGGCGGTCATTCACAATGACGCGCATCCGTTGACGGCAGGGCGGACCATCGAAAAAGGAAAATGAGATGAACTCAGGCGCGCTGAATCGCCTGCAGCATGAAAAAAGTCCGTATCTGCTCCAGCATGCCGCCAACCCGGTGGATTGGCATCCCTGGGGAGAAGAGGCCTTTTCACGGGCAAAAGCGGAGGACAAGCCGGTCTTCCTGTCGGTCGGATATTCCACCTGCCATTGGTGCCATGTCATGGCCCACGAATCCTTCGAGGATGAAGAGACCGCCTCTCTTCTGAACGAGGCTTTCGTTTGCGTCAAGGTGGATCGTGAGGAGAGGCCGGATATCGACGGGGTTTACATGAGGGTCTGCCAGAGGATGACCGGTGGAGGGGGATGGCCGCTGACCATCGTCATGACTCCGGAGCGACGCCCCTTCTTTGCGGCCACCTACATTCCGAAGGAGAGCCGGTGGGGCCGAACAGGGCTCGTCGAGCTGATCCCGCGGATTGTCGAACTCTGGCGGACGGAGCGGGAGCGGATCGAAGCGGAGGCGGCCGGGATGCTGTCTGTTCTCCGGCAACCCGTCTCAGGACGTGGAGAAACCCCCGGTGAGGAACTCCTCTCCGAAGCCTTCGGGGAACTTCGGGATCAGTACGATGAGGAGTTCGGCGGATTCGGGGATGCCCCGAAATTTCCGATGCCCCATCAACTGCTGTTCCTGCTCCGGTACGGGCAGCGAAGCGGGGAGGGGGAGGCGATCCGGATGGCGGAGAGAACCCTCCGGGCCATGCGCCGGGGCGGGATCTTCGATCAGCTCGGATACGGCCTTCACCGCTACAGCACGGATCGGAAATGGCTGGTTCCGCACTTTGAAAAGATGCTTTACGATCAGGCGCTTTTTGCCCTGGCGGCAACGGAGGCTTTCCGGCCGGAGAGCGGCGAAGAGCACGGCCGGACCGTGCGGGAGATTATGGAGTATGTCCTTCGCGACCTCCGGGCGACCGACGGCGGCTTTTATGCCGCGGAGGATGCCGACAGCGAGGGGGAGGAGGGACGTTACTACCTCTGGGAAATGGAAGAGATCCGCAGGATCCTCGGTCCGCAGGATACCCGTTTTGCAATGGAGATGTTCGGCCTTCGGGATGGCGGAAATTTCATCGACCCCGTAACGGGAAAGAGAACAGGATCGAACATCCTCAGCATCGCATCCGGTGGGGAAGGAGACGTCTGCGCCGGCACGTTGATTTCCGCGGGCGAGAAAACCCGGCAACTTGAGGAGGTGCGGAGGAGACTCTTGGCGGCCCGCAACGCGAGGATTCGTCCCATGCGCGATGAAAAGGTCCTGGCGGATTGGAACGGGCTGATGATCGCCGCGTTGGCCCGGGCGTCCTGGGTGTTGGGGGAACCCTCCTACTACGCGGCAGCCCGTGCCGCTGCCGACTTCGTTCTGTCGCGGATGAAAACCCCTGAAGGACGGCTTCTGCACCGCTGGTGCGGAGGCGAGTCGGCCGTAACCGGAAACCTCGACGATTATGCCTTCATGATCTGCGGGCTGATTGAGCTGTACGAGGCGGGATTCGACGCGGCTGATCTGCGAAATGCGATCGGATTTCAGCGGATCCTGTCGGACCGTTTCGGGGATCCGGAGGGCGGTTTTTTCTTCACGCCGAATGACGGCGAGGAACTACCGATTCGGCTGAAGGAGAGCCATGACGGGGCTGTTCCGTCGGGGAATGCCGTAACGTTGATGAATCTGATCCGTATGGGAAGAATGACCGGCGATTCCTGCTTCGAGCAAGAGGGGGTACGATTGCTGAGCGCCTTTGCCGAATCTATCCGGAGGCTGCCCTCCGCCCATGCCCAGTGGCTGGTTGCATTGGAGATGCTGGCCTCCCCCTCCTGCGAGGTGGTGATCGCGGGCCGACCGGAGGCTGCCGATACCCTGGAACTGATCTCGGTCGCGCGCCGCAACCGCCGGCCGCAGGCGGTTTTGCTCCTTCGTCCCGACACGGAGAGGGAACCCGAGATCGCCAAGGTCGTTCCGTTCACGCGGGAGATGCGGGCAATCGACGGCCGGGCCGCCGCCTACGTCTGCCGAAACTTTTCCTGCCGGAGGCCGGTGACGACTCCGGAGGAACTGGCGGCGATCCTGGTCGGGGAGGGGGGATGTGAATCCGCGGATTGACATCCCCCGTGAGGCCATTGCCGCCTTTTGCGGGAAATGGGATATTGTCGAGCTTTCGCTTTTCGGCTCCGCTGTTCGCGGGGATTTCCGCCCGGAGAGCGATATCGATCTCCTCGTCCGTTTTCGTCCCGGAAAGAAGTATGGTCTCTTCCGGCTTTCCCGGATGCAGGAGGAGTTGGAGGCGATCTTCGGAAGGAAGGTGGATCTGGTGTCGGAAAGTGCCGTGATGCGCAGCGAAAATTATATCAAGCGTCGGCAGATCCTCGCGACGAAAGTGGTGATCTATGCGGCGGGATGATGGAATTCTTCTGGACATCCTGATCGCGGCAAGGCGCGCCCGGCAGTACCTGGCCGGTATGACCCGGGAAGAGTTCGAACAGAGCCCGCTTCACCAGGATGCCGCTGAGGGAAGGCTGATTGCGATCTCCTCCCTGACCCGCCGTCTCTCCCCGTTCTTTCGGGAAAGCCATCCGGAGATTCCGTGGAGAGAATTGGCGGCGATCGGGAACAATCGTCTTGTGGCGGAATATTTCCGCCTCGATGTCGGCGCGGTCTGGCATACCGTTCTGGAGGAGCTGCCTCCGGTCATCCCGCTGATTGAGGCGTTGCTCCCGCCTGATGAAAAATCACCGGTCTGAGGTCCGCCGGGTTTGTCGAAGGCGTGAACCGGAACGGAGACGACAACCGGTTTGCCGTGAGGCTCGCCGCATTGTCCTCTGATCCATTCACGGGCTGTCGCGGACGAAGGATGGGATGAAAAAGTCGTCCGTGTCGCGATGGCGACGGGATCAGATCGGATCCCATACAGAAGAGATCACGGGGAAGGAGGGGACATGGATTTGGGAATTGCCGGGGAAAAGGCCATCATCGGGGGAGCCAGCGCCGGCTTGGGCAAGGCCTGTGCGATGTCGCTGGCCCGCGAGGGTGTGGAGGTGATCATTGTCGCCCGCCCGCTCGCCAACATCGAGGCCGCGGCAGAGGAGATCCGTTCCGCCACCGACGCCAGGGTGACACCGGTGGCCGCGGACATCACCACGGACGAGGGCCGGGCTTTGGCGCTTCAAGGCCTGTCCCGAGCCCGAAATTGTCGTCAACAACTCGGGAGGACCGCCCACAGGCAATTTCCGCGACTGGGATCGCGATGCCTGGATCGCGGCGCTGAGCGGCAACATGCTGGCAGCCGTCTTTATGATCAGGGATACGGTGGACGGCATGATCGCCCGCAAGTTCGGGTGCATTGTGAACATCACTTCGAGCGCGGTGAAGGCTCCGATCAGCATCCTGGGCCTTTCAAACAGCGCCCGGTCCGGTTTCATCACCGGTCAGAACTTGCTGATCGACGGCGGCAAGTACCCGGGGACCTTTTAATGCTTTCGGCAGAACGGGCAATTCGGGTGGCAGGCGGCGCAGAGGAAGTGCATCTCGTCACAGAGGAAGCCGTTCAGAACTGGGGTGTGGCAGGAGGCGCACGGGATGGCCTCCAACCGACCGTTTAGCGGGTTGACCGGCAGTTCGATCTGCATGACCTTTTTCCGCCGCTGCATCCGGATGTGAAGCACGACAGCGGAGGCCTCCAGACGCAGGGCGCCCAGGGGCTCCGCCTGAATCTCGACGGCGTATTTGTCACGGACATCCTGGATTTTTTTCTCGTATTCCAGGCGGGCAGCCTCCAAGCGGCCTGCCGCTTTCTCCCGTTCTCCATCGACGCCCCACCGTTTTTTCGCCCCAGTTTCGATTTCCCGGGCGATGGCGCCGTAATACTCCTGCAGCCGTTCCAGGTCGCGGATCATCCGCCGTTCCGAGCTGCGGAGGAATTCGGGGAAGAGCTGCATGGCCTGTCGACGAACCATCTCTTTCATCAGCGAGAGGTTCTCCGTTGCGCCGGCGCCCGTGGAAGGAGCCGGGTCGGAAAACCCGGAACGCGCGGAAGAATGAAGCGCCTGCGGCAGAGCGGCAGCAAGGTCGTTTTCCATGCCCAACGGCACAGTCCGCGTCGTTTCGTTCAAAATGAACGTGACGATCCGCTCGGTTTTCATGTCGGAAACGGCGCCGAGCAGGAACGGAATGACGAGATAGCGAACGGTTACGATCTGCTGATCGCGATAGCGGTAGATGAAGTTCTGCGCCGTGAAATGGCGGTTCAGAAAGGCTTCCGGTATCCGGAGAAGCTGCGGCTTCCCCGGAAGTTCGGCCGTCGCGAGACGTCCCTTTTCGGCGAGGATCTCGCCCATGCCCGCGATAACGGGGTTTTGGTCGTGGAGGAGACGCCCGACATCGGAATCCCGCTCTTCCATTCCGAAAGATTCCATTTCCCCAACCTGCAAGCGCCTCCGGAGATGGTCGGGAAAGAGAACCGACAGCCGGCCCCCGCCGTTATCTTCCACGAGGGCGCCTTCCAGATCCGCGACCGCTCCGAACCAACCGATGAGATCCATTCGCTACACCTCGTAATCCTCGCCGAAGAGCGCATCGTCCAGCGCGCGGGTCTTTTCGTAATTCTTGCGGGCCGCGATGATCTCCTCGCCGAACCGCTCGAAAGATGCCCGGCGTTTCTCTTCGTCGTACTCCCGGACCCACATCTCCAGGATGACGCTGCCGAACTCCCGTTCCGAATCAAGGTTGCCGAGGATCGTGTCGATCTCCCCGACGACCAGCTCAAACATGTGGATTTTCTCGTCCAGGATGCGCATCATGTGATCCTCGATGCTGCCGGCGAGACAGAGGTTGAAGATAAAGACGTCCCGCCGCTGCCCTATCCGGTGGAGGCGGCCGATCCGCTGTTCGAGGCGCATGGGATTCCAGGGGATGTCATAATTGATAAGGGCGTTGCAGAACTGGAGATTTCGCCCTTCGCCACCGGTTTCCGTGCTTAGCAGGACAGGAACCTCCTCCCGGAAACGGGCAACGGCATGGTCTTTCTGCGGACCGGTCATCCCGCCGCTGAAAACGGCGAAGGGAACACCCGCCGAACCCAGCAGCCCCTCCAGATATTCAAGGGTCTTCAGGTATTTGACAAAGACGATTTTTTTATCTTCCCTGGCCTTCAGAAGCTGGAGCAGTTGCGCCCCTTTTGAAGTCCCCTCGCCGCCGCGCAGATGTTCCGCCAGATCCCGAAGATGGCCCGCCTCGGCGGTCGTGATCCCCTCGTTTTTCTCCAGAAGATGAAGGACCGATTCCCGCAGGGCGAGCGGAGAGCTTCCGGCTGCCATCTGGAGATTCTGAACGGTCCAGAGGGACGGCTGTTCCCTGGCGGCGCAGAAGTCGCGGCAGAAGCGGCTGACCCGTTCGTACTGCTCCTTTTCGTGGGGCAGAGGGGGAACATAGAGGGTGGTCGCAAACCTTTTCGGCAGCTTCACGTCCACAAGGGAACGGGTATTGCGGATCATGACCTCGCGAAGAAGGCGGCGTAGTTTGTCCGGATGATTCGGTGTCCGGAGACTGCCCCGCTTGACATATTCCTTTTTGAACGCCACTTCCGTGCTCAGCAGGCCTGGTTTGAGCAGCGTGATCAGGTTATACAGCTCCAGCAGGTTGTTCTGAACGGGTGTGGCGCTCAAGAGCAGGATGAATTTTTTGCGGATTTCGTTGACGAAACGGTAGCTGGCCGTTCTCCGGTTTCGCAGGCCATGAGCCTCGTCCACGATGACCAGGTCATAGTCTATGGACGTGATCGTATCGATATTCTTGCGGGATTTGGCTGTGTGGAGGGAGGCGATGATCCGGTCGTGGCGCAGCCAAAAATCCTCCGCCCCCTCCCGGTAGGATGGATCTTCCGTTGTGATGAAATCCACGCCGAATTTCGTTTCCAGCTCCTCCCGCCACTGGGAGATGAGCGAAGGCGGCGTCAGGACCAGGAGCTTACGGACCATCCCGCGAAGCAGATACTCCTTCAGGACCATGCCCGCTTCGATGGTCTTCCCGAGGCCGACTTCGTCGGCCAGAAGAACCCGCCCGCCGAAACGCCGCAGAACCTGGGAGACGGTTTCGATCTGATACCAGTACTGGTCGATGTCCCTCAGATGGGCCAGGCAGAGCAGCTCATCGAACTCCCGGATCAGCCGGATGCGGTGGTATTCCACCCACAACTGCCAGGCGCGGGGGTTTCCGTCGCCGGAACGGTTCATCTCCGCGAAGAGAGGCTCGTTGATGAAGGTGAAGCGGACGGCAGGTTTTCCTGTTCGCCGGGCGGGATCAGCAAACGCGGAGAGGTCTAAGAGAGGCGTCGCGGGGACGGCGGCAGCCGGTTGCTGCGGGGGCGTTACAGGCAATTCCGGAGGCGCAGACAATTTCCCGGACGGCGGTTCCGGCTTCCGGAGTAGCCCCGAAGTTTTCGCGGGGAACAGGTCAAGCCGTCCAAGGGGTGCGGCCGGTTTGCCGGAATTTGGTTCCGTATTCCCGCAGGACGCCGCACTTTTCTCAGGGGGCAATGATTTCGTGGGAATCGCCCGCACCGTGCCGGACATGTTTCCCGTCTTGCGGCCCCGGCCCGCCTTTCCCCGGCTCAGCGTCAGCTGCGGCTGAAAAAGATCAGCGGTCTCGCTTGCCGGAGAAGAGGAAGGAGGGGGCGCTAAGGCCTCTATCTTGCCGATCCGGGCCACTTCCCGAATCGCGGATCGCGCGTTCCTGCGATAGGTCTTGACGAGGGCGTCGGATCGCCGACCGCCGGATGCGATGATAAATGCCTGAAAAGCCTCTACGGCCTCGTCGAATTTTCGGAGATCCATCAGGACGACGCCGAGAAAGTACCAGGCGAAGCTCTCCTCAGGCCATTTTTTTAGAATGAGTCGAAAGATCCTGGCCGCTTCCGGGAGATTTTTTTCATCGAGGGCGATCTGGGCCAGAAGTTGATGAGATGACAGGTGGTTCGGAAGGACCGTGATCGCTTTTTGAAGGCAGCGCCGCGCCTCCGCGAAGTCCCGGTTTCGATAGTGCATCACGGCAAAATCATGATGGTTCTCCGCTTCGGTCCGTCGCAGCTGCCGGGAGCGTTCCTCCCGGATGCGCTTTCCCCGCTCCTTCTTTTTCCTATCCGTCTTCTCCGCCATGATGGGGTTGCGATTGCCACGATTGCCGTTTCCTGTCAAGGCCAAGCTCAGTGGCGACAGAGTATTTCTTTAAAATTGGCCTGATACTTGTGGAATAAATCAGGGACGATGGGTGGATATATAGCCCCAATCCAAGAGTAAATTGCAGACCGTGCATTTAAGAGGCCGCCGATTGATTTCTGGATGAAATGTGCGAAGGCTTGTCAGCAAATTTGATGATCGTGTAATCTGCGGTAACCTTCCTGAACTCCTCAAAACGCCGCCCATGAAGAAATACTTTAGTACAAACCGTAAACAGCAACGAATGACCGCCCCGCCCGCAATAGATATAAAACAACTTTTCTGTTGACATTAGGTTGTAAATAGTTATAATCGTATCCAACAATGGACGTCATCTGGCAGCCAAGGGCATTTAAGCAACTCAAGAAAATTGGGGAACGCGGCATTCAGGGACGCATTCTGACGGCTTCGCGGGGTTTATCCAAATTCCCAGAATGTTCCAATGTCAAGCGGTTAGTCAATCACGAGCGAACATATCGACTGCGTGTGGGAAACTGGCGGATACTCTTTGACGTGTTTGAAGAAATCAGTATCATCAGTATAGAAGAGGTCAAAAAGCGAGATGAAAACACATATTGATTATCAAACGATAGACTATCAAGGCAATCCGGCTTTTGTGCTGATTCCTTGGGACGAATTCAAGCGTATCCGTCCCTTGCTGGATGGCGACAAGACCCGCCCCATTGGTATACCTCAAGCGGTTGTCGAAGCACATCTTTTGCGGGAAATACCTATGATCCGGGCATGGCGCGATCACATCGGAATTACGCAAAGAGAGCTTGCTGTCCGTATTGGTGTGAGTCAAGCCGCCGTCGCAAAATTAGAAAAGCCAACCGCTAAACCGCGTCGCGCTACCCTTGCGAAGATTGCTGAAGCGCTTGGGATATCCGTTGAAATTCTTGATGTTTAACACTGTTTCCTGAAACAAAGCATCCGATAATGTCGACGATGATCTAACCTTTCATTTTACATTTCTTGTTGAAGCCAATCCTTATTTCAGAATCTGGCTCTTTACAGTTACAGGTGTTGGGGATAGTATAACCGATAATATAGTAGCTCGCGCTGCTACCCCCAAATTGATCACGACCATATCCATCGAGAAAGGATCGTCATGAGAGGAAAAGTCTGGATATTTAATCTCCATTCAGGAGGAAAGAAGATCCTTCCAGATACCCGAGCCAAAGTCATCAAGCGCATAAATGAACATGCTAAAAAGAATTACGCCGGAAAATTCACCTGTCTGGACATCAGATTCAGGGGAGCGCTTTGTTACATCGATGCTTACAAAGAACCTGTCTTAGAGAAAGGTGATCCTCCAAAGTGGATGAAGGAGACCCGTGAGGAATATATCGAGCGCCTGAGAAACACTCCTACCCATCTTTGCCGGCTCCGATATTTCGACATCAATCATTGGAGCGTTGCCTTTTATACCTACAGCAACGAAAAATATGGTTTCTGTTTGGCATATAATCCAGGCCAAGACAATCCGGGGGCGGATTTTGAGAAGGTCTCCCCTTTTACGACACATCCTGGGGAGGCGTGGACCATTCCCGGGCCAGGGATCACGGGATTTCCGAAGCAGAGAGGAAGCCAGCAACGGGGGTGAAAGATGAAAGCCAGCAGCGTAAATGAAATGAAGGCGATGGACCGCAAGGCCATGGAGGAATTCGGGATTTCGGAGGAACTCCTCATGGAAAATGCCGGTCGGGCGGCCTATGAGATCCTTTCCCGGGAATGGGGAGTTGCGGGAAGACGCTATGTTTTGTGTTGCGGGGTCGGGAACAACGGCGGTGACGGTTTCGTCGTGGCCCGACATATCCTTTCGGGAGGTGGGATCCCCCGGGTTTTTCTGTTCGGAAACCCCGACCGTCTCCGAGGGGCGGCCAAGACCCATTTCGCCATCCTCTCGAAGCTTTCGGTCGAGGTGAAAACCATTTCCGACGCGCACTCGATCCGTTCGGCGGTTATCCATGCGGACGGAATCGTTGATGCGCTGTTCGGGACGGGTCTCGACCGCGAGGTGGACGGTGTCTACCGGAAGGCGATCGATCTGATCAACGCGAGCGGCCGACCGGTTCTCAGTCTGGACATTCCCTCCGGCATCCACGGCGACACGGGCGAAATCCTCGGGGCGTCGGTCCGGGCGGACCATACGGTTGCCTTCGGTCTTCCTAAAATCGGCAACATGCTTTACCCGGGCTTTGAACTCTGCGGCCGGCTCCATGTATCGCACATCTCCTTTCCCCCCTCCCTGTACGACGACAAGGCGATCCCCGTCGAAACGAACGGATTCATCCCGCTTCCGCATCGGGAACTGACGGCCCATAAGGGTTCCGTCGGGGATGTGCTTTTCATTGCCGGCGCCGCCGGTTACTTCGGTGCGCCCTATTTCGCTGCCATGTCCTTGCTGAAGGCGGGCGGAGGATACGCCCGTCTTGCCGCTCCCTCGTCCATGATTCCCTACCTCGCGACGCGCGGAAGTGAAATCGTTTTTGTCCCGCTGGCGGAGACTACGGAGGGAAGCCTTTCCCTGAAGAACAGGGATCCGCTCCTCTCAGCCGCCCGGCGGGTGGACATGGTCGTGATCGGTCCCGGCCTTTCCCTGGCGGAAGAGACGCAGGGACTCATCCGGGAACTGGCCGCCGGGATCGAAAAGCCGCTTCTGGTCGACGGAGACGGCATCACCGCGTTGGCGGATCGGCCGGAGATCGTCAGGGGTCGCCGTGCACCGACGATTCTGACCCCCCATCCGGGGGAGATGTCCCGCCTCACGAATCGATCCGTTTTCGAAATCGAGAAAGAGAGAATTCCGGTCCTCCGGAAAGCCTGTTCGGATCTGAAGGCATGGATCGTATTGAAAGGCGCTCATTCACTGATCGGGACACCGGGTGGGCGGGTCTTCATCAACCTGAGCGGAAACCCGGGGATGGCGACGGCGGGGGCCGGGGATGTCCTCACGGGGACCATTGCCGCCATGAACGGCCTGGGGTTGAGCCTTGAGGAGGCGGTGCGCAAGGGGGTCTTCCTCCACGGCCTTGCCGGAGACCTGGCCGCTGCCGACAAAGGGGAAGACGGGATCACGGCCCGGGACATTCTCAATTACCTCCCCTATGCGCTGAAAGAGGATCGGGAAGGTCTCGACGAAGAGATTTCCGGCCGGTATGAGATTCCGGTGATTTCCTGAATTCGGATCAGGCGGTCCGGTTCACAACAAAGTTGCGCTGCTCATAAAGAAAGGCAGGGCCATTCCACCCCTGCCTTTGGATTTTGTTCCATCCCTTCTTTTCGCCGGATGTCAGGCAATGAGGGCCCGTGAAAGGGCGCCGATCACGACGAACATAACAATGGCCGCGATGATGACGGCAATCGTATACCCGGTCGTTTTTTCTTTCGGGGCTTTCATGAGAACCGGCAACCCGACATAGAGGAGATAGAGCCCGTATAACCCCAGGATCCCGAGGACCCCCAGGGCAGGGATGAGGGTAAAAACGCCGGCCAGCCATCCCGGTACAGAGGAGTACATGGCCAGCTTGAAGGCCTGGCCAAGATTCTTTTCCCCGGAAAAAGTGGGGGCAAGGGCATCGATGATCATGGCCAGGATATAGACCGCGGCAAGGGCAAGACCATAATGTACGACGGCAGAAGCAAGGCCTCTGGCGATCGATACCCTGAATGTTCCTCCCACGGGCAGGCTGATTCCGACCAGCGACATGCCTATGAAAGAGGCAACCGGTCCGATGGCCGCCAGGATAAAAATATAGTTTCGATACAATTCGGCGATCGATGTCGTTTCCGCCGCGATGGTCTGCCATTCCTCTTTGGGTTTGAGCAAAATATTCTTGATGCGTTCCGTGATATTCATATCTTTCCCCTCCTTCAAGATTTCCCCGCCGGATCCGAGAAAAGCATCCCTTTTCATTGTGCCAAGCATACGGGAAGCGCCGGGGTGTGTCAATGGTCCACTAACGGCCCCAACTCACGGGCTGATCCGCTCAACGGCAAGCTCAGGTCGACGCTCCGGCGAGTTGGAAGGCGCGGCGGGTGAGTTCGGCCGGAAGGAGCTCTCGTCTCATCTGTTCCGTCAGCGTGCCGACTCCCAGGTACTGTCCGGATGCAACCACCACAGGCTCCAGGAAACCATCGCGGTCCACAGCAGCTGCACCGCCGGATGCCGAGAAGAGCATCCGGGATGAAGGATTTCCCCGAACATTTTCTCCCCGGCCGAAAACCCAGAGGCGTTCCCCGACCCGAACATCCCGATAGAAAGTGTAGCTTGCTTTTACCGTGACACCGCCGCTTGCGGCGAGCAGAAAACCGCCCCAGCCGATGAGCTCATCGAGAAGGGCCAGCAGCGGAAGCGGATGAAGAAACCCGTCCCGCTGAAACCGGTAGAAGGCCTCTCCGCTGTCGCCGGCGCATCCCACCGGGGAGACGACGATTTTTTGCCGATCAGGCAGATCGAGGGCGTAGAATCGGCGTTCGAGGCCGGGCTCCCGGCGCGCGAACCCGCAGACAAAGCAATTCCGGTAGGAAGGCAGGGCGATCATCCGATTTTCCAAATCGCCGGCATGGTCGGGCAGATAGGAACGGAAGGTTTCCCTGTGGGATGGAGCAGCGTGTGCAAACTGAAGCATCGCCGTAAGATAAGGGGGTGATTGAAAATCCTTGACCACCACACCCTCGGCCTTGTCTTTCTTCGCGGTCAGCTCGGTCTGAAGCGTATCGCCCAGACGGACGCTTGCACCTCCCATGCGGTAATCGATCGAGAAAGGGTATGGTCCGAACGGGCCGTCGATTCCCTTCCGGAGTGAGAAGGCAAGATCGGCCATGGCGCCCATGGCGATGCCTCCGTGCGGAATTCCAACCCACCCCTGGGTTTTGTCATCCATCGTAAGGACCGACCGGATGCTTTGTCCGTCCCTCACAGGGCCGTTGATTCCGAACAGAAACGTCCTTACGAAGTCATCCCGGGTGCACGCCGGAAGGCTTTCCCTTGCATGAGACGCATGCGGAGTCACGATTCCCTCCAGATCCGCCGTTTCCCTCCCGGGGCATCAGGCGGGCGCCCGTTTCCTTCTGCCGGCGCGGCTCTATCGGAGCAGATCACGGAGCCCTTTCGCAATTTCGTCCCGTCCGACCAGGGTTCGTTTTCCCGTCGGACCGATAATGACGCAGCTCGGCGTCGCATTGACCTTGTCCTCTTTCAGGTAATGGGAAAATACTTTGAAGTGCGGCGCCGTATCCAACGGCCGGACATCCAACCCCTTGGTTTTCAGAAAAGCCTCCAGCGGTCCCTGGCCTTTGATCTTCTTTTCCGCGGCTTCGAAGAGCGCTTTCCGGGCAGCGATCGCCTGCCGGAATTCTTTCTTTGCATTCAGGGCCGCGAGAAAGAAACCGGCATAGAGAACCGTTTCCTGGTGAACCGGTGTATCGATGAAAAGAATCCGTGCGAGGTTCTTGTCGACACATTCGGCGACGAGGGTCATGACCTCCGCCTCCTCGGCCGCGCAGGGGCCACAGAAATAATCCGTGTAGAGGCGCACCTCGACGGGGCCGCTGCCGAAGGCGGAGATGACGGGCTCCGCCGCATATGCCGGCGTCGTGGAGCCGGAGAAGAAAAGAAGGAAGAACAGGAATCCTGCGGCGACGGTGAGGGCGGCCCACCTCTTTAGGTTTCGCTCGAAATTCAAGGCAAAGGCCAGAAGGACCGTGGCACCGAAGGCGAGGCAATACGGGCAGTAGATGCCGGCCCGGACCTGGTAGCCGATCAGGAAGATCTCCCCGCCCGTGCCGAAAGCCAGCAGAAGGAAACACAGGAAGGTTTTCCGGAACCATGCCAGAAGCAGAACCACGGCCATGTAGAAGATGCCGAGGTATTTGAGGTCGATCGCCAGGATATCGCCCTTCAGATAGCTGCATGAACCCAGGCAGACGACGGCGTATGCGATGGTGACGGCCATACCGGTCAGCGCAAGCAGGATGGTCGGAAAACGCCTCTTCCGGGACAGAAACTTCTTCATCAAATACGGGTCTTTCTTTCAGGGCCGGAGACGTCGGCTTTTTAGCCTGATCCGGCCGTCGGGGTCAAGAATTTTCAGGGTTTCCCTCTTCTTCCGGGCCGGCTGTCAGTGCCGGAAACATCCGTTTTCATAGATCACGACCCCTTTGCCTGTTGCGAGGTGTGCGGTGACCGTTTTGTCCTCCGTGTTTACCAGATCCCAGTGGAGGGCCGACTCGTTGAAGCCCAGCTTTTTTTTCAGGGTGCTGTTCAGCGCGGCGGGATCGCCCGCAAAGGTATCGGCATAGGAGGCGCCGACGGCGATGTGACAGCTTCCGTGTTCCCCGCCGAAATTTTCGTCGAAAAGGGTGTCGGCCATGAAGCGGTCGATCCGCGAAAAGCGCCGGTCGGTCAGCGCAAATTCGCCGATCCGTTTCGCTCCCCGGTCCATTCCAAGCTGTCGGACGGCAAACGCCTCGCCCTTCTCGGCGCGAATCTCGACGGCCTTTCCCCGGACAAAGGTCAATCTCACCCCCTCGACATAGTTGCCGCTCCGGTAGGAGGGGAGGTTTGCATAAAAGGTTCCTTCGCTGCCGCGCCAGTCCGGAGAGACGAACAGTTCGAAACTTGGAATGTTGTGGCCTGAGATTCCCGCCCATTTCCGCTGCATCCCCGGCGTGATCCGAAGGTCGGTATGGGCGGATTCAACATGGAAAAACGACACATCCAGGCTCTCCAACCATCTTTTGAGGGCATTGGCATTGCGTCTGATCTCCTCCCATTTTCCGGCCGGGTCCTCCCGATCCAGGTAGCAGGCCCGTATGATCTGCTCCGTGTAGGTTTCCGGTGTCGTTCGGGCCTGTCGGGCCAGCTCCTCCGTCGGCAGCGTGCAGAGGGTCCAGCCGAAGAATCCCTCCCGCTCCCGCCGCTCCAGGATATCGCGGAGAGGCTTGCGTGCGACCAGAGCCTTTCCGATTCGGGCCGGGTCGATCTCCTTCAGATGGGTTAGGGAATCGGGCGCATGGAGATAGATCCTTCCATGGATGTTCCCGTAGAGCTCTTTTTCGCCCGGTGGCTGGAAAACGAGTTGACGTTCGACGGCTTTTCGGAAGAAGGAGCGTTCCATACCGGTCGTGAGACCCATTCGTTGAACGGGGTTCATTCCGTCTTCGATAATCCGGTCGTAGAGGATCTCCGCCAGCCGCAGGGCGGATCGGTCGTACTGAAGCAGGATCACGTTTCCTTTCCGAAAACGCCCCCGCCGGGCCGTATGCAGCCCCCAGAGAAGCACGTCCGCGTATCGTTCCAGATGTTGTTCATTCAGCATACGGATGTTCCTGTCATTTCTTGCCGCTCAGGATCTTCTCCATCTTCGGGATGTCCGCGCCAAAAACCACCTGTCCGTCAATCAGGAAGAGGGGTGTTCCTCTGACCCCGACACGATTGCCGATTTCCCGGTGGGCCTTGAGCAATTCCTCCACCGCGGCCGTTTTACAAGGAGTGAATTTCATGTTGTCCAATTTTCCGGCCATCGCTTCTTCGTAGGCATTGGCACGGTTGTCGGAGCAGAAAATCTGTCGAACCTTTGCCTCGGCATTGCGGTGCATGGTCAGCGGGAAGAAAAAAACATGCCGGGTGAGGTCTTTTCTTCCCGAAAGAAAGAGGGATGCCTTGCGGCAGTATGTGCAGTCCGGGTCCGTGATTTCGATCACCTGATGGGGCCCGTTGCCGATCCGAACGGCATTTTCCAGCGGGACCCTTTTCAATCCCTGTTCCAGGATTTCCTCTTCGCGCTCTTCCGTCAGATTCCTTCCCTCCCGGGTGATCATCGGCCCGTACAGGAGGTATTCGGGACCCGGAGCGTAATAGAAAATCCGGCTTCCCGATACCACCTCGTAAAGACCCGGGACGCCGGCGGGGCGGATAGAGTCCGCATGGATTTTGGGAAAGCTTGTCCGGAAAGTTTCTTCCGGCGAGGCGGTTGCCCCGGATTCACCCGACGAAAGGATCGATACGATCACACAAATCGCTGTTACGAATTTTAGAAATGTCATCATCACCTGTCGGAAAGTTATTTGCGGCTTTTATGCGCACAGGCCAATGCAAAATTCAACGAAAATTTACCGGTATTCCCGGTCTCGGTGAGGCTTCCTTCCCTTGCCGGATATCCGGCCGGATTTCCCTTGGGAATAAATCCGATTTGAATCTGATTTTGACATCGTGTCCAAAATATGCAACTATCCAATCGCATCGTTTCATCTGGATAGCTGCCGGAGGTTCCATAAGGCCGGCGGCGGAAAATTGGATTCTAAAGATTGTTGTTTTAAACGTGTCCGGAAAAGCACGAGGGGGGACCTATGGAAATTGTCATCAGGAAAGAAGGGAGCGCCGCCGTCGTTTCCGTAAAGGGGCGGATCGATGCGCTCACCGCGGGTGAGTTTGAGAAGAGTCTCGCCGAGTTGATGGACGGCGGGAATTGCATACAGGTGATCGATTTCAAGGGCCTTGAGTATATCAGCAGTGCCGGGCTGCGGAGCATTTTGTCCACGGCGAAGCAACTCAAGGCGAAGGATGGGAAAATGATCTTCACCGGCCTTCAGGGTCCGGTGAAGGACGTTTTCAAGATTTCCGGTTTTGGTTCGATCTTCAAGATTTTCGATACGGAGGAGGAAGCCCTCCGTCAGGTCTAAATGACACAAATCCCCGCTCATATCCGAGTTCCAGCCTGCATGGGATCTCTTCACACGCTACAGGCATTTGTGGTTTCCTGCCTGGCATCGCAGGGCATCGGAGCGGCAAGGCTTCGCGAAATCGAGCTGGCGATGGAGGAGATCCTCGTGAACATCTTTCGCTATGCCTATCCGGACGGGGGCGGCGAAGTGGAGGTGGTGTGTCGGCTCGAAAACGGAGGGCGGGTTCTGATCGAAGTCACCGACCGGGGAATTCCATTCGATCCCTTTTCTCAGCGGGACCCGGATCTGAAGGCGGGTATCGAGGAAAGAAAGGTCGGCGGATTGGGGGTGTTCTTTGTGAAGCAGTTGGTTCCCATGGCCCGTTACCGGCGGGAAAGCGAAAGGAACATCCTAACGATTCCGATCGATTTCAAATCGTCCCCTGGTTAAGGGGCTACAGCCTTCTCTCGATGATATATTCTGAAATCGTCAGCAGCGCGGTTTTTGCCTCCGATTCGGCAAATGGGGTCAGAAAACCCCTGGCCTCGTCAATGCAGTTCCTGGCTTTTCCCAACGCATAAGAGATGCCGTCATAGCGGTTGATGATGGCAATGATTTCGTCGGTTGCCTCGCCATCCTTTTTTTCGATTTCCGTCCGGATGAAAGCCTTTTCCTCCGGCGTGCTTTTTCGCAGGGTGCGGATCAGCGGGAGCGTCAACTTCCCCTCGCTAAGGTCCTGTCCGATCGCCTTGCCGAATTCCTCCTCCTTGGCCACATAGTCGAGCGTGTCGTCCGTGATCTGAAAGGCGGTGCCGAGCCTCATCCCGAAACGGGTCAGCGCCTCGATCTGACCGTCCGAGGTGTTTCCGAGGATTCCCCCGATGGCGCATGCGGCCGAGATGAGAATCGACGTTTTCTTCTCGACGATCGAGAGGTATTCTTTTTCGGTGATACTGCTGTCGCCCGCCTTCATCAACTGGAAGACCTCTCCCTCGGACATCGTGTTGGTCGTTGTGGAGAGAAGCTTGAGAATGGCGGGGGTTCCGTCGTCGGTCATCAGTTTGAAGGATTTGGAATACAGGAAATCCCCCACCAGAACGCTGGCTGCATTTCCCCAGACCCGGTTTGCCGAAGCCTTTCCTCTCCGGGTTTCCGCCCGGTCGATCACATCGTCATGGAGGAGGCTTGCCGTGTGGATGAATTCGATGATGGCCGACATCGGATAGCGGCGTTCTCCACGGTAGCCGCACAATTCCGCGGAGGCCAGCAACAGCAGAGGTCGGAAACGTTTGCCGCCGCTGCCGATCAGGTGGTTGATGATCTCCGGGATGAGACGGACCTCCGAACGGAGATACATCTCCATCTGTTCCTCGACCCGTTTGAGGTCGTTCTCATAGTACTGAAATACGTCCTGTATCTGCATGGCTTTCCTCCCTGCTTGCGGGATCCGATTTCCAGGCTGTGCAGGCTTTGATCCTTACGTTTCGTCTTATAACGGATGCCTCCGGAAATGTCAAACCGGCCCGCTCCTCCGGGTCGTCTTTGTGCAACGCCGGAGTCCGATTTTCAGATTGCGCAAACCGGTTTATATTCGGATTTGACGAAAGCCGAGATCCGTACTATGAACGGTCCGCCATGATCACGCCCTTTTGCCTTTGACCGGCGGATGTCACGGGCATTTGAATTGTCATGGCTTTGATTCAAGGCAGAGGATCATGTCTGGGTGATGACAATGGGAGGAAAGAATGGCATGAACGATAAAACAGAGGCGGCGGTGGCCTGTTTCCGGGAGGGGTTCAATTGTTCACAGGCCGTTCTTTCCGCCTGGCGCGAAGAGTTCAACCTGGAGAAGGAGACGGCCCTTCGGGCGGCGGCCGCTTTCGGGGCGGGAATGGGCCGTCTTGGGGAGGTCTGCGGGGCCGTGACCGGCGCACTGATCGTGATCGGTTTGAGACACGGCCGCACATGTGCGGAGGATAAGGAGACGAAGGAAAAGAATTACGCCATGGTCCGTGATTTTGCCAGCCGTTTCCGTTCACGCAACGGTTCGCTCCTCTGCAGGGAACTTCTGGGATGCGATCTGACGACGGCGGAAGGAATGGAGGAGGCGAAACGGAAAGGGCTCTTCACCGAACGATGCCCCCGCTTCGTCCGTGCGGCCTCGGAGATCCTGGAGGAGATTCTCGGCAGTCCTGAAAAAAGAGCGGAAGGAGATCCGTGCCGGTGACCGGAATCGCCCTCGGGATCGTCCTGGCGTCCGCCTTTCTGCATGCCGGGTGGAACTTCCTGCTCAAAAAAAGCGATCGGAAGATCGTTTTTATCTGGTGGTTTCAGCTGGCGGCCCTCATCCTTTTTTCCCCGATGTTTCTATATTACTGCGGGGATGCCCCGATTCCTCTCGCGGGATGGCTCTGCATCGTCGCGACCGGCCTCATCCACGCGGGCTATTTCTGGTTCATGGGGGGCGCCTATCAGCGGGGCGACCTCTCGCTGGTCTACCCGCTGGCCCGGGGATCCGGCCCCCTTTTCGTACCCATCCTCGCCGTGATCCTCCTCCACGAGGAGATTGCCCCGCTCGGCGGTCTCGGGATCGGCCTCATCATCGCCGGAATCTATTGCGCCAATCTGCGCTCCTTTGAGAACGGGGCCTTCCTGGAGCCTTTCCGCGCCCTCCGCGGCGGGGCGTCTCTGTGGGCGCTTTCCACGGGCCTGATGATCGCCGGCTACACCCTGGTGGACAAGGTCGGCGTGGGGCTGGTCTACCCGCCGGTCTACATCTACATCATGGTTTCCATCACCTGGCTCGCGCTGACGCCCTGGATCCTGATTCGGGAGCGAGGCCGGATTCTTCCGGAATGGAGGAGGCACGCCGGCACCATTTTTATTGTCGGCTTCTTCAGCATCTTCACCTACCTGATGATCCTTTTTGCCCTCACGATGAGCAAGGTCAGTTATGTGGCGGCCGTCCGCGAGGTGAGCATCGTCCTGTCGGCCTATTTCGGCGTCTTCTATCTGGGGGAGAAACACGGAAGGCAAAAACTGCTTGGCGCCCTGCTGATCACGCTGGGGGTCATCGCGATCGGCCTGAGCCGGTAGGGCATGCCCCGTTCATCGTCAAATGCTGCGCCGCATCGTCTTCATCGTGGAGGTGAAGATCTTCACCATCCTGGAACTCCTGCGGTCCATCAAATAGATCAGATCGTAATCCAGGCAGAGATCTTCCTCGATATCGGCCATATGGAATTTGCCTTCCTGAACTTCACGCTGGATGCTGAAAAGATGGAAGAATGCACCGCCCATTCCCAATTGGACCATATGAAGGATGGCCGGTGGGTTTTCACAATCGATGATGTTGGTGATTTTCAGATTTCTCATATTGAATTGCCGGATCAAATAATCCCTGGTTGCCGAACCGGGTTCAGGTAAAATAACCGGATAATCTACCAGTTTTTTCAGGCTGATCCGTTGGCCCATATCTTCCCTGGATATAAACATCAGTTTCTTTTTCAGGATGGGTATGGAAACAATATTGTCCGGATAGGGCAGTCTCCCGATGACGGCCAGTTGGTATTCGTAATCGACGACCTTATCGAGCACCTCCTTAGACAGGCCGGTGTATATCTGGACTTTCACATCACTGTGTTTTTCCCGAATGGCCAAAAGTACGCTGGGCAGCACGTGATCCGAGATGTAAGGCGTCGAGCCGATGATCATGTTTTGAGTTTCGAAATTCTCCAGTTCCATTTTCAGTTCGTGGAGCAGGGAAAAGATCTTTTCCGCATGGCCGAAGACGATTTTCCCCTCTTCAGTCAGTTCGAACATTTTTTTGCTTCTTTTGATGAGAGGGACTCCGAAGCGTTTCTCCAGGAGTTTGACCTGCATGCTGAGGGTCGGTTGGGAAACGTTCAAATTTTTGGCGCCGAGCGTGAAGCTTTTGGCCTGGGCCACCTCGAAAAAGGCTTTCAGATGGTTTACATTCATGATTCATTTCCCTTCGATTTTTGAATGAATCTCGCTCCAGAAACCGTCTGTCTGCATCTTTCCCGGGAACGGCGACGATGAGATGACATGGCATCAAAAGACATTCCTGAACATTTGTTCACCGGGGCCTGTCCTGAATTACGAGGCCTTATTAGCTTGAATGGGTTTGGATTGTCAACCCATTTGCTGATGCGGAAGGCGATTCGACGGGCTAAAAATCAGTGATAGGAAATGCCTTTAGATGTGTTGGCACAACAAAAAGGTGATCTCTCCAGAAGAAACGGAAGGGTATTGGCGGGAGCTGCACAAATAAGATGCTTAAAAATTCATCATCGGTCAGGGTTTCACGGCCACTCGGATCGTTCTGCCGGATTCGGCGATTTTCAACCCCGTATTGATTTCATCCAGCGATACCCTTTCGCCCACGATTTTTTCGAACGGAAAAAGCTTCCGGGCCATCTGTAAAAAATCAACCCCCTTCTGCAGGTGGATCGTATCGTAGTTGTGGATTCCTTTGATCGTGAGTCGTTTGAACACGATATCCGACGCATCGCAGCTGAAATTGGCGCCGGCATAAGCATTGCCGATTTCAACGAGACGACCGCCCGTGCGCAGACATTTCAGTCCCAGCGGCAGCAGCGGTGGGAAGCCGGCCAGCTCCATGACGACATCCGCTCCGAATCCGCCCGTCAAATCCTTCACCATGCCGATCACCTCATCGTCGGAACGGTCCTTTGAGTTGATCGTATCGGTGGTGCCGAACTGCTTTACGAAGTCCAGCCGGTGCTCCATCACGTCGGCCATGATGATCCGGCGGCAGCCGCAATGTCTGGCCAGCGCAGCCGCGTAGACGCCGAGTGCGCCGGCCCCCTGGATCAGTACGTTTTCGAAGGGTTGGATCTCGATGGCGTCCCAGCCGGCCACCACCGTCGCCAGCGCGCAGTTCGCCGGCGCGACCTCCTCGTCGGTCAGCTCATCCGGAACACGGATCACGCATGTGCCCGGCGTGATGTAGCAGTACTCGGCAAACCCACCGACGAAATGGGGCGCTTCGGCGCAGCTGTCGTGACCGTACTTTTTCAGATGGCTGCACTTCATCATCAAGCCCTTTTCCCGGCAGTAATAACATTTTCCGCAGTTGTCCATGATGGTCCAGGTGATGCGATCCCCCACCCTCAAGGGGCGATTCCCCGAATCCATGGTGACGCCTGCGCCGAGTTCGACAATCCGGCCGACAATTTCGTGGCCCAGGATGATCGGCACCGGCGATTTTCGCCGGCCCGTCCAGGTGTGAAGATCGGAGCCGCAGATGGTGCAGCAGGTAATCTTGACCAGGATGCACCCGGGAAGGACTTCCGGGAGCGGATAGTCCCAAATTTCCAGATCTTTCTTGGCCTCCGTCATGACGGCAGCCCTTCCTGTTGTAGACATCGAACCAATCTCCCGTTTTCTCCAGGTTAGGGTGGCATGCACCGGAAAAGTGCCGGGATGTTGCTCAAACATCCCGTGTTTGTCGACGCATGCCCGCCGGGAGCCCTGGAGGTTA
>JAXGRQ010000035.1:0-27695 GCA_040765725.1 Syntrophales bacterium
ATATCGATTAAAATGATTTTATCCAATATTTTTATACAGGTGACAATGATGAGTTTGCTATATCACATATTCGAATGATTTAGGCAGACGGCTTTTTAGACGGCTTTTGATTCCCAAAGACGGCTTTGAACAGCCTTAAAAGCATGTGAAATCAGGTGGAATACGCTCTTTATTGGCCTCTCACGCCGGAAACCGGGGTTCAAACCCCCGTGGGACTACCAAGTAAAATCAACGTGTTGCGGTTCTTATCGTGGCCGCTTTTTATGATCCTTTTTATTTCACACCACATTATCCACATCGTAAGATAATCAGTTCCCCGAGATTTCTCCAGGAGTTCCCTTTTTGGTTTATCGCCATCTCAGCTAAAAAATAGCGGATGTCGAAAGTTGACGTATGTCATCTCCAATTTTTTTTGAAGCGGATGCGCCATTTCCCGTAACCCACGAAACGTCAACCCCGATTAAATGTTGCATTTTAAAAGGTAGACACAATACAGCGATAAATAAAATGACCGGGTCATTTTGTGCTATAATCGTCCCATGATGTCCCACGGACAATACACATTAACCGAAGAAAGATACCACGGGATCACTCACGGCATCGGCACGGCGCTCGCCATCGCGGGGTTCGCAGCGCTCATGGTCATCGCGGCACATCGGGGTGATGTATGGCGCATCGTGAGCTTTTCGATATACGGTGGGTCTCTTACCCTCCTCTACCTCGCCTCGACGTTCTACCACAGTTTTCAGAGTGAACGGATCAAACGGTTCTTCCGCCACTTAGACCATCTTTCGATATTCCTGCTCATCGCCGGGACCTATACGCCGGTGACGCTCATCGGTCTGCGCGGGACGTGGGGCTGGACGCTCTTCGTCCTCGTGTGGGGTTTCGCAATGGGTGGTATTGTCTACGAGCTGCTGTTCCTCGGTCGCAATAAATGGATAACGGTGATGATCTATCTGGGGATGGGATGGCTCGCCATTGTCGCTATAAAACCCATGTTGACAATGGTTCCACGCGGCCTCTTATGGTGGTTATTGGCAGGCGGCTTGTGCTACACGGGTGGGGTGCTGTTCTATGTCCGTAAGAAGATGCGATACCACCACGTGTTGTGGCATATCTTCGTGCTTTTCGGCAGCGCCTGCCATTTTCTGGGGATTTATTTCTACCTGAGCTAATCGGTCTATTTTTTAAGGAAGTGAACCGATGGCTCAAGAAGAACCGTCGTCAATCTCGAATCCTCACCCAACATTTCCTTCATCTCTGATCTTCGATCAATTATATCCCTTGACACAAGCAAACAGCGCTTTTATACAATCAGACCGTCAAAAACAATATCATATTAATGGTCTGATCGAAATGCGTTTTTCCCGGGAATGTCATGGATCTCGATAGTATCTCAACAGCCGTCAAATGGGTCCTGCTGGTCTTGCTGGCCGGATTTATCGCGCAGTTCGGCAAGCGTTTCGCCGACCGCGTGATCGAGAAACGCAGGAAGAACAAAACCGGATTTCCCCCGCCCCTTTCCTTGGAATCTTCCCCGTCTGACAGGGACGGAGAAGCGACCCCTGGAGGGAAAACCTCATTGGCCGAGTCTCCGGCGTTGCCGGGGGATCAGGCAGCGACAGGGGAGCTTGCCGCGAAGGCGGCCAAGAAGGCGGCGAAAACCTGGTTCAAACAGGGGAAAAAGGAGGCGAAAGCCTCGGCGAAGTCAGCATCGCGGAATGGCGGGTAACATCCACCCTTTTCGATGAAGGAGATCCCGTATGGCGAACCGGCACAGCATCTCTTCTGGCTTCGAACATCACGAAATCCATGATGGAGTCCTTAGCTTAATCCCAATGCGTCAGGAATATCGATGAGTGAAGAATCTATGATCGAGAGAATATGTATCTTCTGTAGGATTGATTCTTTTCAGATGCCGGAACACGTCGGGTGACCCCACCGGCAACAATTCCCGATAAGCTATGGACCCCATACAACTGATCATCCTCTTCTGCGTCAGCGTGGTCAGCGGCTCTTTTGGAACGCTGGTGGGTGGTAACAGCATGATCACCCTCCCTATTCTGATTCTGATGGGTCTTCCGCCCCATACCGCGATCGGCACAGACCGTGTCGGGATTATGGGGGTCGCGTCGGCAGGTTTCTATTCCTTTCACCGAAAGGGGATGGTGAACTATCGTTTGGCCTTGATTTTCGGCATCCCCTGTTTTTTTGGAGGTTTCATCGGAGCTGTCCTCGCACTTCAGATCAGCCCAGAACTGTTAAAGAAATTTATCATCGCATTGACGGTCATCGTTTTGATCATCATAGCGGCAAACCCCAAGCTGGGGGTGGAGGCGGCAACGAACCGGACCATCAGTGTCCGAAGACATGTTTTGGGCGTATTCTTAAGCCTTGCGGTAGGTGTCTACGCCGGTTTTTATGGTCCCGGAGCACAGACTTTGCTGATCTATGTCTTAATTCTTGTGTTTCGTCAGACCTTTCTTGAAAGCGCCGCCAATATGAAAATTGCCGGAATCTTGACAAGCACAGCCGCTGCGGCTACCTTTGCCTATCATGGCGCCATCCATATTCCTGCCGCCTTGACCCTGTTTGCCGGCTGCTGCACCGGCTCATATATCGGCGCCCGTTATTCCGACCGGATCGGTAGCGTGCGGATCAAGCGGATCTTCATCGGAGTGGTTTTCATAATGGTGGTGAAACTGGTAATGGATGCCTGAAATGAACCAAACCACACACGGAGCGAACATGCGCGCCCGTCCAATGACGGATGCTTTCTCCGGACGCCCTTCCTTCATCCATACCCTGTTTTCCCGCTGGGCCGTAAGAAACCTCTCGCCGGGGAGAGACGGTTCGGGTTGTCATAGAACCCATTGCATGCGATCAACAACGGCATTGCTGCCTTAAGAACGGAGACGAACCATGCGGCGAAAACATGTATTGATGAGAGGATTGATGTTGCTGGTCTGGCTCGTATTCGGCGCTTCATTCATCATGGCTGTAGGTTGCGGAGGCGGAGACGGTGTTACAGTCCCTTGGGACAAGGATGGTGATGATTGCGGTGAAGACTATTACTCCTGCGGCGATCCGGTCGGGGGGCCCATCTGTTGCCCAAACGGAACCAAGTGCTGCTTTGGCTACAACACCTGCTGTGATGAGAGCCATCCTTATCTCGGACTCTCACGCTCCAGCAACGAGCAGCTCTGCTATCCCACCCTGCAAGACGAGGGGATAACTTGGGATCTGCAAACGGTCTGCGGCGTTCAAAACAACAAGAACGCGACGAAAGTCGATCAGAAAGCCAAAGCTGCCGAATGCCCTTCGAACCAACCAATCTGTAAAGAGGCGAAAAGCGGCAGGTAGGTTTCAGCAGGAGAGCGTTCGATTATCGGGCAAGGAAAGTCATAAAAAACAGGTGCGTTTCATTGTAGGAGCCAACAGGAACACCCGGGATTGTCGGACCTTAAAAATGGGAAATGTTCTTACCGGTTGGAAATATATCGGGCCGGCGAAACAAACGGGTTCGAATCGAGGGCGGAGTAAAAATTTATGCAAGCGGTCGTTCCGATACTCGGCCTTTTACTGATGATGCTTCAACTGCCCTTCGGTCCTGCATCCCAGGAGAAATTGAAGGAGGAAGCATCGCCTGTCAAGGGGTGGCGATCGATCACCCACTTCGCTGTCCCTTCAACCCGGTATTCAAAGACAGGCGGCGTCATCAAGGCCGAAAGTCTGGGAAGCCGTTCCTCTCTCTTCAAAGACATCGAGAAAACAAAGAAGGATTATCCTGTCCTGTCCTGGAAATGGAAGGTATCCAATGTGGTTCGTTCCGCCATCGAAACAAGAAAAGACAGGCACGATGCGGCAGCCAGGGTGATGGTTGTTTTTGATCGAGAAAAAGGTTTTCATTGGTTGAGAGGGGCACATGCGGGCCCGAGGATTGAATATATCTGGGCAAACCGTCTGCCCAAGGGGCACATATTCGATCATCCTGAGGAGAGGGGGTGCAAGATTTTTGTTCTGGAGTCCGGTGAGGGAAAGGCCGGGCAGTGGGTTTCTGAAAGGCGAAACCTTCGTAAGGACTTTAAGGAGGCGTTTCAGGCAAGCTTTCCGGGATTGGTCGCGATCGGCATACAAACAGACACGGACCACAGCAACGAAATGGTGACGGCCTATTACTCCGAACCCATGCTAAAGAAAAAATAACCCCATCTCTCCTGCGGCCATCATCGGAGTTCTTCTGCCTAACCTGAAGGTGCCCGTTTCGAATCTCTCTTCTCTCCTGGTCATCGCGTTGTTGCAGTTTATAGGGTGATTTGAACCTCGCGCCCTTTCCTGTATCTGAAGTTGCAGCAGCCGTCACCCTTGGCCAGCGTCTTGGTGCGCCGAAGCCCGGTCCCCTCCAGTTTGCTGACGATGAAATCCTGAATACAGATATACGGCATCAGCTCTTCCGAGTGCAGAGTCCTGTACAGCTTCTGAATGCCACATTCCATGAAATCCCATCCCCAGTCGAACTCGCCGGGTATGCCCTCGACAAAAAGAAATACCCAGTCTTCCGGATAGAACCTTTCCTGTGACTTTTCAGCGGCAAACCGCTGCATTCGATACCATTCTTCGGTAAACTGATAATCTCCCTGGGCCCGGTGCTCCTCCTCGGACATGGCGCCGAAGCCTGCTTCCGCCGCTGAGACAATCAGATTCCCGGCCTGTTCGATCTCATCCCCGCCTGCCCTGAGTGACCTGTAAAACGAGAGCGCAACAACGCTTTGTATCAACGTCTTTGGGAGCGGGTTTTGTGCGTCCCCCACATACGGTATATGGGTCATGAGCCTTTCAAAGCACGCCCGGGCGTTTTCGGCCACCCACTCTGCGCCGGCACCGCCTTTATTCTCGGAGACGGCGCTCTTGTAGAATGGCAGCTGTTCCTCAAAGTTCTTCAGGAGAATCTTTCGCTCGTACAGAGTCGCCTGCTCTTCGCGGGTTTCCCCATTGTCGCCGTTTCCGCAGCCGACCAGCCCGCCGACTGCTCCGCAGCATACAATCCCGCAAGTCAACATCACGGATTCACGGAGAAATGTCCTGCGCTCCCATGAGGCAGGCAGTTCCTGCGTCTTCAAGAGGGGGTTGTTGCGATTCATGTTTTTCTCCATACGCCGCTCCAAATATGAGGTTCCCTTTGTGTATTCGAATCATAGGACAGACATGGTCCTGTATCAATGAACGAATCAGAGACCTGAACAAATCCATCAGGCCTCTCTCGCCGTCACGTATTGGAGATGCATTCGCTTGCGATGATTTTGTCTGAATGCTCATTTGACCTTTCCGGCGGAAGACATTCATGCGGACGGCTTAATGCCTCTTCATCAGGTGCCGCACCGCCCGCTCCAGTCCGTCCAATGTCAGTTCGAACATCGGAAAGATCTTTGCGATCGCCTCGACGGTCCAGGTGTAATGCCAGTCAACCTCCGCCTGCGGGTTCAGCCACACGGCATGCCGGAACAGACGGGCCAGAAATTTCAGCCGTTCTTCGCTGCTCCGGCTGTCCCTCTCGCCGACGTAGAGTGAACCGTTTGCCCCCATCAACTCGTAGGGCGCCATCGCCGCGTCCCCGACAATGATCAACCGGGTTTCCGGATCCCGGCGCGAAAATTCCCCGATCGCCTCCGCACGCAGGTGCCGCTGAGGATCCGACCAGACGCGGTTGTAAATCGTATTGTGAAAGTAATAGATCTTCAGATCCTTAAACTGGGAACGGGCATAGTTGAACAGTGTCTGGACGATTTCGACATAGGGGTCCATCGACCAGCCGCCGTTGTCGATCAGCAGGATCACCTTGAGGCGATCGGTCAGACGGCGGTCGAAGACGATCGATATCTCACCGCCGTTGCGCATCGTCTCGGTGATCGTCTTGTCCACATTCACGACATCCCTCGGTCCATGCGGAATCATTCTCCGGAGTCGCTTCAGGGCCTCGCCCATCTGGAGTTCCGTCAAGGGACCCTCCTGGCTGTAGTCCCGGTAGCGCCTCTCCAGCGCCACCTTGACGGCGGATTTGTTGCTGGAGGCGCCCCCCACGCGCATCCCATCGGGATGATGGCCCGAATGGCCGACGGGAGAGGTTCCCCCCGTGCCGATCCAGCGGTTCCCGCCGTGATGCGCTCCTCTCTGATCCTTCAGCCGGTCGAGGAAATACCGGATCAGCTCCTCCGGCGTGTATCGGGCAAGCTGTTCCTTGTCGAGGCCGAACATTTCCGCCAACTCTTTGGGTCTCTTCAGCCACTCTTCAAGCAACAGCCGAGCAATGTCCATCCATTCGGTATCGCTGACCTCCTCTAAGGTTGCCCCCCGGAAATGGTGCGCAAAAACCTGATCGTAGGTGTCGAAGTAGCGTTCGCTCTTGATGAGAATGGAGCGGGCTGCCGTGTAAAAATCATCCACGGAGCCGATCACACCGAGGGAAAGGGCTTTCTGAAGGCGGAGAAATGAGGTGGGCGTTACCGGAACGCCCCGATCGCGAAGGCTGTAAAAGAAGTCGACGAACATGCCTTTTCTCGATCACACGACGGATGGATTCTCCTGATGCAACTGCGATGGAAAAGAAGGTCTCTACTGCCCGTTATCGGCGAACGCCGCCCGATTGCTGAATCGCGAGGTCCAGATCCACGCTCTTCTTGAAAAGAACCCCGAGATAGGGGAGGTCCCCTTTTTCCAACGATCGCAAGTCGAAATCCCGATCGGCCTGAAGAGCGCGGACCCAGTTGAGCAGTTCCCGGGTGGCCGGTTTTTTCTCAATCCCGCGAAACTCACGGAGCCGGTAGAAGGCCGAGAGGCAGGCCTTTGCCAGCCTTTCGGAAAGGTTCGGGAAATGAACATCGAGAATCATCCGCATCATCTCCGGATCGGGGAAGGCAATGTGGTGGAAGTTGCAGCGGCCGAGAAAGGGGTCGGAGAGGTCCTTCTTGGCGTTCGAGGTGATGATGATCACAGGCCGGTGCCTGGCCGTGACCGTCCGGTCGATCTCGATGATGTCGAACTGCATCTGGTCGAGGATGTCCAGCATGTCGTCCTGGAAATCCGTGTCCGCCTTGTCGATTTCGTCGATCAGCAGAACGGTCCGGCAGTCGGAGACGAAGGCCTGCCCGATCTTCCCCATCCGGATATACTCTTCGATGTTGCTGACCTCTCGTTTGGAGTCTCCGAAGCGGCTGTCGTTCAGGCGGGTGAGGGTGTCGTACTGATAGAGGGCGTCCAGCAGCTTCATGCTCGATTTGACGTTCAGGACGATCAGCGGCATCGAAAGGCTTTCGGCAATGGCGTGGGCGAGCATCGTCTTGCCGGTGCCCGGTTCGCCCTTCAGCAGGAGCGGCATTTCCAGAACCATGGAAACATTGACGATCTTGGCCAATTCCGCATCGAGGACATATTTTGCGGCCCCCTGGAAACGGGCAGGTTCACTGACGGGATTCATCCATTCCTCCTCGGTTGACGCTGGGGGTCTCCATATCCAAGTTTCCGAGAATTTGCAAGGCTATCGATGCCCGACAGGCCGGCCAATCAATCCTTCTCCGGGAAGCAGGATGGCAGCGTGCGGTGGGGATTCCTTCTGCGGAGCAGGTGCCTTAGAGCCAAAACCGGATGTCCGTAAATCATCCTCGGACCGGAATATCGCATAACTTCCCGGATCCGGCTGCGCATATCCTTCCGGTAACAATGGATCGTGCAATCCGAGCAGGCGGGCTTGCCCCTTCCACGCCGGGGAGCGTACCCGATTTTTCATGCCCGTGTTCAACAGTTCATCGCAGTCCCTGCACGGCTTCCGGTGATGAAACTGCCGGCAGAACATGTCGATCATGATACGGGCGGTTTGTATCTCCAGATTTTTCCGGCGGTTCATCTTTCTTTTTCGACTCTTGGTTGGATCGGCCGCGACAGTTTCTTTGCGGACCATTTGGCAAAATCAGGGATCACAATCCCGTGATCTATAAAGTGAAACGGTCACTCTTTCCCGTTTATTTCCGGGTTCCATGAAGCTGGGAATGAGTAAGCAGGCAGGAACGCCTCTTTTTATGAGACGTTAACCGTTGGGATGAAAAAAAGTCAAGGCAATGCTCACTGACTCCAGGTATTTTTTCCGAATGCCCGGTCGGGCGAATTGTGATAGAAAAGCCCCGGGTGGAATGATGGAAGGAGGATGGCTGTGATTTTTCTGCCGACAGATCAGAGATCTGTAAGACGATTCCTGAATCGATGGCCAAGGACGGTTCCACCGACCTGACGTCGCCGACGGAATCGTAAAGCTCGGAGTTTTCATTTTATCGGCGCACCCTATGAGAGGATACGCTGGAGCAGGAGGGACGGAAGGGGCTTGTCGTCAACCTGCGCGCCTTCGACTGCGTAACGTTGATCGAGAACGTGATTGTTCTGGCGCGCCTGGGCCGGACGGGCGGGCTCTCTCCCGAGACTTCACCCGACGAACTGGAGCGGATTCGTTACCGAGGCGGACGCAGGAACGGCTACACGTCGCCGACTCCTTTATTTTACGGACTGGCACTGGACAATGACCGCCGCCGCGGCATCGTCCCGGGATGTCACGAGGGAGCTGGGGGGAAGACCCTTCCGGAAGGATTTTCACGCAATGACCGATCACCGGGAGCAGATTCCGCCTCTGCGTGACGCGGACACGTTCCGTCGGATGCGAATGATAGAGACCGTCTGTTCCAACCGGACGTTCCATTACATTCCCAAAACGCATGTGATGGAAATGCAGAAACGGATTGAAAATGGCGACATCATCGCGATCACAACGGATTTGGAAGGGATCGATGTCCGTCATGTGGGGATTGTTAATGCATGCCGGCCCCCCGGGGGCTTCATCTCCTCCATGCTTCGCGCAAGGCGGGCAAGGTCGTTCTCTCCGGCGCCGCACTCAGTCGCTATCTTCTGTCGCATCGCGCGCGGACAGGGATCATCGTCGGAAGGGTGATCCCGGCAGGCGTCGCGCCGGCAAGACCCGCAAGGAGAAAGATGAAAGACGGGGAACAGCAGAGCCTTGCTTCATCGAAGGGTTCATCACTGTCCTGGCCGTAGAAGCCATCAGCATCGTGATCGGGACGGTGGGCCCTCTTCTGCTCGAGTATTTCGGAATCATCGACTATGTGAAAAACTGGCCCTGATCTTTTTCGCTCAGCAAGTCCAGAACGGCGCCGGTTTTTGCATCTCGAAGGCCACCTCCGGAATAGGGACAGAAACAAGATCCGGCGTCAGGGCAATCGCACTTGCGGGGTGATGATCACGCCGCCCATGTCCGCGCTCGGGGCTGATGAGGGCCTCTCTTTGCGCCTTTCGGAAATAGGCGTCCGGCCCGGTGCTCCCAGCCGCGGAAGAGCATCAGGCGCCACTCTTCCATGGCATTGTGTACAGGACATTCAGCTTCGGCTCCCCGTCCGGTTGATGTCAGACGGCCGATCGAACGGATGGCCTTTTCCGTGACCGTTATGACTTTTCCTCACTTTTCCCTTCGATCAACAGGATTCCCCGGCCGAGCCCTTCCGTTCGGGAGATCTTTACGCCGTCCGACGGTTTCGATTCAATCCGCTTTCCCGGATCGCGAATTTCCTGCTCCACCGGCATCTGCCCGGGCCGCCTGAAAATGAAGAGGTGATCCGGGGCCGAAGGCGCCGGCACGTATTGTAGAAGACGGTCATCCGGGGGCCGAAATCCGCCACAAAGTCTCAGAAAAGATTCCGATTTGACCCGAAAGGGACTGCGGCGAGTGACGGATGTAGCTGATTGTCAATGGCCCGGAAAAATGGGCGCCGGGTTGCGAAGGATGGGGAAGTCGTCCCGGTAGCGGATGGCCTGCTGCTCCGGAGAGGAGATTTTCGAGAGCCCAGAGAAAACGGAATCGGCAGCGAATCGATTTCCGGATCAGGTTTCGCACCGCTGCTGACGATCCGCCGGGGATTGGGCAACTGCGCCCGGACGCGCCATCCGTCCCCGTCGATCCTGCGGGTCCGGGCCGCCGGAAGGGGCCAGTACCATCGATCAGCCCCGGCCAGTTTTCCTCTGCCTTTGCGGCGGAATCGTCCGCCAACTCCCCGAGCAATGGTGATCCTCCTTTGCCGTCAAACTTGGCAAAACATCGTTGCATTTGCCGATCTGCCGTTCCTTGGCTCCGCGTCGCCGTCGGATCACCTTGCAGCCGATCCAGTGGGCCGCAATTGGTTCCTCCCATCCGGAAAGGCTCTTTTCGGACGAACGGAAGCCCCGTTTGTCGTACCATCGGCGCGCCGTCTCGTTCGGAACCATCACGCCGACCCAGATCTCGTCAAGGCCGCTGTCCAGCGCCCTCTTCTCTGGACGGCTTGTTGAAATAATTTTCACGCGCCGTTGCATTCACCCGGCCTGGAAGGATGTAGAGACGCCAGATAGAGGCGGTTTTCATTTTTGTAGAAGCTGCGTACAGGCAAAACCCGCTGCCGATCCGCCCGCCTCGCCGATAAAGCCGCGGACATGCGGGCTTTCATACAGGTGGGTCAGGGATTCGATGCGGTAGGTTGCCGCGTGATAACACAGGTCCTCTACCGGGATGAAGGCGCGATAGGCGTCCATCCACGATTCCCAGAGGATCGTTTGCACCGTTGGAAGGTCATCCTTCGCCATGGCCGGATCAGGACTTCCATCCCGCTGCCCTGTTCATTTTTCGACGCGCCCGGATCTCCATCGTCCGGATTCGGTCCTTGTAAGGCATCATTTCGGTTTGCCTGTTCGATGGAAAGTTTTGCATCCGTATTGCCCTTCCAGCGCCGGCAGAGGTAGAGGCTCTCGTAGGGCCGATCCGGTATTCCCGGGCGAGACGAAGGGCGATGCGCATAATCCCCTCGCCGTAACCGACGTGGGAAAACGGATCTCTGCGCAGGATTGCCGTGTCGAAAGCCCGGGGGGCCCCCAAGCCGTTGATGCGCAACGCGTTGTTTCCGCCCGTTTCATCCGTCCACTTTCGGTGGTCGATCAGTCCCGGAGGGATCTCTTTGAGGTTCTCATCGACGATGGTGTACGAGCCGACGACCATCGGGCAATTTTCCCCGCGAAGCGAATCGACGAGGCGTTGAAGGACGGTATCCCCCCGATAGAGATCATCCGAATCGAGCTGAACCGCGTATCGGCCGCACTCCTTCGAAAAAACGGCTTCGTTCCAGCAGCCGCCGATGGAAAGATCGCGCCGTTTCGGGAGGATGTGTTTCAATGCGGGATGGCGGTCGGCAAGATTTGCGAGAATGACCGTCGTCCGGTCCGTCGAATGGTTGTCCACGACGATGACGTTGAAGGGAAAATCGGTCCGTTGTGCGAGGGCGCTTCCCACTGCGTCGGCCACGGTTCGAGCCCGGTTTCGAACGGGCATGACCACGCTGGCCTCGACAGGAAAGATTCGGTCCGAAACCGGGACATTCCGGAACGATGGGCGGAGCCAGGCCCCGATTCGTTTCAGATGAAGCGTTGCCGCCTCCTCCATCTCCTGTTGGAACAACCGGTTCCGGGGATCAACATAGTCGAAGTGTCTCTCCCGTGCCCGGGAATGGACCTGCATCGCATCCTGTTTTTCCGAGGATTTCTTCACGACGGATAGCCGCTCCGGGAGATGGAAGAGCCTGCGGTCCGTCGAAATCTTCAGCCGGAGGTCGTACCAGCCTGCCCACCGGAATGGGGGGATCTCGCCGTATTTCCGGAGCGCCCGGCGGGCGGCGGCGGTGGATATCAGGATCATCGGTCCGAAATCGAAGCGATCGCGGATACTCCCCGTCTGATAATCGTTCAACGGATGTTCCCGGAGACTTTTCCCGATCGACTCGGCGTAGTCCGCATAAACCATTCCTGCCCTGGTTGCAGCGGCTGCGGCGATCAGTCTCTCCGAGGCATGGGGGTCGATCCATATGTCCGCACGGAAGAGATAAAGAATGTAGCGTGTTGAAACATCGGATAAAAGGGCATTCCAGGTCCGGCCGGAAACGGGTCCATCACAGCGGAAGGCCTCGCAGCCCGAGGGCAGAAATAAACCATTGCCGGGATCGAGCACCAGAACCCTGCGGATCGAAGGGTTTTTCAGGAAGCAGTTCGCCGGTCCCCCTCTCCCGCGAGCCAAATTTCCGGGAATGACAGCGGTGATCATCTTTTTACGCCTTCAGGACAAAGAGGGCATCGGCGACGACGGGCCGATCTCCCGTGATGATGACCGGGTTCAGATCCATCTCGGCAATCGGCGGATGGAGCAACGCGATCGTTCCCACCGCCCGCAGGATCCCGGCCAGGGCGGTCGGGTCCGCGGCCGGAAGGCCCCGGAATTCGCCCAGAAGCGCCTTTGCCCGTATGTCGGTCAGCATCTCCTCCGCTTCGACGGGCCCCAGCGGCGCCGCCCGGAACGAGGCGTCGTTCAGCGCTTCCGTGAAGACGCCGCCCAGACCGAACAGAACGCAGGGGCCGAAACCGGGGAAGCGGGTCATGCCCGCGACGAATTCGCGTTCGCCCGCGATCATCTCCTGGATCAGCACGGGAATCTCCCGGCCCGCGGCGGCGCGGATCGCACGGAAAGCGTCGCGCAGGGCCGCTTCCGTTCGGATATTGAGGGCGATCAGCCCTTGTCCGGATTTGTGCAGGATCTCCCAGGAGCAGGCCTTGGCGGCGACGGGGAATCCGATTTTGTCCGCGATTTTCACGGTCCCCTCTTCGGTTTCCGCGATTTGCTCCCGCGCGACGGGGACGCCGTAGCAGGCCAGGATCCGTTTGGACTGGTGCTCGTCGAGCGCCTTTTGGCCTTTGGCCAGGGCCGTGCGGATCATTGCGGCGGCCTCGGGATTTTCCGGGGGCAGAGGCGGCCGTTCGACCGGTCTGCGTCCGCGGATCTCCAGATGTCGGAGAAGCGAGACCATCCCCCGAGCCGCCTTTTCGGGCGAGTCGAAGACCGGGACATCGTGATCCATGTAGAATGAAGTGTTGTTGTCCTCGCGGCCGAAAAAGGAGGAGACCACCAGCGGCAGACCGTATTTCCTGGGGAGCTCCACGGCGGCGGTCATGTCCGCCGTATTGAGTTCCAGGAAGGTTTCCAGCGGGATGTTCCCCAGGATTTCGCGGACATGCGGGTAGGCGACCTTCATGAAGCCGGAGTGCATCGCGCCGTGGACGACAACGGCATCCGCCTCGCCGCTCTGCAGGATCATTTCCGGGATGGTTGCGGCCAGAAGTTTCATGTCCAGGTGAAACGTAAGATCCACCGGATTGGCGCTGGAGGCATGGCCGGGGATGAGATTCCGTATTTTGGTTTGCAGCGCCTCGGAGAAACGGGGGACCGTCATGCCGCCCTGATCGGCGTTATGGGAGATCGCGGTTCCGGGCCCTCCGGAGTTTGTGACGACGGCGAGCCTCCGGCCGCGCAAAGGCGGCTGGGCGGCGTGGACCCACCCGTGTGCGTAGAGATCCTCGACGGAGTGGCAACGGATGATTCCGCACTGTTTGAAGATCCCTTCGTAGAGATAATCAGGGCCGGCCAGGGCGCCGGTGTGGCTCAGGCCCGCCCGGGCGCCGGCGGCTGAACCGCCCACATACTGGGCAAGGACCGGCTTTTTCGGGGTGATCTTCTGCGCGGTTTCGATGAACCGGCGGCCGTTGCGAATCCCCTCGATGTAGAGGATGACCGCCTTGGTCTGCTCATCTTCCCCGAGGTATTGCAGGGCATCGATGATGTCGATGTCGGCCTCGTTGCCGCAGCTGACGGCTTTGCTGAACCGGATCCCGCGCTCGCGCAAGTAGGCGAGGGTCTGCGTGATATAGGTGCCGCTCTGGGAGGCCATTCCGAGCATCCCCGGCCGCTTCTCCAGGGTGGCCACGGTCATGTTGAGCGAGATGGCCGTGTTCACGATCCCCATGCAGTTTGGGCCGAGGAAACGGATGCCGTGGGTCGCGGCGATCTCCCGAAGCCGGTCCTCCAGCGCCCGCCCTGATTCGCCGGTTTCCTTGAAACCGGCGCTGATGATGATCGCCCGTTTCGTGCCGATCCTCGCAAAGTCTTCGAAAACCGGAACGACGTGAGCGGTCGGCACTACCAGCATCGCCAGATCCGGGACTTCGGGAAGATCGAGAGGTGATGGGCAGGCTGGGTGGCCGAGGACGGTCTTCTCGGTTGGATGGACGGGGTAGAATTTCCCCGTGTAGCCGTCCTTGAGGATGGCGAGTGCTTGAAGCGTCCCCATTTTCAGCGGATTGTTGCCGGCGCCGGCAACAGCGATGGATTTCGGGTTCAGAAGCAGGTGCAGAGGATTCTCCGGCATGGGTTCCCTCCTGGGGCAGATCATCACGGGCATGAACGAAAGCGCGGGCAATATAGGCAAACGGGCATTCCCTGTCAAGGATAAACCAAGATAAACCGGAATCATCATCCGGCACGATCGGCAATATCTATTTCGGAATTTTTTCAGTAGTCATGTTCTCCAGGGTCATCTTTTCCGGCTTTACAAACGAGCGTTTTCAAGATTTAATACCGAACAAAGCAATTTGTGAAAGGAGATATGAAACATGTCTGAAAACAAGGCCCCCGGTTCACCTTATGATATTGTGATCATCGGCGGCGGTCCGGCCGGACTCACCGCGGGGATGTATGCCGCGCGGGCGGACATGTGGACGCTTGCGATCGAGGGCGCATCCAATTTGAGCCAGATCACGGCGACCGACATCATTGAGAACTATCCGGGGATCCCAGGCGGGGTCAACGGCTTCGAGCTGATCGAGCGTTTCAAGACGCAGGCCGTCGGGTTCGGTCTGCAGAACGTCCGACAGGGACGAAGTGAGGCAGGCCCGGTTCGGGGATCAAAACGGGATGGAGGTCGTCGCCGCGAACAGCGCTACGGGGCGCTTTCTCTGGTCCTCGCCACCGGAGCGGGGCCTTGGCGCCGTGGCCGGCGTTCCGGGCGAGGAACGCTTCATCGGCCGCGGTGCTCCCCTGCGCCACCCGCGATGCCCTCTCGGCGCCCGGAAACCGGGAAGCGGCGGTGGTCGGGGAGGGGACACGGCAATTCAGGAGGCGATCTATCTCACCCGTTTCGTGAAGAAGGTCACGGTGATCCACCGGCGCGGACCGGCTGCGGGCGACGGCGATCTTCAGAAGAGGGCCCTTGCCGACGAGGAAAATCGTCTTCGTGATGAACGCCTGTTGCGATGCGACGACGGCCTCGACCTGATCCAGGAGATTCGCCTGAAGGACGTCAAAACGGGGGAAAAAGAGAACCCTTCCCGTCAGCGGTGTCTTCATCTTCGTTCTTGGCCTCACACCGAATACGGCCCCTTCCGGTGCGCTGGTCTCGCTGGACGGGAGCGGCTACATCACCGTGGAGGAACATGCAGACTTCCGTCCCCGGATCTTCGCTGCGGGGACTGCACCGCTGCTGTCTGCGGCAGGTCGTCACCGCCCGCGGCGACGGGCAACAGCCGCCTTTTTCGGCCCAGCTTTATGTGGAGGAGTTGAAGGGAGAAGCCTACTGAAATGGAGACATGGATCGCCGCCTGGCAAACCTGCCGGCGCACCTGAGCCCGTACCTGTTCCAAATCGGCTCCTCTTTCAATCCGGGTGTTGGTATAGCCTGATGTACCTGGCGGCCTTTGCCTGCATCTACCTCCTCGTCACATACCGCATCCGGCGGGAAAATTTGCCTTACACGGCGGAGACGATCCAGGATTACTTTCCGTCTGCGCCATCCTCGGGGTGATCCTCGGCGGCCGCCTGGGCTATGTCTTTTTCTACAACCCCCATTACTACTTGCACGATTCCGCTGGAGATCATCTTCCTGTTTCAACGAGCGGGGGATTCCATTTTGTGGGGATCAGCGGGATGTCCTACCATGGGGCTGACGGCTGGGGCCACATTCGATCTTTCTGCCGCTGTCGAGGGATCGACTTCGGCGTTTTGCCGACCTCTTCAGCTCGGCGATTCCGCTCGGCTATACCTTGGCCGGATCGGCAACTTCGTGAACGGCGAACTTCCTATGGCCGGGGCTACGGATGTTCCGTGGGGAATACCTGGTCTTTCCACTCGATCCGACTCACTTGCTTCGCCACCCCTCGCAGCTCTACGAAGCCTTCTTCGAGGGGATTGCGCTGTTTGCCCTCCTCTGGACGATCCGCAAGCGATTTACATTTACCGGCGCCCTCTTTGCCGTCTACATCACGGGTTACGGCGTCGTCCGTTTCTTCATCGAGTTTTTCCGGGAGCCGGATGTTCAGCTCGGGTTTGTTCTGGGTCCCTTCAGCATGGGGCAACTCCTCTGTCTGATGATGATTGGAACGGGAATGATCCTGTATGCTATCCGACGGGAATGGGGGAAAGGCGGTCTTCAAGACAAGTCTTCTATTTCTTCTGTCTGACGAAAGGAATGGGGTATGGGAAAACAGGTTGTGATAATAGGGGCTGGGGCCGGCGGCGCTTCCGCGGCTGCCGAAGCGCGGCGGCGCGATCCGTCGCTTTTGATCACCATGATCGAGCAGAGATCCGAGGTTTCGGTTGCCGCTTGACCGATGCCCTATTACATCGGAGATGTAATCCAAAAAGCGGAGAAGCTGATTGCGAGGACCCCGGAAAAATTCCGGGAAACAGGCGTGAATGTGCGGACCGACGTCCGCGTCGAGGAAGTGGATCAAAAGGCTGGCGAGGTCCGTCTGGCCGGCGGGGAACGGCTTCCCTACGATGTTCTCGTCCTGGGAACCGGGACAGTGCCTCTGATGCCCGGAATTCCCGGGCAGGAGCTCGAGGGGGTCTTCACGTTGAAGAAGTTTTCCGACGCGATCCGGATCAAGGCATGGCTCCGCGAGATTCCCTGTCGCAAGGCGATCATTATCGGAGCCGGTTTCATCGGGATGGAAATGGCCGAGGCGTTGCGAAACCTCAACCTGGAGACCCAGGTCTTCCATCGGGGGAAACTCCCGGTGAACCGCTGGGATCCGGAGCTTTCGCGAATCGTTCTCGAGGAACTCCGTCGGCACGAGGTCGATTTCGTCACGGACACGGAAGTTCGGGCTATTGCGGAGGGCAGGAACCATCGCCTCCGTTTGACCACGAACCACGGCGAGTCTGAGGCGGACATGATCCTGATGGCCGTCGGGGTCCGGCCCGATGTCGTGCTGGCAAAACAGATGGGACTCCCGCTCGGCGAAACGGGTGCAATCCGGGTCAACTTCTCCCAGCGAACCGCCCATGAGGAGGTTTATGCGGTAGGGGACTGCGCCGAGTCCTTCCACCGGGTGAACGGCCGCTGGGGGAACATCCCGCTGGGCGACATCGCCAACAAGCAGGGGCGCGTGGCCGGGCACAACGTCGGCGGGGGACAGATGATCTTTCCGGGGATCGTGGGGGCACAGTCCTTCAAGGTGTTTGACCTGGAAGTGGCGGCCACGGGGCTTGAAGAGCGAGAGGCCTTACAGAGCGGATTTCATCCGGTCAGTACGCTGATCCGGGGGAACGCCATCGCCGGTTCGATGCCGGGAAATTCGAAACTGGGCATCAAGCTGATCGCCGACCGGGCGACGGGAAGGCTCCTGGGGGCACAGGCGGTCGGCAAGGAGGGGGCGGTGAGCCGGATCAACACCCTTTCAGCCGCCCTCTGGGCGGGCATGACTCTGGACGACGTCGGTTGGATGGACCTGGCCTACGCCCCGCCCGTGGGGCCGGCCTGGGACCCGATCCACATCGCCGCCCAAACCCTCCGGCGACAAATCTGAAGAACAGCGAAGGGATTAACGGGGCGCCGCCGGAAACGGGGCGCCCCTTCTTATCTGTGAGGTCAACCGACGCCGATCAGAGTTTGATGCCCAGTTCCTGGATCAGATCCCCGTAGTCCTTGAAGGCCATAGGGATGAAGGCGGCCCAGTCCTTTGTATTGAGGTAATCGACCGGTTGGCCAAGCTGGGTCATCGTTTTGATGAAATCCTTGTCTTCGCAGACCTTCTTGAGCGTCGAGTCGAGGTATGCGATGATCTCGGGCGGTGTCCCGGCCGGGACGGCCACACCCTTTACCGATCCCCAGGTGGAGACGTTGATCCCCTGTTCCTTGAGGGTCGGGACATTCGGCAGGGCGCCGTCGCGTTTGTCCAGGGCCACGCCGACCGGGCGGAATCGGCCCGCTTTGATATGCGGCATTACCTCGGAGGGGTGTCCGCCGCCGATCACCAGATGGCCGCCCGCCAGGGCGGTGACCGCATCAGCGCCGCCGGTAAAGGGGACGGTTGTGATCGGAACGCCGGTCCGCTTCGAGATCGACCTCATCACCAGATCCACAGAACCGGCTCGCTGTGGAGACGGCGGCGGTGATCTTATTGCCCTTCTTGCCCCAGTCAAGCACGTCCTTCAAGGTTTTAAACGGGGATTACTCGCTGACGTTCACCACGACCGAGTGGATCGAGAGCCTCGAAACACCGGGGCGAGGTCCTTCATGTGATCGTACGGCATTTTCTGCAAATGCGGCATGACCAGATCACAGCCGGAGCCCTAGGCAAACAGGACGGTGTAACCGTCCGGTTTGGCGCGGATGACATATTCGGTTCCCAGGACGCCGCCCGCACCCGGCTTGTCGATGACCGTCAACGGTTGGGGGCTGTACTTGGTCCAGTATTTTTCGACCGTGCGGGCGAGAACATCGCTGGACCCCCCCGCTGCATAGGGTACGATGACCTGGATCGGTTTTGTCGGGTATTTTTCGGCGCCGAAGCACAGGCCGCCGGCCACGAGCATGGCAATCACGGCCAGGACCAGAAACAGGGTGACCTTACGCAGATGGTTCATGTCAGACCTCCTTGTTTAAGTTGAATTGATTTTGATGGTTGCCTATTTTGAATCATAACATCAAGAATTGCAACCGATATTTGGGTGCATCAAGGAGCAGATTATTTTCTAACCTTTTTGCGCAGCGAAAGGAACGCTTGCCCCACGATAAGCAGGACCATGATGCCGATCAGGGTCCCGGAGATCGGGCGGCTCACAAAGATGGTCGGGTCGCCGCCCGAAATGAGCAGCGACTGTCTCAGCGACCTCTCCACCATGGGGCCCAGGACAAAGGCGAGCGGCAGCGGGGCCGGGTCGAATTTCAGTTTCCGGATTCCGTAACCGACAAGGGCAAAGAAGAGCATCGAATAGACGTCAAAGATCTGGTTCTGGACGCTGTAAACCCCGACGGTTGTGAAAAGGACGATAACCGGCGCGAGGATTCCATAGGGGACGCGGAGCATCTGCACCCAGAGACCGACCAGCGGCAGGTTCAGGACCAGCAGCATCACGTTTCCCAGGTACATCGAGGCGATGACCCCCCAGAAGACGTCCGGATGTTCCGTGATCAGGAAAGGCCCCGGCGTGATCCCCTGGATCATCAGGGCCGCGAAGATCATGGCGATAGACGGGTTTCCGGGGATGCCCAGCGTGAGCAGCGGAATGAACGATGAACTCGAGGCCGCGTTGTTGGCCGATTCCGGCCCGGCCACCCCCTCGATGATGCCCTTGCCGAATTCCTCCGGGGTCTTGGAATATTTCTTTTCGACCGCATAAGAGGTCAGAGACGCGATGACCGCGCCGCCGCCTGGGATGATGCCGACGAAAAACCCGATAAGAGATCCCCGTAAAATAGCCCACCTGGAGTTCGCCCAATCCTTGAGGGTCGGAAAGATCTTTCCGAGCTTCGAGGTGACGAGGTCCGTGGACAGCTTGCGCTCGAGATTGTAGAGGATTTCGCCGAGGCCGAAGACCCCCATCGCAAGCGTCACGAAATCGAACCCCCCCTGGAGGCCGGTGCTTCCGAAGGTGAAGCGGATCTTGCCCGAGATCGTATCGAGGCCGACCATCGCCAGCAGGAGACCGACACAGATGATGATCAACCCCTTGATGATCGACCCGCCGGAGAGGAATACGGCCAGCAGCAGGCCCAGCGAGGTTAATGCAAAATACTCGGGGGGGCCGAAGTCGAGTGCAAATTCGGCGAGCGGCGGCGCGAAGAAGGTCATCCCGATGATGGAGACCGTTCCGGCAATGAACGATCCGATCGCGGCGATGGCCAGGGCCGCCCCCGCCCGTCCTTTCTTGGCCATCTGGTAGCCGTCGATGCAGGTGACGACGGAGGCCGCTTCGCCCGGAAGGTTCAGCAGGATGGAGGTGGTGGATCCTCCATACATGGAGCCGTAGTAAATACCTGCCATCATGATGATGGCCGTCACCGGGGAGGATATGACGTAGGTAAGCGGCAGCAGCAGCGCAATCGTTGCCGCAGGCCCCAGGCCGGGGAGGACGCCGATGGCCGTTCCGATCAGTGCGCCGAGAAAGGCAAACAGGATGTTCGTTCCCGTCAGCGCGACGTCGAATCCGGAGAGCAGGCCGCTGAAAATCTCCATGGGGGCTCCTTATCTCAGAAACAGTTCCTCGGGGATCGGGACTTTCAGGAACAGTTTGAAAAGCGAATACATCGCAGCGGTCGCCAGCACGGCGATGACCATCGTCTTGACCCATTTTTCGCGTTCGATGATCTGCTGCCAGGCGACCATGAAGATCAGGGTTGAGGTGATGTAGCCCAGTGCCTCCATTGCCCATCCATAGAGGATCATCAGGGCCAGGGATATGATGGGCCGATACGGCATGCGCTTTCCCGTCTCTCCCACGTATTCCCGATCCTCTCTCGACGGGAAGGCCACGAACCAGCAGATCCCCAGGACCGCCAATCCCGCCCCGCATAGGAAAGGAAGGAATCCCGCATCGGGAACATGGATCGTGCCGAGCTTCAGGGCGCTCCACGCATAGTACATGATCATCAATCCCCCCAGGGATATGATGACCGCCGCAATGCGTTCGGATTTTTTCACGATCGTTTTTCCTCCTTTACCGCTCAATGGAGAATGGCAGGGCTTCTTTTCCCCCTCTACAACTTCTAACGATTTTTGATGTTTCTCGACTTGGACCGAGCAGGCTACCGATGATAGACATCGGGATTGACGATATACTGTGGCTTTTTCCCTGAGAGGACATCCACGATCCCCTCCGCCGCGCCGGTGGCCATCCGGATCACGCACTCCTCGGTCAGCGCCGCGCTGTGCGGCGACAACAGGATGTTCTCCAGCGCAAAGAGCGGGTTATCCCTCAGGGGCGGCTCCGGATCGTAAACGTCGATAGCCGCCGCGGCAATGACGCCCGATCGGAGCGCCATGCAGAGCGCCTTTTCGTCGACGACTTCCCCCCGGGAAAAATTGATCAGAAACGAGGTCGGTTTCATCAGACGGAGTTTTGCCTCGTTGACCAATCCCCGGGTTTCCGGTGTCAGCGGGGTGTGGAGGGAAACCACATCCGCCTGCCTGAAGACGTCGTCCATCCGCGCAAGAAGCGAAACGCCCATCCGGTCTGCCGTCTCCGGCCGGATGTAGGGGTCAAAGGCGATGACCTTCATATTGTAGGCCGCCGCCGCGCGGCGGGCAACCATCGAACCGATCCTGCCGATGCCGACGAGACCCAAAGTCTTGCCGTCCAGATCGACCGCCTTGTAGCTGTTTCGGATCTCCCAGCGGCCTTCACGGGTCGCCCGGTCGTAGGGAACCGCACGTTTTGCAAGGGCGCCGATGGCCGTGATCGCGTGCTCGGCCACCGATGTGGCGTTGGCGTTGGGGGTGTATACGACGGCGATCCCTTTTTCGGTCGCTGCCTTGACGTCGATGTTGTCGACACCGACGCCGTGCCGGCCGATCACCTTGAGGGCATCCGCCGCTTCGATGATCTCCCTCGGAAAAGGGGCGGTGCGGACGACGACGCCCGCGACGCCCCTGATCTCTTTCACGACGGTTTCCACGGACGGATCGGAGGCCACACGGACATCGAACCTTTCATCGAACACCCGAACACCCCGTTCATGAATCGGCTGGACGATCAGGATCTTCTGTTTCATCGGATCACCTCATCAGGATCGGATCAGCCCCATCTCCACGAGGATCTTGCGCAGCTTCTCACGGTTTTCCCGGGTCATCGGACCGACGGGTGGAACCGCGGGACCGGCCTCGATCCCGATCATGTTCAGAGCCTCCTTGATGACGACGGGGAAGGTTCCCAGGCCGAAGGCGATCCGGAGCGGCGCCAGGCGGTATTGGGCCTCGAGCGCCCGTTGGTGGTCCCCCGCGAGGAAGGCCTCGTAGATCTCCACCGGGACGCGCGGGTCGACGTTTCCCGTGGCGCAGATCGAACCTTTGGCCCCGTAGCAGAGCGCCGCATAGATCAGCGTGTCGCGTCCCATCAGGACGTGGAAATCCATCCCCCGGGTGAGGCGGATGTATTCGGCTGTAAGCGACATGTCGCCGCTGGAATCCTTGATGCCGACGATGTTTTCGACGGCGGCCAGCTCCAGGACCGTGGAGGTCGGGAACGGGACCTGCGTCCGGTCCGGGTTGGAGTAGAGCAGGATCGGCAGGTTGGGGCAGGCCTTCGCAATGGCCGTGTAGTGCGCGATCAGTTCCCGCTGACTCGGAACGAGGAAGTACGGGGTAATGGCCGACACCGCGCTGACACCGAGATCCTGCGCCATCTTTGTGGTTTCAATCGCCTCGCGGGTGGTCACGGCGCCGGTTCCCGCGTAAACGGGAACCTGGTCGCGGGTCTCGTCGACAACGATCCGGATGGCTTCTTTCTTCTGTTCGAAGGTGAGCGAAAAAAATTCCCCCTGGCTTCCGACCGGGAAAAGACCGTGAACCCCGCCGTCGATCAGGTGATTGGTCAGTTTCCGGAGCGCGCCTTCGTTGATGCGTCCCTGATCATCCAGCGGCGTAACCATTGCGGGGATGATTCCCTTCGGAACAAATGGCTTCATAATGTTCTCCTTCATCCTATGGTTTCAATCGATGAGTTATCGGGAAAGAGACCGTGCAGAAGCCGGGGAGATGCCGAAAACGGCCGCTTTCCCTCGTGGCGGCCAAACCATAGGAAAAAGCGGCAGGACTGTCAAGTGTAAAAACCGGCGATGCGCTTTCAAAATCTCTGTCAAAAACCCTTTTCCGCAGGGGGTTTCTCTGTTAAAATCACTTTCCAAAATTGGCTGGATAAGCGAATCGATTTGTCCGGAGGGTGCAGGAAAAGATGACAACGAAAGGAATGGCGAGGCCATCGGGATCCCAACTGAGGCGGTGGGGAAAGCTGACGATGGAGAAGCACCGACGACGGGCAGGACTTTTTCTTGCTGAGGGCGGAAAGGTTGTCGGGGAACTCATCAGAAGCGGTCGGCCGGCGGAGGCGCTTCTGATTTCCCGGGCGGGCGCCGAGAAATGGGGAGAGCTGCTGGAAAAGGCTCCGTCCGAGATTCCGGTTTTCCGGCTGACCGACCGCGAATGGGCAATCCTGAGCCAGGACCCCTCCCCGGAAGGGTTGATGGCGGTGGCAGTGCTGCCGCCGTTCGTCGATCCGATCGACCGTCTATCGACGGAAACCGGGCCGCTGCTGCTGCTGTACCGGGTCAACAATCCCAACAACCTGGGCGCCCTTCTCCGGACGGCGCACTGGTTCGGCTTCCGGACGGTTTCCGTCAGCGAGGGATCCTGCGACGCAACGAATCCCAAGGCGGTCAGGGCATCGATGGGAAGCCTTTTCCATCTGACCGTGATGGAAAAAGTCGATTTTACGATCCTTTTATCATCTATCCGGCAACGTTTCCGTGTCGTCGGAAGCGAGGTCCGGAAAGGCGCTCCCCCGCACCCCTGCAGCCCGGAGACGGCGCTGCTGATGGGGAGCGAAAGCCACGGCCTGCCGCAGGAACTGCTCAAGCAGACCGACGAGCGATGGAGGATTCCCGGCACGGGCGGAGCGGAGTCCCTGAGCCTTCCTCAGGCGGCGGCAATCCTCATGTATGAGTGCACACGAGAGGGATGCGGCCTTTCGTGAAAGAGCCTTGGCAGTCAAGACTTGAGTCTTTGAGGTATTGTGCGATGGAAGGGTTCATTCAGGTGACGACCACGACCGAAAAGAAAGAGGATGCCGAGCGGATTGCGCGCTCATTGGTCGAGACGCGGCTTGCTGCCTGTGTCCAGATCGTGGGGCCGATCGAAAGCATCTATCGCTGGAAGGGCCGGATCGAAACGACCGGTGAGTGGCTCTGTCTGATCAAAAGCCGTCGTGACAACTACGGGGCGGTGGAAGAAACCATCCGTTCGCTTCACCCCTACGAAGTTCCCGAGATCGTTGCCGTCCCGTTCACCGCCGTAAGCCATGATTATCTTGGCTGGCTCCGGAATGAACTGTCCGCGACCTGCGAGGAATGAAGATGTTTCTGGTGGGAGATATCGGCGGCACGAAGAGCCGCTTGGCCATTTTTTCGGACGGCGCCGATCCGAGAGAGCCGCTGGCGGAGGAGGTTTTTCCCAGCGATCGCTATCCCGGGATCGAGCCCCTGATCCAAACCTTTCTTGAACGAAAGGACCTGACGGCGGACCGGGCCTGCTTCGCCGTCGCCGGGCCGGTCATCCGGGGCCGGGCGAAGATCACCAACCTTCCGTGGATCGCGGATGCCGAAGCGATTCAGGATCAATGCGGCATTCGATCCGTCCGGCTGCTGAACGATCTTGCCGCCACCGCCCGTGCCGTGCCGTTCCTGAAACCGGAGGAGCTCCATACACTTTATCCCGGCGAGCCGGCGGCCGATGGTGTCATCGCCGTGATCGCCCCGGGCACAGGCTTGGGAGAGGCCTTTCTGACTTGGAACGGGACATGTCGTCAGGAACACGAATCCGAGGGCGGGCACGCGGATTTCGCTCCGGGAAGTCCGCTGGAAGAGCAGCTTCTCCGCGAGCTCCGTAAAGAATTCGGACATGTCAGCTACGAGAGGGTCTGCTCCGGGCCGGGGATCGCCCGGATCTATCGCTTTTTGGAGGGGGAGGGGGATACGGAACCGGCCCCGTTGGCCGGGAGGCTGGCCGCGGCCGACGATCCCACGCCCATCATCGTCGAGACGGCGCTTAAGGATAAAGCCGGTCTCTGCCTTCAGACGATGGAACTTTTCTGCTCGATCCTCGGGGCCGAAGCGGGGAACCTGGCGTTGAAGACGCTGGCGATGGGCGGCGTCTTCATCGGAGGGGGGATTGCACCGCGAATTCTTCCCCTGCTGGAAAAGGGCCCCTTTCTGCCGGCCTTTCACGGGAAGGGACGGATGGCCGATCTGCTCCGGCGGATTCCGGTCCACGTGATCGTGGAACCACGGGCGGCGCTGATCGGCGCAGCCGACGCCTGCACGGTCTGTTGAACATTTTCATTCTCTGATGGAAGTCAAACCGTTTCCGTTATATCCGTTATCGTGAACGCTAACGGAGGGGGTCCCGGTGACGCCGATACCAGAGGTTCGGAAACAGACGGTAAACGAGACGGGACATGGGACCGATGTACTCCCGCTTCCTCCGGTCGAATTGGATGGCCTGTAAAATTTGCTCACGGATTTCCTCCCGGCTCCGCGCTTCATTGAAAATCTTGTAGGCGCAGCGAAAAATCGGGCTGTACATGTTCCTTTTTTTCAGAAACTGATGAACGTTGAAGATGGTGTTGGGTCCTTCCGGCTTGCCGTCGATCCCGCGCAGGACGTTCAGGTGCGTTTCAACGGAATTGCCGTTGAACAGCTTGTAGAAGAGCCGACCGTAGCGGTGGTTCTTGCTTGCATCGGAAGAGAGTGTCACATACATGTCCCCCACGCCGGCCTGGCTTTGGAAAGCCTGGAAACTCCCCCCGAGAATCCGGCAGATCGACCGCACCTCAACCCCCGCCCGTGAAAACAGGGTTCCGGGAATCGAATCCCCCAACTCCAGGCCGTCCACAACCCCTTTGAGGTTGGCTGCAATGTTTTTCAGCGCACCGCAGGTTTCGATCCCGACACTGTCGAAGTTATAGTATGAGGTGAGCTCCCGACGGTTGATGTCGATGAAGTTGCCCCTCACAATCTCACAAATCCTCCGCGGTCCCGCCACAGACAGGCAAACCGGATTGCCCAGCGCAATGTCGACATCGAAGAAAGGCCCTCCGATCGAAACGACATCGTATCGGTCCTTCAAGCCTGTCAGCCGGTCCCGGATCATTTGCGAGGGGGTGAGCAGACGACGGGTCGTTTCAACCGCGGCAAGCCCCTTGATTGCCGAGATGAAACAGGTATGGGTGACCTTGCGGCGGAGGATGGGTTCGATCTGATTCAAAATCTCCGGCAGCCGGTCCATGGTGACCGTCAAAAGAATGAAATCGTTCTGTTCGATGACCCGTTCCAAGTCGTTCGTTGCGTAGAGGCTGGGGTGGAGCCTCGGGACCCTGTCCACGCCACCGAGTCGCCGTGCCAGGTCCTCGGTCAGATGTCGAGCGTTGAGATGATCCCGATTGATGGTTTTGCACACGTCCACATCATGGTAGTAGAGGACGACCTTCTTGTTCTCGCGGCCGAACTTGTAGGCGAAGGCCGTTCCGAGACGCCCCGGCCCGATGATGGCCATCCGATCTGTATCGAAGGATAAATTCAACATTTGTCCGTCTCAAATTTGCTGCGTCCTGGCCCCTCAGAGCAATTTTCGACACGCATCCTTCCAGAGTGTTTTGGTTATTGAAAAGGGGCACGAGTTCAGGCAGAGGTTACTTGATGACCACAAGACAACAAACCCTAAAAGGTGATGCCTTGGCGAACAGATTTAGCAGCATTTTCGGTCAAATTCTACGCCTAATTTTTCTGGATTTTACTTGATATGGTTTTTGGCCTGGCATATCGCATAGATAAGTCATGCAATTTCAAAAAGGGGACCCTCCGGGAGATCAGGCAGGAAAAGAGATTAGACTCGACCTCGACACCAATGTTTTCATCTTCCCGAGCGACAATCTACCGAAATTGATCAGTTTTGACCGCTCGCTTGCAACGGCAGCTCCTTGGAAACAGAAATGGATCCTATCTGACGGTTTTTTTATTGAGTCGAGAAACCCGCAGGCACGGCATCAATCGTATCTTCCAACCCGAAATCATCACCCATGATGAACGAGAATAGGGTTGATACCGGCAATCGTCGCTACAAAGCAGCAACTTTTGGTTCATCATTATGGTGATGAATACCGTTTGAACTCATGTCCTCCCAAATTGAAACCGTTTTTCCCGAATTAATCTCAGGCAGGCATCCACCGCATCTGCGTCATAAATAGTCCCTCTATTTTTCTCGATCTCCTCCAGTGCTGCATTTAATCCCAATGCCGGACGATAAGGACGGTGGGATGCCATTGATTCTACCACATCGGCCACAGCAAGGATACGGGACTCCAGAAGAATGTCATCCCCCCTCAATTTTCTTGGATATCCCGAACCGTCCATCCGCTCATGATGTTCCAGGATCATTCTTGCAATAGGCCAGGGAAAGTCAATGTCCTTTAGAATGTCGTAACCGGACTGTGGATGCGTTTTGATAAGCTCGAATTCGATTTTTGTCAATTTCGTCGGCTTGCTGAGAATATCCGCGGGAACCGAGATCTTTCCCAGATCGTGAACCATTGCAGCCATCTGGATACCATCAATCCGGTCGGAAGTCAGTTGCAGTTCCATGGCAATGGCAAGGGACAGGTCAGCCACCCCTCGCTGATGCCCCGCCGTATAGGGATCCCTCGTCTCAACCGTCACTGCGACGGCCCGCACGGTGGCTTCCAGGGCCTTCCT
>JAXGRQ010000036.1:0-27574 GCA_040765725.1 Syntrophales bacterium
CAGCCACGTCCGTTCAGGACCAAAATGTTCCTTGACACATCAAACGGCTTCTCGTATTCCCGAACCGCGTAAAAACAAATTTTTATTCAATCGAGACTGTGTCTGTTCAGCCTCCAGGAGAGGACCCCATGGGCGGCATCTGCGGCATTGTGAATTGGAACGAAAGGGCGATCGACGAGACCGTTTTGCACCGAATGATGGAGGCTCAGCGTCACCGCGGACCCGACCTCTCCGAAACGGGTTTTGTCCGGACCTCCGGTATCAACGCGGGTTTCGGGAATAGCCTTCTCGTCGTCGAGCCGGCGATGGAATGCGGTTCGGCAATTTTCGGCGAAGGGCAGGATGTGTGGGCCATGTTGGACGGCGAGATCTACAATCTCGACGACCTCGGGAAGCGATTTCTGCCCGGTAGACCGCTGCATGCCATGGACCACGAAGCCCTTTCGGCGCTGTTCGAGGCCAAGGGGCTCGAACTGTTTGCGGAGCTGAACGGCGGCTTTTCCATGGCCGTCTGGGATCGTCGAAAGGAGAGGCTGGTTTTGGCCCGAGACCGGGTCGGCGTCAAACCGCTCTACTACTTCTTCAAGAACGGCGAATTCGCATTCTCGTCCGAGTTGAAGGCCCTCCTTTGTCATCCGAGTGTGGAACGGCGTCTCTCGCTGCGGGCGCTGTCGAAGTATCTCGCCTACGAGTACGTTCCAACACCGGAATCGATCATCGAAGGCATCTGCAAGCTGCCCGCGGCCAGTTTCCTCGTGCTCGAAAAGGGGAATGTCCGCATCCGACCGTACCATCAGTTCCGTTTCTCGACGTTGCCGGAGGGAAGCCGGAGCGAGGCGTCTCTGGTGGAAGAATTGCGGACGCTCCTCAACGAAGCCTTGAAGCGCAGAATGCGCGGATCCGGTATCCCGGGCTTCTTCCTGAGCGGAGGCATCGATTCCAGCGCGATGGTCGCGTTGGCCGGCCGCTTTGTCGATCCGGCGAAAATCAAGACCTTCTCGATCGGTTTCCATGAAAAATCCTTCGACGAATCTTCCTTCGCCCACACGATCGCCAAAAAGTTCGGGACCGATCATCGCCTCGAAATTCTGGACCACCAACGGACCTTGGAGATCATGCCGGAGGCCTTTCAGTTTCTCGACGAGCCCCTCGCCGACGCTTCCATCATCCCAACATCGCTGGTCTGCCGATTGGCGCGAAAGGAGGTCCGTGTGGTAATCGGGGGGGACGGAGCCGACGAATTCTTCCGCGGGTATCCTACGTTCCTGGCGCATCAGTTGGCGTCTTGGGTGGACTGGATGCCGAAGCGGGCATTCGATATTTTGCGGGCGGGCGCATCGCTGCTGCCGGTATCCATGGCCAATCTGAGCTTCGATTTCAAGATCAAGCAGTTTCTGAAAGGCCTCGCCTATCCGCCCGGCCCAAGGAACCAGGTATGGCTCGGCACATTCGATCCGGAGGAGCAGAAGGAGCTCTTCGAAAAAAATGCCTACGATCAGATCAAGGACCTGGATCCTTACGAGAACGTCACCCGCCATGAGAAAGATGTGGGCGATCAACGATTGATCGATCGCATCGGGTACATCTACATCCGCACGTATCTTGCCGACGACGGGCTTGTCAAGACGGACCGCGCGTCGATGCCGGTTTCGCTCGCGCTGCGTGCTCCATTGTTGGACAATGGCCTGCTGGACTTCGTGAATTCGCTGCCCCCGCGGTACAAGTCCAGAGGAACGGGAACGAAGATCCTTTTAAAGAAAGCGCTGGAAGGAATATTGCCGGAGGAAATTCTCCGCAGGGGCAAGAAGGGCTTCGGCATCCCGGTCGCCTTCTGGCTCAGAAACGAGCTGAAAGGCCTCATGCTGGAGTTGCTGAGTCCGGAGAAAATCAGACGCGAGGGGATATTCCGACCTCAGAAGGTCCAGGCCCTGATGCAGGATCACCTATCCGGCAAAGTGGACAACCGGAAGTCTCTATGGACATTGATCTGCTTCGAGCTCTGGAAACAAAACTACCTGCCCTGATGAGGCGCATGATCTTCAACGCGCCGCAGACTGCAAAGAGAATCAGGACACGCCGTTTCCTTCGAACTATCCTCACTGGGATGGAGCCGGAATGTCCGGATCGGGTATTCAAAGCGGCTCGCCGGGCCGGTCGGAGCCGGACAGCCAGGCCTTGCCCTCCGCATAGAGTTTCTCGACCAGAGGACCGCGCAAACCGGGAAGATCCCTCTTCACGTTGAAACCGTTCTTGAGCTGCAGATACGCGAGATGTCGATACCCTTCCGGAAAGCGGGAAAGCACTCCGGGATCGAGCTTGAGAACTGCCGACGGATCCACCGGATCCAGCCGGTCTTTCTCGTAGATGGGCTGCCTTCGAACAATGCCCCAGCGTCCTTTCCGCTTCTCGAAAAAGTCGTAAAAACGACCGGTGCATACGACGTCGACCGGAATACCATCCACCGGGGCGCGCTGGTGGATCGTCATCTTGACTTGCGAGATGGCGCGGTCCTCATGCACATCGCACGTCCATCCCCCCAAAAAGTGCAGGATGTTCACGCCTTGATTGAAACCTTCGCGGCTCACTTCGATGAATTTTTGCGCAGGCCCCTGAAACCAGGTGGCCGTCATCCAGCCGTCCGGATGCCAGACCGTCGCGAACCGATCCCAATCGCCGGCGTCCCGCCACAACACCCAGTTCTCGACCATCTCGCGGATCGCCCATTTGTCCGCATTCGGTTCATTCGACATGGCTATCCTCCATTCGTATTCGATGCTTACGGGACATCCTCCATCACCGTGCCGGAACGAGGCCGGTCCGTTTCCATCCGGAAACGATCAAAGCCGCCTCTTTCCGATCGCCCGTGGGAAGACGCGGGTGGAACATGACCCTCCGCTCCGTCAGTAGTGGTCAGATTTTGCCTTCCCCTTGAAGATCCGGTACACGAAAACGGTGTAGCCGACGACAATGGGCATCCCGACCAGCGCGATCACGCTCATGACCTGCAAGGTGTACAGGCCCGTGGAGCTGTTGAAGATCGTCAGGCTCAGTTGCGTATCGTTGGAGGCCCGGATCAGATTCGGAAACTGGGCCGCCGCGGCGGCCAGCCAGAGGCCGATAAAAGCGAACGAGGACTCCAAGAACGGGGCCCGGTCTTTTTTCCGTTTCAGGGACATCCGCAACCCGGCAAGCCCCAGCAGCGTGAAGATCACGCCCGCATAGAACAGCGCGGATCCGGTGATCCGCGGAAATACGGCAGCCAGAACAATGAAATAAACAGCGGCCGTGATCCCGTTGACCCACGTCAGCGCGCGGGCGGCTTTGAAACACCGCTCCTGCAAGGCCCCCTCCGTCTTCAGGATGGCCCACGCGGCCCCCTGCAGCAGGACGGCGGCCAGTCCGGCAACGCCGAACAAGAGCGGAACCGGCCGGAGCAGCGTGAAGAAACTCCCCGTGTATTCCATCTTCGCGTCCAGCGGCACGCCGTAGATCACGTTGCCCAGCGCGACGCCGAACAGAAGCGCCGCCGATGCGCTGCCGGCCGTGAGCGCCTTTTCCCACCAGCCGGCGCGCGCTTCATCGTTGGCCCGGAACTCCATTGAAACGGCGCGGAAGATCAACGCGCAGAGCACCAGCATCATCGCAAGATAAAAACCGGAAAATGCGGTCGCGTAAGCGTGCGGAAAGGCCGCAAACAATGCGCCTCCCCCGGTGATCAGCCAGACTTCGTTGCCGTCCCAGACGGGACCGATGGCGGCGATCAGCGTGTCTTTCTCCGCCTTGTCCCCGGCCAAAAACGGGAGCAACGCCCCGATTCCCAGATCGAAGCCGTCCAGCAGCGCGTAACCCAACAGCAGTACGAAGATCAGCACGAACCAAAGGATCTGAAAGTTCTGGATGTTGTCCATGCGAGGCCTCCTCCGTTTCCGCCCTTCTATGCCGGCACCGCCGGACCCTGCCGGACGATTTTTACAAAAATCAACAGGAACACCGCGAACAACAGCGCGTAAACGACGGTAAACATCACGAGACTGAACAGGATCTCGCCGGCGGAGACGACGACGGACGCCGCGTCGGCGGTTTTCAGAAGACCCTGGATGATCCAGGGCTGCCGGCCGACCTCCGCCGCGATCCAGCCCGTTTCATGGGCCAGATGCGGCAGCGGAATCCAAAACGGCAGCAGTCCCAAAAACCACCGGGTCTTGTAGAGTTTTCCCGTCCAGAGCAGCCACGCGCCCAGCAACCCGATCGCGATCAACAGCATCCCCACCCCGACCATGATGTGGTACGTCTGGAAGACGAGGTTCACGGGCGGCCAGTGTTCCCGCGGAAAGGCCTTCAGCCCCCGGATCTCCGTGTTGAAGTCGAAATTGTACAGAAAGCTCAGGAATTTGGGGATGTACAGACCGTAGGTCTTCTCGTTCTTTTCGTCCACCCAGCCGAACACATACAGCGGCGCGCCCCGGACCGTGTCGTACTGGCCCTCGATCGCCGCGATTTTCACCGGTTGCCGTTCGATCACCTCGATCGCGTGCATGTGGCCGAACCCGAGCTGCAAAAGCGGGGTGACGGCCAAAAGAATGACGCCGATCTTCAGCATCCTTTTGGCTGTTTCGCCGTGCAGACCCTTTCGGACGTAGTAGCCGGCGATGCCCGCGATCATCACGGCGCAGGTCATCCAGCTGGCCATGACCGTGTGGAGGAATCGAGGCATCGTGGAGGGGTTGAACACGGCGTCATAGAAGCTGCCCAGGACGATCCGCCCCGTCTGGGTGATCTCGTAACCCGCGGGGGTCTGCATCCAGGAATTGGCAACGATGATCCAGAAGGCGGACAGGTGTCCGCCGAGGAAGACCAGAAACGCGGAGAGCCAGTACACCCGTGGCGAAACCCGTTTCCTGGCGAAGAGGAGCACCCCGAGAAAGACCGACTCCAGGAAGAAGGCCAGCACGCCCTCCGCCGCCAGAAGGGGCCCGAAGACGTCTCCCACGATCCGGGAGTAATTGGACCAGTTCGTGCCGAACGAAAACTCCATCGTGAGGCCTGTCGCCGTGCCGACCACGAAGATCAGCCCGAGGAGCCGGGCGCAGAAATCGGTGATCCGGCGGTAAATCTCGTCTTTCTTCGCCAGATGGAGGGTCTCGGAAATGAGGATGACCAGTGATGTTCCCAGTGTCATGGCGGGAAAGAGGAAATGGAAGCCTATGGTCAGCGCAAACTGGAGCCGGGCAAGCAGTACCGCGTCCATAAACACCTCCAGGGACCAAGCATCCGTTAAATCCAGCGGTCCAGTTTCGATTTGGCCTCGTATTCTTCACGAAGCGCGATCTGGGTCGCTTCGGCGATGTCTTCCACCCGCTTGACCCAGTCCTCAAACTTGATGTCCACACCGAAGATGCCGACCATCTCATCCTTTTCGTCGATGATCGGCGAGGAAACGGTGATACAGAGCGCCCCGGTCATCTTGGAGATGTAGAAATTGGTCACATAAATCTTTCCGCTCTGGAACGGTTTGATGAACCATTCGCGGTCCGACTGATCCGTACCCACGCCGTAGTTCTCATACTTCGCCCGATCGCAGACATTGGTGATATTTTTCGTGGTTTTCCGTCCGTTCATGTCCACCACATAGGCAAACTGAATGGACGGGTTCTCCTCGATGAACTGCTGCATGATCGGCTCCTGGAGCTCCGGTTTCATGGTCTTCATCACCGGGTGACCGACGACCTGCCTGACGACGGCCACCGCCGCCTGCGCCGCCATGAACTTGATTTTCTCCAGATCGGACATGAAAAGTTCGGGCATGTACTTCCGGGCCAGCTTTTCCATCTCTTCGCTCGATATGCTGGTCATGCGTCCCGCCTCATACCGGTCGGCAATCCATTTGTGGATCCGTGAGACGCCCGGATGATGCTTGTCGACCGCATTTTCTCCGGTAAGGCCGAACTGGGAGTTGATCCAGAAGGCAATGCCGGATTTTCCGGACTTGTCGGTGATCATCGGGACGATCGGACGTTTGAGAAACTTGGTCGTATCGAAGATATTGTAGATTTCCTCGCACTTGATCAGGCCGTCCACATGAACGCCGGCGCTGGTCATATTGAAGCCCGCGCCGACGAACGGGAAATTCGCCGGGATTCGAAAGCCGATCTCCCTTTCAAAGTAGTTCGCGATATCCGTGATGGCGGTCGTATCGATGCCGTTTGTGTCCCCGTGCAGGCCGATGTATTCCATGATCAGCCCTTCGAGAGGCGGGTTTCCCGTCCGTTCCCCCAAACCCAGAAGCGTTGCGTTGGCCGCACTGCAGCCGTAAAGCCAGGCGGTGGTGGCGTTGATCAGGGCCTTGTGGAAATCATTGTGGCCGTGCCATTCGAGGAGATGGCCGGGCACCCCGGCATCCTCGATGAAGGCGCGGACCAGCTTCTCCACGCTCCGGGGAAGGGCCGCCCCGGGATAGGTCACGCCGAACCCCATCGTGTCGCAGAGGCGAATCTTGATATCCACCCCGCTCTCCTGGCGGAGCTTCATCAGCTCTATCGCAAACGGGATGCAGAAACCGTAGACGTCCCCTCGGGTCACATCTTCGAAATGGCAGCGGGGCCTGATGCCCGCGCTCAGGATGGTTTTAACGATCCCGAGATAGTCGTCCAGCGCCTGCCTCCGGTTCTTGTTCAGCTTGAGGAAGATATGGTAATCGGATACCGAGGTCAGGATCCCCGTTTCCGTCAGCCCCGCCTGTTTGACCAGTGGGACATCCTCGGCGGAGGCCCGAATCCAGCCGGTAATTTCGGGATAGCGCAGACCGAGGTCCCGGCACTTTTCCACCGCCTCCCGGTCTTTGGGGCTGTACAGGAAGAATTCCGACTGGCGGATGACGCCGTTCGGCCCTCCGAGGCGGCTCATCAGCGCATAGAGATCGACGATCTGCTGGACGCTGTAGGGGGGCCTCGCCTGCTGGCCGTCACGGAACGTCGTATCCGTGATGAACATATCCGCCGCGGGGTTGAGCGACACGATCTTGTGGTCGAAATCGATCCGGCACACTTCATCATAGGGGAAAACATCCTTCTGCAGGTTCGGCTCCGGGATGTCCTTCAGGTCAAACTTCCAGAACCGTGTATGCTCGTGATCGAGAACTCTCCTGTCCTTGTTCCATATAGCCATATTGCCGATCTTCCTTCCTTCAGCGGTCTTGCGACCCGTTATTTGAAAAAGCCGAGCATGATGGAATCCGTATGTCCAATGATCCATGCCGCGGTCACATTCATTTGCCTTGAATTCATCCGCGGGCGTAATGGTTGATCAGGCACCCGGCCAGCAGGATCTCTCGGTCTTCCGGAGAGAGCCCCTCCATTTTCAGGTTCAGCGGCGCCCGCACGCCGCCGCGGATCAGAAACGCGGCGATCCCCTCCGCCCCGTCCCGGACGGCGCGCCGGATTCCGGGGATATAAATCCAATCGCCCACGGCCAGACCCGCCGCCGCCGTCTCCTCGATGGTGAACGGCGCCATCCCCCAGTTGATCAGATTGCTCCGGTAACGCTTCGTCGCATATTCCAAAGCGATGTTGGCCTGACCACCGAGGACCTTCTGGCAGGAAGCCGCCTGCTCCCGGGCCGATCCGTCTCCGGGCTTCACCGCGAAGATCGCGCTTCCCAGGCCGGTCCTGGCCAGCCACTGCCGGAAGTCGTCCGGTGTCCGCTCCTCCCCCTGCAGGATGTGGAAGAGATCCGCCAGTTCCTCGGCCCGGCGTCCTTCCGACAGACAGCCGATGCGCAGAGACTCCAGCCGCTGAAAAGCCTTGGCCCGCGCCAGGTAGCCGGGGTCCTTCCGCGACAATGTGAACTCCGCCAGCTTGACCGGATCCGAGCGGTAGGACGATGTCTCCCCGGACGGGATCAGCTCATCGGTCGTCGTGACCGGGTCCCGGATGACCGAGGCCAGCACCAGCAGCAGATCCTCCGCCAGCGGCTGCATTTTCGGCCAGTCGGCAATGTTCGGCCCGAACCGCAGCGGCTCCTCCGGATGGGCATTCCCGAAACCGCGATACACCCGCTTGTCGTAAATCCCGCCGTCGAACAGATAATCCGCCGGGGCGGGGGGACAATCCACCTCCGTCGCCGGCGTCAACACCCCGCCATGGATCGCCGTGGCCGCGATCGACCGGGCATCCATCAGCGCCACCGCGGAAAGCTGGCCGGCGCCGGGCTTCGAGCCCTCCCGGTTCGGAAAATTCCGCGTCACATGGCGGATGCACAGCGCGTCATGGGCCGGCGTGTCCCCCGCGCCGAAGCAGGGTCCGCAGAAAGCCGTACGGACCAGCGCCCCGGCTTGGATGAACTTCTCGACCGAACCGGCCCTTGTCAGGGCGAGGGAAACCGGCTGGCTCGCCGGATAGACGCTCAGCGAGAACGCCCCGTTTCCGACCGACTTCCCATCCATGATTTCGGCCATGGCCGCGAGATTGTCGAAGGTTCCGCCGGCGCATCCGGCCACAACCCCCTGGTCTGCCCGGAGACGCCCCCCGACAAGCTTGTCCGTCAGCCGAAGCTTCAACAGGGGGTTCTCTAAAAGCCGGGTCCCCGCCTTCTCAACCTCGCGCAGGATATCCCCGGCGTTTCGATTCAATTCCGATATCGGCCAGACGTTGCTCGGGTGGAACGGCAGCGCAATCATCGGGGGCACTTTTCCGAGATCCACCTCCACGATCCCGTCGTACCAGCAGACCGCCTCCGGCTCCAGCGGGCGGTAATCCGCGGGGCGTCCGTGGATCTTGTACCACGCCTTGACCCGGTCATCCGTCCGCCAGATCGAGGAGAGGCAGGCCGTCTCCGTCGTCATCACGTCGATCCCGTTGCGGAAATCGATCGGCAGGTCGGATACCCCCGGGCCGATGAACTCCAGCACCTTGTTTTTCACCCAACCCCCCGGAAACAAGTCCCGGATGATCGCCAGCGCCACGTCCTGGGGCCCGACCCCGGGGGCCGTCTTCCCCTCGAGAAACACCGCCACCACCTCCGGCCGGGGCAGGTCATAGGTTTTCCGCAGGAGCTGCTTGACGATCTCCGGCCCTCCCTCCCCGATTCCCAGCGCCCCCAGCGCTCCGTAACGGGTGTGGCTGTCCGAGGCGAGGATCATCCGGCCGCATCCGGTCATGGTCTCCCGGAGGTACTGGTGGATTACCGCTTGATGCGCGGGAACGAATATCCCTCCATACTTTCGAGCCGCCGACAGGCCGAACAGATGGTCGTCCCGGTTGATGGTCCCTCCCACGGCGCACAGGCTGTTGTGGCAGTTCGTCAAAACATACGGCACCGGGAAGGCCTCCATCCCGCCGGCCCTGGCCGACTGGATGATCCCCACATAGGTGATGTCGTGCGACGCCAGCGAATCGAAACGGATCTTCATGACCCGCGGATCTTCCGACCGGTCGTGTGCGGCAAGAATCCGATAAGCCATGGTTCCCTTCCGGGCTTTTCCCGGGTCGATCTCTCCTCCGGACCAGAGTCCGAGACCCGCCTCCGACAGCCGACGGCCGACCGTTTCCGGATCGCGGGCATCCGCCTCCTTCACGATCAGACGACCCCCAAAAACAAAAGCACCCTCTTTCGATACCTTTACCATCGCACGGCTCTCTTCCTTTGCATGGATGAAAACGGCTTTGCTTATAGATGATATCGGGCGGATGTTCAAGCCCATTGATATCCGGCAGGGCACGGGCTTCCTGACGGACTTTCTTGAAATCGCATCGGAACCATGTTAGAAAAGCCGAAAGCATACAGCCAAGGGATCCGATCATTCATGCCGGTTTACGAATACACAGCCCTCGATGCCGGCGGCCGCCGACGGAAGGGGATCGTCGATGCGGGAAGCGCCGTCGCCGCCCGGCAGAAGCTCCGCGAAACGGACATCTTTCCCGTGTCCCTCTCCGAAACCTCCGGCCGGAAGCGGGAAGAGAAGGCGGCGAGGGGCGTTGACATCCGTCTTTTTCAGAGGATCGGCCTCCGAGAGCTGGCCGTCATGACACGGCAGCTTGCGACGCTGCTGGGGGCGGGGTTGCCGCTCGTGCCCGCCCTCTCCGTCCTCGTTTCGCAAACGCGGAATCCTCTGCTCCAGTCGACGCTCGCGCAGATCCGGGAAGAGGTCAACGAGGGAAACAGCCTGACCCGAAGCATGACCTATTTCCCGAAGATTTTCCCCCCGTTTTACATCAATATGGTCCGGGCCGGAGAGGCCTCGGGGACGATCAACCGCGTCCTGGAGCGGCTGGCCGATTTCCAGGAGGGGCAGCAGGCGCTGATGACCCGGATCCGTTCGGCGCTGGCCTATCCGATCTTCATGTTTCTGATCGGGAGCGGCGTGCTGTTCTTTCTGGTGACGTTTGTCGTGCCGAACATCACGAAGATCTTCGGGGAGATGCACCAGACCTTGCCCGGGATCACCGTTTTTCTGGTCGCCGTCAGCGGTTTCCTGAAATCCCTCTGGTGGATCCTGCTGCTCACGCTGGCGGTTGCCGTCTTCGGCCTGCGCTATCTGATCCGGAACACCGAACGGGGCGGACATCTCTGGGACCGGCTGAAACTCGGGGCCCCGCTGTTCGGGGGACTGAACCGGAAGATCGCCGTGGCCCGTTTCAGCCGAACGCTGGGAACGCTGCTGCAGAGCGGCGTGCCGCTCCTGGCGGCACTGGAAATTGCCGGAAGCGTCGTGAACAACCGGGTCATCGCCGGAGAGATCCAGCGGACGACCCGGATGGTTGAAGAAGGACAGAGCCTCTCTGCGCCCCTCTCCCGAAGCGTATTTTTCCCCCCCATCGCCGTCGAGATGATCTCCGTGGGGGAACAGAGCGGCAACATGGAGACGATGCTGTTTCGGGTCGCCGATGCCTACGAGAAGGAGGTGGAGGCCGACATCCTGCTGATCACCTCCCTGCTGGAACCGGCGATGATCCTCGTGATGGGAGCCGTGGTCGGGTTCATCGTGATCTCCGTTTTGCTTCCCATCTTTGAAATGAATCAGCTCGTTCGCTGATCGATTGGGAGAAGACAGAATGAAAAAGAGCAACGAGAAGGGGTTTACGCTGATCGAGCTGATGGTCGTCATCGTCATCCTCGGCATCCTGGCCGGGTTGATCGTCCCCCGGATCATGGGACGGCCGGACGAGGCCAGGCAGGCGAAGGCGCGGATCCAGATTGAAAGCCTTGAAACGGCGCTGAAGCTCTACAAGCTCGACAACGGAAACTATCCCTCAACCGAGCAGGGGCTTCAGGCGCTGGTCACCCCGCCGACGACGGGAACGCCGCTGAAGAAATGGCGGGAGGGAGGCTATCTCGAAAAGGGAAAGGTCCCCAAGGATCCCTGGGACAACGACTTCATCTATCTGTCTCCCGGCGCCCACGGGGATTACGATCTTTCCTCCCGCGGCGCGGACGGCGAAGAGGGTGGGGAGGGGAAGAACAGGGACATCAACAGTTGGGAAAGTGACTGACCGGGGATATACGCTGATTGAACTCTCCGTGGTCGTCCTGCTCATCGGGACGATGCTGCTGATCGCCGTCCCGCAGGTTCGGGACACCCTGCTCAGCGACGACCTCGACGCGGCGGCCCGGAAACTGGTCGGCGTCGCCGGTGAACTGAGAAACGATGCGGTTCGCGAGCAGGTCGACTACCTCCTCCATCTCGATCTCAAACAGCCGGGCTTCTGGACCTACAGCGCCGATACGACCGCCGAAAAGCAGTCCGAAATCCGCAAGGGGGCGATCCGCTTCCCCGAAGGGATACGGATTGCCGGCGTCCGCCACCCCGGGGAGGTCCGAAAAACGGATGGGGAAACGGTCATCCGTTTCTTCCGCAGAGGGTATGTGCAGCCCACCGTCATCCATCTGAAAAAGGAAGACCGCACCTTCACCGTTGTGCTGAACCCCTTTCTTCCGAAGGTCGGCGTTCATGAGAAACATGTCGATTTCGCCTTCAATGAGGATGACCGTGCCGCCGGCCTGTGATCCGCGTCCGCCGGTCGGCCGCGCTCCGCTCGGCTTTACGCTCCTGGAGGTCATGATCGCCATGGCGATCCTGGCCATTGCCCTCGTCGCCGTCCACCAGTCGCATTCGCAGAGCATTTCCATGGCCGGTTCTTCCCGCTTTCTCACCACCGCATCGCTGCTGGCCCAGAGCCGGATGGCCGCCGTCGACGCGGCGGATCCGCGGCAGCTCGCCCCGGCACAGGGGGACTTCGGGGACGATTATCCGGACTACCGGTGGCAGGTGGAGATCGGCGAGACGGAAAACACGCTGCTGAAAAAAATCATCCTGACGGTGACGAACAGCCGGATGGCTGTCCGCAACACCTACCGTCTGACCCTCTACAAGGTGGTGATGCCGTGAACGGGAAAGGGCATAGCGGGTTCACGCTGATCGAAATCCTGATCGCCGTCCTGATCCTGGGAATTGTCCTGACGACCGTGTTCGCCTCCTATACCGGAACGTTCCGGATCATCCGCGATGCCGAAGCGGATGCCGAGACGTACGGCATGGCCAGGACGGCTCTGGATCGGATGACCCGGGACCTGGAGGCGGTCGCTCCCTGGAAAGGGGCGTTCACCTTCCGGGCAAGACCCTACGGCCTGGGAAAACGGGAATTCACACGCGTGATCTTCCGGTCCGCGGCCCATGTCGCCTTTGTTGAAAGGGAGGCGGCAGAGGGAATTGCGGTCATCGAATACGGCATCGAAGAGACAACGGATGGGACGGAAAAGGGGGGGTACACCCTTTACCGGAGCGATTCCCTCCGCCGTGATCCGGAAAAGGAGGGGAAGGGCGACGGGAAGTATCCGCTGTGCAGCCGGATCGAGAACCTGACCTACCGCTTCTTCGACGCCGCGGGCAGGGAGTATGAAACATGGGAAGACGGTTCGGCGGAAGAGGCGCAAAAAAAGAGAGCCCCCGCGATGGTCGAAATCCGCCTCGTCCTGATGAACGAAAAAGACCCGAAACGTCCCTTTCCATTTATGACGCGGGTTCGTCTGCCGTTCAACCGGGTGACGACGTCATGATTTCAAGCAGCCGGCGAGGCATCGCCCTGATTGTCGTATTGCTGATGGTTGCCATCCTCGTGGCGATCACGATCCAGTGGAACCGTTCGTCCCGCTCCGAGGTCCACGAGGCGGCCAACCTGAGCGACGGCATCCGGCTGCGGTATGTGGCCGAATCCGGGTTTTATGCGGGCGAGGCGCTCCTGCTGTCCGATCGAAACGGATTTGACGCACTGACGGAGAAATGGGCAAAGGCGGAGGAATTGACCCGCCGGTCCGAAGAGTTCTTCGACAATGGCTCGTTCCAGCTCCTGATCGAAGACGAGGGGGGCCGGATCCCCATCAACCGTCTGGTCAACGGAAACCTCTACAATGCGACCGTTCGGGACATTCTGCTGCGCCTGCTGACCGGTCCGTATTTCCGCCTTTCCAAGGCCCGGGCCGGAGACATCATCGATGCCGCCAAGGACTGGATGGATGCGGACGGTGAGGTGACCGGCGGCGGCGCGGAAGAAGGGTACTATGCCGGACTGGGCAGGCCGTACGCCGCGAAGAACGCTCCTCTCGATTGCATTGGGGAGTTATTGATGGTAAGGGGAATGACGCGTGAATTGTTTTACGGCACGGAGGAATCCCCCGGTCTCGCGACTTGCCTGACGATCTTCGGCGATGGAAAGATCAACATCAACACCGCATCAAAGCCGGTTCTCCGGGCGCTGTCGGCAGAGATGACGGACGACGGCGTCGAAGAGCTCGACGAATACCGCCGGAACGAAAAAAACGATCTGACCGATCCGGGGTGGCATTCCCGGATTCCGGGGGCGGCCGATTGGAATATCCCTTCGGGGTTGATCTCCGTCGGGAGCGACACCTTCCGGATCGTTTCTATCGGCCGCCAGGGAAGAATGGAGCGGAGGATCACCTCCGTCGTCAAGAGGCAGAACGACCGGAAGAAGGTGGACCTGCTGTCCTGGAAGGTGGAGTAATGCCGGAGAAAATTCTGGGCCTCGACATCGGCGCCGGCAGCGTCAAGGCGGTCCTTCTTTCCCGCGGATTTTTCGGGGCGCACCGGATTCTCGGCGTTCGCCGGATCGACATCCGGGGACCGGGGGGCGTCCCGGAGGCGCTCGCGCTGCTCTTCGCGGATCCGGTTTATGAAGGTGCGACTTGTGTGACGGCTCTCCCGGCGGACCGGATCTCCTTCCGGAACGTCCGCCTCCCGTTCCGGGGCGACCGGCGGATCCGTCAAACCCTCGCTTTCGCGCTCGAACCGCTGACCCATCAACCCCTGAACAGTGTCTTCATCGATTATTTGGTCTCCTCGCAGGATGTTCAGTCGGAGATCTTTGCGGCCCTGGCCGACCGCTCGCTCGTCGGAGAATGGACGGAACTTCTCTCCCCCCATACCCGCGAGACGGCGGTCATCGATGTCGGGGCCGCTCCTCTGGCCGCGTTCCTGTTGCGGAAATCGGATTCACACGCCTGCACCCTGGTGCTGGATGTCGGTCTTCGGGATACGACGGCCCTTTTTACCGCGGAAAGCCGGATTTGCCACATCCGTCATTTTCACTTCGGCGGGGAAAAGGCGACCCAGGCGGTTGCCGAGACCCTGCGGATGGACACTGCCGCCGCGGAAGCGTTGAAGAAAACCGGCGACATCCCTGAACCGGCCGCGTCGTCCGTGCGGGCCGTCTGCGATCCGTTTCTTTCCGAGCTGAAAAACACACAGCGCTTTCTTTTCGACCAGGGGAGGATTCCCTCGGAGATCTCCCGGATCATCCTGACGGGAGGCGGCGCCCTGACGCCGGGTCTCGCGGAAAGACTTTCCAGGGTATTTGCCGTCTGCGTGGAAGGGACGGACCTGATCACGTCCGGAAACTACGAGATGGAACATGCCCTGCGTTCGTCCTGGGAACCGGCGATCCTGGATCAGGCCCTTGCCCTGGCGACCAGGCCGATGGGCAAAGGGCGCGGTTTCAACTTCCGTCAGCGGGAATCGGTGACGGCGGGTTTCGGAGGGCCTGACGGGTTTTTGAAAAAAGGGGCCGCGGCCGTCGTTCTGATCCTGATCCTGGCCGGCATTGAACTGGGACTTGATGACTACGCTGCCCGCCTGCGACTCGCCGGCTTGAAAAGCAAAATTGCAGCGGAATTCCGGAAAATGGACCCGGAGGCGACCCGGATCGTCGATCCGGTGATCCAACTCCGGGGAAAGATCGCCGAAGCGAAAAAGCTTGCCGCGGGAATGGACAATGCAAACGCGGCAACCAGGGCGATCGACCTTTTGAGGGAGATCTCGGTGCTGGCGCCGCCGGACCTTCGCGTCACGTCCCTCACATTGGACGGGAACGAGGTCGGCCTCCGGGGTGAGATCCGCGATCCGGACGGCGTGGATTCCGTCCGGCAGACATTCGCGGGCTCGAAATATGTCGAGACGGCAACGATCGGGGAGAGAAACCCCATGAAACAGGGAACGGGGGTGGCGTTTCATCTCCGAATGGTTTTAAAGAGATGAGAAGCCTCTGGGAACAAATGACGAAAGGCCAGCAGCGGACCGTAATCGTCGGCCTCGTCTTTGCGGTTGCAGCCCTTTTCGTCCGGTTCGCCGTTTTTCCATACCTCGACGCGCGGCACAAGGTGGAAAGGGGGATTGCCGGCAGCGAAAAAACCCTTCGCGAACTTGCCGGCCTCGGCGGGGAATTCACCGTTCTGCGGGAACGGCAGGCGGAAATCCGCCGGGCCATCGAACGCCGGCCGCCGGATTTCAACCTTTTCTCCGATCTGGAAAGGCGGGCAGCCGAAGCGGGAGTGAAAACGAATGTCCGGTCGATCACCCCATTGAAAACCATTGCGGTCGGCCCCTACGAGGAGGCCTCCGTCGAGATCCGGCTGAACAAAATGACGATGAGGCAGTTAACGGATTTCCTATACAAGATGGAATCACGGGAGGATGCGGTCCGGATCCGGAGGATGTCCGTTGAGAAGACGAGGGAGGATCCCGGATACCTGAACGTGCAGATCCAGGCGCATACCTATCTGCCTCCGTCTGCGAGGACCCGTTGAGATGATGCCGAAAAAGACCCGGGCCGTTGTGGGTTACGTCCTGGCCGGCATGGCGATGCTGGTTCTGTTCCTCTATCTCCGTTTTCCGGAAAAGCTCGTGACGGATTTCATCGAATCGGCTGCGTCCGCCCGCTGCCCCGGAATTCGGCTCTCGTTGGGAACGACGCGGCCGGCCATTCCGCCCGGGCTCCGTCTGGAGCCGGTCGAGGCCGTTTTCCCGGCGCATCCTGGAGCGACCCTCCGAGCGGATCGCCTGACCGTCCGGCCCGCCTGGCCTCCGCTGTTCCGGGGGCGCTTCGCGTTCCTGACGGAGGCGGAAAGCTACGGCGGAAGGATTCGGGGACGCATCGATTTCCGGAACATCCTGACCGTCAAGGGACCGTTCACGGCCACGGCGGATTTTAGGGACATCCGGCTTGAAAAATGCGCCTGGCTTCGAGAAACCCTGGCCCGTCAAGCCGCCGGAACGTTAAAGGGATCGGTCTCCTTCAGCCCTGCCGGGGAATCCCTGCGGAGCGGAACGGGAAACCTGACGTTCACGTTGACAAACGTGAATTGGCCGCTCACGGAACCCCTGTTCGGCTTCAGCCGACTCGATTTCAGCAGGGTCGAAGCAACGATCGGCTTCCGGAACGGCAGCCTGAAAATTACGGAATTGTTCCTGGACGGGAACAGGCTCAAAATCGCGCTGAAGGGGGATGTGATTCTTTCCGACAATCTCCCGGAGAGTCGGATCGACCTGAACGGAACCCTCGAAATGCCGGGACAGGGCAATCGCCGGGTGAAGGTGGCCATCGGCGGCACCTTGCGGAGCCCGCAGACGAGATTCATGTAAGGGACGGGGTGATCGATTGGAAGGATTGCGGGGTTTGCTGCTTTCACTGACCGATTTCCGGAAACCGGGTCCCCGGCGGTTGATGATCCTTATGTTGATGGGCATCCTCCTCTACCAGGGGGTGGGAATCTTCTACAAGGGGATGGCGGTCCGGATAAACCGGATGAGGCCGGCAACGACGTCGGAGGCTCAGAGGAAGCCTGTCGCCGAGGTCCAAGAACCGATCAGCGCCTACGGCGTGATCGCGGAGAGAAACCTCTTCGGCACGGTCTCCGGAGCGGTTGGCCGGACTCCGACCGCGCAGCGGCAGGATGCCGAGCTCCCCTTCGACGTCAAGGGAACCGTCGCAGGCACGGGAAGATACGGGTTTGCAATCATCGAGGAAAAGGGGTCACGGAAGCAGCGCCTCGTGAAGGTGGGGAGCACCGTTTTCGACGCAAGGGTGATCCGGATCAAGCGGAATGCCGTGGATGTCCTCGTGGCCGGACGGGAGCGGACCCTGAAGATCGTGGAAACGAAGGAGGCTCCGATCCTCCCGCCGCAGGGAAAGCCGGCCGCCGCGGAGGCGTCCGCCGCTCCCGGTTCCATCGTCATTCCGCGGAGCGAAGTCGACGCGGCCCTGCAGGACATGGGAAAGATGCTCAGCCAGGCCCAGGTCCGTCCATACTTCAACGCGGGGGTTCCCGACGGATTCATCATCGGCAGCATCCGGCCGGGGAGCCTCTACCAGCGGATGGGAATCGCCAACGGGGACATCATTCAGGAGGTGAACAACCAGCGGATCCAGACGGCAGACGATGTGATGGGATTGATGGACACCATCAAGTCAGGCTCGTCCCTGTCCCTGGGAATCAAGCGTCAGGGGAAATCGGAGACATTGAATTATCAGTTTCAATAGGAGAAGGGGGAGGGAAAGGCGCCCCTTCCCCTTCCCCAGGGGTCGTCTTTATGTATGAATCCTATTTCGGTCTGCGGGAGAATCCCTTCTCCCTTTCCCCGGATCCCCGGTATCTGTACCTGAGCCCGCAGCACCGGGAGGCGCTGAACTGCCTGATTTACGGGATCCATGAAAAAAAGGGGTTCATGGCGGTCACCGGCGGGATCGGGACGGGCAAGACGACCCTTTGCCGTTCCCTGCTCGCCGGCCTGGACGATACCGTCTCCACGGCGCTCATCTTCAACCCCGCCCTTTCCGACATCGAGCTGCTCAAGACGATCAACCAGGAGTTCGGCATTCGATCGGAGAGGGGAAGGGCAACGAAGAAGCGGTATCTCGACGCGCTGAACGATTTTCTGCTGCGGAATTTCGCCGCGGGGAGAAACGCCGTGCTGCTGATCGACGAGGCGCAAAACCTCCCGCACGGCGTGATGGAGCAGATCCGGATGCTGTCGAATCTGGAGACCGTCCGGGAAAAGCTGATCCAGATCATCCTGCTGGGACAGCCGGAGCTCCTTCGGCTGCTGGCGCTTCCGTCGCTCCGGCAGTTGAATGAACGGATCACGGTCCGTTATGAGCTGAAACCGCTTGCCCGGAAGGAAATTCGCCATTATATTGGGCATCGGATCTCCACGGCGGGCGGGCAGACGGAAGCGATCTTCGCCCCGGGGGTTTACGGGCGCATCTATCGGGCGTCGCGGGGCATTCCGCGGCGCATCAACGCGATCTGCGACCGGGCCCTGCTGGTCGCCTATGGGAAGGACCTCCGAACCGTCGATCGGCAGATCATCGGGGCAGCCATCCGGGACATCGGTCCGGGATACCTGACGGAGACGGACGCCGCCGGGGTGAAACGGATCGTGCAGGGGATTGCCCTGGCCGCCCTTTTGGGCACGGCGTTGCTTCTGGCGGGATACGGATATCTTTCGGGCGGATTTCCATGGCCGGCGTTCCGGTAACCTGTTTCGTGGCCGTCAAATGGATTGACGAAGGCGGAAAATGAGTTATATCAACGACGCATTGAGAAAAGCCCAAAGGGAAAAAGAGAAGCACTACGGGAATTTCAGCGGGGTCGATACCCTCGGATCGGGCATGTCGAACCGCGCAAGGACAAAGAGGGCGGCGGCCGCTGCGGCGCTGATCCTCTTTGTCGCAGCGGGTTTGGCGGTCGCTTTTTGGTCCTGGAATCGGCCGGACCCGTCCTCCGGGACGGCGCCTGCGGCATCCGTTGCGAAACCTTCCGTTGCGGGGACGTCCCCGGTCCGTTCGCTGCCGGAAGCGGCCGAGGCGTTCGTGCCGGTGAAGGAAGATGTTCCGGATGAGGATTCCCGCCCGGCTGCGCCGAGGGCCTGGGCATCTGCGGACATCGGGACCCAAACGGCCGGTGAAACGGAAACCCGGTACGGGGAAGCCCTGTCCGCCCAACGCAGCGGAAACCTTGGAAAAGCCGAGATTCTTTATCAAAAGGCGCTGGCATCGGATCCCGACCATGTCCGGGCGTTGAACAATCTCGGGGTCGTTTACCTGACCCGGGGGAAACGGGAAAAGGCCGCCATGGCTCTGGGCCGGGCGGTTGTGCTGGAAAAAGACTATGCGGATCCATACTACAACCTGGCCTGCCTTTACGCGCGGACGAACGAGCTTGACGAGAGCCTCTGGTATTTGAAAATGGCCGCAAGACTGGACGGCAAGGTCATCGAATGGGCAAAAAAGGACGCCGACCTGCGACGGGTCGTCGCGTCGCCCGAATTCAAGAAGCTGACGGAGGGGAAGAAAAACTGATGCCGTTACCACAAAGAATCTTTTTCCGTCCCCCGAAAAGAGCGGATATCCGCTGCCCGGGCGAAAACGACTGGAAGGGATCCTGTCGGTCGGGGAGTCGCAGATCGGGGCTTTTGATCGTTTCATCCGCAATCCTTGCGGCAATCGTTGTTCTGCTCCCCTTCCTGCTTCCGGGCGCCGTTTCCGCGGCCCGCATCGCAGGGGAGGAACAGCCTGTGGCCACCGAGCCCGCGAAGTCGTCTTCCCCCCCGGCGCCCGTCAAGGCGACGCCGTCCCGTGTTCGGACGGCTCCACCGGCAACGGGGGAAACACAAACGGTTTCGGCGCCGCAGAAAACCGCAGAGGCCCCACCGGCGAAGGCCAAGGCTGCTCCGGTTCCCCAGCCGCCGCCGCCGGCGCGTCCGCCGGTCGGACGCTACGTCACGATCGACTTCGACAATGTCGACATTCCGGTCTTCATCAAGTTCGTCAGTGAGCTGACCGGCCGGAACTTCGTCATCGACGAGAAGGTCCGGGGAAAGGTGACGATCATCTCGCCGAAAAAGATCGCCGTGGAGGATGTGTACAGGATGTTCGAGTCCGTCCTGGAGATCTACGGCTTTTCCGCGGTGCCGTCGGGCGACGTGGTCAAGGTGGTTCCCGCGCTGGATGCCCGCGGAAAGGGCCACGATATCCGATTGAAGAAGGAGAGCATCGACCCCGAGGACAGGATCGTCACCCAGATCTTTTCGCTGCAGAATGCGAACCCCGAAGACATGAAGAAGGTCCTCGATCCGCTGGTCTCCAAGACCAGCGTGATCCTGGCCTACTCGCCGACGGGAATGCTGATCGTCACCGACGTTCTCTCCAATCTCCAGCGCATCCAGGAGATCGTGACCGCCCTCGACGTGGAGGGGGTCGGCGAACTCATCACGTACGTTCCGCTGCAGTACACATCGGCAACGGAGACGGCCAAATCACTGACGACGATTTTTCAGCAGCAGGCCGTCCCCGGCAAGGGCGTCGTATCGCCGATCAAGATCGTGCCGGACGAACGCACCAACGCGCTGATCATCCTGGCGGCCGAAAACGATATGATGAGGATCCGGAAGTTGCTGCAACTGATGGACAAAGAGACCCCCAGAGGGGCGGGGTCCATCCGGGTTTATTATCTCCAGAATGCCAAGGCGGAGGATCTGGTCAAGGTTCTCACCGGTCTCCCCCAACCGGGAAAGCCGGCCGACCCCAAGGCGCCCGCCGCGGCCGTCCTGTCGAAGAATGTTCAGATCGTGGCGGATAAAGCGACCAATTCACTGGTCATCACGGCGGAGACGGCGGATTATCTCGTGATCGAGGATGTGATCCGGAAACTGGACATTGCCCGGGCCATGGTCTACCTGGAGGGGCTGATCATGGAGGTGAACGCCGAAAAGAGTTTCGGCGTCGGCGTCGAGTGGAGCCTCCTCAAAAATACGGACATCTCCGCCGTCTCGGATCTCGGGGGAAGCAGTGCCGGCATAGCGGGCTTTAGAGGCACTTCCATCATTCCCCAGGTCGATTCATCCGGCACGATTTCCATGCCGAGCGGGTTTGCGCTGGGCGTCATCGGGGCGGGAATCTCGATCGGGGGGATCACCTTTCCAAACATCGGCGCCGTCCTGCAGGCGTATCAGAACGATGCGGATGTTCGGATCCTCTCCACGCCGCAACTGCTGACCCTGGACAACGAGGAATCGGAGATCACCGTGGGGAAAAATGTCCCCTATGTCACCCGACAGGATACGACGACGACCTCCACGACCAACTACAGCAATTACGAGTACAAGGATGTCGGGGTGACGTTGAAGGTGACTCCCCAGATCAATCGGGACGGGTATATCCGGCTCAAACTCGATCAGTCGGTCACGAAGATCCTCTCCCAGTCCGCAGAGGTGGACTCGGCCGGCACACAGATCCTGGCCCCGACCACCCTCAAGCGCACCGCCAAGACGACCGTATCAGTGAAAAGCGGGGAAACGGTCGTGATCGGCGGGATGATTCAGGATGATTCTGAAAAGGGAACCTACAAGGTGCCCCTGCTGGGCGACATCCCGCTGCTGGGATGGCTTTTCAAGTCAAGAGCCACTTCCAACACCAGAACAAACCTGTTTGTCTTCATCACCCCGCGCATCGTCCAGAATCCGGAAGACGCGAGAAAAATCGAGGCGGAAAAGACGGAATACATGCGGACCATTCAGGAGGGCACGATCCGCAATACACCGAACCGCAAAAAGGAGGACAACGAACAGGAATGAAGGGTTCGAGAAACGATCCATCCCGCAAAGGAAATATAACGGGACGATCGGGCGACCCGGCCGACGCCTTTCTATTGATCGACGGTCCCGCGGCCTGGGACGGAGAAGAAGAAAGACGACCGGAGACGACCGGCCTGGATGCCCTTCTTGTCGCCCGGGGGGCGTCTCCGGAGTCTCTCGCGGAGATCCAGGGTCTTCTCCGGACGAACGGTTCAGGGATGGTCGATCTGATGATCCAGAAGAAGGTCCTTCCGGAAAAGGAGCTGCTTGCCGTCCTCGGCGAGGCATACGGCATCCCCTTTTGGGAAGAACTTCCGACAGACCACATGAAGACCGACTTCACCGAGCTTTTTCCCATCCAGTATCTGAAGAAACAGAGGATGGTCCCCCTCGATACGCCACAGGGGTTCGTCGTGGCGGTCCACGACCCGACCCATTTCCAGCCGACCGACGATCTCTGCCGTCTGCTCGGGCTGCCGGAACGGCAGATCGTTCTGGCCACCCAGGAGGCGATCCATGCCGCCATCAACCTGGCCTATGACCTCAGCCGGAGCACGGCAAAGGCTTTTTTCCAGGAGATGGACGAGGAATCCACCGCCGGCATCATCTCCGAAATCGAAGAGACCGGGGACCTGCTCGACGAAACCAGCGACGCCCCGATCATCAAACTGGTGAACCTCCTCCTCTCGGGAGCCATCAAGGACCGGGCCAGCGACATCCATATCGAGCCCTACCAGACCGCGGTGAGGGTCCGCTACCGGATCGACGGCATCCTCTACGACATCCTCAATCTTCCGCGGAAGATTTACTCTCCGCTGGTTTCGCGCGTGAAGGTCATGGCGAAACTCAACATCGCCGAGAAGAGACTTCCGCAGGACGGCCGGATCGAAATCAAGATCGCCGACCGGAGCGTCGACATCCGGGTCTCCACCATTCCAACCGCCTTCGGGGAGCGGGTGGTCCTCCGGCTTCTCGACAAGACCGCGTCGATTCTGATGCTCTCCGACCTCGGGATGGATGACCGGAAGATCGGGATCTTCAACGGATTGATCCAGTCTCCTTACGGAATCGTCCTGGTCACGGGGCCGACGGGGAGCGGCAAGACGACGACGCTCTACGCGGCGCTTTCGAGCATCAACCAGCCCGGGGTCAACATCATTACCATCGAGGATCCGATCGAATACCAGATCGACGGGATCGGCCAGATCCAGGTCAACCCGAAGATCGACCTCACCTTCGCCCAGGGGCTCCGCTCCATTGTCCGCCAGGATCCGGACGTCATCCTCGTCGGCGAGATCCGCGACCGAGAGACGGCGGAGATCGCCATCCAGTCGTCGCTCACGGGACATCTCGTCTTCTCCACCCTGCATACGAACGACGCGGCGAGCGCCGTCACGCGCCTCATCGACATGGGAATCGAGCCCTTTTTGGTGACCTCGTCGGTCATCGCGATCATCGCCCAGCGCCTCGTCCGCGTGCTCTGCCCGAAATGCAAGGAAGCCTACATCGCCGACGACGAATCGCTCGCCAATCTCGGGGTGGACCGCAGGCAGCTGGAGGGGCAGACCCTTTACCGGAAACGGGGATGCGCCGCCTGCATGAACACCGGTTACCACGGCCGCACGGCCATCTTCGAGATCCTCGTCCCCGACGAAACGATCAAGCGGCTGATCCTGAAGACGTCCGACGCCAACCAGATCCAAGACGCGGCGATGAGTCGGGGGATGACGAGTCTGCTGGCCGACGGCGCGAGAAAGGTCCTTGACGGCGTGACGACGATCGAAGAGGTGTTCCGCGTCACCCGGATCATCAGGCGGGAGACCGACCTCGAGGCTTGAGGGAGCAAAAACCGCGATTGCCTCTTGATAAAAACGCATTCATCCGATACAAGCGTGCAGCGCGGGCCGGTCTTCAAGCCGGGTGTTCCCGTCGACCATTTTGAAGCCACTTACAAAAAAGACACAAACGGATAAGGAGGCGGCGGTGTGACCCGGAAGAAACTGACACGAATCGATCTCCAGCGGATGAAGGAGAGTATGTCCGGGAGGTCCGCAACCGTGAATTTCCGAAACCGGAACACACCTACAAGATGGTGGAAGGCGAGCTGCCGAGACTGGAAAAACTCCTGAAAAAGAAAGAGACGTAACCGGCAAGAGGCGGGGATCATGATTGAATTCTATAAGATGAGCGGGAGCGGGAACGACTTTATCCTGATCGACAACCGAGACGGCACGCTTGCCGTGGGGAATATCGTCGAGTTCGTAAAGCGGGTCTGCAAACGGAAGGTGTCGGTCGGGGCCGACGGGATGATCGTGATCGAACGGTCCGACCGGGCGGATTTTCGCTGGCGCTTCTTCAACGCCGACGGTTCCGAAGTGGAGATGTGCGGGAATGGCGGCCGCTGCGCAGCGCGTTTCGCGTTTCTGAAGGGGATTGCCCGCGAGAAGCTTTCCTTTGAAACCGTCGCGGGGATCATCGATGCCGAGGTGCGCGGCGATGTCGTCAAGCTCCGCCTGACCGATCCCCGGGATCTCGTCACCGACGATGAGATCCGGATCGGAAACCAGGTCCTTTTTGTCCATAGCGTCAACACCGGCGTTCCCCATGTCGTCCATTTCGTCCGTGATCCGGACGATTTCGACGTTTTCAACACGGGCAGGGCCATCCGCCGGCACGAACATTACCGGCCGGCCGGGACCAATGCCAATTTTGCGGCGGTCCTCGACGGCCACACCCTCCGCGTCCGGACCTACGAAAGGGGCGTGGAAGACGAGACCCTGGCCTGCGGGACCGGCGCCATCGCCTCGGCCCTGATCGCCGCAACGAAAGGGCATATCGAATCCCCGGTGGATGTGCGGGTGCAAAGCGGGGAAACGCTCCGGATCTACTTCACCCGGACTCCGAGCGGATTCGAGAAAGTCTATCTGGAAGGAAAAACGACCATGGTCTATCAGGGAACCCTGTGGGACGAGGCATGGCGGTAGAAAAACTTTCGCCCGCCGCGGACCTGAAAATCCATCCCCATTGCGAAAGGAGAACGACGTTGCAGACAGCCGAACGTTTGACGAAGATTCCGCCCTACCTGTTCATGGAACTGAGAAAGAAGATCGCCAAGGCCAAGGCGGACGGCGTGGATGTGATCAGCCTGGCGATCGGCGACCCGGTCGAACCGACGCCGGATTCGGTCATCGACGAGCTGTGCCGGGCGGCGCGCGAACCTGAAAACCACCGTTATCCGACCGACGAGGAGAAGGGAATGTTCGCCTTCCGGGAGGAGGTGGCGCGCTGGTATCGGACACGTTACGGCGTTGACCTCGATCCGGCAACAGAGGTCCTGGGGCTGATCGGCTCCAAGGAGGGGTGCCACCATTTCGTGCTGGCCCGGATCAACCCCGGCGACATCGTGCTGATGACCGATCCCGGCTATCCCGCATACCGGGCGAGCATCCTGATGGGGGGCGGAATTCCGTACAATGTTCCGATCCGTCCCGAAAATGATTACCTCCCCGTCCTCGAAGAGATCCCGGCGGAGATCCGGAAAAAGGCCCGCGGGATGTTCCTCAACTATCCGAACAACCCGACCGGCGCCTGCGCGACACGCGCGTTCTTCGACCGGCTGATCGCCTTCGCAAAGGCGAACGACATCGCCGTCTGCTACGACAACCCCTACAGCGAGGTGGTCTTCGAAGGTCAGGAGAGATTGAGTTTCCTGTCCGCCCCCGGGGCGAAGGAGGTCGGCGTCGAGCTCAACTCGCTCTCCAAGCCCTACAACATGACGGGATGGCGGATCGGCATGGCTGCGGGAAATCCGGAGCTCATCGCCGCGATCAGCAAGGTCAAGGAGAACACAGACTCGGGAATCTTCAACGCCATCCAGTATGCGGGAATGCGGGCGCTGCGCGAAGAAGCGGGAAACATCGAAAAGATGCTTTCGATCTACGCCCGGCGGCGGGAGCGCGTCCTGTCGACGCTCCGCAAGATCGGGATCAGCTTTCAACCGCCGAAGGGAACCTTCTATCTCTGGATCCCCGCACCCAAAGGGCTGGACTCGCTGGCCTTCACAAACCTGCTGTTCGAAAAGGCGGCCGTCGTGGTCGCATCCGGAACCGCCTACGGCCAGTACGGCGAGGGATTCATCCGGATCTCGCTCACCGTCCCGGATGCCCGTCTGGGAGAGGCGCTGGCGCGGATTGAAAAGGCCTTCGCATAAAGGGCTTCGATCGACGGCATAGCACAAAGAGGCAGTGACGATGGAAATCGGGATTCTGGGGCTTCCGCAGAGCGGCAAAAGCACCCTCTTCGAAATCATGACCGGCGTTCGCAGCCGGGAGATGCACGGGGAGACCTGCGTCCGGGGCCTGGCTTCCGTTCCCGACGCCCGCTTCGACCGCCTGGCGGAGATCTTCAAACCGGTCAAGGTTTCCCCCGCCAAAGTTCCCTTCAGCGACGTGAACGCCGTTGGGGAGAAGGCTTGGGACGCGGTCCGGCAAAGCCTTTCCGGGGCGGAGGGTCTGCTTCATGTCGTCGACGCTTTTACCGCGACGGGCATTCCCGAGATCGTGGGTCGCTACCGGAAACTGGAGGATGAGCTGATCCTCGCCGATCTGATGATCGTCGAAAATCGGCTGGGGCGGCTCGCAAAGATGGCGAAAAAACCGATGACGCCCCAGGATGCGCTTCATGCCCATGTGCTGCCAAGGCTCCTTGAGCGGCTCGAGGAGGGGAAACCCCTCCGGGTTTTGCCCTTGACGGATGAGGAACGTCACGGCCTCCGGAGCTTCTCGTTCTGGACCATCCGGCCCGAATTGGTCGTGATCAACACACCGGAAGACCACCCGGCCGTACCCGACGGGTTGGTCGCCGAGCTGGGATCGGGAGTTCCGTCGATCGGAATCTGCTGCTCGATCGAGGCGGAGTTGGCGGCCCTGCCGCCGGATGAACGAAAGGAGTTTCTGGATTCGCTTGGCGTCTCGGAGGCGGCTTTCGGCCGGGTGATCCGGGCGGCATTTTCGTTGCTCGGCCGGATTTCCTACTTCACCGTCGGCGAGGATGAGGTCAAGGCCTGGGTCATTCCCGAGGGTACCAGGGCTCCCCGGGCGGCCGGCGTGATCCACAACGATTTCGAGCGGGGGTTCATCAAGGCCGAGGTGATCGGCTTCGACGAGTTCATCGCCTGCGGCGGAACCCATGCCGCCGCCAAGGCGGCTGGAAAACTCCGCCTCGAGGGCAAGGAGTACGTCGTTCGGGACGGCGAGATCATCAATTTCCGCTTCAACGTCTGACCATCAGAACTGCCTTCACCCTTTTCCATTTCCCCGATAGCGAGGCGATTCTTACCCGCAAGGTTAATTATGGTTTGGTATGACGTATTACTTCCTGTAACCAAGCATCCGGCATTTTCGGTGGGGGCACGCTTTTTCAAAGCGTATTCATTGAAGCACCTTCTTGACTTTTACAGGGATGAGGCGCATAGAAAAGCTGATAACGAAACCACCGTAGACAGGTCAACCGCAGATTGACACCCCCTTGATTGAAGGGTGATGCCATGAGGTACCCGTAGAGACCCCGACTCTCAAAAAGAGATCGGGGTTTTTTGTTTGGGTCGCAGACAGGTGGAATAGTTTTGTTCCACTATGAATAAAGGGAATTTCTGAC
>JAXGRQ010000037.1:0-26968 GCA_040765725.1 Syntrophales bacterium
GCCCCTCTGATCCGCCGAGGGGTGAAGGAAATGGTTCTGTTCGGCGAGGCCGCCGGGACAATCAATGGGCTGGTCGGCGGGATGGTCCCGACGACACTTGTCCCTACACTGAAAGAAGCGGTCGAGAAGGCTTACCGGTCCGCAATCCCCGGCGACATCGTTCTTCTTTCACCGGGATGCGCCAGTTTTGACGAATTCAATGACTACCAGGAACGCGGAGACCGTTTTCAGGAATGGGTCGGAGAGCTCTCAACATGAAAAGGTGGAACGAAAGCGAAAAAAAACCCGATCTGATCCTGCTGCTGGCCACGCTTCTGCTGCTGACCATCGGAACGGTGATGATCTACAGTTCCAGCTCCATCCTGGCGATGGAACGGTTTCGCGACGGCCAATTCTTCCTTAAGAAACAGCTCTTCTTCGTCTGCCTGGGTCTCGGCATCATGGTGTTTGCGACCCGAATCCCCTACTACAAGCTCCGGAAGCTGGCCGGGCCGGGCATCATCCTGTCCGCCTTTTTCCTGCTGCTGATCTGGATCCCCCATTTGGGAATCCGCGCCGGAGGCGCCAACCGCTGGCTCAACCTCGGAATCTTCTCCTTCCAGGTTTCCGAAATGGTCAAGGTCGCCCTGATCCTCTTCCTCGCCCATTATCTGACGGATAAGGTCAACTGCATTCGGGATTTTCGCCAGGGGCTCCTGATTCCACTCGCTGTGACAGGGGGTCTGACCGGTTTGATTGTTTTACAGCCCGATTTCGGGACGACCGTCATCATCGCGATCATCGCCTTCCTGATGATCTATCTGGCCGGCGGCCGGATCGTGCACATCGCCGGGCTTGCGGCGCTGTTTCTGCCGGTGGCCGTCGGGATGCTTCTGTTCAAGAGCTACCGGATCACCCGTCTGATGGCCTTCCTCGATCCCTGGAAGGACCCCCGCCGCTCGGGTTTTCAGATCATCCAGTCGCTGATCTCCTTCGGTTCCGGCGGCCCTTTCGGCGTGGGAATCGGCGACGGAATGCAAAAACTCTTCTATCTCCCCGAGCCCCATACGGACTTCATTCTCGCGGTCATCGCGGAGGAGAGCGGATTCATCGGCGTGGGGCTGATTCTCTTTCTCTATGTCATCCTGATCGTGCGCGGCTTCCAGATTTCCCTGAAGGCGCCGGATCTGTTTGGAAATCTCCTTGCGGCGGGACTCACGATGATGATCGCGCTGGAGGCGTTCATCAATATTGCCGGCGTGATGGGGCTCATCCCTCTCAAGGGGCTTGCCCTCCCGTTTCTGAGCTATGGGGGCACGTCGCTGATCATGTCCCTCACGGCGGTGGGGATCTTGCTGAATATATCCTCTTATGAGTCGTAACAGAGCCTTACGGGCATTTGGAAACAACATGGAAGACAGCTTATCCCACAGATCATTCATCAACGATCCGCAAACGGGTTTGCCCTCATCCCGGCGGAACGAGGCCGGAACGGAAGAAAACCGGTCCGGCCCCTGTCCGGATCGCCGAGGATTCTCGATGGTCATCGCCGGCGGAGGAACGGGGGGTCATCTCTTTCCCGGGATCGCGATTGCCGAAGAGTTTCTGCGGCGTCATCCGGGAAATCGAGTTCTGTTCGTCGGAACGGAACGGGGACTGGAAAAAAAAATCTTGGGCGGTCTGGGGTTCCCCCTCCGGACGCTGAAGGTGGAGGGGCTGAAAGGACGGGGTCCGGTCCGGGTGCTGGCGTCGCTTCTGAAAATACCCGGCAGCCTGATGTCTTCTTTCCGCATCCTCCGCACGTTTCAACCCTCCACGGTCGTTGGTGTAGGGGGTTATGCCTCGGGACCGGTGGTCCTCACTGCTCATTTCATGGGCATCCCAACGGCGATTGCCGAACAGAATGCGTTCCCGGGCCTGACCAACCGGATTCTCGGCCGCTTTGTGCGCCGAATCTTCGTAACCTTTCCGGAATCCGCAAGATGGTTTCCGGCCGATCGCACCCGGGTTACCGGAAACCCGGTCCGTTCGGTTTTTCTCCGTGAGCGGAAGAACACGCTGGAAAGAGATCCGCATTTCACGCTGTTGATCTTCGGTGGAAGCCAGGGGGCTCATGCGATCAACCGGGCGATCATGGATGCGCTTCACCATCTCGAATCCCTGAAAGACAGGCTCCGCTTTATCCATCAGACGGGGGAGAAAGACCTCGAAACCGTTGACCGATTCTACCGGGAACAGGGTTTCGTGGCGGAGGTGCGCCCGTTCATCACGGAGATGGCATCGGCCTATCGGGCAGCCGATCTGCTGGTGTGCCGCGCCGGTGCAACCTCCATTGCTGAAATCACCGGCTGCGGCAAGGCCGCGATCCTGATCCCCTTTCCGTTTGCGGTGAACGACCATCAAACTCAAAACGCCGAACTGCTCGCACGGGCCGGAGCGGCGGCCCTGATTCCGGAGAAGGATCTGGACGGCCCAAGACTGGCCGCGCTCATCGAAAAGCTGTACCATCGGCCGGAGGAGATCGAAAAAATGGAACGGGCATCCGCCTCCCTGGGCAACGTTCACGCGGCGGCGAACATCGTTGACATTTGCCTGGATCTCATCGAAACAGGGCCATCGACGGCATGCCCGGAAAGCTCGGCGTAAAAGGCGGCATTGTTCCGTATCTCAAAGTTTCCGGGGGCGGATTTCATACCCGCCCCTCGTGGGGGATTTATGAAAGAGATCTTGCACGGCGGCAGCATGGACCGAAAGGTCCGACGCATCCATTTTGTCGGGATCGGCGGCATCGGCATGAGCGGGATCGCCGAGGTGCTGCTGAACCTGGGATACGAGGTGAGCGGATCGGATCTCGCCTCCTCCGACACGACCCAGCGGCTCGATGATCTGGGGGCCGCCATTCACCACGGCCATGCGGCAGCCAACATCGGACCTGCCGACGTTGTCGTCACCTCCACGGCGGTCCGGCCGGACAATCCCGAGGTGATTGCGGCGCGGGAGAGAAACATTCCCGTCATTCCGCGGGCCGAAATGCTCGCCGAACTGTTGAAGATGAAGTTCTCCATCGCCGTCTCCGGCAGTCACGGAAAAACCTCGACAACCTCAATGGCGGCCACGATCCTCGCCCACGGCGGCCTGGACCCGACGATGGTGATCGGCGGCAAACTCGCCAGCATCGGCAGCAATGCGCGGCTGGGGGATGGAAGGGTAATCGTCGCCGAGGCGGATGAAAGCGACGGCTCATTCCTCAAACTGAATCCCTGCATTGCCGTGATCACCAACATCGACCGCGAGCACCTGGACCACTACCGCGACCTGAAGGAGATCCGGGAGGCCTTTCTGCAATTCGCCAACCTGGTTCCGTTCTACGGAGCGACGATCCTATGCCTGGATGATCCCAATGTGCGGGAGATCCTGCCCCGGATCAAGCGTAAGGTGATCACGTACGGTTTGTCGACGGAGGCCGACTACCGGGCGGAAGAGATCCGTTCCTCGGGTTCCTCCTCCCGTTTCTCCGTCTTCTGCCGAAATGTTCTTCTGGGAACGGCAAAGTTGAACGTCCCCGGTTTGTTCAACGTATGCAACGCGCTGGCGGCAGTCGCGGTGGCCAAAGAGATGGACCTAACCTTCCCCGTGATTCGGGAGGGATTGCAGCTTTTCACCGGCGTCCATCGGCGGCTGGAGGTCCGGGGCGAGGCGTGGGGAGTCACCGTCGCGGACGACTACGGCCACCATCCGACGGAGATCCGCGCGACGCTCGCCGCAGCGAAGCAGGTCTGGAGCGGGCGACTGATCGTCGTCTTCCAACCCCACCGCTACACCCGAACGAAGGCCCTTTTCAAAGAGTTTCTGACGGCCTTTCGGGATGCCGACCATCTGATTGTCACCGACATCTATGCGGCAAGCGAAGAGCCGATCCCCGGGGTGACGTCGACGATCCTCTGCGAGGAGATTCGCCGTGCAGGTCATCCGAATGCCGTCCATTGTGCCGATTTTGACGCCGTTTTGAATCATCTGATCAAGATCGCCCGGCCGACCGACATCATTCTGACCCAGGGGGCTGGGAGCGTCTGGAAAGTGGGCGATGCATTTCTGAAAGCGAACGAAAGGGGCCTGACGGATGAACGGGGATAAAGACTTCCGCCGGGAGCTGCGGCTGCGGATTTCCGGGGAAATCCTTTTTGACGAGCCGGCCGGACGCCATACATCGATCGGCGTCGGCGGGCCAATCGACACTCTTCTTTTTCCGGAAGACGAAAGAGAACTTGTGGAGGTTGTTCGGTTTCTTCGCGAAAGGCAAGTCCCTTTCCTCCCGGTCGGCAACTGGACGAATCTGATCGTCCGAGACGGGGGTTTCCGGGGCGCTCTCATTTCACTCGCGCGTCTGTGCGGGCTGAGCCTCCGGGAAAACGGCGAAAAAGGGGCGCTGATCGAGGCAGGCGCCGGCTGCCTGCTGTCGGAGTTGGTGAGCCTGTCTGTACGGGAGGCGCTGTCGGGAATGGCTTTCTGCGCAGGTATCCCCGGAAGCGTGGGCGGCGCTGTCCGGATGAATGCCGGGGCTTACGGGGGCGAGATCAAGAACATTGTCGAAACGGTCCGTCTCCTGGATGACACGGGTGTGATCCGTTCCGTCGGGAGGGAAGAGCTCCGTTTTGAGTACAGAAGTCTTGACTTGCCGCCAGAAACGATTATCATCGGCGCAACGTTCCGTCTCCGGAAAGGAGATGGAAGGATGATCGAAGAGCAGGTTCGAAAAATCCTTGAAACAAGGAGGGGGAAACACCCGCTGGCTTTTCGGAATGCCGGTTCCATTTTCAAGAACCCGCGGGATATTCCGGCCGGCCGCCTCATTGATGAATGCGGGCTCCGGGGACTTCGAATCGGCGATGCGGAGGTTTCAGAAAAACACGCCAACTTCATCGTCAATCGGGGACAGGCAACCGCAGAGCAGATTATCGTTCTGATCGAACTGATTCAGCGGCGCGTTTTCGAAAGGACCGGCCATGCTCTTGAAACCGAGGTGAGGATCATCGGGGAATGATCCGTTGTTTTTCCGATTTGTCGCGGATTCACCTATGAAAAAACCGTATCATCTGCAATGGGAAGCAAAGAAAAACCGGCTCAAACGCCGCTCCGGGGATATTCTGTGGGAGGTGGGCCGGGTGTTTCTGTTGACCGGTGCGATCGTCTCCATCACGGTGACGCTGCTGATCGGCTTCGACCTGGCCCTCCGATCTCCCCGACTCCACGTCCGGGAAACCGTCGTGAGAGGATGCCAGGAACTGACCGAAAAAGAAATCCTGGACTTGGCGGCCGTTCGCTCGTCGGCAAACCTTCTGACCGTCAATCGGGATGCCGTGGCCCGACGGATCCGGAACAATCCATGGGTCCGCGAGGTTTTTGTCGGAAGGGAGTTTCCGGACCGGTTGGTCATCGTCGTACAGGAACGGAAGGCAGTGGCCCTCCTGCAGAAAGAAAACGGGTTGCACCTCATCGATGAGGCAGGCACCCCTTTCAAAAAACTGAAGGCCGATGAAGAATCGGATCTTCCGGTCCTCACGGGTTGTGTCCGGGGGGAAAAGGTTGATGAGGTGCTGGTCAAGACGTCCCTTGCGCTGCTGGGCGATCTGGACGAATTCTGGAAAGGCCCGGCAATCGGCAAAGTGTCGGAGATTCACGGAAACGAGACGTTTGGCCTTTCCCTGTTCACGGACACGGGGCTCTGCCTACAGCTCGGCTTCGACGGCTATCACGACAAGCTCCAACGTCTGACCTCGGTCATGGCCGACCTGGATGAAAAGAATCTGAGAACGGGCTTTATGCTGATCGACCTGAGCAATCCCGCGAAGGTCAGCGTCCAGAGGCGCAATGTCTTTGAACCGGTCCGGCCGGGTAAAACAGCGGTTACCGGAAGGGGATTCCGGATGTAGCAAGGTGCAGAGCGATTCCGGTTTTAAGGTGATGCCGCGGGAACCGACCATACTCATCACAGCGTCGGATCCTATTGGGCAGGTTCTGGAGGGTGGATGGGAAAAAAAGAGAACGTCATCGTCGGTCTGGATATCGGCACGACGAAAACTTGCGTGATTGTCGGTGAGCTCCAGGAGACCGGTATCGATATCATCGGCGTCGGCTCCCACCCCTCGGAGGGGCTCAGAAAGGGCGTCGTAGTCAATATTGAAAGCACCGTGGAATCGATCAAGAGAGCCGTGGAAGAGGCCGAACGAACCTCCGGATGCGAAATCCGCTCCGTCTATACCGGCATCGCCGGGGGTCATATCCGAGGGCAGAACAGCCTCGGGATTGTAGCCGTCAAGGGTCGCGAGGTGGAGGGGGACGATGTAGAACGCGCCCTCGAAGCGGCCAAGGCCATTGCAATCCCGTTGGACCGGCAGATTCTCCATGCCCTTCCGCAGTACTATGTGGTCGATGAACAGGACGGCATCCGGGATCCGGTGGGAATGTCGGGCGTTCGTCTCGAGGCCAAGGTTCACGTCGTGACCGGCGCCGTCACCTCCATCCAAAACGTGGTCAAATCGATCAACCGTGTCGGACTCGACATCAACGAAATCGTGCTGGAACAGATCGCCTCGAGTGAAGCGGTCCTGAGCGACGACGAAAAGGATCTCGGTGTAGCGCTGATCGATATCGGCGGCGGTACGACGGACATAGCGATCTTTTCGGAGGGGAGCATCAAACATACGGCGGTCCTTCCGGTCGGGGGTCATTACGTCACCAGCGACATCGCCACGGGACTTAGGACCCCGGTCGCCGAAGCGGAAAGGATCAAGATCAAATACGGCTGCGCCTATATGCCGCTGATCCCCAAGGATGAATCCATCGAGGTTCCCAGCGTCGGAGGACGGCAGCCGCGCGAGGTTTCCCGGCAGATTCTCGGACGGATCATCGAGCCCCGAATGGACGAACTCCTCGGCATGGCCTACAAGGAGATCACCAAATCCGGTTGTGAGGACATCCTGGCCGCGGGGATCGTTCTGACCGGAGGGGCCTCCATTCTCGAAGGGGTTCCCGAGCTGGCGGAACAGATCTTTAACATGCCGGTCCGACGGGGATGTCCGACCGGCATCGGAGGAATCACCAACGTGGTCAACAGCCCCCTCTACGCGACCGGCGTCGGGCTCGTGCTTTTCGGCAGCCGGAACTTCACCCGGGACAAGAGCCGGGTCGAGGGAAATTATATCAGTCGTCTCGGAAAGCGTCTCAGGCAGTGGTTTCTTGAATTCTTTTAGGAAGGAGCGGCTTTATGTTTGAACTGTCGGAAAAGGGTCCGGTCAGCACGGCAACGATTAAAGTGATCGGCATCGGCGGAGCTGGGGGAAATGCGGTAAACACGATGATCTCCTACAACCTTCGGGGGGTCGATTTCATCGCTGCAAACACCGACGCACAGGCGCTGGGCGCATCGTCCTCGCTCATTAAAATCCAGTTGGGCGCCGAAGTCACCAAGGGACTGGGTGCCGGATCGGACCCGGATATCGGCCGGCAGGCGGCCCTTGAAACCCGGGAGACGTTGCATGAACAACTGGAAGGGTCCGATATGGTTTTCATCACCGCCGGACTGGGGGGCGGCACGGGAACCGGGGGGGCGCCGGTTGCGGCGGAAATCGCCAAGGAGCTGGGCGCCCTGACCGTGGCGGTCGTGACGAAACCCTTCCTGTTTGAGGGCCGGAAGCGAAACGGACAGGCGGAGGCGGGTATTGCAGAATTGCGAAAGATCGTGGACACCCTGATCATTGTCCCCAATCAGCGTCTACTGAGCCTTGGCGGAAAGGAACTCCCCCTGCTGGAAGCCTTCAAAAGGGCCGATGACATTCTTTACCACGCCGTCAAGGGAATCTCCGACCTGATCATGGTACCGGGACTGATCAACCTTGATTTCGCCGACGTCAAGAACATCATGTCGGAAATGGGTCTTGCCCTGATGGGAACCGGAACGGCCAGCGGCGAAAACCGGGCCGTGGAAGCGGCACAGAAGGCGATTTCTTCACCGCTGCTGGAAGACAATACCATACAGGGGGCCCGGGGCGTTCTGCTGAACATCACCGGCGGCCCGGACATGACCATCCATGAGATCAACGAGGCCTCCTCGATGATCCAGGCGGAAGCCCATGAGGACGCAAACATCATCTTCGGCACGGTCGTCGACGAAACGATGGGGGACGAGATCCGGATCACCCTGATCGCGACCGGCTTCGATACGGCCGATTACACGGCCGCGGCCAAGGCCACAAACGTCTCCCCATTCAGCGGCATTCGGAGAATCAGCAACATCAACGTCCCCACATTCATCCGGAACGAAAAAACCCCGGACGTTGCCGGTCCGGTCAATCTTGAAAAGAGTGAAGATGACGGCCATCCCGACCTGGAGATCCCCACATTCCTCCGGCGCCAGGCGGATTGAAACCGAACCCGCCGGAAAACAGAAGACCTGATGACGTCGTGGAAACAGAAAAAGAGATTCCTGGATCGTCTCACCGGAGAGAAAGGCTGGTCGCGAAAGATCTGGGGAGACCGCCTGACGGTTTGCCTGGTGTATCCGAACCGTTATCGGACGGGGATGTCCAATCTCGGTTTTCATGCCGTTTACGCCCTGATCAACCGCCATCCCGATTGTCTATGTGAACGGGCTTTTCTTCCCGAATCCGATGACGGGAATTCCGCCTCCGACGGCGCCTCGCTGACCAGCATCGAATCGCAGCGGCCCTTGACCGACTTCGACGTGATCGCCTTCTCTCTCTCCTTTGAAAATGATTATCCGCATGTTCTCCAGATCCTGGAGGCGGCGGGAATCCCGATGAAGTCCTCGGACCGGACCGAGAGGCATCCGTTGGTCATCGGCGGGGGCATCGCCGTCACGCTGAATCCAGAGCCCCTGGCCGTCTTCCTCGACCTCTTTCTGCTCGGAGAGGGGGAAGCGGCTCTCCCGGGATTTCTCGATCGAATGGTCTCCATCCCGAAAGATACCGCGCGGGAGGCCCTCCTCGGACGGATCCAGAGGGAAATTGCAGGCGCCTATGTTCCCCGGTTTTACCGGGTGAGCACGGGGTCGGACGGCCGCATCACCGCAAGGAAAGCGCGCCACCCCGATTTTCCCGAACGGATCTCCCGGCCATGGATTGCCGACCTCGATGCCTTCGCAACCGAACAACAGATCGTCACCAAGGAGACGGAGCTTGGAGAGATGTATTTGACGGAGGTCAGCCGGGGGTGCGGACACGGATGCCGTTTCTGCGCCGCAGGCTTTGCCTACCGGCCTGCGCGGTTTCGGAGCGCTGCCTCGCTGGAATCCTCCTTTCGGCATGGTCTCGAAACGGGGAAAACCATCGGTCTTCTGGGAACGGCCGTATCGGACCACCCCGCCCTCCCCTCACTCTGCCGTGCCATCCTTGATCGGGGGGGAAACGTGGCCGTCGGCTCTCTCCGCCTGGAACGGGTCGACACCGAGATGGCGGCGATTCTCAGGGAAACCGGAGTGGAAACCGTCTCCCTGGCCCCCGAAGCGGGATCCCAACGGCTTCGAGATGTCATCCGGAAGGGGATCGGTGAAGAGGAGATCTTCTCCGCGGTTGAAAAACTCATGGAATGTGGTATCGTTCAGGCAAGACTCTACTTCATGATCGGTCTGCCGTCGGAGACGGACGAGGATGTCGAGGCGATTATTCGACTGGTCAGGGAAATACAGCGTCGAGCGCGGAAATTCCCGGGGAGAAGGAATGGCTTCCGGCGTTTGACGCTCAGCATCAATCAGTTCATTCCCAAGGCCGCAACTCCCTTCCAATGGCACCCGCTGGAGAACGTCGCCGTCGTCCGGCGGAGAATCCGGCGGATCAGAGAGGGTCTGCGCGGCGAGAGGGCGGTTCGAATCATTCACGAACTGCCGAAATGGAACTACATCCAGGCGCTACTGGCACTTGGAGACCGACAGGTCGGAGAGATTCTGTTGAAGGCTCACCGCCTGGGCGGCAACTGGATCCGTGCATTTCGCGAGACGGACATCCGTGCCGATTCCTATGTTTATCGACGGAAGGAACCTGATGAGATCCTGCCGTGGGATTTTATCGACCACGGTATCCCGAAAATGTTTCTCATGAACGAATACCGGAAGGCCCTGTCCGGAGAAACCTGAGGAGATTGCATCATGACGGTCATCCGCACGCCCCGCGCCCAGATCAGGCAGATGAGGGGGATCCTTTTGTTTGTCGCCGCATTCATTCTGCTGACCTTTTTTCTTCGGATCATCGGCCTGATCACCGATTGGTTCTGGTTCCAGGAAGTGGGGTATACAAAAATTTTCACCATCACCCTGCTCGCAAAAATCAGGACGGCCGCCCTCTTCGGGATAGGTTTTTTTGTCCTCTTCTATCTCAATCTACGGCTCGCACTGCGACTTTCCGGTGAATCCCTCTTTACGGATCCGATGGGACCGTTTGCGTTCCCGTTGCGGGACATTGCCCCAGGCGCCTTCAAGATGCTGATCCTCGCGGCTTCGGTTCTCTTCGGTATTTTCGCGGCGATGAGCGGAGTCGATCAGTGGGAAAATCTCCTGCTGTTCCTGAATCCGACTCCCTTCGGTGTCTCGGATCCGCTCTTCGGAAAGGATGTGGGTTTCTATGTCTTTCAGCTCCCCTTTCTCCTCTACCTGTACGGATGGTTCAAATTCGTCCTCTTGATCACTTTGGCGGCCGTGGGCTTTGTCTACCTTGTCCGGCGATCGTTTCTTTTCATCCCCCCCCGAAACTGGAAAATCGCCCCACCCGCCCGGATGCATATGGCGCTGCTGGCCGCCCTGTTCTTCTGCTGGGGGATCTTCGGCACCTGGCTCGACCTCAATGAACTCCTCTTTGTAAAGCGAGGGGTGGTTTTCGGTCCCGGATATACGGACGCAACCACGCAGCTCTGGGTCCTGAAAGCGATCATGGGCCTCTATGGCGTCGCGGGCGTCGCGGCGATTTTCTTTGCCGTCCGGCCCGATTGGAGGGTTCCGGCAACGGCGGTTCTGCTCCTGATCGCCGCAAATATCGTCGGACGGGGAATCTATCCCTCCGTCGTGCAGAAATTCCAGGTCATTCCCAACGAGATCGTGGCCGAAAAGCCTTACCTGGAGAAGAACATTCAATACACAAGGCTTGCCTATGGACTGACTCAGATGGAAGAGAAGGAGTTCCCGACGGACGACAACCTGACGGCGAAGGATCTGGAGAAGAACCACCTCACCGTGAAGAACATTCGTCTCTGGAACCATGCGCCGCTGCTGCAAACCTACAGCCAGCTTCAGGAGATGCGGACCTATTACAAGTTCACCGGCGTCGACAACGACCGTTACACGGTCAACGGCGAATACCGCCAGGTCATGCTTTCGCCTCGGGAGATATCGTACCCGGCGCTGCCGTCCCGAACCTGGGTCAATGAACATCTTGCCTACACCCATGGCTACGGCGTCGTGCTCGGCCCCGTAAACCGAATCTCACCCGAGGGGCTTCCGGAATTCTTCATCAAGGATATTCCCCCCGTCTCGACAACGTCGATCAAGGTCACGCGTCCGGAGATCTACTTCGGGGAGAACTCCAACGAATATGTCTTCGTGCGGACCAAGATGCCGGAGTTCGACTACCCGGTGGGAGACAAAAACGTCTATTCCCGCTATGAAGGAAAAGGGGGCGTCCCTCTCTCCTTCCTGAAGAAACTGATTTTTGCAGTCCGCTTCGCATCCATCACGCTCCTGCTGTCCGACGACATCACTTCCGAAAGCCGGGTGATGTACTATCGAAATGTTCGCGAGCGGGTCTCGATGATCGCCCCCTTTGCCCGACTGGACTCGGACCCCTATCTCGTCATTTCACCGGAGGGACGGCTGCTCTGGTTCATCGACGGCTACACGGTCTCGGATCGTTTCCCCTACTCGGAGCCTACCCGGGATGTGGGGAATTACATTCGCAACACCATCAAGGCGGTGGTCGACGCCTATGATGGAACGGTGCGGCTTTACGTGAGCGATCCGACCGATCCGATCTTGCAGACCTACGCCAAGATCTTTCCCGGCGTGTTCAAGGCCCTGGCGGAAATGCCGGAGGCGCTCAGAAGCCATATCCGCTACCCCGCGGGACTGCTCGCGATCCAAGCGCGAATGTACCGCGCCTATCACATGCAGGATGCGCAGGTCTTCTACAACAAGGAGGACCTCTGGTCCATCCCCGGCAAACAGGTTGCCGGAGGGCAGCAATCCATGGATCCCTACTATACGATCATGAAGCTTCCCGATGCCGAAAAAGAGGAGTTCATCCTCCTCTCCCCCTTCACGCCCAGCATGAAGGACAACATGTCGGCCTGGATGGCGGCCCGCTGCGACGCGCCGCACTATGGGAAGGTGATCGTGTACAAGTTCCCGAAACAGAAACTGGTTTACGGCCCCCGCCAGATCGAAGCCCGGATCGATCAGGACACGATAATTTCCCAGCAATTGACGCTCTGGCAGCAGCGGGGATCGAACGTGATCCGGGGCAGTTTGCTGGCCATCCCGATCGAGAAGTCGATCCTCTACGTCGAATCCCTCTACCTGGCCGCGGCGAACGGCCAACTCCCGGAGCTCAAACGCGTCATTGTCGCTTACGGAAACACGATCGCGATGGAAGAGACACTGGATTTGGCCCTGCAGAAGATTTTCGGCGGGGGGCCGATCAAGGACCGAATGTCCCCGGGTGAGGGAAAGAAACCGACGGTCGGTGCGGAGAGGAGCGAACGGCAGACGGCCATGGAGGCCCTCGGTCACTTTCGGCAAGCCCAAGAGTTCCTCCGCCAGGGGAATTGGGCGCGCTACGGGGAGGAGATTCAAAAAACCGGAGAACTCCTTCTCTCCCTCGAAAAAGGGGAAGGGGGATCGAAATAGCACCGGCGGCCCTCTCCGGGCCGGGAAACATGCTTTATCCATCATCTTGATATACGGAGGTTCACCGATGAAAAAAATCGCCACAGTGCCCGCGAAACGGAGAATTCTGGTCAAAGTCGTCCGGGGATTCATCTTCCATCTCATGTTCCTCGGCCTGATGCTTCCGCTGATCGGCTGCGCACCCAAACTTTACCACGTCGACATGCGGTATGAGCCGACAAAAGACATTCCGCCGGCGGTGACCGACGGCCGAAAATACAGCCTGACCGTTGCCTCCTTCATCGATCGCCGGAAGATGGACGACACGCTGCTGATCGGTCGCGTGATCCGATCGGACGGAACGCCGATTCCCATCCTCCCCCAATACGTTAAGGCGAAGGACGCCGTGACCGCGGCGCTGCGTGAATTGCTGTTCAAGACGGGATACAAAGTCTCTCCGGACAAACCGGCCTGGGACCTCTCGGAAAACGCCATCCGGCCGGAGTGGGGAACGCTCCTGATCGGCGGAACGATCGACGAACTGGACGTGACCTGCGTCGAGTCATTCACGATGAAACGGTACACCGCAAAGGCACGGCTTTCATTTTCATTTGCAGACGTTCAGCGAAAGCGGATTTTCTATCGTGTGACCTCGGAAAGCAGTTCCTCCCTGACCCATGCATTTTTGTCGGAGCAGAGACTCGAAAACGAAATCAACGCCGTTCTCTCCTCCGCCCTGGAAAAGGTCATCGAGGATGGGGAAACGGGCCGCCGGATTCGTGAGGCGCTCAAGCCGTAGCCAAACGGTCTCGGCCTATTCCCGCCGGAGGAGCTCGATCTCGAAGAGCTTCGGCCAGAACTTTCCCGTTACGAAGAAGCGGTTCCTGCGGGCATCGTAGGCGATCCCGTTGAGCACATCCACGGGGGTCCGCCGGTCGGCCCCGGAGAGCAGCCCCTGCAGATCGATCCAGCCGGTTACGGCGCCGGTTACGGGAGAAATCTTCGCGATCCGATCCGTCTGGTAGATATTGGCATAAATCTCGCCCCGGATGAACTCCAGTTCGTTCAGACCGGCCAGCGGCATCCCCCCGCTGTGCACATTCAGCCGTCCCGTTTCCCGGAAGGTTTCAGGATTCAGAAACCGCAGCGTCGCGGTGCCGTCGCTCATGATCAACCGGTTCCGATCGCCGGTCAGACCCCATCCCTCTCCCGGATAGCGGAAGGTTCCGCGGAGCTTCAAACCCAAACGGTCGTAAATAAACCCCAGATTCGAAGTCCAGGTCAATTGCAGCAGCCTGCCGCCCCACTCGGTGATCCCCTCCCCGAAATATTGCCGGCCCAGCAAATGCCGTTCGACCACCTTCCCCGTCTCCAGGCGGACCTTCCGCAGGCTCGACGCCCCGTGCAGTCCGGTGCCCTCATAAAGATATCCGTCACACCAGATGAGTCCTTGCGTAAATGCGCCACGGTCGTGGGGATAGACCTGGATGACGCGGTATCCATAAACGGGGAGGTCGGCCTGATTTGTCCCCACCGGGGGAGGCTTGGCTTCTGCAAGGGCCAGGCCCGCAATCAGGCAGATCCATGCCGTCATCAGGAACATCCAGAGGGTTTTGGTTTTTACGGCATGCTGAAGGAGACGTCTCCGTTTCATGACATGGCTCACCAGTGAGGCTGATTCCCGATGCGATGCCCCATCACCTCCGTGGTGTCGTTGACGACGACGAAGGCGTCCGGATCGTTTCGGCGGACGATCTGCTTCAATGTGGCCAGCTCCCGGAAATTGACGACTGTATAGATGATCTGCTGTTCCCGCTGTGAATATCCCCCTTCCCCGCGGAGGGTGGTAACTCCCCGGTGGATCTCATCAAGAATCCCTCGTGAGATCTCCCGCCACTGGGGTGAGATGATGAAGATCGCCTTCCGCTGGCTCAGGCCTGTCACCACAAGATCCACGATCTGTGCGGAAACGTAGAGGTAAATCAGCGTGTACAGCGCGCCCTGCAGGGAGAACAGCAGGGCCGCCGCCGCCAGAACGAGTGCATTGAAGGCAAGCCGGGTCGTCCCCAGGCGGACGGAAAAACGCTGGAGAAGGATCACGGCCAAGATGTCGGTCCCGCCCGCCGACCCGAACGATTTCAGGATGATCCCCGACCCGGTCCCCAGGATAATTCCCGCAAGGATTGCAGCCAGGAGCGGATCCCGGACCGGGATCGCCGCGACATCCACCCAAGCGACCGCACACGAAAAGAGGATCGTTCCGGCAATACTGTACAGAAAGAACCTTCGGCTGATGAAAAACCAGCCGGACAGAAAAAGCGGCACATTGGCGACGGCGTAGATCAGTGCCACAGAGAGGGACGGCGCGAGATAATGAAAAAAGAGTGCGAGCCCCGTGACACCACCGCTGACAAAGCGGTGCGGGATCAGGATCCCGTTGATTCCGATCGCCGTGACCATGCTGCCCGCGCACAACAGGAACAGGTTCCAGCCGACATCTTTCAAAACCCGCCAACCCCGCCATCGGGAAATTTTTTCCATATCACCAGCCTCCGTTTTGGAAAAGTTCTTCCGGGGATCAACCGGGGGATAACCATTTTTTCAAACCCGGCGTTGCACCCGTTGCATTAAGATCCTTCATGTCTATGATACAGTGGTCCGAAGAAAAAGTATACGACCGATGGGCGTTGGCCGTTCTTTTCCATCGGCGCGAAAGACATTGACAGCCCTCGTGAAGGCGTATAAAAATCAGCGAAAAAAGGAGGCATGAAGCCATGCAGGCATTGTTTACATTGACATCCTCGGAATCGAAAAGGCTTCTGGGCAAGGCGGTTGCGGCGATGCCCGATGTGCAATACGCGAAGGACAACGGGTATCTCGTCGTCGGGCGCGGATCGACGAACGCGTTCATTCTGGAGGAACTTCTGAAAAACAAAATGGAAAAGGAACGATATGTGGCCGGCCAGGTGATTCGGGGGATCCTGTGCGTGTTGGGACCCGGGTTGAGAAACAAGCCCGTCATTTTCCACAAGGGGGAGGTCATGAACGTGGAGCCGGGCGCCGTCATTGACAAGCTGACCCCCGGCGATCTGCTGATCAAGGGGGCTAATGCGATCGATGCGTTCGGCAATGTCGGCGTCCTCATGGCCGGCCCGGCTGGCGGCACAATGGGGCAGTTCTACATGGCTCTAAAGGGCGAGGGCGTTGCGTCCCTGTACGTCGCCGGTCTCGAAAAACTGATCCCCTCCGTCGAGGAGGCGGCCCGGTACGGCGGCAAAATGATGCTGGAAAGGAGCATCGGCTGCCGGGCGGGAATGGCCTGCATCGCCGATGGAAGGCTCGTGACGGAAATTGAGGCGATCGACAGCCTTTTCGGTCTGAAAGCGGTGCACTATGCCTCCGGAGGCTGGGGAGGGTCGGAGGGCTCCGTCACACTGATCGTCGAAGGAGAGAAGGACGAGGTGAACCGCTGCATGGACTTCATTGAAGGAATCAAGGGCGAGCCGCCTCTGTCCGCCGTCAAGGGACCCTGCAAGGGCTGCGGCGCCCCGTGCAGCTTCGACGGGAAAGAAACGCAGGAACTGCCTGCCTATCTGCGTTAAGGAAAGGGGAAAAGCCGATGGGAACCTTCCGGGTCGCGACTTACAACGTCAATTCCATCCGCAGCCGACTCCATATCGTTCTCCCCTGGCTTCGGGAGTATCGTCCCGATGTCTTCTGCATGCAGGAAACAAAGGCGGCGGATGACGATTTCCCCGTTGCCGCGTTCGCCGCCGAAGGTTATCGGGTGACCTTTCGGGGAACGAAGCAATACAACGGCGTTGCAGTCGCATCCCGGGAAATCCCGGGAAAGGTTCTGTACGGTCTTCCGGACGGGGGTCCGGCGGATGAAGACCGCCTGATTGCCGCGGTATATTCAGGCGTCACCGTCATCAATACCTACGTCCCCCAGGGACGGGAGAAGGATACGCCCCACTTCTCCTACAAGCTTGAATGGTTTCAGCGCCTGCGGCGCTTCCTCGACCGCTTCAGTTCACCCGATGCGCCGCTGATCTGGTGCGGCGATTTGAACGTCGCCCCGTCCGAGATTGACGTCCACGATCCGAAAAGGTTGCTCGGCCATGTCTGTTTTACGCCGGAGGTCTGGGAGGCTTACGCCGCCGTCCGGGCTTGGGGGCTGGAGGATCTTTTCCGCCGTCATCATCCGGGGGAACCGGGCCGTTACACCTTCTTCGATTACCGGGTGCCGGGCGCCGTGAAGCGGGGCCTCGGATGGCGGATCGACCACATCCTGTCCACGCCTACGCTGGCCGCCCGCTGTCTCTCCTGCGAAATCGATCTGAATCCGCGTCTCGCCGAAAAACCCTCCGATCACACGATCCTCACGGCTGATTTTGCGAGCGAATGAGACTCCCCATGCGCGATCCGGAGATCCTGAAAGCCAACGAAGAAATCGTCCGAAAGTTCAGCAGGGTCGAGGCGGATCTCCTTCTCTGCCGTGAAGCCGGAGAACTTTTTGATAGGCTGATTCTGGGAATCGAGGAGGCCTTTGGTGTACCCTTCGTCTGGCTCTCGCTCCTGCGGAGGCCGGAGACGGGGATCCTCCGAAAAATTCTGGCAAAATCCGACATCCTGCGAGACCGGATCAATCGTATCGCCCCGGCGTCTTTTTTCGAAATCGTCCCGGACGGCACAGATCCGGTCCTCGCGGCCGGGGACCTGCGAGCCTACTACCGTCTGATGCCTCCCGACGTGAAATATCTTCTCCGCTCCCTGGCCGTCACCCCCCTCACCTGCCGCGGCCTGCCGATCGGAAGCCTGAACCATGGGGACGCCTCCCCGAATCGCTACCGGCCGGGGATGGATACCGACTCGCTCGGCCATCTGGGCAAAATCGTCTCCGAAAAACTCTCCCTCCTCCTGCCGGCAACGGGAGGCGGAATAGCCGGACTTTAACGAAGGTACGGGACGCCATTGTGGCGGAGTACCGGGTCCACGGCAAAGATTTTGACCGTTCCGTCTTTACGCCGCCGTCCCCTCGTGGTAGAAACTCTTATGGCCCACAGAAGAAACCAACCGGGAAAGATACCCCGAAAAATCGACAGGACCAAGCGGACAAGCCGTTCCGTCAAACTGCGACGCGACGCACGCACGCGCCCACGTCGCCGTATGACACCGGAAGTCGAACCGTCCCTGAAGCAGGTCTTTGCGAAGATCGGAAAGCCTCCCCAGGCGCCGTTTCGCCCGGATCCCTTCCAACGGGCCGCGCTCGACGCGATCCGGGAAACAGATTGTCTCGTGACGGCGCCGACCGGTTCGGGAAAAACCTGGATTGCCGAGGAGGCGATACGCTCCATCTTCCTGAAAGGCGGCCGCTCCTGGTACGCCTCCCCCCTGAAGGCGCTCACCAACGCCAAGTGGGTCGAATTCGGCGACCGTTTCGATCCGGCCAACGTCGGCATTGTGACCGGCGATACGAAAGAGAACACCGACGCCCCCATCCTCGTCGGCACCACCGAGATCCTTCGGAACCAGCTCTACGACGTGATGCACAGCGGGGAAAATCTGAACTGCGACCTGGTCATCCTCGATGAGGCTCATTTTCTCGGGGATCGCGACCGCGGGGTCGTCTGGGAGGAGATCATGATTTATCTCCCCGCACGAATCAACCTTTTGCTTCTCTCGGCAACGATCGGAAACGCAGAGGAGGTTGCCGAATGGCTCACCTCGATCCGGGGGAAGCCCTGCCGGGTCATCCGGGAGGAGAAGAGGCCCGTTCCCCTCTACCCGCTCTTTATCCACCCCTCGGGCCGCCTCATGCCGCTGGTGGAGGGAAACCGCCTCTTCGGAAAGATCGGCGACTTCGTCGGCAGCCGCTCCCACGGTCGTCGGGATCATGGAATCCCCCCGTTCGGGGAGATGCTGGAGGTCCTCGAAACGTATCGTCTGCTGCCGGCCATCTTTTTTCTGAAGTCCCGTTCAGAATGCGACGCAGCGCTCTCCCTGTGCCGCCCGGTGGAGGAGAAGAGCGACCTCGCCCCGCAGGAGATGGAAGCCCTTCTGGAACGGTTCCCGTTCCTGCAGAACCACCGGCAGCTTTATCCTCTGCGGACAGCATGCGTAGCGGCCCACCACGGAGGACAGCTCCCCGCCTGGAAGTTCCTGGTGGAAACGTTGATGAAACAGGGACGGCTACGGGCCATCTTCGCCACCTCGACCGTTGCCGCGGGCGTCAATTTCCCGGCCCGAACCATCGTGCTGATGAATTCGGATCTCTTCAACGGCCACGACTTTTCACCCCTCACCGGAACCGAATTCCACCAGATGACCGGCAGGGCGGGCCGCCGAGGACAGGATCGGGTGGGATTCATGCTCATCGCTCCCGGCCGTTTTATGGATCTGGTTCACATCCGGAAACTGCTCCTGAAAAAACCCGAACCGATCACGAGCCGCATCCGGAACGACTTTTCGATGATTCTCAACCTGCTCCTTTCCCAAACACCGGATGACATCCGGGTGATCTTCGAAAATTCACTGGCCAGTTGGCAGCAAAGGCACAAAACGGACATTTCGGGAGCCATGGAGGAAAGATCCGATCTCTGGGTCGACTTCCAGAGACATCTCCGTTTCTTGCGGGAAGAGGGGTTCGTCGGGACTGACAACCGCCTGACGGAAAATGGAATCTGGGCGTCCAAGCTTCGTCTGGATCACCCCCTCCTCGTCGCCGAATCCCTGCGCCGCGGAGCTCTCCCCCTGGATGACGAGCGTCTCCTGGCGGCCGTGATCGCTCCTTTCGTCTATGACGGAGATCAGGATCTCCTCGTGAACCGGAAAAAAATGCCCCGCCGACTGACCCGTTCGTGTGAACGTGTGGTGAAAGCCGTAGCGACGCTGTCGGAGCGCATGAAGAGGGGAGGCTTTCCGGTCGCCGCTCTCTCCCTCTGGCCGGCGGTCGTGATCCATGAATGGGCGACAGGGGAAGAGTGGACCCGAATCGTTCAAAAGACGGGGATCGCCGACGGAGACCTGGCGATGCTGATCATGCGAACGGCCGACAATCTCCGGCAGATCGCCTCCCTGAAGGAAACCCACCCCGAAACGGCGGCACTCGCCTGGAAGGCACGGGAGGCAATCCTGCGCGAACCGGTCGTATTCGACTGACCGTGTTCCCGACCGGATTCGCCGAGTTTTGGTTTTGCCGCTTGACATCCCCGCGTCCCCATTATATAAGGCCCTTTCTTTCGGGAAAACGCGGGCCTGCATTTGGGACCCGCTTTTTTGAATCGATGCGTAACAAACGTCCCCATCGTCTAGTGGCCTAGGACACCGGCCTTTCACGCCGGTAACCGGGGTTCGACTCCCCGTGGGGACGCCAAAAACAAGGGGTTAGACGGAAAATCTAACCCTTTTTCTTTGCCTTAAAAGGTGACTCTCAACCGTTAGGGGGAAATGCGGATGTTTTCACACCCGACAAGCAATCAGAATATCCGGCCTGCGTTGCCAGGATCACCCAGCTTGAACGCTTCGAAATCGGCACGAGGCCCTGTTCTTCCCAAATCGCCCTCGGGGGCAGTAAAGGACGGCGAAAGGGATTGCATGTCCGGCTGGACACCAACGGCCGCGCGGCACGGATGTACCCCGGCAGGGACGTTGTCACTGAACTGAAAACAGCAGGTCTTGATGCCGTATCCGTAAGCCTGAATGCCGAATCGGAAGAAAAATACAATCGGCTCTGCAAACCCGTTTTCGAAGGTTAGATGGTTTTTAGCACCAATTTGTCCAAAGCAATCCGAGGTCGCGCGTTGGGCGACTGATCAGGATACCCCACAGGCAAAAGCATTACCGGAAAGATGTTATCGTCCAACGTCAGAGACTCCTTTACTTGATTGCGATCAAACCTTCCAATCCAGCAGCTTCCAAGGCCCAGATCAACGGCCTTCAGAACGATGTGCTCTATGGCAATCGCCACATTCAAGGAAAGATAAGCCTTGACCGCCTCTTCGTCCATAGGGGTGTTTGCCATTGAGGGATGGTTCTTATCGACATCAATCCCTTCAAAGGCGCCTTCTTTCACCAGTTCTCCAATACGGCGCTCTCTTGTTGTGATGACCGATAAGTCGGCACAGCACACGAAAACGACCGGCGCCTTGACAATAAACTTGTAGGGCGTTGATCGGCCGAGGGTCTCCTTGGCTACGGCTGATTGAGCGATGATGAAGCGGGCGGGTTGGAGGTTTGATCCCGAAGGGGCACACCGGGCAGCCTCCATAAGCTGGAGGATAGCATCAGCCGAAATACCCACTTCCTTGAATTTACGAATACTCCTCCGTGAAGTGATAACCTCTGATAATTCCATTGTGTTACCTCCATAAAAGCGTGATTAAATGAACTTTACGATTTTCTGTCGAGCACGTCAAATAACTTAAAAAAGAGAATTGATTGACATGAAATGATGGATCTCCTATACATCGGCTCCGAAAAGAAAATAGGTATAAAATGTTAGAATAGCATTCTTTATCCCCTTCAGACTCAGAGGGGGAAATTTTATTTTGCAGGTGTTCATGTTTAAGAACCTATATTATGGATGGTGGATCGTTCTTGCATGTTTCATCATCAATCTCTGTGTGGGTGGCATTAACTTCTTCGGCTTTACCGCCTTCTTCGAACCCATTCAGCGTGAGTTCAATTGGAGCTACACGCAAATCTCGCTTGCGACCAGCCTTCGTGGGCTTGAAATGGGCATTTTTGCGCCCATCGTGGGATTCCTCGTTGACCGATTCGGTTCAAGAAAGCTGCTCCTGGGCGGGACGATCATTATCGGCATTGGTCTTATTTCTCTGAGCTTCATTCAATCCTTGCTGATGTTTTATCTGTGCATCCTGCTCATTGCCTTTGGCGCAGGCGGATGTGCGACCGTGGTCACAATGACCGCCGTGGCCATTTGGTTTCAGAAAAATGTGAGTTTGGCGCTGGGCATCGCGGCATGCGGCTTCGGAGCCGGCGGATTGATCCTTCCCCTCATTGTTTTCCTGACGGACGCATTCGGTTGGCGATCGACCCTGATCATTCTGGGAGTGGGCATGTTGGTTTTAGGCGTCCCCTTGTCCCTCATTGTGCGGAACCGTCCGGAAGAACTTGGACGGTCTGCGAATGGGTCGATGAAAGAATTACCTGAATCCTCCGACAGGAAGAATGGTTCAGAGGAAACGAAGAGCCCTTTTCTTGAACTAATCAAGCAGAGGTCTTTCCTGTACCTGATTATGGCTGAAATGGTTCGACTCATGGCGGTCAACGCCGTGATTACCCACCTCATGCCCTACCTCAGCATTGCAGGAATGTCGAGGTCCGCATCCGGCGCCGTTGCGGCAGCGTTGCCCTTGGTAAGCATTGTCGGCAGACTGGGATTTGGCCTGTGGGGTGACCGCTTTGATAAACGAATTGTCTGGGCAACCACTTTTTTCTTCATGAGTGTGGGGGTATTTGCCTTCTGCTACGTTGAATCTTTCTGGGTCCTGATTCTTTTTGTCGTTCTCTTTGCGCCCGGTTTCGGCGGGGGGATGGTTTTGCGGGGGGCAATTCTGCAACAATATTTTGGAACGGCTTCCTTCGGGAAAATGCTCGGCATTATGCTTGGATTTGGATCTATTGGGGGGATTATCGGCCCTACTCTTGCCGGATGGGTCTTTGATACGCTGGGCAGTTACGATCCGGTTTGGTACGGGCTTTCCGCGGTATCGGGAATCACCATTTTCCTCATCATGAAAATGAAACCGGCCGCCTCCCCGCATAGGTAAGGCCACGGCCGTTTCGGATATTCTGTTTCATGGATCGGTTGAATTCAGTCCGTCTCGTAGCAGCCCACGATTTCACCAAAGTAAAGAGTATGATAGTCCTTTTTCGGATAAATGGCCGAATCATAATCCTTGTCAAACCGGGCCGGATCCATGCCAGACCGGTAGACGATTCTGCATTCGTAATGGCGTCCCGCCGTTTTGATGATCGGTGAGGCAACCTGACGGCCTTTGGTTGTTTCCAGAGAACACATCTTGAACTTGTCCACATCCCGGCCGGAATTGGATCCGCAATAGGCGGTTTCTTTATGCATGTCCCCTGTCGGCACCGTAACGGTGAAATCCCCGGCTTTCTCGATGATGCCGAAGGTATGCCGGCTGGATCGCACCGCCACCATCAGAATCGGTTTTTTCCAGATCACGCCAAAGGTGGCCCAACCGATGGTCATGGTGTTCAGTGCATCTCCCGATCGAACGGTTAAGAAAGCACCCTCGTTGATCCTCCTGATGCTGTCTTCGACAACGTGCATGCAGTCCACATCTTTCATGGGAAGCTCCTTCCGTTGAGGCATATCATCATCCGCATCACTGTGATTTGCAGGCTTTGGTGTAGCCGCCGGCGCAGGCCTTTTTGAAAAGCTCCTTGGCCTTGGCCGGGTCGCGCTCAACGCCTGTTCCATTCCTGTAACAGTTTCCCAGATTGCTGCAGCCCATCATATTGCCGCCGTCGCAGGCCTTGCGGTACAAGTCCACGGCACGAACGATGTCGACGGGCACGCCCTCACCGTGTTTGTAAGCGTAGCCCAGGTTCGTGCATCCCTGCATGCTGCCGCCGTCGCACCCCTTGCGGTACAATTCCGCGGCACGAACAGGGTTGGCGGCCACCCCTTTTCCGTAGTCATAGGCATAGCCCGCATTGGTGCAGGATCTCTCAAATCGGGCATCGCATTCGTACAACCAGACGGCAAGCTTCAGCCGGTCTTCGCCTACGGCGCGCATCCGGGCATACGTCTCGGCAAGACCGCGGCAGCCTTCAGCCGATCCCAACCATGCGGCAATCCCCTCTTTCTTGGCTTCCCTGGCCAGATCCGCCGGCGTTTTACCGGATCGGTCGCGAGCATTGAGGTCGGCGCCCCGGGAGCAGAGGATCGCTGCAGCCCACCCATTGCCGGACATTACCGCAGCGTGAAGCGGCGTTTGTTGCTCCTTGTCGCGTGCATTGGGTGCTGCGCCTTTCTGAAGCAACAGTGACACATGTTTCGCATCCCGCTGCCGATATTCCATGGCCGAATGCAGCGGCGTCCCGCCGTAACAGTCGACCTCATCGACCTTCGCACCCCGCTCGAACAGGAGCGACATCACCTCCGCCTTTGCATTGCGACATGCCACATGGAGCGGAGTCCTCTCGCAATCGCCCCTGCCGTGGAGATCCCCTCCACGGTCGAGAAGCAGTCGAACCATTTCGAGGTGGCCTTTCCCCGCAGCCGCATGGAGGGGCCGGGTCGCAATGAAGCTCTCCCTCTTTCGTCCGCTGCCTTTCCCCATGAGAGGCTCGTTGACCAAAGACGGCTTTTGCTCGATCAACGCCAGCACCCTGTCCTTCCGGTTCGCCTCCACGGCCTTGATCAACTCCTCTATGTCGGAACTCGGCTCCGAGGTCAGACGGGCCGCTTCCTGCTTCAATTTTTCCTTGATGTCCTCCATCTTGCCGATGTTTTCGATCAGTGAAGGAAGCACGGAAAAAAGAACGGCAATCAACACGAGGATGGAAATCATGCGTCGGAGCTTGACCGGCGGCAATTTCTCTGAAGGGGTCTTCTCCGGCAGTTTTGTTCCGGAACCAAGATAGGGACCGCTCTCCGCCGGTTTAAGGGGTTTCCAGCACTTGACGCACTTGAGTGACGAATCCCCGTTTTCCGTACCGCATCGCGGGCATATCATGATCACCCTCCCCTGCTATCCTCTATCGACTGAATCTGCCTACATTTCCGTTAAAACGACTTTTTCCCCCAATCGGTCAACCGGGTCCCGGCCGAGACATCCGGGTTTTTACCTTACCCCACGATTTCGTGATCAGGAAGCTTTCATTCATCTGATTGACCATCCGAACCAGTTTCGGCCACGGAACGGCAAAGGTCAGATCGGTTGAAGAAACACACGGACGGGCGGACACATCGAACATGCCCAAAACGGCACGGGGTCTGGAAGAGTGAATCTCCCTGTAGGGATAATCCACAATGGAGCCACATCCGGCGCAGAAAGGAGCAAAGACCCCGTTGGGCTGCCGTTCATCAAAATTTGCCAGTGTGAAAAGACCCGACAAAACGTCAGGAGGAGCAAAGAAGATGACGACCAAAGGATGGTCTCCATCCTCCATGCGATCCCATCTTTTGAAGACAATATAGTTTCCGGGAGCCTTGAATGGCTTTTGATCCTTCAGGAATGCCTTAACCAGTTCCGGAGATTTTTTATACCGTTCCCCTTCCAGTTTGCCCGGGATGCCGCAAGACAGAAAATATTCAAAATGGGGCGCCAGTCTGCTGTCGAAGCCAAGATACCTTTTGCCGCCGCCGCAGCCGACCGTATGGACGTCGAATGAAACGGTTTTCCCCTTCCTGACTTTCTTCAAATCGCAAATGATGCACCGATGTCCTTTAGGCCGTCTTGCCACGGTTTTCGGTTCCGCCGAATCGGAATAATAGAACCCGATCGGCAATTCGGCGCCCGGGAAATATCTGGCCCAATCTTTCAAAAAGCTCTGTTTGAAATCAGAGTCCATAGCGATCCTCCTGTTCCGTTATTACGGCTCCATTCCGGAGACAGCCGAAGTGCAGACCCCTTACCTGATTATCGATGCGGACACCTTAACAATGCCTTCTTTCCGGTTCCCGCTTCGGGGCCGATGGTCACGCTCATCCTGGGCCCATCCTCCCCGCAGCGCCACTCGGCTATGTAGCTCTTCAGGCAGCCCCGTACAGGATCTCCGATCACGTTTGAGTCGATCACATATTCGCAGATCATTTTCCCGTCACAAACGGCGGCCAGATGATCGGTTACGTTCCCGTAACGGGCCCCACAGTTCGATCCGTAGCTTCCGGAGATCACCCTGATGCCCGGATACCATGCCCGGTCGGGTCCCGGAGTCCTCTTTCCGCCCGAAAACTCAATTTGTATGATCGCCTCTGACGGCCTTTCGAGCCTAACCATCTGGGAAGAGCCATCGTCGTACCGCAGGATCATCACCTGCTCGGCGCCGGCCAGACCGGCAAGGATCATAAGGAACGCGAAGGCAACAAGACCACCCACCCCGAAACGCTTGCAATCATTCATGGAACATCCTCCCCATACTGATTCATATCCGCCCGGAAAAGAAGGCGTAACATCCTGAAAATGGACCGGTGAAGCAGGAATGATTCCCGGGCGCCGAGCATCATTTTGAATATTCCCATTTTGATGAGAGCGTATGAAAAACAGGGGAAGATGTCAACGCATTATCTGCTATTCTAATCTGTCTTTACCTGATCAGGCCATCTACCCGATAAAATCCTTCATAAACGGGTTTGATTCCACCCGGCATCCGTGATAAGGAGCGCTGCATGCAAACCGTACAACTCTTCATCACCTGCATGGGGGAAAATCTTCTCCCGGATGTTCTGAAAAAGATGGTCCTGCTGCTGGAGCGCCTCGGCGTTCGATGCGAATTTCCGGAAAGCCAGACCTGCTGCGGACAGCCCTTTTTCAACAGCGGCTTTCAGGCCGAGGGACGGGAGATGGCCCTCCGCTGGATGAACGCCTTCGCGGACACCGAAGGGTACATCGTGGCCCCTTCCGGCTCCTGCGTCGAGTTCGTCAAACACCGTTATCCGAAGATGTTTCCGGAGGGATCGGCAGAGCATGGAAGGGCGGTTCGGATCGCAGCGCGTGTTCTGGAATTCAGCCAGTTCCTTGTAAACATCCTCAAGGTCACGGACGTCGGAGCGACCTTTCCCCATCGTGTCACCTGCCATTACCCCTGCCACCTGACTCGCGGGCTGGGCGTTCGCAACGAACCTCTGGAATTGCTTCGGGCCGTTCGGGGTTTGGAGCTGATCCCCTTGAATGAAGCCGAGATCTGCTGCGGTTTCGGGGGCATCTTCAGTGTCGTCTATCCCGAAGTGTCAAAGGCCATGATGGAATCCAAGGTGAAAAACATCCTCGAGAGCGATGCCGAGGTTGTCGTGGTGAGCGAGCCCGGGTGTCTCGTCAACATCCGCGGCGGTCTGGCAAAGATTCGTTCGTCGGTGCGGGCAATGCATCTGATTGAAGTCCTGGCCGA
>JAXGRQ010000038.1:0-26737 GCA_040765725.1 Syntrophales bacterium
GTCTGAACCGCCGTTTTCTTTCCAAGCGAAAAGATATGCCGCATGAACGTCTTCAAGACTTCGTTGTGATCGATTACACCCGAGAAGTTGTCATTCTGGCAATCACCGGACCGGCGGAAAACGAACAGATTGTCGGTGTGGGTCAATTCGGCATCGATGAAAAATCCCATTCGGCAGAGGTCGCCTTTGCCGTCCGCGACGATCAGCAGAACCAGGGCATCGGTCAGGAAATGCTTTCCTACCTTACGTATCTCGCCAAAAAGGAGGGCCTCCTGGGATTCACCGCAGAAGTGCTGGTGGACAACAAGCCCATGCTGCATGTCTTCGAGAAAGGCGGCTTCGATCTCAAGAAAAAGCACGATGCCGGCGTGTATGAATTGAAAATGGCCTTTCGAGGATAAACCGACGGATCACCGGAAGCAGAAAGGTAAGAGCGATGGATAAATGGGTGGTGACATCCTTGCGCCCGAGTGCAGGTAAGACGAGCGTCATCATCGGCATTGCGAAGGCCCTAAACCGGAAGATTGGCTATATCAAACCGTTTGGGGAGAGATTCCTATACCGAAAGAAGAGGTTGTGGGATTATGACGCCGCCTTGATCACGAACCTTTTCGGGCTGGACGAAAATCCGGAGGACATGAGCATCGGTTTTCACCATTCCAAGCTTCTTTACATGCTGGATGAAGCGACCACCCGTGAAAAGCTTTACGAACTTTTGGACAGTGCCGGTCAGGACAAGGAACTTTTCTTCGTAGAATGCGGGAAAGACATCACCTACGGCACTTCCGTTCACTTGGACGCACTGTCGATTGCCGGGATGCTGAACGCTCAAATGATCGTCATCGTAAGCGGCGAAGAGGATGCGGTTCTCGATGACGTTATCTTTCTGCAAAAATACATCTCTCTTGGAAACGTCCGGTGCAGGGGAATCATTATCAATAAAGTGGCCAATCTCGACGATTTTTGTGAAACACGCCTACCGAAGATCCGGCAGCATGGCATGGAAATCTTGGGAGTGATCCCCTATTTCAAGGAGCTTTCGTGCTTTTCGGTCGGATATCTGGCCGACCGTTTGTTTGCAAAAGTCATCGCCGGGGAAGCTCATACGAACCGGCTAGTCCATCACATTTTCGTCGGTTCGATGTCCGCAGCTGCAGCCCTCGAAAATCCGCTTTTCCGGACGGAGAATAAGGCGGTCATCACCAGCGGCGACCGGAGCGACATGATCGCCGCCGCGCTGGACAGCCGGGCAGCGGTCGTGATCTTGACCAATAACATTTCACCGCAGGAGGAACTGATCACGAAGGCGATGAAATTGAAGATCCCCCTTCTGCTGGTCACCGCCGACACCTATGAAATCATGAGACAGATCGAAGGAATGGAATCGCTACCGACAAAGGATGATCAAATAAAAATCGGACTGATCGAACAGATGGTTCGCACCCACGTCCGGCTCGAAGCTCTAACGTAACCGTGAGGGAACAGATGAACCCGGAAGTCTTCCGTGAGTACGATGTGAGGGGGGTCGTGGACAAGGATCTGGACCCCGAATTTGTTTGCCGATTGGGACAGGCAATCGGCACCTATGCCGCAAGGCATGGCATCAGGACGATGGCCTCGGGACGGGATTGCCGTATCAGTTCTGAATCCTATCAGGAGGCCGTGAATCGGGGGATCCGATCCGCGGGAGTGGATGTGATCGACATCGGCCTCTGTGCCACACCGATGCTTTACTTCGCGATCCGTCATTTGCAGACGGACGGCGGCGTGATGGTGACGGGAAGTCACAATCCTCCGAATTTCAACGGTTTCAAGATCTGCATCGGACCGGACACGATTTACGGGGAACAGATCCAGGAGCTTCGAAAAATCATTGAAAAAGGGGATTACGTCGACGGCACCGGAAAATCATCCAAAACGGATGTGACGGGATTATACCAAGAGCATCTCTTTCGCCATGTCAAGGTCAAGCCCGGCCATCGAATCGTCATCGACGGCGGCAACGGCGTCGGCGGATTTTTTGCCCTTCCCCTGTTCAAATGTTACGGATGCGTTGTCACCGACATATACTGCGATCCCGACGGCCGCTTTCCAAACCACTTTCCGGATCCCACCATCCCGGAAAATCTTCGCGAGCTGAAAGAGCTGGTTCTTCGCGAAAAGGCGGAAGTCGGTATCGCTTACGACGGGGACGCCGACCGAATCGGCGTGATCACCGACCGCGGCGAGATCCTCTGGGGCGATCAGCTTCTGCTGCTATTCTCGCGGTTCATCCTGAAAGCGAATCCGGGTGCGGGGATCATCGGGGAGGTCAAATGCTCGCAGACGCTCTTCGATGACATCGTCGCCAACGGGGGGCGGGCAATCATGTGGAAGGCCGGCCATTCGTTGATCAAGGGAAAGATGAAAGAAGAAAAGGCCCTTCTGGCCGGTGAGATGAGCGGCCACATTTTCTTCGCGGACCGCTATTTCGGATTCGACGATGCGATTTATGCCTCGGTCCGACTATTGGAGATCCTTTCCGAATCCGGAAAAAGTCTGAGCGACCTGCTTGCCGATGTCCCTCGATCCTTCAGCACGCCCGAGATCCGCATCGACTGTCCGGACCGGATCAAATTCGACGTCGTGGAGGCCGTCCGGGAGCACTACAGGAAAACCCACCGGATCATCGACATCGACGGCGTTCGGGTGTCCTTCGATCACGGATGGGGTCTTCTCCGGGCATCCAATACCCAGCCCGTCCTGGTCCTGCGCTTCGAAGCAACCGATGAAGAGCATCTTGCGTCGATTCGTAGAGATATCGAAGGAGTTCTAAATCGCGTTCTCAAATCGTTTGAATGATTTCTGCTCGGGTAGTTCCAGCCGGACGAATGATGGTCGGGGCGACAGGATTTGAACCTGTGACATCCTGCTCCCAAAGCAGGCGCGCTACCGGACTGCGCTACGCCCCGTCTTTCCGGGCCTCATGATCTCTTGGTTATCTTTTCTTTCAGCTTTGCAGCGGCCTGCGCCCGGTGGCTCAGCCGGTTCTTCACCTCAGGGGAGAGCTCGGCGACCGTCATCCCTAAATCCGGAAGGAAAAAGATCGGGTCATATCCGAATCCGCCGCAACCGACAGGTTCCTCCGCAATAACCCCCCGCCAACATCCATCAAAGGTTTCGCCGCACCCGTCCGTCGGGGAATAGAGTGCGAGAACACAACGGAATTGGGCTCCCCTTTTTTCGGAAGGGACCTTCCTGAGCGTATGCAAGAGTTTTCGAATATTGCCGGCATCGTCTGCAGATTGACCGGCATACCTTGCCGAGCGAATTCCGGGCGCACCTTCCAGCGCATCGACCTCAAGTCCCGAATCGTCGGCCAGTGCAATTTCTCCTGTGGTCTCCGCTATCGTTTTGGCCTTGATCAGCGCGTTTTCCAGAAAACTGATTCCATTCTCGACGATCTGGGGGATATGGGGATACTCTTCCAACGATACAAGGCTGATGTCACTGTCTGCCAACATCGCCCTGATTTCATTTATTTTTCCGTGATTTCTGGATGCAAATACAATCTTTTTCAGATATTCGGACCTCTTTTTTCTTTGATCTACCCCTGCATCCGGAACCGTGTATGGGTCAACATTGCACATCCTTCATTGCAGGGGAACTATGGCGTCTTGCGGAAATAATCCTGAAGACCCCTCAACAGGGCGCGAACTGCAACTTTTTGCGTCTCTTGCTCAATCACTTTTTTCCGATCGTCCGGATGGGTGGCAAATGCCATTTCAACGACCACGCCGGGAATTTTTACGCCTTCCAGCAAAGGATTCGGCGCTTCGCGCAGCCCCCGTCCCTTTCGGGGAAATACCGTCTCCAGAGCGGTCTTCATCATCTGCGCAAGCCGGACGGAGTCGTTAAGCGTTTTATTCCGGGCCATGTCATTCAGAATGGCTGCGCGATCCTCGCCTCCAGCGGCCTGCTGAAATCCGGGGAAATAAACCTCATATCCGGATGCCTTCTTCCCGAATCCGCCGTTGAAATGCAGACTGACGATACAGTCTGCTTGCGCCGCTCCTGCGGCCAAAATCCTCTCTGAGACCGACATCGATCTGTCTGCCGAACGGGTCAGCCGCAATTCAAGACCGGGAATTTTTTTTGCCTCATCGCGGAGCAGAAGGGCCACCTGGAGGGTCAGATCCTTTTCGCGCATCTTATCCGCAAGGACGCCGGTCTCCTCTCCCCCATGAGCGGGATCCAGAAGGACTACGCGAACATTCTTCTGCTGTGCCGCGAATCCCGTGATCGGGGCCATCCCCATCAGCAGAATGATCGGTATGAATATCCTGTATTTCAGGATCCTATCCATCATGAGTGTCATGGCCACCCTTTTATCTCAACAACGCCTGCGGTTCATACCGCATAGGCCGCCGGCTGTCAATTCGAATCGTCCGGACAAGAAGACTGTTTTTTCATCACGATCGTTACAACCTCTCGACGGAGATCACCTCCGGCAACTTCCTGATCACGGTGACGATCCTGTTAAACTGATTCAGGTCTGCGACATTGATTCCGAATTCGCATTGGGCCTGTCCATTCTGGGCTGTGTTGATCGCGGCATGGGTTATATTCACATCCAGAGAGGTGATCGCGGCGCTGATATCGGCAAGAGCCCCCTTCTTGTCATAGCAAATGATTCTCATTCGAACCGGATAATCTCTTTTTTCTCGGATGTCCCACTGGACATCGACAAGACGCTCGCTGTCCATGTCCCGCAGGCGTTTGCAGCGCATCGAATGAACCGTAATTCCCCGCCCGCGCGAAATGTAACCCATGATCTCATCGCCCGGGATCGGGTCACAGCATTTTCCGAACCTGACCATGATGTCGTCGATTCCGGTCAACGATATTCCGATCGGCGCCGATTTCCCGTTTTTTTTCTTTTTCCGCTCGGATGGGCCCTCTTTGGGAGATTCCTCTTCGGGAAGAAAATGATGCGCGACATGCTTCGCGGACAACCTGCCGAATCCGACGGATGCCATAAGATCTTCCAGGGAATCGAGATGGTACTCCTTGATCACGCCTTTCATTTCATCGGTCTTCGCAATCTGCCCGAACTTCAAATGGTGCCTTTTGAACTCCTTTTCCAGCAGATCTTTCCCCAAGGTTACGCTCTTTTTTCGTTCCTCGGTTTTGACCCAGTTGCGAATCTTCGCGATGGCGCGGGAGGTCACCACATATTTTAACCAATCCTTGCTGGGCTGATGGCCGGACTGTGTGATGATTTCAACCGTGTCTCCGTTTTTCAACTGGTATCTCAGCGGAACGATGTTCCGGTTCACCTTGGCGCCGATGCATTGATGGCCGATTTCCGTATGGATGCTGTAGGCGAAGTCGATCGGAGTCGCACCCTTCGGAAAGGATCTCACGTCGCCGTTCGGTGTAAACACATAGACCTCTTCGGGGAACAGGGCCACCTTCAGGTTGGACATGAATTCTCGTGGATTTTTGATCTCCTGCTGTGCATCCAGCAGATCTCGAAGGAGCTTGATCTGATCATCATCGGCAGAGAAGGCGCCGCCCTCCTTGTATCGCCAGTGCGCCGCAATCCCCTCCTCCGCCCATTCATGCATCGGACGAGTCCGGATCTGAATCTCCACGCGTTCCCCATAAGGCCCGATCACCGTTGTATGGAGTGACTGATAATGATTTGCCTTCGGCATCGCGATATAATCCTTGAATCTTCCGGGAACGGGCACCCAGAGGGCATGGACCATGCTCAGTGCTTCGTAGCAGTCCCTTTCCTTGTCCGAATCGAGAATGATCCTGAAGGCCGTCAGATCGTAGACCTCGTCAAAATCGATGCGCTGATCCTTCATCTTTTTGTATATGCTGTAAAAATGTTTGGCCCTCCCTTCCACTTCCCCGGCAATTCCAAAACGGACCATCTCCCGCTGGATGATTCCCTTGACCTCCTCGGCGTACTGCGTGCGTTTTTTCTGCTTCTTCGCAATCCTTCTGGCCAGTTCATTGTACGCATCAAAATCAAGGTATCGGAAAGCCAGGTCTTCCAGCTCCGTCTTCATCCAGTTGATCCCCAAACGATTTGCCAGCGGCGCGTACAGTTCCAAAGTTTCTTTGGAGATATACCGCTGGCGATCCGGGGTTTGAAATTCGAGGGTTCTCATGTTGTGGATTCTATCGGCCAGACGAACCAGAAGTATTCGGATGTCTGAAGACATCGCGAGGATCATCTTTCGAAAGTTTTCCGCTTGACGTTCCTCTTGATTTCCCAGTGTGATCTTGCTGATTTTGGTCAATCCCTCCACCAGAAACGCCACTTCCCTGCCAAAGCCTTCTTCGATCTCCTCGAGCGTGGTCAGGGTGTCTTCGACGGTATCGTGCAGAAGCCCCGTTACGAGAGTGGCCGCATCCAGCTTCATATCCGCCAGGATACCGCACACCTCCATCGGATGCGTCAGATAGGGTTCGCCGGAGAGCCGGATCTGTCCCTGATGAACGGATGCGGAAAAGATATATGCCTTTTCGATCATCTCGATTTCAGCGGCGGGAAGATAAGACTGAACCTTGTCCAGTATGTCGTTGATGCGGAGCATATGCACCGTCGCGCTTCAGAAATTCAAGACCCCAAAGCCGTGTTTTATCCTTCGATCTTTCCGGCCTCCCGGATGCCGGTCGATAAAAATGGTGCAACATCGGAAACCGGCAGAATGGTGATCTCTCCGGTGCGCCGGTTCTTGATTTCCATTTTCCCCTCGGCCAGTCTCTTGGGACCGACCGTCACTCGATAAGGGATCCCGATCAGATCGGCATCTTTGAACTTGACCCCGGCCCTCTCATCGCGATCGTCCAGAATCGTTTCCACATCCATTTCCGATAAGGTGCGGTACAGTCCCTCCGCGGCGTCGGACAGTGCCGGCTCATTGATGTTCACCGGGGTAATGATCACTTCATAAGGGGCCAGCGGCAGCGGCCAGACAATCCCGTCCGCGTCGTGGTTTTGTTCAATTGCCGCCGCTACGGTTCTTCCGATGCCGATTCCGTAGCAGCCCATCACCATGGTCTTTTCTTTTCCGTCTCGGTCCAGAAACACCGCCCTCATCGATCGGCTGTACTTGGTCCCCAATTTAAAGACATGTCCGACCTCAATGCCGCGTGCAAATTTTATCTCTCCCCCACAGCGCGGGCAGGGATCGGACTCACGGATCATGCGCAGATCGGCATAGTCTCCAATCCTAAAGTCGCGCCCCGGTTTCACGTGGCGGATGTGATAATCTTCCCGGTTGGCCCCCATGACGCAATCGTTCATTCCGATTAACGAATAATCGGCCAATATCCTGCTCCGTATGCCCACGGCCCCTGCAAATCCGCGCGGAGAACCGGTCACCCTTCGGATCATTTCCTCATCGGCCAGTTCCAGGGATGCGCAACCGAGGAAGTTTCTGACCTTGACCTCATTGACCTCATGGTCTCCTCGAATCAGTACGGCAACGGCCGTTCCATCCGCCGAAAAGATCAGGGTTTTGACCACGGCATCCGGCGTGACATTTAAAAAACGACATACCTCCTCAATCGTTCTGGTATTCGGGGTGTGGACCTCTTCCATCGGAAGATTTTTGATGTCTGCATCCTCGATCTTTGGCCTGGCGATCTCGGCCTTTTCCAGGTTTGCCGCATAGTCGCAGCGTCCGCAGTAACAGACGGCGTCCTCGCCGGAATCGGCCATGACCATGAACTCATGAGAAAAACTGCCGCCGATGCTTCCCGAATCAGCCTCCACGGAACGAAAACGGAGACCGCAGCGGGTAAAGATCCGCTGATACGCCTCGAACATCTTCCTGTAACTTTTTTCCGCCCCGGCCTCGTCCATATCGAAACTGTAGGCATCCTTCATGCCGAATTCCCGGCAGCGCATCACACCGAACCGCGGCCGAATCTCGTCACGGAATTTCGTCTGAATTTGATAGAGGTTCCGGGGAAGCTGACGGTAGGTTTTAATGTCGTTTCGAACCAGATCGGTGATCACTTCCTCATGTGTCGGGCCGAGGCAGCACTCCCGGTCATGGCGATCCCGGAATCGAAGCAGTTCTTTTCCGTAATGAACCCAGCGACCGGACTCCTGCCAGAGTTCGGCGGGTTGAACCATCGGCAAAAAAAGCTCCTGGGCCCCCGAACGGTTCATCTCCTCCCGCACGATCTGTTCAAACTTTCGGATGACGCGGTAGCCCAGGGGAAGGTAGGAGTATACCCCGCTGGTCAGTTTTCTCATCAGACCCGCCCGGATCATCAGCTGGTGGCTGATCAGTTCCGCATCTGAAGGAACCTCTCTTCCTGTGGGCAGGAACATCTCCGAATATCGCATGAACCCTCCTTTTTTAAGAACCGTCCTTTCCGCTAAAATCCTTTTCCATATTCCGGATCTCTTTCAAAAGGACCGGCACGAACTCTTCCTCCCGGATCTTACGGATAATCTTGCCCCGCTTGAACAGCATTCCGACTTTCTTCCCTCCGGCAATGCCGATGTCCGCTTCGGCGGCCTCTCCGGGCCCGTTCACGACGCAGCCCATGAGCGCAATCTTCAAGGGGATCTTCACATCCCGCAGCTCCCGTTCCACTTGATCGACAAGACCGGCCAGATCAATCTCGCAGCGGCCGCAGGTTGGGCAGGATACGATATCCGGTCCTTTTTTTCGGATATTCAGCGCCCGTAGGATGCCGTAAGCCAAATCGATCTCGGGGATCGGATTTCCGGTCACCGAAACCCGGATTGTATCTCCGATTCCCTCATATAGCAGTGTCCCGATCCCGATGGAGGATTTGATTGCCGACTGGATCAGTGTTCCGGCCTCCGTGACACCGAGATGGAGCGGATATTCAGTCTTTGCCGAAACGGCTCTGTACGCTTCAATGGTCGTGGGCACGTCCGACGACTTCAAGGATAGCTTGATCAAGCCGAAGTCCATCTCCTCGAGGAGGCGGATGTTCTTGAGGGCGCTTTCCACCATGGCCTCTGCCGTGGGTCCGCCGTGGCGTGCAAGGATCTCTTTCTCGAGGGAACCCGCATTGATTCCGATCCGTATGACCTTTCGGTTTTCTCTGGCCGTGGCAACGATCCGCCGAATGCCCTCCGGCGGTATATTGCCCGGGTTGATGCGAATTCCATCCGCACCCGCATTCATGGCCTGAAGGGCCAGCGAATACTGGAAATGGATATCGGCAATCAGGGGGATATGGATTCTGGAACGAATATCCTGTATGGCTTTTGCGGCCGCCTCATCGGGTACGGCAACGCGAACAATTTCACATCCGGCTTCCTCCAACTCTTTGATCTGCGCGACCGTCGCGTTGCTGTCGCGTGTGTCGCTGGAGGTCATGGACTGTACCGCAACCGGCGCATTCCCGCCGATCCTTACACCCCCAAGATCAATGGTTTTGGTTCTTCTTCGGATCTCCGGACTCAATGGCTAACCCCGCCGCTTTGACATCGTTCCGCCGTCCCGCACATCGGAGGCAACAAATCCATGGGTGCTTATGTATAACATGAAGGGATCTGCACGATCAATGGCGAATATCCCGCGGATGGAAGAAGGCATAGGGACTTACACATTGGGTGGAAGCATTGCTTCAGGCAGGTTGTCGTTTTCATGGTGTGCTCGAATGGACGCCCTATCGACCGCGCCAGCAGTAGAGGCACAGTTGTTCTTCCGGCAGCCCGATGGCCGAAATCATGTCCTGAAGATGAATGTACTTGAGGGACGTTACGTTGAGGTCCCGCCGGATCCACTCGACCATCCTACGGTAACGTTCGGAATGGTGATCCAGGTATTCGTCGATGTGGCCTGGGGTCTCCCCTTCAAGGGCGCGTATGGCCCTGTGGGAAGCCAGCTCGGCTGTCGTTCTCGTCGAATAAGAAAATTTGCAGGGGAACATCAGCGGCGGACAGGCCGGTCGGATGTGGATCTCCTTTGCCCCGTTGTCCCACAGTTTTCGGATCGTGTAATTCTTCAACTGTGTTCCCCGGACAATCGAGTCATCGCACACCACCATCCGACCTCCGCGGATCACATCCCGGATGGCGCAGAGTTTCATGGTTGCCACCAAGTCACGAATATCCTTGGACGGCGGCGTATAGCTTCTCCCATAGCCCGGCGTGTATTTGATCAGCGGGCGGCGGTAGGGAAGGCCGGACTCCATGGCATAACCGATGGCATGACCGACACCCGAATCGGGAACGCCCGCAACGAAATCGGCGTCGACTCGATCTCCGCGGGCCATGGCTCTGCCGCATTGCTCGCGGGTGTTTTCAACACTGATCCCCTCATAGACGGCGGACGGATCGCCTGTGTATATCCAGAGAAAGGCGCAAACATGCTTTTCCTCTTCTGCCGCTCGTTCGGTATGAATCCCCTCGCAGTCCAGGCGGACAATCTCCGCAGGTCCGAGGAAGCGGTTCAGCTCATATCCGAGATTGGGAAAGGAGCTTGATTCGGTTGCGACCGCGTATGAAACTCCTTGCCCGGCCGGGGAGACCTCTTTTCCGATCGCCAGCGGAAAACGTCCGAAACGGTCGCGCGCAACGTAAATCCCCTCCCGGGCCATCAGCACAAGGCAAATGGATCCCTTGACAGCCTGCTGCATCCGTTCGATGCCATCAACGATTGTTTTACCCCGTCCGATCAGTTTTGCGACCAGTTCGACATTGTTGATGCCGCCGTCGGCCATTTCGCTGAAAGAGCCGCCTTCCTGGAGCAGCCTGCGCGTCAGCTCATCCTTGTTGGTGATCAATCCGACGGCAGCCAGCGCATAGGTTCCGAATTTCGACCGGATGATGAGGGGCTGCGGCGATTCGTCATCGATGGCTCCGATGCCGAAGCGGCCCTTCATTCCCTTGTAATCTTCAAAAAACCGGGATTTGAACTGCGCCTGGCTGATGCTGTGAATGGCGTGGCTGAATCCGTCGTCCCCATAAACTGCGAGTCCCGCATTTTCGGTTCCGAGATGGGAGTGATAATCCGTCCCATAAAAAAGGGTCTTGGCACAATTCCCTTCCGATACAACACCGAAGATTCCACCCATCTTTTTCACCTGTTTGGGAATTCATTCGTGAGAAGGATAAAACGCTCTATGGTTTTTCCTTGCCGGATTTGTATTTTTCCTGCATCTTCTGATTAACGATCTCGGGGACCAACCCCTTGACGGACCCTCCCAGACTGGCGGCCTCGTTGATGATGGTTGAACTGGTATAAAACCATTTGTATCCGGTCATCAAAAAAACGGTTTCGACATCCCGATCCAGGCGTCGATTGATCAGTGCGAGCTGGAATTCATATTCGAAATCCGAAAGGGCCCGCAACCCGCGAAGAATCACGCTTGCACCGACCCCCTTCACATATTCAACCAGCAAACCCTTGAAACAGTCCACCCGGACATTTTTGCAGTCCCGGATCACCTCCTCGATCATCTCAATTCTTTCTTCAACGGAAAAAAGGGATTTTTTGTTGGGATTGTACGCCACCAGGACGATCAGCTCATCAAACATCCGGAGACCGCGCTTGATGATGTCCACATGACCGTTGGTGATCGGGTCAAATGATCCCGGATACACTGCAATCTTCTTCATAGAATCTTTCCTCGGTTTTGTTGGAAGACGTATTATGAATCTGTCGCCCTGAAAAAAGACAGCACCGTATCGCCGTATGTTCTCCGATCGATTTCGCTTATTTGCCCGATGTCTGTTTCCTCCGGACTTTCCCTTTTCGAATGTTGCACGATCATGATTCCATTCGGCGTCAACAAGTCCCCCCTGTTCATCCATTGGAAGAGACTCGATACCCATCCATGGTTGTACGGCGGATCGGCAAAGACAATATCGGTGTGCACCCCCCTTTGACGGAGAACCGCCAGACCCCGCTCAACGTCATTTTCGATAACCTCCGCCCTCTCTCTGCATTCAAAACGGATCAGGTTCGTCCGGATCACATCGGTCAAGCGTCTATCCCTCTCCACAAAAAAGACAAATCGCGCGCCCCGGCTGATGGCCTCCAGTCCCACATTTCCGCTGCCGGCAAACAGATCGAGAAATGTTTTCCCTTCCACGGGATTCAGAATGTCAAACAGGGATTTTTTGATCCGATCGGAGGTCGGCCGAATGCGACATCCCGCAGGAAGGCGAATGGTCCTCCCCCTGGCATTCCCCCCGATAATTTTCATAAATGTTCGCGGATCAAAATTTCGGCGATTTGGACGGCGTTGAGTGCGGCCCCCTTGCGGATATTGTCTGCCACCACCCACATATTGATGCCGTTGGGAATAGACTCATCCTCGCGGATTCTTCCCACCAGCGTCTCGTCACGGCCTGCAGCATCAATCGCCAGCGGATATCTCTTCTGTCCCGGATCATCCACCACACGAATCCCCGGCGCTTTCGACAGGAGGCGACGAACCTCATCCGGGGTGATCTTCCTCTCCGTCTCAATGTTGATCGATTCGGAGTGCGCATGAAATACAGGCACGCGGACCGTTGTCGCCGTAACCGCAATCGAAGGATCGTTGAGGATTTTTTGGGTCTCGTTGACCATTTTCATCTCTTCTTTCGTATAGCCGTTGTCCATAAAGACGTCGATATGGGGAAGGCAGTTGAAAGCGATCCGGTGCGGATAGACCTTTGCGATCGGCTCCCCACCGTTCATCAGGGACTTTGTTTGCGATGAAAGCTCTTCGATCGCCTTTTTGCCGGTACCGGACACGGCCTGGTAGGTGGAAACGACGATCCTCTTGATCCGAACCGCATCGTGAATCGGTTTGAGGGCCACGACCATCTGTATCGTCGAGCAGTTCGGATTCGCGATGATGCGGCGGTTTTTGTATTGTGAAATCGCCTCAGGATTCACCTCCGGCACGACGAGCGGAATCTCGGGGACCATACGGAAGGCGTTCGTATTATCAATCACGATGCACCCCGCTGCGGCGGCAACGGGCGCAAACTTTTCACTGATCCCTCCCCCTGCCGAGAAAAGACCGATTTCGACCCCGGCAAAGGCGTTTTCATCCAGAAGCTGCACCGGGAGGGCCTTCCCCCGAAACGCGAGCTCTTTCCCGACGGACCTTTCCGAGGCCAGCAGGATCAGCTTTGCGACCGGAAACCGGCGTTCCTCCAGGATCTTGATCATCTCATTGCCCACGGCCCCTGTGGCACCCACTACGGCAACGCTGTAACTTCTCATACACACCTCATCCCGAATTTTCTAAAAACTGTCTCAGGCGGACCGGCCTGTTTTTTCCTACAACCGGTTTTCCTGGCATTGCGTCTTTTTGCCCTGGATGTCCGCCCATATCTTTTTCCCCAGCCTGAAAAGCGCCCAAACCGGCCCGGATAGGCTGTATCCGAAGGCAAACGTAAAGAGCATGATTTGGGGCTCTGCCACAACAATCACCAGGATCACGACAATCATGACGAAGGACATAAAGGGCTTCCGCATGAAATAATTCAGATCCTTGAAACTGTAATACTTGATGCTGCTGGCCATACAGAGCGCAACGGTGACAGTTCCCGCCATCATCAGTACATGGGGGAATCGTCCCTCGCCTCCGAGATAATAAAAAATCAGCACACCCGTGGCGACGACGGCGGCACCGCCGGGTATCGGCAAACCGTTGAAGAACCGGCTGTCGACCACGCCGATCTGCACATTGAACCGGGCCAGACGAAGCGCTCCGCAAACGACGAACAGAAACGCGGCAAGCCATCCCCATTTTCCATAGGACATCAGAGACCAGTTGTAGAGGAGAACGGCCGGTGCGACGCCGAAGGTTACCAGATCGCAAAGAGAATCATACTCCGCCCCGAATTTGCTGGTCGTATGGGTCAGGCGGGCGATCCGCCCGTCCATGCCGTCCAGAACGACCGCGATGAGGAGCGTTATCGCCGCGACTTCATACATCTCTTTCATGGCCGCGATCGCCGAATAAAAACCGCAAAAAAGATTGGCCGTGGTCACAAGATTCGGGAGGACATAGATTCCTTTCTTCATGCGGTCCCTTCTCAACGAACCCGATCTGTTCATATCAATTCTCCTATCGGCGTTTCACCTGCTCGAACCCTGTCTCCCACCTCGACCAGGATGGCGGAACCGAGCGGCAGAAAAACCTCCAAGCGTGAACCGAAACGGATCAGACCGAATCGATCCCCTTTTCGCACTTGCATGCCTTCCCTCAGCCAACATACGATCCTCCGGGCAATCAGGCCGGCAATTTGAACAGTCATGATCTCCCTTCCGTCGTCCGTCTGAACCATAACCGTGTTTCTTTCGTTCAAAGCCGATGCCTTATCCAGATTGGCCGAAAGGAATTTCCCCGATCGGTAACGGATGAATCGGACACGGCCCGAATAGGGAATCCGGTTGACGTGAACGTTAAAGATGTTCATGAATATACTGATTTTCAAACAGGTTTTCCCTGGTTGTTCCTCGCTCGCCGTCTCTTCGATTCGGATGACCTTGCCGTCCGCAGGGGAAATGACCAGCTTTTCTTTTTCCGGCGTTTTTCGTTGTGGATTGCGGAAGAACCAGAGAACAAAAAGGGTCAAAAGCAGCAGTACCAAGCCCAATCCCCTGAATCCGGCCACAAGCGCCAGCAATGTCGCTCCGGCGAGAGGGAGGATCATGGGCAGCCCTTCGACGGCGATGAATTGATCATGTTTCATAATAACTGCAATTTACCGTAAAATTACCCAGATGTCAATTCTGGCCTCTCTGACCCTGTCTGTTGAACCGTTCCTGCCTCTTGCCCCTGTAAGACGGCCTCCGACCTAATCCCGGGCGGCCGGAGGTATTTCGGCATGAAAGTTATCGCATCGTCCCGGCGTCCCCTGGACCAATCACGGACACCGAGAAGGCCGACGGCGCCGGCGCGGACACGGTGTCTGGAGTCCCGGATTGAAAGGCAGCGTGCCCGCGGGGATTCCAGAATACGGTCTCGGTAACGAACCGCTCCATCCCCGATACACTCGAAATCAGCTTCCGGAAGTTCCGAGATCCACTGTTCGATGTCGATCAACCGGTCCGGCGCAAGGCTTTCCGGAAGGCCATCCCTGCCCATCCGATACGACCCGGCATAGACCTGGCCTCTACGTGCATCCAAAACCGGGCAGATCACATCCCGGCAAGGCAGCGCGTTCATGGCCAATGCCTCCAGCGTCGAAACCCCGACAATGGGTTTTGCGATGGCCAGGGCGATTCCCTTGGCCGTGCTTGCCCCCATTCTGACTCCCGTAAATGAACCCGGTCCAACGGTGCAGGCCAGCAGATCGATGTCCGAAAGGCGAATCCCGGTCAGACCCAGAAGTTTGTCCAGCGCGGGCAACAGCACCTCGGCGTGGTGTTTTCCGGTACAGAGATCCATTTCGGCCACAAGGGTCTCTCCGTCCAACAAGGCCACCGCCACCGTATTCGACGCACAATCCATCCCCAGCGTGATCATCTTTATTCCGTAAATATCCTGATCAAATCGTTGACCCATGTAAGGTTGAGCCGTTCAATATCCATCATGAAGACAAAAATCATCAGCAAAATCAGCAGGACAAAACCGACCTGCTGGGCCATTTCGCGCCAGCGGACATTGATCTCGCGCCCTGTCAGAATTTCAATCCCATAAAACAACAGATGACCACCGTCCAAAACCGGGATGGGCAAGAGGTTCAGGATCGCCAGGTTGATGCTCAACAACGCCATGAAGAGCAGAAAGTTGATCACCCCCTCTTTTGCCTGGGCTCCTGCGATCTGGGCGATCAGGATGGGTCCCCCGAGGGTTTTCGGGGAAACCACTCCCTGGAACATCTTGTATAGGCTGATGACGGTGAGTTTCATCACCTGCCAAGTCTGTCGTACCGCCTGGCCGACGGCCGAGAAAGGGTTGCGCCTTTCGATAAAGGTTCTCTGTGACGGGCTGATGCCGATCTTGAAGGATTCAACCTCTTCTCCGAAGAGGTTTTTGACTTTCATCGGGCGGGGAATTGCGGTCATCTCCAGGCCGGAACCAGCCCGGAGAATCCTGATCCGGAGGGGCCGTTCCCGACCGGCAGTGACAATTTCGGAGATTTCATCCCATTTGTGGACGGCCCTGTCGTTCAGGGCGACAATCGTGTCTCCTACCCTCAATCCGGCTTCCATCGCCGCGGAATCCGGTTGTACGAAACCGACTTCCGGCGCCAGAACGGGAAGCCCGACCATATTGACCCCGGTAAAGATCAGAAGCGCCAGCAGCAGATTGAAGATGGGCCCGGCCGCCACAATGGAGATCCGTTTCCAAACCGACTGTTTCAGGAAGGATCTCCTGGCCTCGTCCTCCGGAAGTTCATCGTCGGGCGATTCTCCGAGGAGTTTCACGTAGCCGCCCAGCGGAATGAGCGATAGAAGATATTCCGTCTCCCCGACCTTCTTGGCAAGGATCCGCGGACCAAACCCGAGGGAAAACTTCAGAACGCCGACACCCGCCCTCTTGGCCATCAGAAAATGGCCGAACTCATGGGCGAAGATCAGGACCCCCAAAAGGACAATCACCGATACAATGCTGATTCCGATCAATTTTTCATTCCTTCAATCGTTCGTGCAGCCTCCCGCCTCGCCCAAAAGTCCGCCAGGAGGATCTCTTCGATGCCCGGATCGGTTTGAACGAGATGCTTGGAGAGAACTTCTTCCACCACAGGGACAATCCTGTCGAATTTGATTTTTTCTTCCAAAAAAGCCTCCACGGCTTCTTCGTTTGCGCCGCTGAGGACGGCCGGCAACGTCCCGCCGGTCTTGACCGCCTGATAGGCCATCCGGATTGCCGGGAAACGATCCGGATCGGGGTTCAAAAAAGTCAGGGCACCAACCTGTCCCAGGTTGAGGAATGGCCCTTTCCCGACCAGCCGTTTCGGATAAGAAAGGGCGTAGGCGATGGGAAGCCGCATATCCGGGACACCCATCTGGGCGATCACGCTCCCATCCTGGAACTCCACCAGGGAATGAACAACGCTTTGGGGGTGAATCAGCACGTCGATCGCCGTTTCCAAAATGCCGAACAGCCACCGGGCCTCGATGATTTCCAGCCCTTTGTTCATCATCGTCGCCGAGTCAATGGTGATTTTTTTCCCCATCGCCCAATTGGGGTGCCGCAGGGCCTGTGCGGGCGTCACTGCCGCCATTTCTTCCCTGGAGGCATGGAGAAAAGGACCACCGGAGGCCGTCAGGATGATCCTTTTAACGTCTTCCGTCCGGGACCCCTCGATACACTGGAAAATCGCACTATGTTCCGAGTCCACCGGGAGAATCCTTACGCCCCTTTCGGCGGCACGCTGCAAAACGATCTTTCCGGCCATCACCAGGGTCTCCTTGTTGGCCAGCGCGATATCTTTTCCCGCTTCGATCGCCTTCAGGGTCGGAAGAAGACCGGCCGCACCGACCATGGCGGAGACGACCATATCGGCATCCGACAGAATCGCCGTTTCCCGATATCCCTCCTCTCCAAATAGAACTTCCGTCCGGGATCCGGACCCCAAACGTTTGCGAAGCTTGCCGGCATGGTCTTCGTCCACAACGGCCGCCAACCTCGGCCGGAACCTTTCAATTTGCTTCTCCAGCAAGGCGATGTTTCGTCCCGCCGCCAACGCCTTGACGCTGAAACGATGGGGATGTGCCGCAATGACATCCAGCGTACTGACACCGATTGAACCGGTTGAACCGAGTATGGAGATCCCCTTCATGAAAGCACGTATCCCTGATAATGGCAAACCAATGGGACAATGAACATCAGGCAGTCCAGCCGGTCCAGGATCCCGCCGTGACCGGGCAGCAGCATCCCGGAATCCTTGACGCCAGCCCCCCTCTTCAGGGCCGATTCACACAGATCCCCGAGCTGGCCGGCGATGCTTCCCACCAGCCCCAGAAGGACGACATGAACCACCGGCACTGCGGGGAAAAAGAAAAACCGGAAGAGGAGACAACCGGCAATGCTCCCGGCGATCAAACCCAATGTTCCCTCAACGGTCTTACCCGGACTGACCTCCGCGAGAAGCTTTCTCTTTCCGAATTTTCGCCCGACATAGAATGCCGCTATGTCCCCGGAAAAAGCCAGAACCAGAATGAAAAAGACCCACAGCACGCCTGAAGGGGTTTGGCGAATCAGGATGAAATGGGCCATCAGCAGCGGAATGTAAAGAATCCCTAAAACGACGCGTCCGGCAGGGGCGATGTCGATCCCCGTTCTCCTCGCCCGAAGCAGGTTCAGCATCAGCACAACCATGACGGAAAAGGTCAGGCCGGTCAACAGAAGCCGAAGGTTCCCGAAGAAGGCCGACAGAAGGATGAAAAGGGCGATAATCAGTGTTTCCGTCTTCTCCAGGGTAAAACCCTGTCGGAAGGACATCCGGTTGTATTCCTGCATGCCCATCAACGAAGCCAGAACGATCAGGATGGAAAAAAGGATTTCGCCGCCGAATGCGATGATTCCAAAGAGGATCGGAACAGCGATGACCCCGGTCAGCCATCTTTTCATGTGGGGCGTCATTTCCCACCTCCTGTGAAACGCCGCGGGTTACACCGAGACATCCCGGATTGAACGGCGGCGCTCCCGTTGCAGGCACGGCATGGTTTCAGGATCGCCTGCCGATCTGATCGCTGGTCATTCCGAACCTCCGCTCGCGTTGCTGGTATTCGGTGATCGCCTTGAGGAGATCGGGTTCACGAAAATCAGGCCATAGGACATCGATAAAAAAGAATTCGGTGTAGGCCATCTGCCAGAGAAGAAAATTACTGATTCGATATTCCCCCCCCGTGCGGATCAGCAAATCCGGATCGGGCATCCCGGCGGTCTGCAGATAACGGCCCAAAAACTCCTTGGTTACATCAGGTGCGCTGATTCTACCCGCAAGCGCGTCATCGACCATACGTTTTGCCGCTTCCGTGATTTCGTCACGTCCGCCATAGCTCAGGGCCAAAGTTAAAATCATCCCCTCATTGTCCGCCGTCATCTCGATCGTTTCCCTGAGTTTCGCGAGCACGGAGGGGCCAAGGGCCTCCAGGTTGCCGATGGCCCTCAGTCGGATCCCCTTTTCCATCATCTTCCGGGATTCTTTCTCGAGGTACTTTCGAAGAAGGTCCATCAGGGCGTTGACTTCCGCCTTCGGGCGAAGCCAGTTTTCCGTGGAAAAGGCGTACAGCGTCAGGAAGCGGATGCCGATCCGGCGGCATGTGGTCACCACGGTGCGGACGGAATCGGCGCCCTTTCTGTGACCCGCGATTCTGCCCAGCGCATGGCGTTCGGCCCATCGCCCGTTGCCGTCCATAATGATGGCGATATGGTTTGGAAGCCTGGCCGGATCGATTTTTTCCATGATTTCCTTTTCAATGTGGCATGGGAGGCCACGGTTATGCGACTACCATATCCACGACATTTTTTCAAGGCGGATGAAAAAAACGGGGAGCCCTTCGGCTCCCCGTTTTAAAACCCGATCCGGCAACGGGATCAAATCTCCATGATCTCCTTCTCTTTTGCCTTGAGAACCATATCGGTCTTTTCGATGAATCGGTCGGTTAACTTCTGCACCTCCTCCTGGAGGGCATAAAGTTCGTCTTCGGAGATTTCGTTGTCCTTCTTCAGCGCCTTGAGTTGTTCGTTGGCGTCCCTTCGGGCATTGCGCTGTTTGACCTTTCCCTCTTCCGCCATCTTGCGGACAACCTTTACCAGTTCCCTGCGCCTCTCCTCCGTCAGCGCCGGAATCGCCAGACGGATCAATTTCCCGTCATTGGTGGGCATCAACCCCAGATCAGACCGCTGGATCGCTTTCTCGATGGCCCCGAGGACGGAACTGTCCCACGGGGAGATTACGATCAGGCGACTTTCGGGAACGGACAGCGAAGCGAGCTGGTTCAATGGCGTTTGCGTGCCGTAATATTCGACGCGGATGCCGTCCAACAATGCCAGGGAGGCCCTTCCCGTCCTGACCTTGCTGAAGGATCTCTCCAGCGCCTGCAGGGCCTTCTCCATCCCTTCGCGAAGTTCCTCAAAGATCAGATCCTTCATCATTTCAGCCATGATTTCAGCCTCCGACCCTGGTTCCCACTTTTTCTCCGCAGACGACCCGCTTGATGTTTCCCGCCTTTTGGAGATTGAAGACGATCAGAGGCAGCTCGTTATCCCGACAGAGGGAAATGGCAGCTGCATCCATTACTTTAAGATTCTTCGTCAATACATCAGTATAACTTACTTTTTTGTACATGACTGCGTTTTTATTTTGAAGAGGATCCTTGTCATAAACGCCGTCCACTTTCGTCGCCTTCAGAAGGATATCCGCCTTGATTTCAACAGCGCGAAGGGTCGCCGCCGTATCGGTGGTAAAATAGGGATTGCCCGTTCCGGCCGCGAAGATCACCACACGACCCTTCTCGAGATGGCGTATCGCCCTTCTCTGAATGAACGGTTCGGCCACCTCTCTCATTTCGATGGCCGTCTGAACCCTGGTGGGGACACCCTCGCCTTCCAGTACGCTCTGCAGGGCCAGTCCGTTGATGACCGTGGCCAGCATTCCCATATAATCGGCGGAGACCCGGTCCATCCCCTTCTCGCTGGCAGCCATTCCCCGGAAGATGTTTCCGCCGCCGATCACGACACCGATCTGAACCCCGAGCGATGCCACCTCCCGAATCTCGGCTGCAATGCTGCACACCATCGCAGGATCAATGCCGAAGGCCTGCTTCCCCATGAGAGTCTCGCCGCTCAATTTCAGCAGAATCCTCTTGTAGACGGGCCGGTCCGACATCCCTACCCCAGCTCCTCGCCCAGTTGGAAACGTGCAAATCGTCTGACGATGATATTTTCACCCGTTTTTGCCATCATGTTGGTGACCAGGGTTCCGACCGTGATATCCGTATTCTTGATGAACTTCTGATTCAGAAGACAGACCTCTTCATAATACTTGTTCAGTTTGCCCTCGATGATTTTGTCCCAGATTTTTTCCGGTTTTTTTTCTGCGATCAGCTGGCTGCGATAGATCTCCTTCTCCCTCTCCAGATCGACCGTTGGGATCTCCTCCGGACGGACATAGCGCGGATTCGACGCCGCGACATGCATTGCCACATCTCTGGCCATGGCCTGAAAGTCATCTGTCTTTGCAACGAAATCGGTTTCACAGTTCACTTCTACCAAAACGCCGATCCTTCCTCCCATGTGGATGTAAGAGGCGACGGTGCCTTCCTTGGCCGCCTTGGAGGAACGTTTTGTGGCTGCCGACATTCCCTTTTTCCGAAGGTAATCGATCGCTTTTTCCGGATCGCCGTTCTCAGCCCTCAGCGCCTCCTTGCAGTCCATCATCCCTGCACCGGTTTTCAACCGTAATGCCTTCACCATCTCTGATGTGATATCCAATTTATTCCCCTCCCTCTGACGGATCTTTCACTTCGTCGGATTCCGAACCTTTGGTTTCGATGCTTTCCGGAACATCCAATTCTGCGCTGTCGGCTCCGGAAACCGCTGCAGAGGTCTGGCTCGCCTTATCGCTCTCCGCCTGAATTCTCTCCTCAAACCGCTTTTTCCCCTCCAGGACGGCATCCGCCATCTTTGCGGAAAAGAGTTTGATCGCCCGGATGGCATCGTCATTGCCGGGAATAATGTAGTCGATCAGATCGGGATCGCAGTTCGTGTCCACCATGGCGACAATCGGGATCTTCATTTTCCTGGCTTCGGTCACCGCGATCATCTCACGCTTCGGATCAATAATGAAAATTCCTTTGGGAACGCCCTTGATGGCCCGGATCCCTCCCAGAACCTTGGTCAATTTTTCCCGATCCTTCTGCAGCCCCAAGATCTCTTTTTTGGGGAATGCCTTGATGCTGTCATCGGCAAACATCCGGTCGAGCTCATTCAAACGGTCGATGCTTTTCTTGATGGTCACGAAATTGGTCAACATTCCCCCCAGCCAGCGCTGATTGACGTAAGGCATGCCGCACCGTTCGGACTCCTCGCGGACCGACTCCTGGGATTGTTTCTTGGTGCCCACAAAAAGGACCTCTCCTCCCTGGGCGACCGTATCGACAACGAACTGATAGGCCGTCTGAAAAAGACCGACCGTCTGCTGGAGATCAATGATATAGATCCCGTTTCGCGCGCCGAAGATGTAGGGTTTCATTTTGGGGTTCCATTTGTTCGTCTGGTGACCGAAGTGGACCCCCGCCTCAAGCAGCAACTTCATCGAAATACTGGCCATACTGGACTCCTCTCTTTTGTTTTTACCTCCATCCCCATCCTCTTGAACGGAAACCGGTCGTTTGGACAGGCAACCTCCGTCAATCCGGGAATGTGCGATGTGGCGAGGCTGATAACATAAAGAATTCAAAGAATCAAGCGAAAATGGGGATTACGTATGATAGTGGGCATTGATCTTTACATAATCAAATGACAGATCGGATGCATAGACGGTCCAGGATCGACATCCCATCCCCAACCGGAGACACACCCTGATTTCCGGGCGTTTCATGATCGCGGCAAGTTCCGCCTCTTGTCCGCCGACTCCCTTGCCTGCCATGTAAATCGGAACATTCTCCAGGAAAAGGGAAACCCGGTCCTTGGGAAGGCCAATTCCGACCGATCCGGCGGCGGAAACGATCCTTCCCCAGTTCGGGTCCTCTCCGAAAAAAGCCGTCTTGACCAGGTTGGAATTGGCGACGGCGTAAGCAATCCGCTGCGCGTCCTTGCGCGTTCGGGCCTCCGTTACCGTGATCTCGATCACCTTGGTCGCCCCCTCGCCGTCGCGGACCAGCCCCCGGGCGAGTTCAGCCAGCAGATCCGAAAGCAATTCACGAAATCGCGTCACGTCTGTCGAGCCCCGTCTCAGCAAGAGATTCCCGGCAACGCCGTTGGAAAGGATGAGGGCCGTATCGTTCGTGCTCATACAGCCGTCCACGCTGATCGCGTTGAAGCTGCCGGCGATGGAACGCCGAAATACTTGATCCAGAAGGTTTGTTTCGATCGCGGCGTCGGTCATGACAAAGGCCAGCATGGTTGCCATATTCGGCTGAATCATCCCCGCCCCCTTGGCGATTCCGCACAGGGTGACCTCTTTGCCGCCGATGGTCCCTTTCCTGACGGCGATTTTTGGAAACCGGTCCGTCGTCATAATGCCGGCCTCGGCATCGGGAATCCCGTCCTTGTGGAGTCCCGTGACCAGCCCCTTGATTCCCGTCTCGATTTTATGAACAGGCAGACGGTGTCCGATCACCCCCGTCGACGCCACCAAAACCAGATCGTCCGCGATGCCGAGCGCGGCGGAGGTAAAACGCGAAACGGCCAACGCATCGGCAAGGCCTTCCGCTCCGGTTGCGGCATTCGCAACGCCGCTGTTTGCGATCACGGCCTGCGCCGTTCCGGATCGGATTCTCTGCTGATCGAGAAGGACAGGAGCTGCCTTGAAGCAGTTCGTCGTAAACACCCCCGCCGCCGTCGCCGGTCGGGTCGAAAAGATCAGCGAAAGGTCCTTGCCGCCATCCGTCTTGATTCCCGTGTGGATGCTGTTGGCCGTGAATCCGGGCACCCGATAATCTTCCGTGATCCGCATCGTCTCCTCCGAAGTCTATTGCCGAATCGATATCATCCGTCCCGGTTGCCTACGCCCCGCAGCATTTCTTGTATTTTTTGCCGCTGCCGCAGGGACAGGGTTCATTTCGGCCGACTTTGGCCGCATCTCTTTTGACCGTCGTCGCCACCGGGGTGTCCTCCCCACGGGACATGATGTAATCCTGACGCTGTTTCTCCCCGATCCGCTCCACCTCTTCCTCGCGCCGGATCTGCACGATGCAGAGCTTTTCAACGCTGTCCTGCTTGATGCGGCGGATCATGTCCATAAACATATCATAGCCTTCTTTTTGATACTCCCGAACCGGATCCTTCTGACCGTATCCCCGCAAACCGATCCCCTCCTTGAGATGGTCCATCGCAAGGAGATGCTCCTTCCATTGCGTATCGATCGATTGCAGCATGATCACCTTCATCAGGTAATCCATCAGCTGCTTTCCATACTCGATCTCTTTTTGGCGCAGCAGCGCCTTCGCCCCGTCAACGATTCGTTCACAAATGGCCTCCGGCCCGAGTTCCCGACCCGTCCGCTCCAGCTCCGACTTCAGCGTGAAATGCCTGGAAACCGCCTCATCCAGTCCTTTGAGATCCCACTCTTCCGGATGTCGTTTCTCGTCGACATACTCCGGGAGCATCTCTTCGACCATCTCTTCGATCATCTCGTCCACATCGTCCCATAGCGCTTCACCCTTGAGGACCTTTTTTCGCTGTTCGTAAATTACCTGCCGCTGGCGGTTCATGACATCGTCATATTCCAGGAGATGCTTGCGGATATCAAAATTCTGCCCCTCGACTCGTTTCTGAGCATTTTCGATCGCCTTCGAAATCAGCCGATGCTCAATGGGTTGTCCCTCCTCCATACCGATCCGGTCCATGACGGCGGAGATCCGCTCCGCACCGAAGATCCTAAGCAGGTCGTCCTCCAGGGAGAGGTAAAAACGGGACGACCCCATGTCTCCCTGTCGGCCGGAACGCCCGCGAAGCTGGTTGTCGATCCGGCGGCTCTCATGCCGCTCCGTTCCAAGGATGTGCAGGCCGCCGAGTTCGGCCACCCCCTCCCCCAGCTTGATATCCGTGCCGCGGCCGGCCATGTTGGTCGAAATGGTGACCTGGCCGGGCTGGCCGGCCTGAGCGACGATATCCGCCTCCTTCTCATGGTTCTTTGCATTCAATACGTGGTGTCTGACGCCCGCCCGGGTCAGATATTTGCTGAGCAGCTCCGATTTTTCGATGGAAATGGTCCCCACGAGGACCGGCCGCCCGGCTTCATGAAGTTCCTTGATTTCGGCAATCACCGCCGCAAATTTTTCTTTTTCGGTCTTGTAGATGACATCCGGATGATCTTTACGGATCATCGGCATGTTGGTCGGAACGACCAGGACCTCAAGCTTGTAAATTTTCCCGAACTCCTCCGCCTCGGTGTCGGCCGTGCCGGTCATCCCCGCCAGTTTGGCGTACATCCGGAAATAATTCTGGAAGGTGATCGATGCCAGGGTCTGATTCTCCTGTTCGACCTTGACATGTTCCTTCGCCTCGAGGGCCTGATGGAGGCCGTCGCTGTACCGTCTCCCGGGCATGACCCTTCCGGTGAATTCATCCACGATGATGACCTTCCCTTCCTTCACGAGATAGTCGACATCGCGTTTGAAGAGGGTATGCGCCCGTAGCGCCTGATTGACATGGTGAAGGAGATCGATGTTTTGCGGTTCATAAAGATTCTTCACCTTCAGGTAGCCCTCGACCCTCGCCACCCCCTCCTCCGTGAGTGCGACGGTCCGGCTCTTCTCCTCGACCGTATAATCTTTATCCTTGCGCAGATTCGGGATCACCTGGTTGACCCGGTTGTATTTGTCGGTCGATTCCTCGGATGGGCCGGATATGATCAGCGGCGTCCTCGCTTCGTCGATGAGGATGCTGTCGACCTCATCCACGATGGCATAATGGAAGTCCCGCTGAACATAATCATCGAGGTTGAATTTCATGTTGTCGCGCAGATAATCGAAACCGAATTCATTGTTGGTCCCGTAGGTGATGTCGCTGTGATAGGCCGCGCGCCGTTCGTTGTCATCCATCCCGTGAACGATCACGCCGACATTCATGCCGAGAAATTGGTAGATGGGGCCCATCCATTCGGCGTCTCTTCTCGCCAGATAGTCATTGACCGTCACAAGATGGGCTCCCTTTCCCATCAGTGCGTTGAGGTATAGGGGCATCGTTGCGGCCAGGGTCTTCCCCTCGCCCGTTTTCATTTCAGCAATTTTCCCTTCATGAAGCACCAGACCGCCCAGGATCTGCACGTCAAAAGGCCTCATCCGGACCGTTCGCCGGGCAGCCTCACGAACGACGGCAAAAGCCTCGACCAGGATGTCATCAGGTTCGGCGCCGCTTTGCAGCTGATTTCGGAAATGAGGGGTCTTCGACCTGAGCTCTTCATCCGTCATCGCGCTCACAGCCGGCTCCAGCCGGTTGATCTCATGGAGAATCAGGGAAAGGCGCTTCATTTCCCGGTCATTTTTGCTTCCAAACACCTTTTTCAGAATCAAGCCAAACATAAAATTCCTCAAAAAAAAACCGGCGCCATGACCGGTGGATGCACTCCTGAACGGGCGGAGATTTTGTTTCCCAGCTCGGGAAATTAATTCAGATATTTCCTTGGGTTGACTTCAACGCCGTTCAACATCACCGCATAGTGAAGATGGGATCCGGTGCTCCGGCCCGTGTTCCCCACCTGGCCGATCCGGTCACCCTTGCGGACCGTCGACCCGACGCGGACAGCCGTCCTCGAGAGGTGTCCATAAACGGTTGTCATCCCGTGCCCGTGGTGGATCCGGACCATCTGTCCCAGGTCATGCCTATAGCCAACCTCTGCAACGATCCCGTCCGCCGGGGCATGAACGGGCTGACCCGTTCGCGTGGCAATGTCGATCCCCTTATGAAATTCAGGCTCACCGCCGAATGGGGATAACCGCCTGCCGAATTCGGATGTCACCCATCCCGAAACGGGCCATGTGGAAGGGGTGGAGTCGAGAATCGATTTCTTCTGCTGGAGGTATGCAAGCAGGTCTGCAAAACTCTTTTCCCTCAGAGCGGCATCCTCCATCAGACGATCCACCTGGCGGCCGATCGCGGCAACCATCCC
>JAXGRQ010000039.1:0-23666 GCA_040765725.1 Syntrophales bacterium
CGCGCCTCCTCCCCAATCTTCTCCTCTTCGAAATTCATGATTCCCAGGATCGTATCCAGACTCTTGATGGTGTCGAGGATACGATTTCGCTCCGGTTCGTCGAACTGTCCCTGTGATAGCGGCAAGCCGACCCGATTGATAAATCCGAACAGGGAGGCCAACGCCCCGGAAACGTTGAAATCATCGTCCATCGCAGCCGTAAATTCCTTTTTTAGGTTATAGATCCATTGATCTGTATCGGGGTATCCGTTCCCCGGCGTAAAACGAATCAGGCGTTGGATGAAACCGTCGAGTTTCCTGATCGTATTCTTGGCTGTTTCCAGTGCCCCGTATGAAAAATGAAGGGGTTTGCGATAGTGGGTGCCGAGGAGAAAAAACCGGATCTCCCGGCCCCGATATCCTTTTTCCCTCAGATCATCCAGCGTGACCGCATTTCCAAGCGAACGGGACATCTTTGCCCCTCCCACCAGGACAAGCTCGGTATGGAGCCAGTAGTTCGCAGGGCGATTACCCGTGGCCCCCCGGCCAATGGCCAGGACATTCTCGCAGTGAGGAAAAATGACATCCGCACCGCTCATGTGGATGTCAAATCTCTCCCCAAGATACTTCATCGCTGTTGCCGCGCACTCCAGATGCCAGCTGGGCCGTACATTCCCCCATCGGGTCTTGAAATAGAACCCTTTTTTCAGCTCGCTCAGGGTTGAACGCTTCAGCAACGTGAAATCGGCAGGGCTGTCCTTCTCATAGTTGTCCTGATCCACGGTCCGCCCGGGTACACCCTTCTGGAGATCGACATTGGAAAGGCAGCCGTAATCTGCGAGTTTTGAGATGTCGAAGTAGACCGACCGCAGTTTTTCATAGGCATATCCCTTCTGAACCAGTTTTTCGACCAGTTTTACCATCTCCTCGAAATGACCGCTCGCCCTCGGATATTCATCATCAGGCCGCAGGTTTAGAGTGCGGAGCCCCTCGAGAAAGGCATTTGCTCCCTTTTCCGTATAGGTCGCCAGATCGACGCCGGCCTGTTCGGCCCCCCGAATGGAGCGGTCGTCCAGATCGATGATGTTCATGACGTGCCTGACCCGGAATCCCTGATATTCCAGGTAGCGGCGGATCAGGTCGGAAATGATGAAACGCCGATAATTTCCGATATGCGGCACCTCATGAACGGTGGGTCCGCAAGAGTGCATGAGGATTTCATCCGGCCGGAGCGGCTGGAAGGCCGTTTTCTCCTTTGTGATCGTGTTGTACATTTTCAGGCTAGACTGTGTTCGGTCGGTGAAGAGATCCGTGCTGAGATAACGCTCCCCCCCATCCGGAAAAATCACCACGATGAGACCATCCTCCAACTCCCGTGCCTTCAATGCGGCGACGTGCATGGCGGCGCCGGAACTCATCCCCACAAACAGTCCTTCCTCCCGTGCGAGACAACGGGCCATCTCGAAGGCATCCTCGTCGAGAATATTGATCTTTTCATCCAGGCGGTTTCGGTCGTAAATCCCCGGCCTGTATGATTCCTTCATGTTCTTCAAACCCTGGATGCGATGCTGGAGATAAGGCTCTACTCCCACGATTCGGACAGCCGGATTGTATTCCTTGAGTCTCCTGGAGATCCCCATGGCCGTGCCGCTGGTGCCCAAGGTCGCAACGACCATTGTGACATTGCCTTCCGTCTGCCGCCAGATCTCCTCTCCCGTTCCGTGATAATGGGCTCCCACATTGTCGGCATTGTTGAACTGGTCGGTACAGAAATATCGGTCCGGATGTTCACGCATCAGGTTGTAGGCTACCTCAATGGCTCCATCGGTGCGTTGGTTTGCGGGCGTGAGAACCAGCTCCGCTCCCAATGCCTTGAGAATGCGCTTCCGCTCCTCGCTTGCCGACTCCGGCATCGCCAAGCAGAGCCGGTATCCCTTGGACGCCGCCACCAACGCCAGGCCGATCCCTGTATTGCCGCTGGTCGCTTCCAGAATCATCTTTTCCTTCGTCAGCTCCCCGCGCTTTTCGGCCTGCTCGATCATATGAGCGGCGACCCGGTCCTTGATCGAGCCGCCCGGATTTAAATATTCGAGCTTTGCGAAGATTCGGACCCGATTGTTGGGATTCAATCTGCGTATCTCAACAAGAGGCGTATTTCCGACCGCCTTGTCGATGCTCTGATAGGTTTTGATCATGATGTTAAGGGGAATGTCCGCTCACTGTCATCAACCCTGCCCGTCATTAACTGTCAAACTTTGGCAGGGAAAGCTTGATGAATTGGACTCCCTCTTCACGGAGAGTCACTTCTTCACTGTCGGTCGTGGTTCCTCGGATGCTTCTTCCATCTTCTTCCCCATGATGAATTCGGAGGGCAACTTCCGCGAACTTATCACCCACGTTATCGAAGTTTTTCTGAATATAATCATGAAATTCCCGCAGGGTCTTCTGCGGCGGCGTTGTGGCTTCCTTTTTCACCGCAGCGGAACGCTGGTCCCGCCCCATGATCGCCACCGTTGAGGGAATCAACGTCGCTTCGGCATCCCCGCACACGGGACAGGCAATCAATTTTTTTGATCGCTGCCCCTCGAAGGCCTTCCGGTCTTGGAACCACCCCTCGAACTTGTGGCCGTTTCGACACTTGAGGTCGTAAATGATCACTCCCTTGCCTCACAAACTGTTTTGCAGTTGATCTTATCACGTTGATCTTGAAAACACAAACAAGATCTTCCCGTCAGGTGATGTATCATGAAACCTTACCGGCAACGAAAACACCACGGCGAGGGGTAGGTACAACGTGTTTTCCCGAGAACCGAAAAAAAGATGGACAACTGATTGCAAATTGGATATGGAGCATAGCCGTCGGGATGTGGCCCAGCTTGGTAGGGCACTGCGTTCGGGACGCAGGAGTCGCGCGTTCAAATCGCGCCATCCCGACCATTTTTTAGCTCGTTGCGGCGACGGCAGGAATCCTCTGCACCGCTTCTAATCTTTTCTATCCCGCAGCTGAGGCCATCTGAAAGATGGGGAGATACATCGCAATAATCATCCCGCCGACCACGCCGCCCAGAAACACCATCATGAAAGGCTCCAGCAGTGCCGTCATGGCGCCGACCGCCGCATCCACCTCGTCATCATAGAAATCGGCAATTTTGGCCAACATGGTATCCAGGGCTCCCGTTGCTTCGCCGACGGCGATCATCTGCACCACCATGGCGGGAAAGATATCCGTTTCCATCAGCGGTTCGGCGATCGTCTTCCCCTCGCTGATGCTCTGCTTCGTCTTGATGAGGGCGTTTTCAACGATTTTGTTTCCCGCGGTCTTGCTGACGATGCCGAGTCCTTCTATGATCGGAACACCGCTGGACATCATGGTGGAGAGCGTCCTGGTGAATTTGGACACGGCCACCTTCTTCAGCAGCGGACCAAAAACCGGAGACTTTAGAATCAACTGGTCAATAATGAGGGTTCCTTTTTCTGTCGCGTAAAACTTTTTGAATCCGTAGAAGGCCGCCACCAAAATACCGACCATGTAGATGAAGTAATTTTGCGCAAACTGACTTAAATCAACCATAAACTGCGTCGGTCCCGGCAGAGCGCCTCCCATCCCCTCAAACATCTTCTGAAAAACCGGGATGACCTTCAACAGCAGTACGGCCACAACACCAAACGAAATGACCAGAACGGCGGCCGGATAAGTCATTGCCCCCTTGACCTTGCTCTTCAATTTCATCGACTTTTCCATGTAGACGGAGAGGCGCTGCAGAATCACGTCCAGGATGCCGCCGCTTTCCCCGGCGGCAACCAGATTGACGAAAAGCTCGTCGAAGATTTTCGGATATTTTTTGAGCGCATCGGTCAGGGTGGAACCCCCTTCAATGTCCCCCTTGATGTTTCCGATCACCTTGGCGAAGGTTTTGTTCTGCTCCTGTTTCCCGAGGAGGTCCAAGCACTGAATCAGAGGAAGTCCTGCATTGATCATGGTGGAGAAGATCCGGGCAAAGACCACCACATCTTTCTCCTTAACCTTCTGCTGGAGGAAGGGAATGTTCTCGAAAAGGTCCTTCGGTTTTTTCTTGACGTTGATCGATTTATAGCCTTGCCGGCGAAGCTGGCTCCTGACCGCGGCCTCGTTGGCCATGTCCACTTCACCTTTTCTAATCTCACCTTTCTTCGTTTCCGCCTGCCATAAGAAAACCGGCATGACTAATTCCCCCATTTTCTGAGAATCTCAAACAAGATGATCCCGGCTGCGACCGAAACGTTCAGAGAGGATATCCGTCCCCGCAGCGGAATGGCAATCAGAAAATCGCACTGGTTCCGGATCAGAGGCCGAAGCCCCCGGCTTTCGCTTCCCATGACCAGCGCCACATGCCCGCCATAGTCCGGTGTCTCGATGCCCACCTTCGCCCCCGCGTCGGCACCGTAAATCCAGAACCCTTTTTCTTTCAAGTATTCGATGGTGCGGACCAGATTGACCACCATCGCCGTCGGCAGGTGATGGACCGCTCCGGCCGAGGCCTTGGCAACGGACGCCGTGATCGAAGCGGCACGGTTCTCAGGAATGATAATGCCGTTCGCCCCGCAACAATGTGCGGTCCGGATGATGGAGCCGAGATTCTGCGGATCTGTGATGCTGTCCAGCAGAACCACCAGATTGTGTTTGGACCGTTGATGACGGTTTGCGATCACCTCATCCACAGTGGCATAAGCGCGCTCCCGGCAGAGGGCCGCAACCCCCTGGTGGACTCGATGCGGCGCCAGCTTCTCCACCCTTTCCCGGTTGCCGGTCTCCACGGGAATCCTGTGTTCATCCGCCAGCCTCAGGATCTTCCGTACCTCCGCCCCCCTCCGACCATCGGCCACGATGATCTTTTCCAGTTGCCCCGGATCGGAAAGGATCATCTCCAGAAGAGGGTTGATCCCATAGATCACCTGCACGGCATCCCTCCGCAAACGGGCTGCTTGAGAATCCACAGGCTGTGCGCGGTTACCGCGGGTTTCTTCGCGCAAGCCCTTGTGCAATCTGTTCCGCAATCGCATCGGCCGCATCGGCCGCATCGGCCGCCTGGCGGATCGGCCTTCCCACGACCAGATAATCGGCCCCGGAGGAAACGGCTTCCGCGGGGGTTACGATCCTTTTTTGATCGTCGCCCGCCACTTCCGCGACCCCTCGGATCCCGGGAGACACGATCAGGAATTCATCCCCGCAGGCTTTTCGGATCGCGGCCGCGTCTTCAGCGGACGCGACGACCCCCGACAGCCCCGCATCCTGGGAAAGACGGGCAAGATGCAGCGCCGTCTCCCGTGTTCCCCCGGAGAACCCGAGGAGCTTCAGATCATCGTCGTTCAGACTGGTCAGAATGGTTACCGCGAGAACCGCTGGAGGCTTTTCCTGGTATCGCTCCGCAAACTCTCGCACCGCATCGACCGCATCCGTCATCATCCGCACCCCACCGAGGGCATGCAGGTTGAACATGGCCACTCCGAGTCCGCAGGCGGCCTCCGCCGCGCGGGCAACGGTGTTGGGAATATCGTGAAATTTGAGATCGAGAAAGATCCCCCCCCCCCGGGCACGGATCTGCCGAACGATCTCCGTCCCGAAGCGAACAAACGATTCCTTTCCGACCTTGAAAAGGCCGACATGATCCCGCAGGCGATCCACCCAGGAAAGGGCATCCTCCATCCCCGCACCGACATCGAGCGCAAAGATCAACCGTTCCTTCGGGGAGCTAATCGTTGTATTCTTCATCGCCGATGAACTCTGTATCATTCGGGATCGTTTTGAAGTTTTCCTTCACCCTTTGCAGATACTCGGGATGGGCGTAAAAAACCTTTCCCGCCGCAATTTCCCGAAGGGCCGTTACGATCTCCCGATTGTTTCTCGAATCCGTCAGGGGCTGAGATCCCTTCAGGAGCTGTCGCGTCCGCTGAGAGGTCAGCAGGACAAGGGCAAACCGGTTCTTTGCCATGCGCAAAGAATCCTCCACCGTAATTCTGGCCATGGACAATGCACCTCCAATTGATTAAAATGATTCTTCTTTCAAAAAAGCCTCGATTCTTTCCGTCCAACGGTCCCGCCGGGACATCTCAGCGATGTACACGGCCTGAAACCGATTGACGGCCTCCTCCAAATTTTCATTGAATATGATGTAATGATACCACAGAGCCTCACGGATTTCATCGAGGGAACTCTTCAAACGCCGCTCCATGACGGCGGCACTTTCCCCTCTGATGGACAGCCGGGACTTCAGATCGGCAAACGTCGGGGGAAGGATGAAGATGAATATCCCGCCCGGATAATTTTCACGGATCGCCTTCGCGCCGCGCGGTTCGATATCCAGGATCAGATCATATCCCTTCGATAAAAAGGCCTCCATCGCTTTCTTCGACGTACCGTAGAGATAGCCGTAATTTTCCACCCATTCAACGAATTCTCCCCGAACCATCCTCTCGCGGAACTCCTCGTCGGAGATGAACTCGTAATCCCGTCCGTTGATCTCGCCGAGACGCGGAGGACGCGTCGTACACGATACGGAAAAACGGATCTTGGGGAATCGTCGCAGAATCTCCCGGCAAATCGACGTTTTTCCGGCACCGGACGGGGCGGACACGACCATCAGCAAACCGGGTTGCCTTTTGGACCATTCATCATTCAATGTTCTGCACCTGCTCCCTCAGTTTCGCCAATTCGCTCTTCACCTCAATGACGCTTCGCGAGATTTCCGCATCCCCGCTCTTGGAGCCGATGGTATTGATCTCACGGCCCATCTCCTGGATCAGAAAATCGATCTTCCTGCCGGCGGCATCCTCTCCGGCCAACAGATCATTAAACTGACCGATATGACTTCGGAAGCGTACGATCTCTTCGGTAATATCGCTCTTCTCCGCCATGATCGCGATCTCCTGAAGCAGTCGCGCCTCATCGACCGCCAGCCCCCCCGTCAGTTCCCTGACCCGGTCGCCGAGACGCTTCCGATAGTCCAGCACCACCTGCGGCGCTCTTCCGGCGATTCCATCCACGCAATCGGCAACCCTGTCCAAGCGACCGACCAGATCCCGCTTCAGGCTTTCTCCCTCCCTCTCCCTCATCTCCGTCAGTACCCGGATCCCGTCCGCAAGGATTCTGGAAAGTCCCTCCCAGAGAATCGCCGGATCCTGGCTCGACTCCACAGGAACAAAGAGGTCGCGGAATCCCGCCATCATCTCCAGCGTGATCTCTCCCTCAAGGCCGAATTCCTCCTTCATCTGACCCAGCAGCGCGTGGTAATTGCGGACCAACGGCAAATTCAGCGTGAAACGACCGGCGGCCTCCTCGATTCCATCGCCGTCCGTCCGGAGGGTCGCCTCGATCCGCCCCCGGGAAAACTGTTCCCCGATCCGCTTCTTGATCTCACTTTCGAACGGAAGAAACATGGCCGGCAGACGCAACGAAATCTCCAAAAAACGGTGGTTGACGGATTTCATCTCGATCGTGATTTTCCGGCCTGCAAGAAACGTTTCCGCCCTGCCGTAACCGGTCATGCTTCTAATCATCGGCATTCCTCATCAAACGACTCCCTTCGGATCCCTGTAACATGCCCGACGACGAGCGGCTTCCGGCCGCTTTCCCCTTGAGCTGCAGCAGATACTTCTCCCGGATTCGGATCAGCATCCCGATCATCTCTTCGCCGGCATAATCCGGATAGGTCCAGGGAAAGGAATGAAACGCCTTGTCTCTGAACATCAGGGTCAGATCGGCGAAGATCCCATCCCGGAGATAGGGCCGATGGGTGAAGCCTTTGCCCGTGGCCAGAATCAGATGGGCCCGCGCAAGATAACCCGGATCGATGTTCACCCGCCTATTCCCTTCAGCCGAGAACCTTCTCTCGAGCGCATTGGTCCCGTTTTTGACATCCGGCAATGTCTCCGGAGAAATCAGCCGTTCAAAGGCGACAAAACGACGGATCAGGGAACCGCCGAACTCCTTCTCGTAATAATCGGTATAGGCAAAGGCCATCGGTGCGCTGATGAAGTCGGCCCTTCCATATGTTTCCGACAGGACCTGCATCGTTTGACAGAGCAGCCTTTCCTCTCCTGAAAAGACGCTGGCTATCAATTTGACGGCTTCCGGCGGCTGCGGATCGCTCATAGCGTCTTTTTCAGCTCTTCCCGGGTCACGGTCGCGGTACCCGCCTTCCCCACCACGATCCCCGCAGCGTGATTGGCCAGATAGGCTGCCTCCCGGAAAGAGGCTCCCGCCGCGAGCGATAGGGCCAGCACACCGATGACCGTATCCCCTGCACCCGTCACATCGAAGACCTCCCTCGCTTCCGTCCGGAATGCCGTATGTCTGATCCGGACGTCCTTTTCGAAAAGGCTCATCCCCTCTTCCCCACGGGTCATCAGCAGGGCCTTGAAATCATACTGCCTCAAAAGTTTCATGCCGACACGGATGTGATCCTGGCCGTTCAACATCTCTTCCCCCGCCGCACGAGCGGCCTCGTGATGATTCGGGGTCACGATGTCGAATCCATGGTACATGGAAAAATCCCACTGCTTCGGATCCACGCAGGTGAATACCGGCCGACCGGCAATGACCTTACGGATGCCTTCAAGGAGAGAACGGGTGACCAACCCTTTTCCATAATCCGATATCACCAACGCCCCCAATTCATCGCGCAACGACTCGATGTAGGAGAGTATTCTGTGAATGCTCTTCGCTTGAACCGGCCTCCGGTCCTCCCGATCAAAACGGACCACCTGTTGGCCATGCGCCACGATTCGTGTCTTGAGCGTCGTGGGACGGCCCGTCTCCACGACAATGCCGTCCATACCCAAACCCCGGCCGGAGAACTCCGCCAGCAGACGTCTGCCGGTATCGTCGGCCCCCAATACCCCGGCCAGATGAACCTGGCCGCCCATTGCAAAGACATTGTTGAGCACATTGGCGCAGCCGCCCAGCAGAAAGTTATCCTTTTTCACCTCAACCACAGGAACGGGAGCCTCCGGGGAGATTCGCGACACCCTTCCCCAGATAAAATGGTCCGCCATAATATCCCCGACAACCAAGACCCGGGATTGGGGAAAATGATCAATGATCGCAAACGCCCTTCGGTTGCTCATCATCCGTTTCATAAAAATCCCATCGTCCCGGCCGGGGAGAATAACCAGATTTGATGGACGCTTATCTATTATCAAGGGCAATGTTTGTCAATCCTTTTCTCGAAAACGTCCGCCGGTCGCACGAACATTCCTTATTGACTTCGTTAAGGGGTTCGGGTTAAAAAAATTCAAAAGAGGCATGCGGTCCTATCCATTTTCCGGGATCGCCGGAAAACGTGGAGATGGGTCTGAATCCTGTCACCGCATCGCATTACCAGAAGGGCGTCTGTCGACCGCCCATGGGGACTTGGTCATGATTCGTTCCGCATTGCTGGTCATCATTGCCGTTTCAATCACCGCCTTTCTGTCGTTTTGCGCCCTGGTGTTCCCCCTCATATCCCCCGGCGAGAACAAGGCCCATAAAATTGCCAATCTTTGGGCGAAAATCCTCCTCAAACTCTCCGGAATCCGGGTGAGCGTCACCGGCCGGGAAAATGTGCTGATGCGCCGTCCGCAGATCTTCATGGCCAACCACCAGAGTGATTTCGATATCCTGATCGTCCTGGCTTACATCCCCGGCCAGTTCCGCTGGATCGTCAAAAAGGAGCTTTTCAAGATCCCCATCTTCGGCAAGGCCATGCGAAGCGCCGGGTACATCGAGATCGACCGGCAGAATCACGAAAAGGCCATGAAAAGCCTCGAGGAGGCGGCACAGAAAATCCGGGAAGGAAAATCAGTGGTCACCTTTCCCGAAGGAACCCGCAGCAAGGACGGAACGATCAAGCCGTTCAAACAGGGCATGTTCCACCTCGCCATCCAAGCCGGGGTTCCGATCGTGCCGATCTCCATCATCGGAGCCCATGAAATCATGCCGAAGCGATCGCTGAGGATCAGGCCTGGAAAGATCAAGATGGTCATCGATCGGCCGGTGGATGTGTCCGGGTACAAAATTGAAACAAGGGGGGATTTGATCGAACGGGTCCGCGGCATCATTGTCCGTAACTTTGAGCAGGGCAGAGCCTCTTCCCAAGCAACTTCCTCAGCGGATGGCGGAAAGGAGCCTCTGTGACATTGATGGAGGCCGTCATCCTGGGCATCGTTCAGGGGTTGACCGAACCGTTGCCGGTCAGCAGCTCCGCACATCTGGTCATTGTCCCCTCGCTGATCCCGGGATTCCGGCAACCCAGCGTTGCCTTTGACGTTCTCCTCCATTTCGGAACGCTCGTGGCCGTGGTCTTCTTTCTTCGACGGGACATCGGTGAAATCATTGCTTCGTTTCTGCCGGAGAGGGAACGGTCCGCAAGCCCGCAGCGGCAGCACTCAGCGGAAAGGAGCGCCAATCGCAGGCTGGCGCTCTGGATCGTTGTCGCCACGTTCCTGACAGGAACAATCGGTATCCTGTTCAGGGAGAGAATCGAACGCCTCTTTGAATCGGCGGCAACGGCATCCTGCATGCTTTTGATCACGGGAATCTTATTGTTCCTGTCGGATCGGGTGAAAATGAACAGAAGAGGGAAAGAGGAGATGAGTCTGGCGGATGGAATCGTCCTGGGTCTGGTCCAGGCGGCTGCCCTGATTCCGGGAATCTCCCGTTCGGGCTCCACGATCACCTTCGGGATCTTCCGGGGGCTGGAGCGCAAGACGGCGGCAAAGGTTTCGTTCCTGATGTCCGTTCCGGCCATCGCGGGCGCCATCCTTCTCAAGGCAGCCGACCTGATCCGGCTTCCCGTAGGCGATCTGCCGGCGCTGGGAGCGGGTTTTCTCGCGGCCGCGGTTACCGGATTTCTCTCTCTGAAACTCCTCTTCGTCGCAATCAACAAAACCGGTCTCGCCCCATTTGCCTGGTACTGCTGGCTCTTTGGAACCGCCACCCTGATCCTCCGGGGGTTGGGATAAAACAGGAAATGCCGTTGGCCATGAACGAAAAATTTCCTCCCCAGAGACGCTTCACGGAAATCGCCGGACTGCTCTGCCTTGCCGTCGCACTGTTTTTGCTGCTCGCGCTTCTCTCCTATCACCCTCTCGACCCTTCCCTGACGCGCTATGTGCCGGAGGAGACAACGCTTCACAATTGGACCGGCGCCGCGGGATCCTACACAGCGGACGCCCTGATCCGTCTATTCGGGATCGGCATCCTGTGGCTTCCGGTTCTTCTGCTGATCGCCTCCATCCGGTTTTTCCGGACCCCCCGGTTCCGGATCAGCGCATCGGCAATCATCGGTCTGGCCGGTTTGGTCTTCGCAACCTCAGGGATTTTCGAACTGACCATCGGGAAAATCGTGTTCTACGGAATCCCTCTGCATCTGGGCGGACTTCTGGGAACCGTTACGGCAGGGTTTCTCGACGGTTACCTGCGCATGGCCGGATCGCTCATCATCCTTGGATTGATCCTGATTGTCGCCCTGATGATCTTGTTCGATTTTTCAGTGGTTTCCTTTGCGGGAAGATCGGCGGCAGCGGCGGGAACCACGGCACGAACCGGGATCGTCTGGATGGATCGGCTCAAGGAAAAACTGGGCAAGAAACCGAAAGCACCGGTCGTAAAAAGGACGGCCTCGGTGACCGCTCCGATCATCGAGGAACCGGCGCGGGAAACCTTGAAGGAAAAGCTGGAGAGGGCGGAGCAGACCCGTTTCAATTTCTCGTCCCGGACGAACGGGGCTTTCAAACTGCCGCCTCTGACCCTGTTGGACCAGCTGGAGCGGAAAGACATCCGGATCAAACGGGAAACGTTGATCGCCAATTCCCGGCTGCTTGAGAAAAAGCTTTCCGATTTCGGCGTCGAGGGAAAAGTGGTCGAGGTGAAGCCCGGTCCGGTCATCACGATGTATGAGCTCGAACCCGCTCCCGGCGTCAAGATCAACAAAATCACAAATCTCTCCGATGACCTGGCGCTTGCATTGCGCGCGCCGAGCATCCGGATCATCGCACCCATCCCGGGAAGAGGGGCGATCGGCATCGAGATTCCCAATCAGGAGCGGGAACCGGTTCGCCTGCGGGACGTCCTGGATCACGCAGCCTTCCGGGAAACCTCTTACCGTCTGCCGATCGCGCTGGGTGAAGACATCGTGGGCGCCCCTCTGATCACCGAATTGATCCGGATGCCGCACCTTCTGATCGCCGGAACGACGGGCTCCGGAAAGAGCGTCTCCCTCAACGCCATGATCTGCAGCATCCTGTTCAAGGCACCTCCCAACGAGGTCAAATTCCTGATGATTGATCCCAAACGGCTGGAGCTCTCCGGATATGAAGGAATCCCCCACCTTCTCCATCCGGTCGTCGTCGATCCGAAAAAGGCCTCCCTTGTGCTCCGCTGGGCGGTAGAGGAGATGGAACGCCGATACCAGATTATCAGCCGGGTCGGCGTGAAGAGCATCGAGGCATACAATGAACTGCGGGCCGGGAGAACGTCCGGCCGGCCCCCATCAGCCGGCGCCGGACCCGGAGAAAGCGGTTTGAAGGAGACGGCTCGAACGCATGAAGCCGTCCCGTCCGGGATCCGGGAGGGATATGCGTCGGAAGGAACCGCCCTGCCGACAGAACCGCTTCCGGAACACCTGCCGTACATCGTCATCATCATCGATGAGTTGGCGGATCTGATGATGGTCGCACAGAGAAACGTCGAGGAATCGCTGACCCGCCTGGCCCAGATGGCCAGGGCAGCGGGAATTCACCTGATTCTGGCCACCCAGCGACCCTCCGTAGACGTGATCACGGGCATCATCAAGGCCAACTTCCCCACCCGGATCTCGTTCAAGGTCTCCTCCAAGGTGGACTCGCGAACCATCCTCGATCAGCTAGGCGCCGAAAAGCTCCTCGGGGCCGGGGATATGCTCTTCATCCCCCCCGGCAGTTCGAGATTGACGCGCATCCACGGCGCCTATGTTTCGGACCGGGAAATCGAACGGATCGTGGATTTCGTGAAAAAGCAGGGGCAGCCGGACTACGACGAGTCGATCACCGCTTTCGAACCGGAATCAAGCGAGGAGAAGCCCGAGGAGGATTTTGACGAGAAATATGACGAAGCCGTCGCGCTCGTGACGGATCTCGGACAGGCATCCATTTCTCTCGTACAGCGGTACCTGAAGATCGGGTATAACCGTGCGGCCCGGATGATCGAACGGATGGAGGCGGAAGGGATCGTCGGTCCTTCGGACGGCGCGAAGCCGAGAAAGGTCCTCGCACGGAAGATCCCGCGTTGACGGGAAAAGCCGGCTCGGGCCGCGGATCAACCTTTCCGTCGGAAAGCTCTTCCGGAAAAATGCGCTTGAAAAAGGTCCATATCGTCAGCCTCGGCTGTCCCAAAAATCTGGTTGATTCCGAGGTGATGGCAGGCGTTTTGGCCGAAAACGGCTACCTCCTGACGGAGCGGCCGGAGGAGGCCTCGATCATCCTGATCAACACCTGCGCCTTCATTCTTCCCGCCCGAGAGGAGGCAATCGACGAGATCCTCCGTGTGGCGGCATGGAAAAAGAGCGGCGACGGCCCCTGCACGCATCTGGTCGTCACGGGCTGCCTCCCCCAGCGCTATGGAAGAGAACTGGCGAATGCTCTGCCGGAGGTTGATCTCTTCCTCGGTACGGCGGAGGTTCCCCGCATCGCCCGACATCTGGATCGGCTGTTGACCGGCCCCAAAACCGGCAGCCATGGCCGATTCGTCATCCGTCGCCCGATTTTCCTGATGAATGCCGGCCACAAACGTCTGGTTTCCACCCCGTCCAACAGCGCCTATCTCAAGATCGCCGAAGGCTGTTCCAACCATTGCTCCTACTGCGTGATCCCGTCCATCCGCGGCAAGGCCCGAAGCCGGGCCATCGACGATATCATGAAGGAGGCGAAGAGGCTTGCCGCAGCGGGGACCCGGGAGTTGATTCTCACGGCACAGGACACAACGGCCTACGGCCTCGACCGCAGGGACCGACCGACCCTGAACCTTCTGCTCCGGGAGTTGGCTGCCATCGACGGCCTCTCTTGGATCCGCCTCCTCTACACCTACCCCATCCGTTTGACAGAGGAACTCCTGCGGACGATCTCGGAAGAAAAGAAGATCTGTCATTACCTGGACATCCCGGTTCAGCACAGCGATGACGCGATCCTCGCGGCCATGCGCCGACAGGGAGATTGCGATCTGGTCCGGAAGGCCATTGCCCGGGCGCGACAGATCCTTCCTGACGTCGCCCTGCGCACCTCGCTGATCGTCGGCTTTCCAGGGGAGACCCGCCGTCGGTTTGAAAACCTCCTGACCTTTGTCCGCGAGATCCGTTTTGACCACCTCGGGGTCTTCACCTACTCCCGCGAGGAAGGGACCAAGGCCGCGGCCCTCCCGTCCCGGATCTCCGAACGGGAAAAGGAGCGCCGCCGGAATCTCGTGATGGAAGAGCAGGCCCAAATCTCCAGAGAGATCAACAACGCGCTGATCGGTACCCAACAGAAAATTCTCGTCGAGGGGAAAAGCGAATTGGAAGGATACACGCGAATGGGAAGGTGCAGACGCCAAGCGCCCGAGATCGACGGCGTAACACACCTCCGGGGTGGAAACCCGAAGGTAGGAACCATCGTCGCCTGCCGGATCATTGCAGCCGACGATTATGATCTGTATGCCGAAATCCTCTGATCTTTAGCCTTCTTTGCATATCGTCCCTCTCCCACAGCTCCGGCCGAATCTTCTCTCTTCAAGGATAATTACAGGTTATCCATGATATGATATTTATTCGTTTGACTTCACTTCAGAAAAGCATAGATGTATATACAGAATAGTCCTAAAAGTCATTCCGTTCGGGCCATTTTATTGATGAACTGGGTGCAGTGCCGAATCGAAGAGAAGAAGGGAGGGCATCATGATTTCAGGAATTCTGAAAGAGATCAAGACCGAGGAAAACCGCGTATCCATGACCCCGGCCGGGGTTGAGGTCATGAGGGGACACGGTCATACGGTTCTCGTGGAGAAAAGCGCTGGCGCCGGCAGCGGATTCGACGACAAGGCCTATGCGGCAGTCGGGGCGGAGATCGTCAAAACCCCGAAAGAGATCTACGATCGATCCGAACTGGTGATGCATGTCAAGGAACCGATGCCTTCGGAGTATGAATGGATCCGTAAAGACCAGATCGTCTTCACCTATTTTCATCTGGCCGCGGACGAGATCCTGACGAAGGCGATGGTCAAGACCAAATCGATCGACATCGCCTACGAAACGATCCAGCGGGCGGACGGCTCCCTGCCCCTGCTCATCCCGATGAGCGAAGTGGCAGGCCGGATGGCCATTCAGGAAGGAGCGAAATATCTGGAGATGAAATATGGCGGCGAGGGCGTTCTCCTCGGCGGTGTTCCCGGCGTGGATCCGGCAACGGTGCTGGTGCTCGGCGCCGGCACGGTCGGCACCCAGGCAGCCAAGATGGCGTGCGGTCTCGGCGCCAAGGTGTATGTGGTCGATTCCTGGCTGCCGAGACTCCGTTACCTCAGCGATGTGATGCCGTCCAATTGCTTCACGCTGATGTCTTCGCCGGCCGTGATTCGCAAACTGATCCGGGAGGCGGATCTCGTGATCGGGTCCGTGCTGATTCCCGGCGCCAAGGCCCCCAAACTCGTCACCCGCGACATGCTGAAGATAATGAAAAAGGGGGCTGTCATGGTCGATGTGGCCATCGATCAGGGAGGCTGCTTTGAAACCTCCAAGGCCACGACACATAAGGATCCGATCTTCACCGTGGACGGAGTAATCCACTACTGCGTGAGCAACATGCCGGGCGCCGTCGCCAGGACCTCCACTCAGGCTCTCACCAACGCCACACTCCCTTATGCGGTCGAGATCGCGGACAAGGGCTGGAAAAGGGCTATGAAGGAAAATCCGGAGATCAAAAGGGGCGCCAATGTCATTGGCGGGCAGATCACCTTCAAAGGGGTGTCTGATGCCTTCGGCATGAAACTCGTGCCGGTCGACAAGCTTTTGTAGTGTGGCTCGCGAAAACCTTTCCGACCGGGTCTCCCCGGCCGAGGCGGTTACGTAAGCAGGATGAAAAAGGTTGATTTGTTGATTGCCGTACTGCTCTTCTGCAGTACGGCCGTTCCCGTTGAGGCCGCAGGCTGGTATCTGCGAGGAGCTCTTGGGTTCGAGTGGTCCCTTGCCGCGGATTTTTCGGACGCGGACTCCGGGGCTTCGAATCCACCGGCCCTCTTCGGCACCGTCCCGGGACGCGATGGGCGGCCCATTGGTGCCTACGGCGATTTCGGCCGATCTCCCCTTGTAGAAGCAGCGGTAGGCAAGCCAATTTTCCCCTGGCTCCGGACCGAGTTTGCCGTTGCCTATCGGCATGACATGCCATACCGGGGAGAAGCCAATTTTCGGGGCGTACCGGGCGGACAACCGGTGTCGGGAAACGCCGATGCGCTGACGGGGATGGCAAACCTTTTTTTGGATATTGCCGGCCTGCCCGGTGTCGACATCGGCCGTTTCCAGCCCTACTTGGGCGGAGGCGTCGGTGTCACTCATAACCGGCTCGGCGAGATGACCTACGGCTTCCCCGCCAATCCCGGGAAACACAAGATTACGGTCACCCCTTCCGGCGGGAAGACGGATGTCGCCTTCATGGTGGGGGTCGGCACGGGGATCGTCCTATCGAAACGTATCGTCCTCGATCTGTCTTACCGGTACACGGACCTCGGGCGGGTGTTCACGGACGCAGGAAAGGCTTACCTGAACAACATCCCTGCGGGGATCGACATCGCCGAAACATGGGCGCCGCTTCGAGCCCATGGCGTCTTCGTCGGAATCCGCTACCTCTTCAAATAGGAATGGCCCTTCTTTCGTCCGGATAATCCATCCGGCTAAAGAGTTTTTACGAAATCCCCTCTCTATTGATAGAATGCTCCCTTGAAAGATCGTTTCGGATGTGTTGCAGTTTTTTTTGCTGCTCCTGATACAGGCTGTGCGCCATCTCCAGCGTCACCTGCTGGAACCGGATGGTGTTGCCGGGCACGGCCTGGGCCACCTTGGGGAGATCTGTTGTGATCACGGTCACGATTTTTGCGTACCCCCCCGAAGTCTGCTCGACGAGAAGGATGATGGGTTGCCCGTCGGCGGGAACCTGAACGTTCCCGGGCATTGTGGGTTCCGTCACGATGCTCTCCGGCGATCCGGGATCATGACGAACGGCGGGACCCAGCAGCCTGCAGCCCATTCGGTCGATCTGCGGGGTCACCTGAAAGGAGTTGCGGAAGAAGTCGCCGATGCCTTCCCGGAAGAACTCTTCCTGAGGACCTGGAATGGCCCGGAGCACGATTTCTTGCTCATATTGCGGAATCCACTTGCCGGGAAGTTTCCGGGGGCGACTGAGGAGATCGCCCGCGCCCCGGCGCAGGGTATCGCCCTTGATCAATCCGCGTCCGGCGATACCGCCGATTTTCGCCCTTACGAAGGTGGAGCGGCTCCCCATCACCGGGGGGACATCGATGCCCCCCGTAACCGCCAGGTAGGCTCGGCAACCCCGCAAAGCCCTGGGGATCCGGATGAGATCGCCGGGATTCACCTTGTGCGTCCGCCATCCGGAAACGGGACGACCATTGACGGTCATTCCCATGTCGGCGCCGGTCAACGCGATGTCGGCCGGGGCGAGTACTTCCAAGGTGGGACCTGTCACGGTGATCTCCAGGACGGCAGCCCCCTCGGGATTCCCTACCAGAAGATTCGAAATCCGGCAGGCGAAGGGATCGAGAACCCCGGAGAGGGGAACGCCCCGATCCAGAAAGGCGAATCGTCCCAGATCCTGCACAGTGGTCATGGAACCTGGGTTTCGGACGGCAAAAAGTTCCATCAGGACCACTCCGTTTTGTACAAGCGGTCAAATTCGATCTTGTCGATGGGAACAAACCGGATACGGTCTCCCGCCTCGTAAAGGAATGGGGGTTCGCGCAGAGGCGCGAAGAGCCTCAACGGCGTCCGCCCGATGATCTGCCAGCCGCCGGGACTGCCGACGGGGTAGACGCCCGTCTGAGATTCCGCGAGCCCCACCGATCCCGCCGGCAGGTTCTCCCGCGGCGTTTGTCGGCGGGGCGTCCGCAATCGGCCTTCCAGTCCGCCCAGGTAACAAAAACCCGGTGTGAAACCGATCATGTAGATCCGGTAGTCTAAGGAGGAATGCAGGGCGATGATCTCCTCCTCCCGCAGGCCGGTGTGTTCCGCCACGATGCCGATGTCGGGGCCAAACTCGCCCCCGTAGCAGACCGGAATCGGAACGATCTTCGCCTCCGCAGGACTACCCGCACGGGAGTCCGCTTCCAAGGCATTAAGGATCTTCGCCAGACTGGCGGGATGGGTCGCAAGCGGATCATAGAGAATGGAGAGGGAGCGGTAGGCCGGGACAACCGCTTCGACCCCGGCCGGAAGGTTTTGCTTCAGGAATGCCGTCATGGTCCGAACCTTTTCATTGACGGCGGGATCGATTCCTTCGCCGTACTCCACCAGAAGCGCGCGGTCGCCGCTCAGCCGGATTCGGGCCTGTTCGTAGAGAATCGGTGACATAACTCGGGAAATACCGTTGTGGAGGAGATGTCAGGCGGTTGCACCCAACGGGACGATCAACAGTCCCTCGCGCTCCAGCCCCTTTCGGATCGCCCTCACATGGTCGAGGGCCGATGGATTGTCTCCGTGCACGCAGAGCGTTTGAACCTCGATTTCAATCACCGCGCCGTCCGTGGCGATCACGCTGCCCTCCTTGGCCATCCGGAGGGCCTGCTCGGCGGCCCGCTGCGGATCGGTGATCACGGCCCCGGGGAGCTTCCTCGGGGCCAGCTTTCCATCGGAAGTATAAGCCCGGTCGGGAAAGGCTTCGAAGACGACACGGATCCCCGCTTCATCGGCGATTTTCCTCGCAAGCCCGGAATGAGCCCCGCCCAATGTCACCCAGAGCAGCGACCGATCGACGGCGGCGATGGCCTCGGCCACGGCCCGGGACAGCGGTTCGTTTCCCACACACATGTTGTATAGGCTGCCGTGGGGCTTCACGTGCTGCAGCTTCACGCCATGGAACAGACAAAAGCCCTGCAGAGCCGCAATCTGGTAGATGACGTCATCGCGCACCTCGTCGGGGGTACAATCCATGTTCCGCCGCCCGAAACCCACCCGGTCGGGGTATCCCGGATGGGCCCCAACACCCACACCGTTTTCCCCGGCCAGTTTCACCGTCCGGTTCATGACCCCAGGATCGCCGGCATGGAACCCGCAGGCGATGTTCGCCGAACTGATGTACCGGATCACCTCGCCGTCCATGCCCAGCCTGTAGGCGCCGAAGCTCTCCCCCATGTCGCAGTTGATGTCGATCCTCTTCATCGGTTCATCTCCCGTCAAGGCATGCCGAATCGCTATTTGGCAATCATCCGGCCCGGAAGGTAGAGGGCAATCTCCGGGAAAACCGTCAACAGGGCCGTCGCCAGCAGCATCATCAGGAAGAACGGAAATGCCGCCCTGGCGACCGTCGTGAGGTCGTCGTTGTTGAGTCCGCTGATCACAAACAGGTTGAAGCCAACCGGGGGCGTGATCTGCGCCAGCTCGATCATCAAAACCAGATAGATTCCGAACCACACCGTGTCGAATTTGGCCGCCTCGATCAGCGGCAACACGATTGGCGCCGTCATGACGATCATCGAAAATCCGTCAACGAGGCAACCGAGGATCAGATAGAGGACCGTCAGGATCACAATGAGCATATAGGGGGAAAGGCCCATCTCACTGACGGCCTTTGTCAGCGCCCGGGTGATTCCGAGGTACCCGATCACGTTCGATAGATACGCGGCGCCCATGACGATCAGCATAATCATGCAACTGGTCCGGACGGATCCCAGCAAGCTCACCTTGAAAACGTCCCAGGTGAGACTCCTGGTGATCGCTGCAAAGAAGAAAGCGCCCACGACGCCCAGCGCCCCCGCCTCGGTGGGTGTCGCCACTCCCATGTAAATGCTGCCCAGTACGAAGAGGATGAGAATGACGACGGGCGCGATGGCGGGAAGGGCTCTGAATCGGTCCTTCCAGCTGTAACGCTCCGCGCCTCTGGGAGCAAGTTCGGGAGAGATCAGACAGCGCAGCAGAATATAGCCGCTGAACATAAAGGCTATCATGAAGCCGGGAACGAATCCCGCGATGAAGAGCTTGCCGATGCTCACGTCGCCGATGATCCCGTACACGAGCATCATCATGCTCGGCGGAATCATGAATCCCAGCGTGCCGGCGCCGGCCAGGGATCCGATGGCCAGACTATGATTATACCCTCTTTTCTTGAATTCCGGCACGGTGATTTTCCCCACGGTCGCTGTCGTTGCGGCGGAGGAGCCGCTGACGGCGGCAAAGAACGTGCAGGCGGCGATATTCACATGAACGAGCCGTCCGGGGATGGAATCCATCCAAGGGGAAAGACCCTTGAACAGGTTCTCCGAAATCCTGCTCCGGAAGAGAATCTCTCCCATCCAGATGAAGAACGGCAACGCCATCATGGCCGATCCGCTTGTGTTGTTCCAGGCGATGTTCGCCAGCAGCGAGCCGTAGGAGATATCGGTAAAAATGAAGAAGCCGCCCATGCCGACGATAAACAGGGCGATGCCGATCCAGATCGAACCTCCCAAAAACAGGATCAGCAGTCCGAGGATCACTGCGGAAACCGGTCCCAGATCAATACTCATTTGCCCTCTCCGCTGAGTGACAGGCAAGCCGCAGGAATGGGTCCGCTACCGCCCCAGTTCGTCGGTTTCCTCCAGGATCCGAAGCCCCTCCGTGTCTTGCTTCAGGAGGGCAAAACCCTTGAGAAATTCGGATAGAAACTGGAGCAGCAGAAAAACGGATCCGATGGGCATGAAGGCCTGCGGAATCGCCAGATAGGTCTCCGTGATCTGCATGGACTGAGTTCGGTTGACCACCGAGTCCCAGAAGAATTCGCCGGTGAACAGGATCAGGCCGATGCAAAACACGAACCCGACAAACATGCAGACCATATTGAAGAGCACCCTGCGCCGACCCTTCAGGAAATGGACAAGAAACATCATCCGGATATGCCCCCGTTCTCGCAGCGTATAGGCCAGGCCGAGAAAAGTGAGCATCGCCATGAGATATCCCGAATACTCGTCGGCGATGTACAGCGTCTTGCCGAAAACGTACCGTGTGACGATTTCCGACACGCCGATCAGCAGTGCGGCGACCATCAGGACGCCCGCCGTCCAGCCGCCGAAACCCGAAATCCGGTCGATGGCATTGATGACAGTTTTCATTTCGGTTTCTCCGGAAAGCGGCGCAAGGAACGCGCCGACGCGGACCCAATTCCGGTCGGACGGAATCCGACGGAAGAAAGCCCGGGATCCCGGAAGTGTATCGTCCGGGATCCCTGCGCCAAACGAACCGGTTCAGGAGAAGCTTTTACCGTTTCACTTTTTTCAGGAATTCGTCGTAGATCTTCTTGCCGTCCGCGGGCGCCGACTTCAGCCATTCGGCACGAATCTTCTCCGTGATCTTCTCGAGCTCGCCGATCACCTTCGTGGACGGTTTGACGGTCTCGATGCCGTTCTTGTTGCTGATGGCTTCCTGCTCCTTGTCCCATTTCTTCACGTTGGCCCACATCGTCTCTTCCATTTCCTTACCGATCTTCACAAGGGCGTCCTGCTGGGCTTTGGGGAGTTTCTGGAAAGCCTTCAGGTTGACCGTCACCATGTCGGTGGCGGCGGTGATGAACAACGGTTCGTAATATTTCAGCACTTCCCAAAATTTTCCGTCCACGGCGGTGGGCGACGAGGTCATGACGGAATCAATCAAACCCGTCTGCAGCGACGTGTACACCTCGCTGAAGGGGAGGGCAAAAGGCGTTGCGCCGACGGCCTCCATGACCAGGGCGCCGTTCTTGTCATAGGTCCTTGTCTTGAGACCTTTCATTTCTTCAAGGGTGGTGATCTTGTTTTTCGTCCAGAGTCCGGCTCCCGGCCAGGGGGCGATGTAGAGAATTTTCTGGCCCCATTTCTGGGCGCTCTTGTCGAAATACGGATAGGCAATTTCGATCAGCAGGCGCAGTTCGTCAAAATCCCGGACCAAAAAAGGAAGTGTCACGATCTGGAAGATCTTCTCGTCTCCGGCCACGCCGCTGATCAGCATATCGGAAACGGGAACGAGACCGTCGCGGACGGCCTTCAGGAGATCGGGTCCCTTAAACCCCAGCGCGCCACCCGTATGGACGACCATTTCGAGTTCGCCGTTGGTGGCCTTCTTCACCTTTTCGGCAAAGTCGGTGAGACCCACGCTGTGAAGATTCTTGGGAGGCCAAACGGAGTTGGCATTCCAGTTTGTCTTGGCCAGGACGGGCGTAACAGTCACCGTCGCCAGAAAAACGACAACCAACAGCATACGGACAAAATTTCTCATACGCACTCCCTCCTATTCCAAAAGTTAACCCATCTTCCGCAGTTCAAGAGTTTGGAAGATGGGATATCAATAAGTTGCGTTTAAAATCAGGCCATTTTCTCCACTACATTTTTGATGATCTTCGGTTTGTTGGGGAGAAGGATCTTCATTCTCTGGAGCAACACTTTGAGTTCCTTCTCAGGGTTTGCCACCATCCTGAGTCTGAGGGTCTTCTCCCGAGTCGGCAACAGGACATCCAGCGATTTGAGTTCCCGTAACTCCTCCAGGAGTTTTCTCGGTGCTGTGCCAAGCCCAGATGCTTTCATCCATTGCTGAAGGGTTCGCCACATCGTCAACGCAAGAAAACAGACGAGGATGTGAGCCTGGGTCCGCTCCTGTTTGTGGTGGAAGATCGGCCGTATCCCCAGATCATGTTTTTCGGTACGGAAAGAGTCCTCCACTTCCGTAAGCTGGATGTAGGTATTCCAAAGGGTTTTCGGGTCACTTTCGGTCCAGTTGGTCCGCAGAATGTAGCTGCCGCCGGTCTCCATCGCCCATTGATGACGCTCTTCGTTTTTCTTGATATGGACGCGGAGCCGTAAGTCTTTGCCTGTTACACTCTCCGTAACAGTCACGTTGAACAACGAAGCAGCTCGACTGTTCCTTTCAAGCAGACGCCCGATCCGTCGCTCAACCTTCTGCTTGTCCCTGACCTTGCCGATCTGGGCTTGGTGTGCCAGGTTGTTCAGTTTGGTTTCCAGCCTGCTCACAAAGCGACCCAGGATGGCGTTCTCTTTTTCCTTTCTTCCCTGAGACCGACACAGGACAAAGGTGTCATCCGTGCCCTCCGGTGAACGGCAAAGTTTGACATCAACACCAGGTTGTACCTGCTCCCAGTTCTGATCAAGAAGCTCCTCAAACTTTTTCAGCATGGCCTTGGGGGTGCCGACCAGATAACGCGCACCGGTCTTTCGCATGAACTCAAGATTCTTCTCGCTGACCATGCCGCGGTCCATGACCCAGACCCGGTTGGCCTTGCCGTACTTGGCCTCCATGATCTGAACCATCTCTTTGGTCGTTGTGACATCCACCCGGTTGCCGTCGAAAATTTCAAAGGCTATGGGCAACCCCTCCCTCGTTGCCACCAGACCGATACAAACCTGCGGGCAATCGGGACGGCCGTCACGGCTGTAACCCCTCCTGGCCTGAACATTGCCCTTGGCAGATCCCTCAAAGTACGTT
>JAXGRQ010000004.1:0-89834 GCA_040765725.1 Syntrophales bacterium
CTTGCCTCTCTTCGCTCCTTTTTGCAATCCGAAGCGTCTGGCCGATTATAATGGTATTCGTCTTCAAGTTATTGATCCGACGGATCTCGCCTATGGAAATTCCATACTTCTTGGAAAGAGAACCAATCGTGTCTCCCCTTTGAACCCGATGGATATCCGTCTTTCTGGGCTCTATAGTCTTCTCCTCCGCGGATGGCTTGCTTTTGTCAGGTACGATTGAAACCTTACCACTCCGTATGGGGACGTTCAGCCTCTGGCCCTCAAAAAGGTACTGCTTCGAAGAAGGATTTGCGGAGCGAATCGCTGCAACAGAGGTCTTGTATTTCTTTGCAATGGAACCTAGGTTGTCCCCCCGTCGTACCGTGTGCTTGATGAACAGGCCGCGGGCGATCCGAAAGCCGCCGGTCGGCATCTCTCCCTGAGGAATTTCAGCGATCATCTGGAGCAGTGTTTCTGCCTTGTCGATCGGGACCTTCAATCTGTAAGGCCGGTCGGGTGTCATTCGATGTCTGAGTTCGGCATTCAAGACGGTCAGGGTATCTTCCGATATCTGCAGTTTCTGGGCGATATCCTGCAATCGCACACTACGATGAATTTCCGCTACCTCATGGGACAAGACATCCGGCCTTAGCTCGTCCGATCCAAGATCCATACCGTATTTTTGAGGGTCCCTGATAATCAACAGGGTGGCCAAAAAACGGGGAACATAACGCGCTGTTTCATAGGGGAGGCGCTGATAGAGGTCCCAAAACCGATCGAGATAATTGATGTGCTGTGAGGAAATGGTGCGCATGACCCTCCCCTCTCCGCAGTTGTATCCGGCAAGAACCGTCAGCCAGTCACCGAACATCGCATGTAAATCCTTAAGATAATCGATGGCCGCGCGGGTGGATTTTTCCACATCCATCCTTTCGTCGATCCAGTGATCCCGGTTCAAACCATATTTATATCCGGTCGAGGGAATAAATTGCCACAATCCAAGTGCACGTGCCGGGGACAATGCAGTGATTTTGTAGCCGCTTTCCACGAGTGGAAGCCAGGAAAGCTCCTCCGGCAGACCTGCCTTTTTGAGCTCCTCCAAAATTACGGGCCTGTAGATCCTTGATCTTTGATAGGAGGAGATGAAAAAATCACGTTCAACGGTCTGAAATTGACGGATCTCTTTTTCAACATCTTCATTGGTCACGATCGGTATCTCACCGCGTTTTCCCGTCGTGACGGACTGATGTGAATTGTAAATCGCCAAGATCCGTTTCGAAATCATGAGACGCAAATCGTCCTTCTGCCTTACGATGTCCGGTTTTCCATTGGTGTCCAACAGAAGTGCATAAGCCTGATCCAGCATTTGGATGGCATCTTCGATTTCCCCATTGACCCAATATTTATTGGATTCTTCCAGCAACAGGAGGGCTTCATCCATGATATCACGTTCCGTTTCCTCCTCAGACGGGTTGAGCGAGGCAGTCTCGTTGGTGTTCGATTTCGAGGAACTCAGGAACGATGGGTTGGCTTCCAACTTGCTTTTCGAAGGCTCATTTTTTAAGATTGGGGGAGGAGGGACCGTGAGAGCGGATTTCTTCGACTCATCTTTCTTTGAAATATCAGTAACAGCAAAGGCCGGCGCTTGAACCGGCGTTTCTGTAAGTTGTTTTATGCTGTGTTTTTCGGACGGCAAATCTGTATCCTGATTCTGAATCGATTGCTTCTGCGGGAACTGGCGACAGCGGAGCATTCCTATCCCCATCCTGAACAACAGATGGAGGGGGCGGGTTGATAGCCGCTTCCTGTTTGGAAAGCGTGCATGAGGATAATGTCAATACAATCCAACCCGTGACGAAAAGCATCATCCGGGTTGTTGAAATCAGATTTCGAAACATCCTTGACTCCTATCTTCTAAATTCCGGTCCATTCGTGACAAATCTGTCTTTTTGAAATTTTCAAGCCATAGCAACGATGTGGGAATGTCGCAATTCCTATACCATACTTTCATGCTTCTCCAAACATTAAAGCAGCAAATAGGCCTCGATAAAATCATCGATGTCGCCGTCCAAAACCCGACTGACATTGCCGGTCTCGAGATTCGTCCGATGATCCTTAACCATTTTATAGGGGTGTAAAACATAAGAACGGATTTGACTTCCCCAAGCAATACCCTTTTTTGTTTTGTTGATCTCCTGAAGCTTTTCATTCTGTTCCCGGAGCTTCATTTCATAGAGACGGGAGCGGAGATATTTCATGGCCATGGCCTTGTTCTTGTGCTGGGAACGCTCATTTTGGCATTGAACGACGATTCCGCTCGGCAGATGGGTGATCCTGACGGCGGAATCCGTCTTGTTCACGTGCTGGCCTCCCGCACCCGTTGAACGATAGGTGTCGATGCGTAAATCTTTTTCGTCGATTTCGATCTCAATCCGGTCGTCAACCTCGGGATAGACGAAAACGGATGCAAAAGAGGTGTGCCGACGTGCGCCGGCATCGAAAGGAGATACCCTGACAAGCCGGTGGATTCCAATCTCCGCCTTGGCATGGCCATAGGCATAGTCCCCCCTCAGTGTCCAAGTCACGCTCTTCACGCCTGCTTCGTCACCCGGAAGATAATCAATGATGTTGGTCTGGAAGCCCCTTCTTTCCGCCCAGCGAAGATACATTCGCAACAGCATCTCGGCCCAATCCTGAGCCTCGGTCCCACCGGCCCCGGCATGAATCGACAGAATTGCATTCATCGGATCCTGTTCCGAGCTGAGCATCATTTTCAGTTCGTCCGCGCGAATGGAGCCCTTGAGTATTTCCAGCTCGGCCTGGACCTCGTTCAGAACCCGATCATCCTGTTCTTCCGCTGCGATGCCGGCAAGCACCTTCAGATCTTCGAGATTGCTTTTCTGAGCCTTCCACTTGTCGACCGCTTCCGTCAGTCGGCTCTTTTCCCTGAGGACGGCGCTTGCCTTCTCCGGTTCGTTCCAAAAACCGTCTCTCTCGGATTCCTTTTGCAACTCCCGAATGCGCAATTCTTTTTCAGCAATGTCAAAGGCAAACCCCGAAATGTTCTATTCGCCGGGTCAGATCCACTATGTTTTCACGAATTCCCTCGAGCATGTTTCCGTCTCCTTTTTTGTATCCATTCGTTTGTGATCAGAAGCACTCCACTCAGATAAACAAACCAGTCCCCATATGCAGCATAAAGGGTCTTCTCGTCAATGAATTTCACCTCTCCCCTGACAACGGTCCTTTCAAACAGGTTTGTCCCGGAGCGAATCGTTCCCATCGGATCGATAATGGCGCTTATCCCGGTATTGGCCGCACGAACCAGATAGAGACGGTTTTCGACAGATCTAAAAACCGCCATGGATAGATGCTGGTACGGTGCAGAGGTTTTTCCAAACCAGGCATCGTTGGTGATGTTGACGAGCACATCCGAATGTTTTCGTTTATATGCCCTTGCGGCGTCCGGAAAGATGACCTCATAGCAGATTAGAACACCGACACGACGGCCTTGATCTATCAGCGGTTCGAGACCTTTCCCGGGCTTGAAATCTCCGACCCCAACGACGAGTTTACCGATAAAGGGAAAAAGTTGCCTCAGGGGGACATACTCACCATAAGGCACCAGATGGACCTTGTCGTATCGTCCTCCGATTTCGCCGTTGGGTCTTAGCAGATACGCGCTGTTCATGTAGGACCTGATCCCGTTTTTTTCCTCGTACCGGGGGCTCCCGAATATCATAGTTCGACCGGATTTTTGGGCGATATCCACGATCTCAGCCCGAAGCGGATCGGGGTGCTCAAAATAGAAAGGTGCCGCCGTCTCCGGCCATATGATCAATCCTCCTTGCGCCGGGACGGATCGTAGGGAAAGGGACCTGTAAACATCCAGCGTCTCCGCTTGAAAACGTTTGTCCCATTTCATGTTCTGATCAATATTCCCCTGCACAAGTGAGATTTCAACGGCGGGTTTTGTTTTCAAAGAATCTTGAATTTCAGCCGCACGAAAATGTCCGTAAAGGAAGATGACCGAAAGAAGGGTAAGCGCGGTTGCGATCTCAGTCGCTGGATATCTGTCGCCCCGGAACCGGGCCGTCAAAACATTGTACAGAACCGCATTCACAAGGACAATGGAAAATGTGATTCCGTATGTGCCGGCAACATCGGCGATCTGAATGATCTCTCTGCTGAGATATTGTGAATAGGCCAGCGTTTCCCATGGGAAACCCGTCATCAGGTGAGAGCGGACATATTCCAAAATGGTCCACAAAAGGGGTGCGGTTATAAAAACGGGGCTCCCCCTGGACTTCAGGAATACGACCCCCATGCAAAAACAGGCTGTGTACAGGCTCAGGTATGCTGCCAAAAGCAGCATGATGAAAATGCCGACATAGAGCGGAAGATATCCATATTGAACAATAACGTAAGAAATCCAGTAGAGGATTCCCACGTGTGCAGTCAGCCCGGCGATAAAGCCGATTTTGAACCCCTCAGCGGGTCTTGACTTTTGAAGAGCATGGAACAATGGGATCAGAGCAAACCATGCCAGGATTCCAGTGCCAAACTTCGGAAAGGAGAAGAAAAGGAGAACGCCGGAAAGAACGGCCATCGGCGTATTCGAAAACCTCTCCCAAACGCTTTCACGAAATGACATTTCGATATCCGAAGGGTGATTTTTCTCCGCAAACCCGTTGTCGGACAGTGAGAAGGGTCTGCCATACGAAATAGAACAGGGGGTTGACCATGGACGGTCAACCCCCTGTTGTCGATTGGCGGGGTCGATGGGACTTGAACCCACGGCCTCCGGCGTGACAGGCCGGACCAGAGAACTTTCCCGCTTTTTCCCTTCTTTTACCGATATTGTATAAATCAATCATCATTTCAATCGCTTGCCCGGATGTTAATTTCTCTTGACATACTCTTTCCTTGTATATTTGAGCCGTAGGTTGGAAACACGGTTGGAAAATTGTCTCCGGCAGATAAATTTCGTTTCATGGGTGCCTTTTATAGGAGGTTTTATGAAAAGATTCAAGACGAAATATCCGGGGTTTTCTACCGGGAAGCGGAGCGGATCGGCGGCAGGGGCAAGGAAAAAATCTTCTATATCCTCTTCAAAAAAGACGGTCGATTGTATGAAGAGAAGGTCGGGCGTCAGTATGCAGACGATATGACCGATGCACGGGCGGCACGGATAAGAGCGGAGCGGATAGAAGAAACGGCAGTCAAGACAAGAAATCCGTGAAGCAGCAAAGGCCGAAAATAGCGCCTACACGCTCACTAAGCTGTGGAACGAGTACGAACAGGGCAAGACCGAAAACAAGGCGCTAAGGACCGATAGGGGCCGTTTCAAGAAGCATCTTGAACCAGTTTGAAACAGCTTAGCCCCATCAAATCATCCTGCTGGACGTTCAACGTATGATCCGCAACCTGTCAAAGAAGTATAAGCCTAAAGACGGTCCGGCATGTCACGGGGATCTAAAGAGGATCATCCACCACGGACAGAAACACGGATACAATGGACCCACACCACTTCTATTGATCCGGTCAGAGTGGACAACAAGACCACCGAAAGTTCTGTCTTCGGAACGGTTGAAAAATCTCTTAAAAGCTATCGATGCATCCGAAGACATACAGGCGGCTGACATGATGCCACTGTACACGGGCATGAGGCGCGGCGAAATGTTCAAGCTGCTATGGTCTGATGTTGACTTCGAGCGGGGGTTTATCAATATCCGTGATCCAAAGGGCGGCGTCAGTCAGAAAATCCCGTTGAATGAACAGGCGCGAGAGGTATTAGAAAATCACCCGGAAACAGCGGACCATGTTTTTACAAGGGACGATGGAAAGCCGTTCAATGATATTCATAAGCGAGTCAATGCGATCAAAGCAGCGGCGGGGATCAAACATCACTTCCGGGCGCTGCATGGGCTAAGGCATGTATATGCATCGATGCTGGCCTCCTCGGGGCAAGTCGATATGTACACGCTGCAAAAACTACTAACGCATAAGTCACCCGTAATGACACAGCGATATGCACACCTGCATGATGAAGCACTCCGGCGGGCATTCGGACCTTGCCGGGATATAATCAAGAATGCGACAAGCCAAGCCGGACCAGGCGGCGGAGGATCACAATGAGAAAGAAACTACACGCGAAAGAGAAGACAAAAAAGCTCAGGGATGCGACACTTGAATTGATGCGTCGGAACGAGAAGGTGCGGGAGTGTTTCGAGAAAATCGTCAATGAGAAAAAAGACGAAATCCCCCGTGAACTACTCGAAATGGCACTTGTACCGAATGCTGTGATCGGTTTCAGATTTGGTGACGGCACGGCGGACCGGGGCTGTACTATCACCCGCGTGAAGGTTGCGACCTGGAGAAGGTGATGACTCTGCTACATGGTAACAAGCCGAACGATACATTGATTGTCGGCGTTGATCTGACCAGGCCGAAAGATTCGATCCTCGCTGAAATATCCAGCCTGTTGGATATGCAGAAAAAACACACCGGGAAGCGGGAAAAATGGTTGCCGATTGTGCCTGAACTTCTCCAGGTATGGGATCTTTACGAGGCAGCTGGAAAAACCCCGGCAATTCAGAGTTTCCGAAACATATCGAGAAAGCTCGGAAGACCAATATCGACAGTGAAAGACCAATGGTATGCCGCTTATGAGAAGATATATCGAAAACCCTACAAGCCCGAGTCCAAAGCAGCTACGGAAGAAAAGCGTGCCGACGCCGATGCGTTATGCGCTAAATGTCCGTATGGCGCAAGATACTTTATCCCGACAGACCGAATGGGTCGGATGCACCGAATATCAGAAAATAAGGGGTAGAGAGAGGCACGGTGATTTAGGATACAATGAAAATATCCGTTATTCTGATCAAGAAGATCCTGACTGCGAATAATTAACAGAAGCGCCCATCGCAAGCCCCGGCAATGTCCGGGGCTTTTTATTTTACGGAATAAGCCTTTCCCTTATCCCGGCTTTTTCTATTTATGAGGGAAAAAAAAAGACCGGGAGGGGCAAATGCAAAAGTTGATAGACGAAAAAGGACTGTCGGAAATCACGGGGCTCGCTTTGCAGACCCTTCGGAATGCAAGGCACCTACGCCGGGGGATTCCCTACATCAGGCTTGGGAGCGGGAGACGGGCGGCGATCCGGTATGACCTGGCCGATGTGGAGACTTATCTTCAGGAGCATCGGATAGACCCAGAGGCGGGGGTTGCCGATGAGCTATAACCCACGGCCAGAACAGGCGGCAATACTCGATCGAGCTTATGACCTGGTTCAGAGCGTGCCTTACCAAGTGACTGCCCGCTGGCTGTTTTATGGGCTTCTGCAGGAGTCTTTTTTCAAGGACAAGGATGCTTATAAAGGCAAATTCCTGCCTTTGTTATCCAAGGCTCGTAAACGTTCTTACAAAGGATGGACGCCGGCAACACTGGCCGATGATACCAGGCAGGCAGTCATTCGCGGCGGCGGTTGGCTATCTGAGGAAGAGTTTTTAGGGGCGGTTGGCCGGGCGGTTTGTACGTTAGACAAGTGGCAAGCGCAGGACCGCTATGTTGAACTTTGGTTTGAGGCCAAGGCTATGCGTGGGCAGTTTGAGCATTACACGCACCATATAACCATGAGGCCATTCGGTGGCGATGCATCTATCCCCTACAAGTCGATAATTGCCAGAGAACTGGCCGATGCCTCTGAACGATACCGAAAGCCAATAGTCATTCTGTATTTCGGAGACATGGACAAGAAAGGTTTTCAGATACCGATCAGCGCGGTTAAGGACATTCGCCAATGGTCGGGGGTTGACTTCGAGTTTATCCGCTGCGGTTTGAATCCTGGCGACGAAATCACTTTTGATATCCCTGCAAATCCTGACAAGCTGGGAACGTTTCAATGGGAAGCACTGACCGACAAGGCAGCGCGAGAGCTGATAACGGGATGGACGGACCAGTTTGTTAGCCAAGGCCACTTTTCGGAAGACGAGGCGCGGGAGCAGGAAATCACACGCCGTTTTCAAGCGCGATATTCAGAGCACATGATGACACAGGAGGACCGATGATGGAATTGATAATTTCCTTACTCGTTGGCGTGCTCTGGGTGCTCTGGGTTGCCCTTTTGCTAAGCACGAAACCGAGGGCAAAGCGATGAACGAGGCAAAGCCGGACATCATGCCTATCATGGAGCGCGAGGGGATCGAACTCCGGCAACGGGGCCATGCCTACTGGGGCCGATGTCCCTTCCATGAGGATCGGACTCCCTCATTCAAGGTATCACCCGAGCGTCAATCCTTCTACTGCTTCGGCTGCGGGGAACATGGCGACGGGATCGACTTTGTGATGAAGCGGCACGGGATCAGTTTCGTTGAGGCGCTCCGGGTCCTGGGGCTGCGGCGCGGCAGACCATCCCCCCCCGATCCGTCTGTGATCCTACAGCGGGAATTAAAAAAAGCCTTTGATGCATGGCGGCGCTCATATCGTATCGAACTATCCGATGAGTCTATCCGTATCCATTCATTGAGGCAGGCGGCAAAGGACAGACAGACCCCCCTTCCCGAAGGTTTGGCCTTCCTCCTCGCCGGGGAGTTGGCAAAGCTACCAGTGATCGAACATCGTTTGGACATACTTTTCGATGGTGATGAAGAGGCCGTATTCGGTCTTTTTCAAGAGGTGGTGACATGAACTTTAATCTTAACGAAGCACTCCATGAAAATTCTGCGAAGCTCAAAGGATTTATGCCGAACCAAAAACCGACCATCCGGGATGGACTCTTGACAGGCGAGAAATTCTTAGGTCTGAAATTCCCCGAGACCAGGACATTCCTCGATCCTGTTGTTGGTGAAAACCGGCTGATTCTCTTGACGGGTTGGCGTGGTGTAGGCAAGACCTGGGCGGGGCTCTCAATCGCCGATTCGATAACACGGGGTGTTCCATTTGGGCCGTGGCCGGTTATGAACTGTGTTCCTTGCCTCTATCTTGACGGTGAAATGGCGGTTCAAGACATCCAAGCGCGTTACAGGGGCCTTAACCCGGATGGCGATCAACGGGAATCTCTGTACTTCTATTCCGACGCCTACATGAACACTTTAGGCCTTCCCCGAGCGTCCCTATTGAATCGACGGTGGCGACAGGATGTGGCGGGAATGCTGACCGACCTTGGCGTCAAGGTGTTCATCGTCGATAACATAGCGTCCCTCGCCGGCGGGATTGATGAGAACAGCAAGAGGGATTGGGACCCGGTGAACCAGTGGCTGATAGGTCTGCGATTTTCAGGGGTGACAACAATACTACTCCATCATGTCAACAAAGACGGAGCCCAGCGCGGAACGTCGGCGCGGGAGGATAACATCGATCTTTCGATTATGCTGAAACAACCTTCCGATTACACCCCCGACTGTGGAGCTGATTTCATCATGTCCTTTAACAAGACGAGGGTTCCGATGTCTGACCTTCACAAGATGCAGGACATCCGGTTTACCCTTACCGAAAAGGACGGCTGTTTAACGTGGGCATGGCGCGAGGTGCGCGGGGAAATCCGGGACGAAGCAATCAGGATGTTGGAACAGGGGATGGACTACAAAGACATTGCGGCGGCGCTGGGAATCTCCAAAGGCCGTATCAGTCAAATCAAATCCGAAGCCATAAAGACAGGGGTTTTGAGGGCCGATGGAGGGGGCAAAAAGCACTAAACGAGCGACTAAACGGCTTGCTAAACGGTATCGTTTAGCAGCGACTAAACGGGCTAAACGGGATGGAAATAAACATAACATATCAAACAGTTAAGTGTTTAGGGGTAACTAAACGGTTCTAAACCGCCGTTTAGTTTAGCGGGGGGGGTGTAACCCCCCTAAACGCTAAACGATAAACCCCTGTCAGGAATGAAACATGGACACCTTCACGGACAAGATAGATACAATGCTCGAGGCAGTGGGTGAAATCAAACCCGGATCGATGATCAACCTTAAGGTGAAGCATGATCCAGGGTGCCCAGCACTCGTGAGCCACAGCATGGCGGATTGTACATGCACACCCACTATTGAGCGGATGGAGGACGGAGGCAATGACAGGGCTTAAGCGAGCAAACATCCGAATGGTTCACGGGATCACTATCAGCTTGCCAGGTACCGAGAGCACGGGATTTTCGCCGGTCGGACGTTTGACGGATCAGATATTCCAAGGATTGAAAGAACAACACGGAAAGGGGATTGATGATGATGAAACAGTGGCTGGTAGCAGATGCGCTGTTGATCGTGGCATGCCTGGTGCTGGGGTTCGTGCTGGGTCGTGTGCTCGGGGCGGTGGGGTGGTGAGTGATACCCTCGGGGGTATGCGAATCCCGGGCACCGGGGGCCGATTCACCGTGCGTGCCCTACCGATTTAATGCGAGTGATTTTTTACTTGCTTGCCAAGGAGGTGAAACATGAGACTTTCGGATGAAGCTCAAAAATTGAAAGATTCGATTATCCAAGAATTTGGAATTGAGGGGCCTGCGGATTTGGCAATCCTCAACGCGGCGATCGGCGCATTCAACCTTATGCGTGAGGCGGAAGAGCTGTTAGCCCGCGACGGCTTGACCGTCCAAGGCGACAGGGGCGGAACAAAGGCGAACCCGGCGGCGGCTGTCCTAAGGGACGCGCGGAGTGGATTTTACGCCGGGATTAAGGCGCTGAAGTTAGACGAAGTCGATTTGTGGCCAGCTGGGGGACAGATCGGCCAGAACCGAGGTAAATTATGAGAAAGGTACTACGGCCACCGGGGCCAGCGGCGTCTATCGAGTACAAACAACGATTCATTGATCAGGAAAATTTGCGGCTGGCGGCGTTAAGTTCCCCGTGGAGATTCGGTTTTTCCAGTGCGGACCCGTCTTGTGTCTGCTTACTGGCGGAAATAACCCATAAAAAAAGGAGGAAATGAAATGGAAAAAGCAATAGCGATTCAAGATGGGCGGACGAGAACAAAAGCACGGACCGGTGGACCGGCAGCGGACGATCGGTCCCCGGCGGCGATCTCATACCGGGCATGGCTCAAGAAGCTGGAAGCGAGGCAAAGGGATACGAAGGCGGATGAACTTCGGCGTCCGCGTATCACAGCGCTTCGGAAAAAGCTGGCGTGGTTGGAGGCCGAACTTGAATATGAAAAACTGTCGGCACGCATGGCGCGGCGCAAGGGGGGATCGGTCCAATCATCGGGATCGGGTAGAAAATGACCGGGCGTGTCATCACATACAAAATATCGTCCCAAATTAATTTTGAACATTGCCGGGGGGGGTAAATTGAAAGGAGAGAAAATGAACAGTTTACTTGACAGACTACAAAAGAGCCGGACGGGGCGGGCCCTGTTAGACGAAGTCGAGGCATCCGAACGGGCGGAATCGGCCTGGCTTGAGGCAGCGGCGGAATTAAAAGAGCTTAAAGCGGGGATACCGGCGCGGCAGGCGGAGCTTGAAGCGGCGCTGAAAGAGGCGCAAAGGGGGGTTGCTGAGGCAAAAGACGCACTAAGGGTTGCAGAGCAACGGGCCGGAAAAGCATTCCGCGACTATCATAACGAGCTCTACCAGGTGGAGCGGCGGAGTATGGCGCTGCAAGACGTCCTTTACAAGAACGCACCCGGAGCGCTGTTGGACGAGCTGGCCGAGCTTCGGGAAAAGTTGTTGGATAATATGGACAATCCGCCGGGAATCATCACGACCGGAGCAGACCTGGGGCGGCGGAAAGTGTATCACGACCGGAGCGCCCTTGACGCACACTTGACAGCGCGGGCGGCAATTCAAGCGGCTATTGCTGATGTAGAAAAACGCATATTGAGCGGCACAGAGTAAAGCCGGGACATCCTCACCGGCGAAGGGGTCGTCCGCTGTTATAATGCCCGCGGCGGGCGATCCCTTTCTCTCTACCCTAACCCTATCGTGATTGGTTCACTTTCCATAATATCCCACCGGATTAACTCCTCCGCGTATCATCGGCAACGCCGGAATTCCTCTCCAGGATGCGTCAGGCGAGGCGATCGAGGGGGGGTGGGTGAGAAAGCATCCGCCTTTTTTATTCCTGAGGGGTTGGAAACCGGGTTGGAAATCATTTTTGAGATAAAAAAACAAGGGCCGGAAAACCTTCCTAAGCCCTTGTTTTTATTTGGCGGGGTCGATGGGACTTGAACCCACGGCCTCCGGCGTGACAGGCCGGCGTTATAACCAGCTTAACTACGACCCCGTATCCAGAAACCCCTTGCCTTTTAAAGCCCGAGCCTGCCGCTTTCCTTGATTCGGATCGGGGAAACTGTCAAGGATTTCACTGTTTCCTTGGTAGGCGGAACAGGACTTGAACCTGTGACATCCACGGTGTAAGCGTGGCGCTCTCCCAACTGAGCTACCCGCCCGGATCACCAGAATTTCGAAAAGCGTTTATCAACGATTCCCCGGATTGTCAAGAATTAAATACGCTTCGCCTCTGCCTTTCCTGAGGGATGGCCAGCGGGGGAAATGAATTTTCTCCAACAACGGGACCCACAAATTGCGTCTCCTTCCCATCCGGAGTTTTTTCCGACTCTGATTCTTGCTCGGAAATCAACGCATGCTTCAGGACCTCGTCGACGTGCTCCACCAGGATGATTTGCATGTGTTTCAAGACATTGGACGGGACATCCGTCAGATCCTTCTCGTTGTCTTTGGGAATAATCACGGTGCGGATGTTTCCCCGGTGGGCTGCAAGCAATTTCTCCTTCAGTCCGCCGATCGGCAGCACCCGGCCCCTGAGAGTGATCTCGCCTGTCATCGCAAGATCCCCCCTGACTTTTTTTCGGATAAAGGCGGAGGCAATTGAGGTTGCAATCGCAATGCCGGCGGAAGGCCCATCCTTTGGAATCGCCCCTTCAGGCACATGGACATGAATATCCGTCTCCTTGTAGAAACTTTCCGACAGTCCGAATTGACCTGCCCTGGCGCGAACGTATGTCAACGCCGCCTGCGCCGATTCCTGCATGACGTCTCCCAACTTGCCGGTCAGGGTCATCTTTCCCGTCCCTTGCATGATCGAGACCTCGATGACGAGAAGTTCTCCGCCCACTTCCGTCCATGCAAGGCCGATCGTAAGGCCGATTTCATCACGTCCCTCCGTCTCCCCGTGGCGGAATTTCGGAACGCTCAGGTAACTCTGGACCGACTTGGAAGAAATCCGGATCCGACCTTTACCGCCGTCCGTGACGATTTTACGGGCGACCTTCCGACAGATTGAGGCAATCTCGCGTTCCAGATTCCGAACACCGGCCTCTCGGGTATATTGACGAATGATCGTCAGCAGCGCCCCGTCTGTATAAAGGACGCTCTCCTGTTTCAGTCCATTCGCCTCCATTTCCTTTCGAATCAGGAAACGCTTTGCGATATTCAGTTTCTCCGGTTCCGTGTAACCGGCCAGGCGGATCACTTCCATCCGATCCTGAAGCGGCGGCGGAATGGTCTGCAGGACGTTGGCCGTTGTGATGAACATGATGTCGGAGAGGTCATAGTCAACCTCAAGATAATTATCGTTGAAAGCATTGTTTTGTTCCGGGTCGAGTACCTCCAACAGTGCGGACGAGGGATCTCCCCGGAAATCGGAGCTCAGCTTGTCCACCTCGTCCAGGCAGAACACAGGGTTGTTCGTACCGGCTTTTTTGAGCAATTGGATGATTTTCCCAGGCATGGCTCCGATATAGGTCCGCCGATGACCCCGGATTTCCGCTTCATCACGGACACCGCCGAGCGACAGTCGCACAAATTTCCGATTCGTTGCGCGGGCGACGGATTTTGCAATAGACGTCTTCCCGACACCGGGCGGGCCCACAAGGCAAAGGATCGGTCCTTTGTTCTTGTTCACAAGCGTCTGAACAGCAAGGTATTCGATGATCCTCTCCTTTACCTGTTTGAGCCCATAATGATCCTCTTCGAGTATGGCTTCCGATTCCTTCAGCGTGTGGTGATTTTGCGTTTTTTCGGACCACGGCATATCCAGCAGCCAGTCAATGTAGTTTCTGACAACCGTTGCCTCTGCGGACATCGGCGCCATCATTTGCATCTTCTTGATCTCTTGCTTGACTTTCCGATGGGCCTCCTCGGACAACTTTTTTTGTTTTAAGCGCTTTTCAAGCTCGACGATTTCGTTCTTGAGATCATCCTTGTCTCCCATCTCCTTCTGGATCGCCCGCATCTGCTCGTTGAGATAGTAGTCCTTCTGTGTCTTTTCCATCTGCTTCTTGACGCGCCTTTTGATCTTTTCCTCCACATGCAGGATCTCGATCTCCGAGAGCATCAGTTCGTAGATGGTTTCCATCCTTTCCGGAATATCGCATATTTCGAGAATTTTCTGCTTGTCTTCCAGTTTGGCGCTGATTTGCGAAATAACGACATCGGCAAGCTTTGAAGGATCTTCAATCGAGGAGATGGTCCCGACCATCTCCAGATGCACTTTTTTGGTCATCTTGGCATAGGTTTCAAAAGATTCCCGGATGCTCCTCATAAGAGCTTCGATTTTGACATCTTCGGTATTCCTGATTTCTTCGAGTTCGTCGGCACGGACCAAAAAATACTCTTCGGAGGGGAGGTATTCGCGGATAATACCTCTTTTTTTCCCCTCCACCAAAACCTTGACGGTGCCGTCCGGAAGGCGCAACAATTGAATGATGATTCCGATCGTCCCGACGCGATAGATCTCATCCTCGCCCGGATCATCCTTCTGTGCGTTTTTCTGAGCAACCATGAAGATCTCTTTTTCATCCTTCATGGCGGACTCCAATGCGGCTATCGATCTCTCCCTGCCCACAAAAAGAGGAACAATCATGTGCGGGAAAACGACCACATCCCTGAGGGGCAGCAGGGGAATCTCCATCGCAACCGAACTCGCTTCCCCCTTATTTTCATGATCAAACATCATTATTGTTTCCCTTTTCTACGGAAATCATGCTGTTTCCGACTTTTTTTCAAACAGAAGAATCGGTTTTTCCTTGCTCATCACGACTTCTTCACTGATCACGCATTCTTTGACGTCGGGCGTAGAGGGCAGTTCATACATGATGTCGAGCATTGTGTTTTCCAGAATGGACCGCAGACCTCTTGCACCCGATTTCCGCTCGATGGACAGTGCGGCAATGGTCCTCAGTGCACCATCCGTAAACTTCAATTTGACCCCTTCGAGTTCGAACAGTTTCTGATACTGTTTGACGATGGCATCTTTGGGCTCCACCAAGATTCGAACAAGGTCATCCTGCGACAGTTCGTTCAAGGATACAATAATGGGAAGCCGGCCGATAAACTCCGGAATCAAGCCGTATTTCAGAAGGTCTTCGGGATGCACCTCCTGGAGCAATTGATCCGCCTTCTTGTTCTTCTTGCTGCGGATTTCAGCCCCAAACCCCAGTGCGTTGAAGCCGGTCCTTCGGGCGATGATCCCGTCCAGATCGTTGAACGCCCCGCCGCAGATAAACAGAATATTGGTTGTATCGACCTGGATAAATTCCTGCTGGGGGTGCTTCCTTCCTCCCTTGGGTGGTATATTGGCGATCGTTCCTTCAATAATCTTCAAGAGTGCCTGCTGGACCCCCTCCCCCGACACATCCCGTGTAATCGACGGATTTCCTGATTTTTTTGCGATCTTGTCGATCTCATCAATGTACACAATCCCCTTGGAGGCCTTTTCGACGTCGTAATCTGCATTCTGCAGCAGGCTGAGTATAATATTTTCAACGTCCTCCCCCACATAACCTGCTTCGGTCAATGTGGTGGCATCTGCAATCGTAAAGGGAACATTTAATATCCGCGCAAGAGTTTTGGCCAGCAAGGTCTTTCCGGATCCGGTCGGTCCAATCAGCAAGATGTTGCTTTTATGGATATCGACTCCATCCAAATCACGGCGTGAAAACACACGACGGTAGTGGTTGTAAACCGCGACGGAAAGAACCTTCTTCGATCTTTCCTGTCCGATGACATACTGATCAAGGAATTTCGCGATATTCTTCGGTTCCGGGACCCCTTTGCTATTTTCTTCTGGTCCCTGTTTTTCACTCTCCTCAGCTACGATGCACCTGCAGAGCTCAATACATTCATCGCAGATATAGGCGGTGGGACCCGCTACAAGTTTCATGACTTCATTTTGACTCTTTCCGCAAAAGGAACAGAAAAGCGATCCCCTTCCGGCATTTGTTTCTTTCCCTTTCCTTACCATCTGAACATATCCTCTTTTGAATTGTATTTAAACCCGCTTGACGATAATCTCATCGACAATCCCATACTGCTTGGCCTGTTCTCCCGTCATGTAATAATCCCTCTCGGTATCGGCCGTGATCTTATCCAGGGTTTGTCCGGTGATCTGTGCCAGAATCTGATTGAGTTCATCCTTCAATCGGAGGATCTCCCTTGCCTGAATATTGATATCCGTGGCCTGGCCCTGGAAACCTCCCAGAGGCTGGTGAATCAAAATACGCGAATGGGGCAGAGCGAAACGTTTTCCCTTCTCTCCGGCTGCCAGAAGAAGTGCACCCATGCTTGCCGCCTGTCCCATGCAGACGGTATTGACGGCAGGTTTGATGTACTGCATGGTATCGTAAATGGCCATTCCCGAACTGACATGGCCCCCGGGGGTATTCAGGTAAAAAAAGATCTCCTTGTCCGGGTCCTCCGATTCCAGATAAAGCATTTGCGCGATGACGAGATTTGCAACTTCATCATCGATTGAGGCACCGAGAAAAATGATGCGATCCCTGAGCAGCCTGGAATAGATGTCGAACGCTCTCTCCCCACGACCATCCTGTTCGACAACCATCGGTATCAAACTCATTTTGACGCCTCCGACATCTCTTTCGTTCCTTTTTCGATCCGGGTGACGTTCGCCCTTGTCTCGAGAAACTCGTAGGTTTTTCGGTTCAGGATCTCACTGCGAATGTTTTCAATCAAATCGTCTTTTTCCAATGATTTTTTTAATGCTTCATAATCCTGGGCCCTCTTTACGGCCATTTCCCGGATCTCGTTTTCCACCTCGTCGTCTGCCGCAAGCAGCCCCTCTTTACGGGCAATTCCCTTGAGGAGAAGAGCTGTTTTAACGATCTTGGTCGCTTCCTCCCGGAATTGATCATGAAGCTTGAAACTGAACTCAGCCGCTTTTTTCGGATCCATGCCGCCGGAAACCATTCGTCGCTGCATGTCCACCATCATGTAGTATATCTGCCGTTCGACGAAAGATTCTGGAACCTCGAAGGTGTTTTTTTCAAGAAGCCGCTCGCCGATCCGTCTTTCAGTTGCAGCGGCTATTTTTCGTTTCTTTTCCTCTTCGAGATTCTTCCGGACATCCGATTTCAAGTCTTCCAGGGATTCGTAATGCTCAAAATTTTTGATGAACTTTTCATCGATCTCGGGAAGCTTCTTGATCCGAATTGCCTTCACATGGACTTCAAATTCGACTTCCTTTCCCGAAAGGTGAGCCGTTGGATATTTATCCGGAAACTTGACGACTATGGTTTTCCTCTCACCTTGCTTCAGACCGATCAGTTGTTCCTCGAACCCGGGAACAAATGTTTTAGAACCGATTTCCAGCAAATAATCTTCGGACCGGAGTTCCTTGAGACGTTCTCCCGCAAGAGCGCCTGCAAAATCAAGCGTGACAAAATCCCCCTCGATGACCCCCCGCTCTTCATGGAGCTCTTCCATTGTGGCAAACATTTGACGCATTTCGTTCATTCTCTTTTCAAGGTCATCATCGGTCACCACCGGCTCTTCTTTTTCAAGATCCAGACCGAGGTAGTCGACGGGGTCTATGACCGGCTCAACCTCGATGGTTGCCGAAAAGGTGAAATTCTTGTCTGCTTCGATTCCCTTCTGTTCGATCTGCGGTTGCACAACCGCGGCAATCTCTTTTTCCTGCAGCGTCTCCCAGTAGTATCGGTTCACAAGATTGGAAACCGTCTCTTCCTCGGCCTCTTCCCGGTAATGCTTTTCGAGGATGTTTCGTGGAATTCTGCCTGGTCTGAACCCCTTGATCCTGGCCTTTTTACCGACCTTGCGGTACACGGCATCCAACTCGTTTTTGACATTTGCCCACGGGATGTCAAAAGACAATTTTTTCTTTACGGTGCTGATATCTTCAATTTGTACTGCGACACTGATGTCATTCAAGGCCCTACGCTCCTTCTGTCGAATTTATTTACCGGATGAGCAACAGATTGGTGCGAGAGAGGGGAGTTGAACCCCTATCCGCTCAGGCGGGCTGGATCCTAAATCCAGTGCGTCTACCAATTCCGCCACTCTCGCATGGTATGCTTCTGATTTGTATAAACATTGAATAGCCAATTGTCAACATTTGAAAAATATTAAAAAACCGCCTCTTCGGCGGTTTGTTTTTTTATTGGTCGGGGCGAGTGGATTTGAACCACCGGCCCTCTGAACCCCATTCAGATACGCTACCAGACTGCGCCACGCCCCGACAAGAATCTTATGGGGCGGTTTTCTACCATCAAATCTAATGCTGTGTCAAGGACATTAAAAGACTTGATTTTGAAGGCGCCTATCGTTATAAGTGAAACAAATCCGTAGGGAAAACAACGGGAGACCATAGAAAAAATGACGCATAAACCCAGCCTGCTCATTTCTCTTGTGATGACGATTTTCTTTCTATTGGCCATGCCATGCCGGGCAGACATCTATAAATACACCGATGCGGAAGGGGTCATCCATTTGACCAACGTACCTACAGACCCCGAGGTTCCCTACGTGTTAATTCTGAGGGAAAAGCGTGTGATTATTCAATTGAAGGGCGACATTTCCCCTTACGATCATATGATTTCCAGTGCAGCAGAAAAATATGGCGTTGATTCCGCCTTGGTCAAGGCGGTCATTAAAGCGGAATCAAACTTCAACCATCGGGCCGTTTCACCCGTCGGAGCAAAGGGTTTGATGCAGCTCATGCCCTCTACGGCAGCGACTCTTCAGGTCAAGGACACTTTTCACCCTGAGAACAATATCGACGGCGGCGTTCGATACATCCGTTACCTGATGAATCTTTTCAACAACAACCTCCCTCTGGTTCTGGCTGCCTACAATGCTGGTGAAAATGCAGTGATCCGGCATAATAACCGCATCCCTCCCTATCCTGAAACGCAGACCTATGTAAGACGGGTGCTGAATTATTTCGACGGATACAGCAAGAAGAACGGCGTTCCCTGAGCGATGGAGACAGATTTCAAATCTTTCCCAATGAACGCCTAACCATCAGATAACCTTTAAGACCTTCCAGTTTTTTCTCCTTGATTCCTGGAACAGCTTTGAGGTCCGACAGATCCTGGAAGACTCCCTTTTGATTGCGCAGCAAAACAATCTGACTTGCGATTTTATCGCCTATGCCGGGGATCAGGGCAAGATCCCGTTCCGAAGCGATATTGAGATCGAGCGGCAAGCCCAATGCCAGTTTTTTGGCCGCGGCCATCTGTCCAATCTGAACCTTCCCCTGTGGGGTAACCGATAGACGAGATCCGGGGAAAAGCCGAATACCATTGATCTTATCAAGGTCGCTGTTTCCAGGAAATTCGGCCATTTGCCATACCATGTCGACGGTCGCCCCGTCCGGCACAAAATATATCCCGCTTCTTGCCCGATCTGCCGCAATCTCAACGGCCATCAGTCCTGGTCCATCATCCCCCCAGGGCAGGTATGGCTCCCGTACGCGCTGGCGTGTGTGGTTCAACGATGCAGCGTAAATGACCAAAGACGCCACTAAGAGCGCAAGCGCGCCCCATCTCTGTGTTTCGGAGATCAACATTCAGGGTTCCTTTTCCGGATGGAAAGCGTCATGAAGCACCCTAACGGCAAGCTCGGTATACTTCTCCTCCACCACACAGGAAACTTTGATTTCGGAGGTGCTGATCATCATAATATTGATCCCCTCACGGGCAAGTGTTTCAAACATCCGTGCTGCTACCCCGGAATGGCTGATCATGCCGACACCAACGATGGACACTTTTGCCACATTGTCGTCGACCTCCAATTTTTCCGCGCCGACTTCTTTCACGACATCGGAAATGATGCGCGTGGCTTCCCGGATATCCTTCCGTGAAACTGTAAAGGTGAGATCCGTATACCCCTGGATGCTCGCATTCTGGATGATCATGTCGACGATGATGTTGTGTTCCGAAAGGGGCATAAACAGGCGAGCCGCAACGCCCGGACTGTCCGGGACATGAACGACCGTGATTTTCGCCTGATCACGATCGTAGGTAACGCCAGCCACAACTTCCTTCTCCATATCCTTATCCTCCCTGCTGACCAAGGTTCCCCCTTCATCCTTGAAGGAGGATTTTACAACGATCGGTACATTGAATTTTTTGGCAAGTTCCACCGAACGGGACTGAAGAACCTTTGCCCCGGCCCGGGCCATTTCCAGCATTTCATCATAGGTAATTCGATCCAGTCTCCGCGCATTGCTGCAGATGTTCGGATCGGTTGTGTAAACACCGTCCACATCTGTATAGATATGGCAGGCGTCTGCCTTCAGCGCTGCTGCAAGGGCAACGGCGCTGGTGTCGGACCCTCCCCGTCCAAGGGTGGTGATGTTGTTTCCCTGATCAATACCCTGAAACCCGGCAACTACAGCTATCATTCCCTTCTTCAAACTGTCACGAATCGATTCTGTATCGATGTTCATGATGCGGGCCTTACTGAATGCCTGATCCGTCAATATCCGAGCCTGAAACCCCAGAAAAGATTTCGCCGGATGCCCCATACGGCTCAAGATGATAGCAAGGAGGCTTACCGTCACCTGCTCGCCCGTTGATATCAGGGAATCGTACTCCCGGGGTTCGGGTTCATCCGCCGCTTTTTGAGCAAGCTGTATCAATCGGTCCGTCTCGCCCGCCATGGCCGACAACACAACGACTAGATCATTTCCCTCCTTCTTCGCCCGGATCACCCTCTTCGCCACATTTTCAATCCTATCGATATCCGCTACGGAGGTTCCGCCGTACTTCTGGACCACAAGAGCCATCTGTTACAATCCTCCTCGTTTCAGCAGGTTCTCGCAAGAACCGATTCGGTTCTTGCGGTCGGATATTTCGATCCGTCTTTCGTTCTCATCGAGATAAGTCATCACAATTAACAAAGAGTTATGCGGAAGAGCCTCCAACACCTTTTCCGCCCATTCAACCACGACGACCCCATCCCCATACAGATACTCGTCCCATCCCATTTCGGCAAGCTCCGCGCTTCCCGCCAGACGGTAAACATCCAGATGGTAAAGGTTCAGGCGTTTCCCCGGATATTCGTTGATCAGCGTAAAAGTCGGGGATGTGACGGCGTAATGATCCGAAACACCAAGCCCGCTCGCGATACCCTGCGTCAGGCATGTTTTGCCGGTTCCCAGCTCGCCGGTCAGCGCAACGACGTCTCCCGCTTCAAGGTCTTCCGCAAGGGCCTTGCCTATGCGGAAGGTTTCCTCCGGACTTCGTGATATCAAAACCATCATCGACTACCGGTCCGATGTCCCTTCAGGCCCGCAGGACGGAATCCGCCATGGAGGCCACCTTTTTCATCATCGCAACATCATGGACCCTCACGACCTGCGCCCCGTGAAGGATCGCTGCCGTGACCACCGCTGCGGTCCCCTCACTCCGATCCGCCGGAATTCCGCCCGTGATCCTCCCAATAAAACCCTTGCGAGAAGGACCAACCACAATCGGTCTTTGCAAACACTTGAATTCCCGAAGGTGCTTGATAAGACGCCTATTATCTTCGGCGGTTTTGCCGAAACCAAGCCCCGGGTCGATCATGATCCGCTCGGTGTTGATTCCCTGATTTACCGCGTGATCGATTCTCTTTTGCAGGAATCCGATGATCTCACCGCGAAGGGAACAGTACGCAAGGTTTCCATCCTGCATGGATTTCGGCGTTCCCCTCATGTGCATGAGTATGATCGCCGCCCCGGCATCGGCCACGACAGGGGCCATCCGGATGTCAAAGCCCATTGAAGTAACATCGTTTACAATCTCCGCACCCTCCTCCAGCGCCATTTGGGCTACGTCCGCCTTCATCGTATCAATCGAAAGCGGGAGATTGATTCGGGACGCAAGAGATCGAATGACGGGAATCACGCGCCGCAGCTCCTCCTCCAGAGGAACAGGATCCGATCCGGGACGGGTGGACTCGCCGCCGATGTCGATGATATCGGCCCCCTCTTCCGCCATACGGACGCCCTCTTCCACGGCCTGATCCAAAAAGGGAAACCGGCCGCCATCCGAAAAGGAATCCGGCGTCACGTTGAGGATCCCCATGACCAGCGTGCGTTCCCCAAGCAAGATTTCTCTACGGGATGTCTGAAACGGGAATGACACTGCAAAAACGTCCCCCAGGATATTTCTGATTTTTTCAGAAACCTGTCTCAATCCGAACGGCTGTACCGAAATTTTATCCGCAAATTTCAGCAACTGCTTATGCGTTCCCATCAGGATCACATCCGTCTGCGGGATGCTGCAGGCAATGGTTCCCTGCGCGACAGCCGCATCTCCCCCCAAAGAAAGCATCTCCTGCTTGATGATGTTGGCCGCTCCACATTCCAGCCCCTCCAGAATGATGTTCAAGTGAAACATCTTGGGGAGCATTGCCTGAATGCCATAAGGCTCCACCTTGACGCTTTTCAGCGCATCCAGCGCCTCTTCCTCAGAGCCCACATGTAAATACCGGATTCGAATGTCATCCATATTCAAACGGACCGCCGGATCAAGGATTTTTGAAGATGGAATGTTAAAGGCCTTGTGCAGTTTCGGTTGTTTGACTACGGTTCCGGATTTGCCACTTCCTTCGGCCGAGCCATCCCGATCATCTCGTCCAATTCAGCGCCGTTCAGGACCTCTTTTTCCAGCAGCTCCGCTGCAATTCGATTCAAGAGATCCATATGGTCCGACAAGATCTTCTTCGCGTTTTCGTAAGCGGTTGTGACGATGCGGGATACTTCGGTATCGATCTTTTTTGCCGTTTCCTCGCTGTAATCCTTATGGGTGGCAAATTCACGTCCCAGGAAGATCTGCTCTTCCTTTTTTCCGTAGCTCAAAGGACCCATCTCATCACTCATTCCCCACTCACAAACCATCTTGCGGGCGAGAGCCGTGGCTCGCTCGATGTCGTTGCCGGCGCCGGTGGTGAAATCCTTCAAGACCAATTCCTCCGCAGCTCGTCCGCCCAGCAGGATCATGATGTTGTTCAGAAGGTACTCCCTCGGATAGGAGTGCTTTTCGTCAACCGGCAATTGCTGTGTGAGGCCGAGCGCCAGCCCGCGGGGAATGATGGTCACCTTGTGGATCGGATCCGTTCCCGGAAGCATTCTGGCGACGAGCGCATGGCCCGTCTCGTGATAAGCCGTGTTTCTCTTTTCCGTATCGCTGATGACCATGCTCTTGCGCTCGGTGCCCATCATCACCTTGTCTTTGGCATACTCGAAATCGCTCATCGTCACCTTTTCCTTGTTGAAGCGGGCGGCATACAACACCGACTCGTTGACCAGGTTTTCGATATCGGCGCCGGAAAAGCCGGGTGTCCCGCGAGCGATCACGCTGAAATCCACGTCTGTTGCGAGAGGGGTTTTCCTTGCATGGACCTCCAGGATTTTTTCCCGTCCCTTGACATCCGGAAGCGGAACAACGACCTGCCGGTCGAAGCGTCCGGGACGGAGCAGGGCCGGATCGAGAACGTCGGGCCGGTTGGTCGCCGAGACAAGGATCACCCCTTCGTTCGATTCAAAACCGTCCATTTCCACAAGGAGTTGGTTCAGGGTTTGCTCCCTTTCGTCATGACCACCCCCTAGACCCGCGCCGCGATGTCTTCCCACCGCATCGATCTCATCGATAAAGATGATGCAAGGGGCATTCTTTTTCCCCTGGGTAAAGAGGTCTCGGACCCTGGATGCACCGACGCCGACAAACATCTCGACGAAGTCGGACCCGCTGATGCTGAGAAAGGGCACATCGGCCTCACCGGCGATCGCCCGTGCTAGCAGGGTCTTCCCGGTGCCGGGTTGTCCCACCAGCAGAAGACCTTTTGGGATCCGCCCCCCCAAACGGGTATATTTTTTCGGGTCTCGCAAAAAGTCGATCACCTCTTGGAGCTCAGCCTTTGCTTCCTCAACACCGGCCACATCGGCGAATGTCACTTTTTTCGATTTGTCCGTCACCAGGCGGGCACGGCTTTTCCCGAAAGCCATTGCCTTGCCTCCTCCACCCTGCATTTGCCTCATGAAGAAAATCCATACCCCGATGAGCAGAAGCATCGGAAGCCAGGAAACCAGAAGGGTCATATACCAAGGGGAGTCGTCTGCCGGCTTTGCGGAGATCCTCACCCCTTTTTCCTTGAGGAGGGCGATTGCACCGGCATCCTTGGGTGCGTAGGTCTTGAAAAAAGTCCCGTTGGTCAGCCGTCCGGAGATGCTTTCCCCCTGAATGGTTACCTCCGCAACCTGGCCTTTGTCCACATTGCTCAAGAAATCACTGTAGATGATCTCCGTCTGTGCACTTTTGGGTTGATTGAAAAGATGGTAGATCATCACGAATACGAGGCTGATCACAAGCCACAATGCGATATTTTTCTGCAGAGGGTTCAATGGATTTTCTCCTTATCAACCGGAACGGCGAAATGGACGATCCATTTCGAACAGACCGCCCGGAACTTGCGTTTTTCTCTTATAATATCGGTTCTTATATTTCAAATGCTTTCTCACGACTTTATACCGACGGATCAGCCGGGAGGTTTGAGGATGATAGGACTTCGGCCTTCAATACGCGCCTCGTTCTTTCGGTCACCCGGACCCGTTCACTGATCCTTTCCCCGCCGATCCATACGATAGAAACCGCATCGACCAGAAGCGGGATTTCGCCGCGTTGCGGCGCCGGAATTTTACGATCGATGAAATATTCCTTCAATTTCTTCGTTCCGTCCGCGCCAAGCGGGTGAATCCGGTCACCCGGTCGAAAGCTTCTGAGGGTCAGGGGAAGGGCCAAACGATCATAATCCATGTAGGCGGTTTCCGGCCGATCGCTCATCTCCTCCAACGTGGGCTTTTCACTCCAATCCAAACGTACAATCCAGCCGATCTCTTTCAAATGAACTGTTGCGGGAATGTCCGCCCTGTATTCAAATCGAATCTCCGCCTTTTTCTCCGGACCTCTTCCCGCAGCGCTTTGTTTTCTATTTTTTCGTATCCGGAGGATATCTCGCCCACGCTCAACGATGACCCCAAAGGGCATATCCAGGAAGAGATATCGACAGTCTGTCCGACGGGCCAGGGACAGAACCGATTCGACATGACGGTAGGCGATGCCTTTTTGCGCGGATGAAACGCTCTCCAACAGAAATTTTACGATACGACCCTGAATGGCTTCATGAAGGGATTGGAAATCCGTAACGGGAAGGTTGATGTCGGGTGATCCCGGGACGATCTGCCACCCGTTGAGGATCCTCCGGACGACCTTACTCAGATAATCGTTTTCACGACGGATGATCTCGGCCGTTCGGCAAAGGGTTTCGACCAATCGGGGATTGTAACGCGATGCCACTTCGGGGATCAGTTCGTTTCGTATTCGATTCCGGAGAAACAGGGTGCTCCTGTTGGAACTGTCCGTCACATACGAAATTCCGCCGCGCCGGAGGTACTCGAGTATTTCAGATCTTCCCACACCCAGCAACGGGCGGATGATCCGGCCATCGCGAACCGGAAGGATTCCCCGGAGGCCCTCCATTCCGCTGCCACGCAGCAAATGGAGAAGGAGGGTTTCCGCCTGATCGTCTCGGTGATGCCCGATGGCGATCTTCACGGCTCCGCATTGCGAGGCTGTTTCTTGAAAAAAACGGTACCGTTCCTCTCGACCGATCTCCTCCAGTGAGCGGCTTTTCCCCCTCTTGAGTTCAAGGATATCCGCCCTCCGGCTAACACAGGCAATCCCGATATCGGCGCACAGACGATGAACAAAAGACTCTTCCCGATCCGCTTCGTCTTTCCGGAGGCCATGATTCAGATGAGCCGCTGTCAGGCGCAGTCGATATTCGTCTCGCAAGCACATCAGGATATGAAGGAGAGCCACCGAATCCGGACCCCCGGAGACGGCAACGACCAGATGATCTCCGCGGTTCAGCATGGAGTGTGTCTCGATGGACCTCCTGATTCGATTTAGCATGGCAGGCAAGGATCCCTCGAAAGGTCATTCAGTTGACCGGTCCATTCGGGCACAATCGTACCTGAAATTAAAAACATAAAGACAATGGTGTGCGCCGGTCAATTCTGATTTGCCATTGCCCCGACAATGTGACGAACCATCTGACGACACACGCCGGTGTAAATCTCCGGCGGCAGCAAAAAATCCGGATAATTGGAATAGATCCCTTCTATGATTTCCTTCACGGTTTCTTCCATGGAATTCGTCCGGAAGTATATCGTTTCAATTTGCGACCTCATATCTGCAGCCTCAGCGATGCTTCCGGTGATGTAGTTTACCGCATCTGTTCCAGTGACATAACCGTAATGATCGGCACAGAGGATCTTGACATCGAGTGATTGGAGTTTCTTGAGGCTGTTTTGATAGTGCGTATAATTCGAATTTCCCGACGCTACGATCCTATCCGCATATGGGATGCCTCCTCCATCCGAGGGGAACAGCGCTTGGATTTCCGGGCAATATGCAGAAATGGAACAGGAGGAGTGTCCAGGGGTTTCGATGACCCGGAGTGTGATCCCTCCGAGATCGATCATATCTCCTTCTGATACCGTAATCCCGGAGAGGTTGTTATGCCATTCCAGATCTTGACCGGCCAGGCAATATTTCATTCCCATTCTCTCAGCGACCATGCGGCTGAATGTGTTGATGGTATCGATCGCCTTCGGCATCTGAAGGATTTTCCACCCTTTCTCCGAAGCGATTATTTCAAGACGCTGACAACGGTGCCTGAAGAAGGGCACCAACCCGACGTGATCGAAATGCGTATGGAGTATCAGCAGTTTCCCGATCCTTGTTTCATCGATTCCGAATGCGTTCAACTGAGCCTCGACTGTCTGCGCCAGGTAGCTCATCCCCCCGCTGATGATTAGGGACGAAGTGTTTCCCTCCAGCAGGTATACGCCCGACTCTTCTCGGCCGAGATACCAGAGATGATCATGGATTTTGCCGGTCTTTCGGCGCCTCATTTGCCCCGCCTACTTTCCGTAGATCACGATATTGGCCACTGTCTTCAGCCTTTTGACGATTTGATCGAAAGCGGCCTGTCGTTTCTGGCTTTCAAGATAGGTTCTGATTTTTTTCTTGGCGTCCTCATCCAGCTTCTGGGTCGCTGGCGGTTGATGATCGATGACCTGGACAATATGAAAACCGAAGTCGGTCTCCACGATCGGACCGATGGAATTCTTCTCCTGGGAAAAGGCAGCGTCTTCGAATGCCTTGACCATCTGTCCGCGGGTGAAGGTTCCCAGGTCTCCGCCGTTTTCTTTGCTCGGACAATCGGAATTTTTTGCGGCCAGATCGGCAAAATCCGCACCCTTCTGCAGTTTTCCCCGTAAATCTTCCGCCTTTGCCTTCTTGTCCGTCAATGATTTTTCATTATCTTCCGGACTCTTGGATATGAGAATATGACGCGCGTGAACCGTTTCCGGTTTTTTGAACTTATCCAGGTTCTTCTCATAAAATTCGCCTATCTCTTTTTCGTCGACCTTGCCCTTTCCCCCCAACTCCTGTTCGACCAGCTTGTTGATCTTGATGTTGAGGGCGATCTCGCCCTTCATCTTTGCCAGATCGATTTTATTCATCTTGACGAGATCATCCAACGTCATTCCGGGCGGCATTTGGGACTTCATCCCATCCAGAATTTTCTCGACTTCACGGTCGGTGACGGTCACATTTTTGGCTTTGACTTCCTTGGAGAGTAGCGTACGCAGAACAAAGTCATCCACCAGACTCTTACGGATTTCAGCCCTGGCTTGTTCAAGTTTGTCCGGGGAGATCTCGTCTTTGAACGCGTCCATCCTTTTCTTTATATCGGCATCCAGCTGGGCATTGGTCATTTTGACCCCGTCCACTTCCACGGCCACACCGGCCGGATCTCCGGTTTTCGGAGCTTCGCCCTCCTCTTTCCCCGATCCTGAAGGGGCTGCTTTTGTCTCCTCGATTTCAGTCGGGCTCGGAGCCATAACCGGTTTGGCCGTTTCGGCCTTTTTGTCCCCGCAACCGGCAAGGCCGCTGAAGATCAATGAAAAAGCTGCCATGATGAATAGAATCCTTCCCGTTTTTTGAATCACGATCGATCCTCCCATGAATAAATTTACCCGCATCATCTCGTTGCCGATTCTCTATTTTGAAATAAAGAAGGGGGAAATGTGCAAATTGGACTGAGACTATATGCAAAAGTCCTCGTTGCGTCAAGAAAGATGGTTGTGACGTGCGAGAGCCTGAAATCATCTATCGGGATCATCATATGAAAAGCGGGCCCGTCATTGAGTGGAGATGAGATCATGATAAGTCCGGAGCATTTCGATACAGTTTACGAGTGGGGAAAATGGGTCCTAAGCTCCCTTAAAATACGAAACGGCAGATCCGGCTCCGCTGATTCTTGTGGGATATTTTCAATCATAGGGATCCTTCTCCCCGTTTTCTGGAGAAGAGCCTTGACACCTTCCAACATGCCGACAGGGGCAAATGCGGTGCGGCTGAGGTGGTGAACCAGTCTCAACGTCTTCAGGCCGTCAAACCAGACATGGAACTGATGCCGAAGATGCTCGGCATCCGGGCAGTTTCTGCAAATGAACGGCCAGTCGATCGAGAAACGTGAAAGGTCGAGATAACCCTTCAGACCGGGATGGATCTTACATGCGGCCTCGAGGATTTGTCCAGAATCCCTGTAGGGATCTGCATCCATTTCGGCCAGCCATTCACGGAGAATAGTATAGATATCGGCATGATAGAGTCGATATTCGTCGGTCTCCCCGTTGATGAACCGTACCATGCTCCGACCGGTCCCGAAAGGCACTCTTGTCGATAGCCGCGGTGAAGGATGAACGGTTGTGGTGCTGAGAGTGCCGATTCTGCCGATCTTTGCCAGTTTGTTGAGAAAATGGAAATCCTCCGCTGCCTTTCGCCGGTTCATCCCGCGGACGTCCACATAGGCCCGTGCCGTACAGGCCATCGTCGACCCGATGGAATGAAAGGCATAGGGCGAACCGGCGAACGAAAGACCAATCACGTAGGCTCGCAGAAAGATCTCATAACGGCAGATTGCGGTGTGGAGCCGATATTCAAGAGGCTTTTGATGGGCGTATTTTACGACGGCAGCCGGATCGCGCGTATCATGGAAATGACGTCTGAGCGCTTCAAGATAGTTGGGTTCGACCAGTGTATCGGCGTCGAGACAGAAAATCTCCCCCCGGTGCAATCCCTCTCTTTCAAAAAGCGTCAGTGCGGCATCCATACCGATCTTCCTTGCCGCTCCTACACCGCCATCCCGTTCCGGAATTTCCAGGCCCGGAGATGAGGCATCGACAAAGCCGAACCGTAGATCGCTGCGGATGATTCTTTCAAAGTCGCACCGCGCCTCTACGACGGGGAGCAGAGGCATGGCCCCGTGGAGCAGATCCCAAAGCATCGATAGCGTCTTTTGATTGTCACAGAACGCTTCAGGCGTTGTCATCTGCGGCGGGTGGTTGTTCACGACACACAGAATCAGGGTACTTCTGAGGAGATCCGGGCGGTTTTCCGAAATATGGGCGAGGGTTTTGAAGAGGGATGCACTTTCTGCCAGGACCGGGATCACGACAACCCTTTCGATTCCTTCCTCGGAACGCATTCGGATGGGTCGACTTTGCCGGACGGCATAACATCGTAGGTAACGACCCATTTTCGAAGAAAGGTTCATTCGGAATCCATGATCAACCGAAAGGCCGCCTCTTCATCGGGGCCGTCCATCCAATGGATCGGTACGCCTTTTTTCCCCATCCCCCGAAACCAGGTTTCCTGGCGCTTCGCAAACTGGCGTATCCGGGTGTTCAAGATCTGAAACATCTCTTCATGTGAGATTTTATGCTGAAGGTAACGGCTGATGTATCGGTACTCCAGGCCGAAGGATTCGAGTCTTTCCCAGTTGACGCCGCGGTCGTGAAGGTGCTTCACCTCATCGATCATCCCGGCTTGCAGACGGGTTTGCAGGCGAAGCGTGATCTTCCGGCGCAGCTCCTCCCGTTCAAGGCAAATGCCGATCACCAGCGGCTCAATCTGAATCGACTGCAGCGCGGCCGTCGGATGATCCCTGGAAAATTCGGCAATTTCGATCGCACGGATCAGCCTTTCGCGTTCCAAAAGGTCCGTCGAATTGTGCGCATCCCTTTGTATCGAAAGGAAATATCTGCGAAGGGATTCCATATCATAGCCGGTCAACCTTTCCCGAAGGGAGGCGTTCAGCGGTACCGGCGCCATCCGGTATCCCCGAAGGACAGAATCCAGATAGAGCCCCGTTCCTCCGACCAGAAACGGTATCTTTCCCCGTGCGGCAATGTCGCGAAAGCAATCGATAAACCGCTGCTGAAAGGCAAATACGCTGAATTCTTCCGTGGGATCACAGATGTCGATCAGGTGAAAAGGAACGGCATCTCCATTGCAGCCGTATTCGGAAAGATCCTTCCCCGTTCCCAGATCCATTCCGCGATAGACCTGACGGGAATCCGCCGAAATGATTTCACCGCCGATCTTTCGTGCCAGTCGGACGGCAAGGGCCGTTTTCCCGGACGCGGTCGGCCCCAGGACGGCAATCAGATTCCAATGTTTGCAGAACCGACCCCCTGACTGCCCTTCACGACCCATGACTTTCCCCTTTTTTAAAGGCCGCGGATGACGGATGACCATTTGCACAGACATCGGATTCCGGGGATTTCGATTCGAATAGATAAAAAAATGTCCCGGCCGCTTTCGTCGACCGGGACTGTTGGTTTAGAGAGTTGACCCTATAATGGCTGAACGTTTACCGCTGCAGGCCCTTTTTTCCCCTGCTCGATGTCAAAGCGAATTCTCTGACCTTCGTAAAGAGTCTTGAAGCCTTCGCCTTGAATGGCGCTGAAATGCACAAAGACATCACCGCCCTCATCATTTTCGATAAAGCCAAACCCTTTCTTCTCGTTGAACCATTTTACTTTTCCTTCTGCCAAAGCTTTGCACCCCCCTTTCCTGAATTTGTTCGACCGCCTTTCCCATCCATATAGAAAAAAACCACCCACTTTCAGGAGTAACTCCTGAAACGGAGGTGGCATCATTGTCTGCAAGATACAAACACCCGATCTTCCCTGCTCCGCCCACATCTTTCATGGATGAATCCCAGCGACGACGACGCTTTGCGAACGGATGGGTGTGTCCCTAACACCCCTTTTTTGAAAAATCAAGTTTTTTTTACGGTCCATTTTCAAGGATTCTTCATCGAATTTTTGCCGGCTTGCCTGTTTGATATCAGGAAAACCTCGCCTGTTGATGCTTTCCTCCCGTTTGCGAAAAGCTGTCCGACAGATGGCAGGAGACCCAATGCCCCGGATCCATTTCTTTCCATGCCGGTTTCCGCTGCTCGCAGATTTCCATCCGCAAGGGGCAACGCGTGTGGAAAGTGCAACCCGGCGGGGGGGCCGCCGGCGACGGTATCTCTCCGGACAAGACGGTGCGTGCAGACTTGCGGAGGAGATCCATGCCGGGAACGGCGGTCAAAAGGGCGCGCGTATAGGGATGAAGAGGATTTTCACAGACCTGTTCCGTGCCTCCGAGCTCGACGATTCGACCGAGATACATGACGGCAATCCGGTCGCTCATATGCCGCACGACCGCAAGGTCGTGCGTGATGAATAGATAAGTCAAAGCGAATTTTTGTTGAAGTCGTTTCAACAGATTCAGGATCTGCGCCCGAATGGACACATCCAGCGCCGAGACCGGTTCGTCGGCGATGATGAGCCTGGGGTTGAGGATCAGCGCACGGGCAATCCCGATCCTCTGCCTCTGCCCTCCACTGAATTCGTGCGGATAGCGCGTCAATTGCCCCTCGTCCAGACCCACCACGGATATCAGTTCCCGCAGTCTTTTCATCCCTTCTTTCTTTTCCTGGGGGTGGTGAATGAGCCACGGTTCTTCAATGATTCCTCTTGTCGTCTTTCTCGGGTTGAGGGACGAGGAGGGGTCCTGGAAGATCATCTGAACCCTTTGGCGGTATTCCGTAAGTGCCCTGCCCTTCCGAACCGGCACTTCGACCCCCTCGAACCGGATCGACCCGGCGGTCGGATCTTCCAGGCGCATGATCATCTTGGCCAGGGTCGATTTCCCGCAACCGGATTCGCCGACCAGACCGAGCGTCTCTCCACGACGGATTTGCAGGGACAGGTCCTCCACCGCCCGGATCAAGACGGACCGTCGTGAGAGAAATCCCGTTTGCAGGGCATAATGCTTTTTCAATTCGCGGATGTCGAGCAGGATATCGTTCATCGGTTCTTCCCGTACAGCCAGCAACGACAATCGTGCCCGGCGACAATCTCCTCGAGGCCGGGAGCTTCCTTCCGGCAGATTGCAAAGACGTCAGGACAGCGGTCCTGAAAACGACATGCCGAAGGGAGACAATCCAGCGGCGGGATGGACCCGGGAATGGTCTGTAAAAAAACATCCTTTCCAACCGGTCCATTCATCCGCGGGATTGAGTTCATCAGACCCCGGGTATAGGGATGAAGCGGGTTCGAAAAAATATCCCGAACGGAACCCTGTTCGACGATCTGGCCGGCATACATCACGGCCATGGTATCAGCCGCTTCGCCGACAACGCCCAAGTCGTGCGTGATCAGAACCACAGCGGCGCCCGTTTCCTCACGCAGGCAACCGATCAGTTCGATCATCTGCGCCTGGATGGTCACGTCGAGCGCGGTCGTCGGCTCGTCCGCCAACATCACGCGCGGCCGGCAGGACAGGGCAATGGCGATCATCACGCGCTGTCTCATGCCGCCGCTCATTTGATGCGGGTAATCCATCGCGCGTCTTTCCGGAGAAGGGATTCCGACCATCCGCAGCATCTCCACACTCTGCCGCAGTGCGTCATTATGGTTCATCCGTTGGTGGAGACGGAATACCTCGGCAATCTGTTCCCCGATCCGGAACACAGGATTGAGGGAGGTCATCGGTTCCTGAAAAATCATAGAAATCTCTTTCCCCCTCACCCGCCTCATCTCCTCGATCGGAAGGGTCAGAAGATCGCGACCATTCAACATAACGGATCCGCCGCGGATCCGGCCCGGCGGCATGGGGAGAAGCCTCAGGATGGAGAGGGCCAGAACCGTCTTGCCGCAGCCGGACTCTCCGACCACAGCCACGGTCTTTCCCGCGTTTACGGAGAGATCGACCCCGTCGACTGCCCGAACGATGCCCCGTTCCGTTTCAAATTGCGTGCGGAGATCACGGACTTTAAGAATGGCTTCCATTTCGGACCTTTTGTCCGCCGCTCGTTTGATTCCCTACCGTATGATACCAGTTCCGCAGAAACTGGATCAGCAGCCGGACACCCACCCCCGAGGCTCCTTTGGGAATATACGGTTTTTCCTTGGTGAGCCAGGCGGGTCCGGCAATGTCCAGATGAACCCAGGGATACCCGCCGGTAAACTTGCTCAGCAACGCGGCTGCCGTGATGGCCCCTGCCGGTCTGCCGCCGGAATTTTTGTAATCGGCGGCGTCGCTCTTGATCTGTTCCTGATACTCATCCCATATCGGGAGCTCCCAGACCTTTTCCCCGGTGAAATCGGCCGCCTCGCGGATCTCCTTTTTCAGTTCGTCGTCGTTTCCCATCATTCCGATCACATGATCCCCCAGGGCCACAACGCACGCGCTCGTAAGGGTAGCCAAATCGATGATCGCGGCAGGCTTGAAGTTCCCGGCATAGGTCAGGGCATCCGCGAGAATCAGTCGCCCCTCTGCGTCCGTGGATACGATTTCGATCGTCTGACCGGACATCGTCTTGAGAATGTCTCCCGGTTTATAGGCTTTTCCTCCCGGCAGGTTTTCCGTCGCCGGTACGATTCCGACCAGGTTCACCGGCAGGCCGAGCTCTGCGGCGGCGCGGACGGTGGCGATTACGGCCGCTCCACCGGCCATGTCCGTCTTCATCTCGTCCATCTTGTCCGAAGGCTTGATGGAGATTCCGCCGCTGTCGAACGTAATCCCCTTGCCGACCAAGGCTACGAATGGGCTTGATTTTTTCCCTCCCCGGTATTCAAGGACGATAAACTGGGGCGGTTCGTCGCTGCCCCGGGAAACGCCCAACAGCGCATTCATGCCGAGTTCCTGCATCTGTGTTGCATCGAGTACCGTACAGCGGATGTTTTTACCCCGGGCGCTCTCCCTGGCCTCGTTGGCCAGATCCGAAGGGGTCATTTCATTGGACGGCGCGGAAACGAGATCCCGGGCAAACGTGGTTGCCGATGCAATGATTTCAGCGGTTCTGGCTGCCGTTCGGATGAGTTTGTAGGCTGCATCGTCCTGCTCCAGTATCGTAAATCCTGTCACCTCGCAGTCCTGATCCCGATTCTGCGTTTTAAAGGGCAGGAATCGGTATAGACCCAGAATCACTCCCTCTACAACCGCTTCGGCCATTCGTTCGACGGATATTTCGGTACCCACGATGTGGAGTGAGGCAGAGAATTCAGTTATGCCGATCGAGCGGATCTGCTGTGCGGCCCGGGCATAGGCTCCCCGCAACCGGTCGGCCGAAAAATCGAGCCTTTTCCCCAGCCCCACAAGAAGGATTCTCTTTACCGTTTGCCCCAATGTATAAAGCAGGGCGGTCTGGTTCAGCCGCCCCTGAAAATCGCCCATCCGGATGATCTCTTCGATCCGGGAGCAGCTCTCTTTGTCCAAGATGGCTGAGGCCTGACCCGGTCCGGATTCACCTTCAAAAAGGGCGACCACGGCTGCCCCGGTGGCATGTTCCTTCAAGATACCTTTTCTGATCTGGATTTTCATCTCCGCCTCCCAGTGGTGTATGGTATGGAATCAGTCTCTTTGAAAGATTTGTTGCATCGGCTTTTGTAAAAGGCATGACCATGCCCAAACAGCAATTTGTCGACCGCGGATAAAAACGAGTCCATCAGCCGTTATGCAATAAAAAAGGGGGCGAGCCGATAACTGCTGCCCCCTTTGCGGTCTGGAGGCGGCATCCGGATTTGAACCGGAGAATAACGGTTTTGCAGACCGCTGCCTTAGCCACTTGGCTATGCCGCCAATGAAGAATATATGGAGCGGGCGAACGGATTTGAACCGTCGACGTCCACCTTGGCAAGGTGGCACTCTACCACTGAGTTACGCCCGCCCAGCTTTTGATGGGGCGTGATCATAACAAAACAAAACTGTTTGTCAACAACAAAAAACTTGCCCCGGCGAGCCGCCGGAAAATCCCGCCAGTGTTCATGTATTCTACATTATTTCGATAAGATACACTTGTATGTTTCCGAACCGGGATCGGTATCGATCGAGAAGGTTCAGGTTTTGGGCCGGATGCTGCTCCGATAAAATTTAAGGAAATAGTCGACGCCGGAGATCAGGGTGAGGAGCAGGGCGAGATAGAGAATGACCGTGCCGACCGCATGCGCATCGATGCCGAAAAAAGGGTAATGAATCATCAGTGCCGAAACGGCAAAGATCTGACAGAGTGTTTTTCGCTTTCCCAGCGGACTGGCCTGGATGATCATCCCCTCGGCGGAGGCGATATTCCTGATGCCGTCCACGGCAAAATCCCGGATGATGATGGCGGTGACGATCCAGGCGGGGATGCGACCGATGGGGATCATCAGGATCATTGCCGTATTGACAATCAGTTTATCGGCGATCGGATCGAGAAACTTTCCCATGGCGGTTACGATCCGGTATCTTCTGGCAATGTATCCGTCGAGCAGATCGGTCAAGGAAGCGACAATGAAAAGGATTGCGATGACGAGACTGGCCCGCGGTCCCGGTGAAAGAAGCAGGCAAAAAAGCACGGGAATGACGCCGAGCCGGATTAGAGAAATCGTATTGGGGAGGTTATAGATTTCCTTCTTTCCCTCGGGAATCGGCAAGCGGTCGAACAACCGTTTCATATAATCGATCATCCCCGGGCCCTCTTTCTATCTCGCCTTTCGAAACTGCTCCAGACATTTCCGGGAGCAGAAATAGACCTTCTTCCCGTCGATCTCCGTAACCACGGCCTGGCTCATGGGAACGTATGCATGGCACTGGGGATCTTCCACCAGCTCTTCACCCTGCTCCGATGTCCGGATCTCCGCAGGGTTGGATTTTGCGCCGATCGATGAAGAGCCTTTTCGGATCAGCTTGAATAGAAAATAAATTACAACGATGCCGATGATCAGTTTAAATATCATTTCTCGATGTTCCCTCGTCCCGTTTGCCCGCGGCAGCAAGGATCGGCGGTTCTGAATTTACGTCTTCTTCCATGGCGATTCGCTCGACGATACGGCTATCCGTAAGGCGGTCCAGAAGACCTTTCATGGAAATGCCATACGCCGGATGAACCGTGTAGGAGGCGATCTCGCAAAGCGGTTCAAGAACGAAACGCCGTCGGTGCAGCTCCGGGTGCGGAATCACCAGACCCTCTTCGTTGACCACCAGTTGGCCGTAGAGCAGAATGTCCAGGTCGATCTCCCTCGGTCCCCAGCGCGGCCCCGGTCTCCTCTCCATCAGAGCTTCAATGGATTTCAACGCCCGCAGAAGATCCCTGGGGAGCAGTGTCGTTCGGATTTCCGAAACAGCGTTTACATACCATGCCTGATCCTTGGGTCCGATCGGTTCGGTCCGGTACAGGGAGGAATTTCGCAGGACGTGAATACCCCGAACATTTGCAAGGTGGACGATTGCCTTTCGGCACTGTTCGACCGCATCTCCTATGTTCGCGCCGATGCCGATAAACGCAACAGCCCCTTCCAAACCCTCTCCGGACGACGCATGGGATGTCATTTGCCCCGCCCTTTACCCTTTCAACCCCAGGACGTCTTGCATGTCATAGAGGCCGTTTTTTTTCTGAACGAGCCACAGGGCCGCCCGTATTGCCCCTCGGGCGAAATTGTCCCGACTGTGCGCGCGATGGATGAATTCCAGCCTCTCTCCCGTCCCGCCGAAGATCACCGTATGTTCCCCGATGATGTCCCCGGCTCGGACGGCCTGAATGCCGATCTCCTCCTTCGTCCGTTCACCGACCATTCCCTGGCGGCTGTAAACGCCGGCCTTCTCGAGGTTGCGTCCGAGACGGTCAGCGATGACCTGTGCCATCTTCAGCGCCGTGCCGCTTGGTGCATCTTTCTTGAGATGATGATGGGCTTCCACAATCTCCACATCATAATCATCCCCGAGGATGGCTGAAACGTCCGCCAGAACTTTGAGCATGACATTCACGCCGACACTCATGTTCGGGGTCAGGACGCAGCGGACGGCGGAGGCCAATCCCCGGGCGATTTCCATCTCCTGCTGTGTAAAGCCGGTGCTGCCGATCACGATCGCCTTTCCCGCAGCCGCAGCAATCTTGAGATGGATCAGCGAGGCCTCGTGGGAGGTGAAATCGATGACCACATCCCCATGGTCGATGCAGCCGGCCAGAGAATCGCCGATCCGGATTCCCGTCCGGCCGATTCCCGGATTTTCCCCGGCGTCCCGGCCGACGGCCGGATGATCGGGACGTTCCAAAGCCCCTGCAAGTTCAATCCCTTCAGTCTGAGCAATGAGGCTGATGAGCCTGCCCCCCATCCGGCCCGCGGCGCCCGTCACGATGGCCTTGATCATCTTCGATCTCCTCCGCAAACTATATTAAACCGTATCGCTGCATTTCTTTCTTGAGGATGGCCTCGTTCTTTTCCCCCATGCGGCAAAGCGGAAGGCGCAGCTCATAGGTGATCTTTCCCATCATCGCAAGTGCCGCCTTCACGGGGATGGGGTTCGTTTCCAGGAAAAGGGCGTCGATCAGCGGACTCATCTTGTGATGAAGCATCCTTGCCTTCGAAAGGTCTCCGGCCGAAAAGGAATCGACCATCTCGGCCATGTCGCGCGGTGCAACGTTGGAAATGACCGAAATGACCCCGGCGCCGCCGATGGCCATCAGGGCAAGGGTGAAAATATCGTCCCCGGAAAGGACGGAAAAATCGGGACCGCACAGTCGGACCACGTCACTCATTTGCTTCAGCGAGCCCGAAGCCTCCTTGACGCCGACGATGTTCGGGATCTCGGCCAGTCTGGCCAGGGTTTCCGTCTGAAGATTCGTTCCCGTCCGTCCGGGGATATTGTAGATCACGATCGGGATCGGGACCTCTTCCGCGATGGCCCGATAATGTCTATAGAGACCTTCCTGGGTCGGGCGGTTGTAATAGGGGCAGACCATCAGCGCCGCATCCGCCCCGGCTTTCCAGGCATGTTTCGTCAGACGGACAGCCTCCGCCGTGCTGTTGGAACCGGTTCCGGCAATCACCGGCACCCGTTTGTTGACCGCCTCCACCGTCACCTCGATCACCCGGTCATGCTCTTCATGGGAAAGGGTCGTCGATTCACCCGTCGTGCCACAGGGAGAAATGCCGTCCGTCCCGTTGGCGATCTGCTCATCGATCAGGCGGCGCAGCGCCTCCTCATCGACTTTCCCATCCTTGAACGGCGTCACGATAGCAACAATAGCGCCTCTGATCATAAAGCCTCCTTGTGAAATCACTCCTTCATGAAGTCGGGGATTTTTTCTCCGTGGATCAAATCTTCATAGCTCTCCCGCTGCCGAATCACATACCAGCGGTCACCCCGGACCAGAATTTCCGGCACCCGGGGACGGGAATTGTAGTTGGACGACATCGCAAATCCGTATGCACCTGCGCTCATCACCGCAAGGGTCTCGCCTCGATCCAAAGCCGGTATGCGTCGCTCCTTAGCCAGAAAATCGCCCGATTCGCAAATCGGGCCGACGACATCCGCAACAGTCTCTTCCCTGTTCCGTTGAATCACCGGCAGGATCTGGTGGTAGGAACCGTAGAGGCTGGGGCGGACCAGGTCATTCATTCCCGCATCGACGATCAGGAATCTCTTTCCCTCGTTCTCTTTGGTATAGAGAACACGGGTCACCAGAATACCGGCGTTGCCGACGATCACCCGGCCGGGTTCGAAGATGAATGTGCAGTCCAGATCCCGAGATGCCTCGATGATCGCCCGGGCATACTCCGATGGTTGAGGAGGGGTTTCCCGGTCGTAGGTGATTCCCAAGCCTCCCCCGAGATCGAGGTAGCGAACCGAAATACCCTCCTTGCGAATGTGCCGGACCAGTTCCTTCAGACGTTTGAGGGCGTCAATAAAGGGCGATACCTTCGTAACCTGTGAGCCGATATGACAGCTTACCCCCTTGATGTCCAGATGCTTCAGAACGTCGGCATTCCGGTACGCGGTGATGGCCGCCTCGATGTCGATTCCGAATTTGTTCTCTTTAAGTCCGGTGGAAATGTGCGGATGTGTTTCAGGGTCGACGTCCGGGTTGACCCGCAGGCCGACCCCCGCACGGACGCCCATCATTTCTGCGCGTCGATTGATCGACTCCAACTCCTGAACCGATTCGACATTGAACATCAGTATGCCCGTCTTCAGGGCATAGTCAATCTCGTCGTCCCGCTTGCCCACTCCGGAATAGACCACCTTCCCGGGATCTACACCGGCTTTCAGTGCGCGGTAGAGCTCGCCTCCGGAGACGATGTCGATGCCGCCCCCTTCACGAGCAAACAGGCGCAGGATCGACGTGTTCGGATTGGATTTCGCCGAAAAACAGACGATATGGGGAATCTCCTCAAATGCCGAGTCAAAAACCCGAAAGTGGTGCCTAAGTGTCCGGTGGCTGTATAGATAGAAGGGCGTTCCCACCTCGCGGGCGATCTGTTCCACGGGGATTTCTTCGCAAAAGAGAGCGTGATCGCGATATTGAAAGTAATTCATGAATTCTTTCTCTTTTGTCTTATGTATAAATCGGGGTTCAGCGCTTCTCGCGAATGAGTTGCGCCGGCTTGGACACCCCTCCGCATTGACCTTGCGAATCGCATACCGACACCTGATAGGAATAAAAATGCCCCTCTTTGACTTCGATATCGGTGTAGCGGAATTGCGAGGCCCCCTCCCGCACCAGAAGTGCATCTCCTGTTTTCAACACCACAAGGATGCGGTAGTCCTGAGGGCATCCGGGACATGCCTCGGATGCCGGCGTTTCACTCCGAAGAATCCGGAAGCCTTCGGTGCGCACATCCGCTCCGGGGAGGGACCAGCGGAGAAGAATCCCCTCAGGAATGGACGCAACGGTAAGATCTGCGATCCGCTGCTGTTCCGGTTTCGCCTTCAATCGAGGCGGAATAGGATCCCCCTTTTTCCCGCAAGCCGGAACCACCAGCAGCGCCACCAGAAGCCCAACCAGAACCCCCCAAACATGCCATCTGTTTTTCATTGTCCCTCGATCTCCGCAATCCGCTTACGAACGGTCTGTTCCGCCGTCCCGCCTTTGACCTTCCGGGTATTGACCGACTGACGAATGGTCAGACACCGCAACACATCTTTCTCAAACGCCCTGTGAAATCTCCTGAAATCCCGAACGGTCAGCTCCGTCAGTCGCTTTCCGTTCCGTATGCAGTGCGAAACGATTTGTCCGACAATCCCGTGCGCCTCTCGGAACGGCACCCCTTTCAGGACCAGATATTCCGCCAGATCCGTTGCCGTGGAGAATCCTCCACCCGCCCCCGTCTCCATCCGCTCATGGTTGAAATGAAGATGGCCGATCATCTTGGTCAGGATTTCCAGGGAAGCCTTAACGGTATCGACCGTGTCGAACAGAGGTTCTTTGTCCTCCTGAAGATCACGGTTGTAGGTCATGGGCAAGCCTTTCATGAGCGTCAACAGCGCAACAAGGTTTCCATAAACGCGGCCTGTTTTTCCGCGAATCAGTTCGGCCACGTCGGGGTTCTTCTTTTGGGGCATGATGCTGCTCCCCGTCGTGAAGGCGTCGCTGATCTCCACGTATGCGAACTCATCGGTGGACCACAGGATCAGATCCTCGCAGAAACGGCTCAGGTGCATCATCATGAGCGAAGCGTCAAAGATAAACTCCGACACAAAATCCCGGTCGGAAACCGAATCCATGCTGTTTTCGGTTACGCAGGGGAAATGGAGCAGTCGGGCGACGTGGTTCCGATCGATGGGTAGGCCGGTCCCTGCGAGGGCTGCCGCGCCCAGCGGCATGACGTTCACCCGTTTCAGGCAATCCCGTAAACGCGCCTCATCACGGTCTAACATCTCCCGGAAAGCCAGCAGATAATGGGACAGCAACACCGGCTGCGCCTTCTGCATGTGGGTGTATCCCGGCACAATCGCCCCCATCGCCTCTTTGGCCGTGCGAACGAATTCTCCTTTCAAGGCTGCAAGAAGCCCGATGACCCGTCCGATTTCCTCCCGAAGATAGAGACGCATGTCAAGGGCGATCTGGTCGTTTCGGCTTCGTCCCGTATGCAGCTTCCCTCCGGCCTCTCCGATTCGTTCAATCAGGGCCTTTTCGACGGCCATGTGGATGTCTTCGTCATCGGGGTGAAAAATAAAGGTTCCCTTCTCGATTTCGGCCAGGATTTGTCGGAGACCTTTGTGGATCGCTTCGGCTTCGCTCTTCGTGAGGATGCCCTGCCTGGCCAGCATCCGTGCGTGCGCCTCGCTCCCCTGGATGTCATACCGGTAGAGCCGACGATCGTATTGGATGGACGCTGTAAACTCCTCTACAGCGCGATCCGTCGGCTCGCTGAACCGCCCGCCCCAGGGTTTTTCACTTTTCTTCATCGCGTTTTCCGTCTGTCCAACCCATCGCGAGGAACCGTTCCGCGAAGGTTTCTCCTCCGTCGTTTTTCGAATAGGAAAGACCCTTCCTCCGCAAGCTATCTCTGTGCATTGATCATCGCCAGGATCCGCAGCCGAAGCGCATTCAAGCGTATGAAGCCGGTTGCATCCTTCTGATCGTACACCTGATCCTTCTCGAAGGTTGCAAAGTCCTCGCTGTACAGGGAGAATGGAGATTTTCTTCCAACCACCATGCAATTCCCTTTGTAGAGTTTCAGGCGTGCGGTTCCGGTCACCCGTTCCTGGGTGGCATCGATGAACTTCTGGAGAGCGTCCATCTCCGGGGCGTACCAAAAGCCGTTGTAGGCAAGCTGGGCATATTTGGGGATCATGGAATCTCTCATCAGCATCACCTCGCGGTCCATCGTAATCGATTCGACGGCCCGATGAGCGGCCCACAGCACCGTCCCGCCCGGGGTTTCGTATACACCGCGCGACTTCATTCCGACAAAACGGTTTTCAACCATGTCTACGCGGCCGACCCCGTTTGCCCCGGCGATGGCATTGAGCCGATCGAGCAAAGCCGCCGGAGTCATGACCGCACCGTCCAAAGACACCGGATTCCCCTTTTCAAAACCGATTTCCAGGTAAGTTGCCCGGTCGGGCGATGCCTCCGGGGAAACCGTCAGGATGAACATGTCCTCCTTCGGTTCCGCCCACGGATCCTCAAGGATTCCCCCCTCGTGTGAGATGTGCAGCAGATTCCGATCGCTGCTGTAAGGCTTTTCCCGTGTGAGGGGCAATGGAATCCCATGTTTCTCCGCGTAGTCGATCATCGAAACGCGCGAATCGAACGTCCAATGCTCGTCCTTCCAGGCCGAAATGATCCGGATCGCCGGGTTGAGTGCCATGTAGGTCAGCTCAAAGCGCACCTGGTCGTTTCCCTTTCCCGTAGCTCCGTGACAAACGGCATCTGCGCCTTCCAGCTTTGCGATCTCGAGCTGTCGCTTGGCGATCAGGGGTCTGGCCAGGGAAGTCCCCAGCAGGTAGGTCCCCTCGTAAATTGCGTTTGCCCGAAGCGCCGGGAAAACGAAATCACGCGCAAACTCCTCCCGCAGGTCGTCAATGTAAATCTTCGCTGCCCCGGTTTTAATCGCCTTTTCACGGAGACCCGACAGCTCTTCTTTCTGACCGACATCGGCGGCAAAGCAGATCACTTCGCACCCATAGGTTTCGATCAGCCACCTTACGATCACGGACGTATCCAATCCTCCCGAATAGGCGAGGACAACCTTCTTCACTTCATTCATGCTTAACTTCCCCCTTTTCGATAAAGACCTGTTTCCAGGTTCGGCCAGCCGTTAGAAACCCGGATGGTCTTGTAGAATCATATCCGCTCAAACGCTTCGGGTCAAGATGAAACGAATCTGATGAGGATGTCATTCCCATGCCGGTTTCATTTTCCAACGAATGACTCGTCCAGAATTCCAATGGCCTTGTCCACATCCTGCTTTGTGATGATCAGGGGCGGGACAAACCTCAGCACATTTTCGTTTGTGCAGTTGATCAGCAGCCCCTTTCCCATGCAATCCGAAACGATTCCCGCCCCGGGGATGCTCAGTTCGACGGCGAGCATCAACCCACGGCCGCGGACCTCCCTGATTTGAGAATGCTTTTCCTTCAATTCCGAAAGTCGAGAAAGGAAGTATTCCCCGACTTTTCTGCAATTTTCGAGGACGTTCGCGTTCAGGATCGTTTCCAATGTCGCCAAGGCCGCAGCGCACGCCAGAGGATTGCCTCCGAAGGTTGATCCGTGGGTTCCCGGACCAAAGGCCGAGGCGATTTTTTCCTTGGCGAGGCATGCCCCGATCGGAAAACCGTTTCCCAGAGCCTTAGCCGACGTGATGATGTCCGGGACCACTTTCTCCTGTTCGCAGGCAAAAAGCGTCCCCGTCCGGCCGATACCCGTCTGCACCTCGTCCGCAATCATCAGAAGCCCCTTCTCATCACAGATGCTACGGATTCCCTGAAGATAGCCGGGAGCCGGAAGGACCACGCCGCTTTCCCCCTGTATCGGCTCGACCATCACGCCGCAGGTCTTCTCTGTGATGGCCTCCTCCAGGGCCTGAAGGTTGTTGTAGGGCACGTAGCGGAATCCCTCAGGGAGGGGCGCAAAACCCACATGAAATCGTTCCTGAGCCGTAGCCGTTACGGTCGTCAGTGTTCGGCCATGGAAGGAGTTGTGCAGGGTGATCAATTCGTAACGTCCCGGCATCTGCTCCGACATGTATTTCCGGGCCAGTTTGATTGCCGCTTCGTTGGCCTCCGCCCCGCTGTTGCAGAAAAACACCTTGTCAAACGGAGAGTTCTCCACGAGGAGACGTGCCAGCATGATCTGCGGCGCGATATGGTACAGGTTCGAAACGTGGGAGAGATTCTCCACCTGCTGTTTGATCGCGGATACAACGGCAGGATGGGCATGGCCAAGCGCGCAGACCGCGATGCCCGCAACCAGATCAAGATAGCAGCGTCCATCGCTGTCCCAGACGTGAACCCCCAGGCCGCGCGTAAGGACGACGGGGAAGCGCTTGTAGGTGGCCATGATGTAACGATCGCACAGGCCGATCCATTCTTGCGTCGTGAACATTTCTTTACCTCGATTCATCTTCGATCCGGGCTAAGAAACGATTTCCGTTCCAATCCCCTGATCGGTAAACATCTCCAGCAGAATCGTATGTTTCAGACGGCCGTCTACGATATGCGCCTTCTTCACCCCTGCCTGGAGAGCCTTGAGACAGCATTTCACCTTGGGAAACATCCCTCCCGAGATTGTTCCTTCCTCGATCATCCGGCGGGTCATTGGACCGTCCATCGCTGGAATCAGCGTTTTATTTCGGTCGAGCACGCCCGGAACATCGGTCAACAGGATCAGTTTTTCAGCGGACAGTGCGGCCGCCACGGCACCGGCAACGAGATCGGCATTGATATTGTAGGTTTCACCCCCGTCTCCGACTCCTGTCGGGGCGATAACCGGGATCACGCCATCCGTCAACAAGGAGGCGATCAGGGTCGCGTTGATCTCCTTGACCTTGCCCACAAGGCCGATGTCGATGATCTCGGGCGGCGTCTCCTTCACTTTTTCGGCACTGAGGTAATACTTTTCGGCCCGGATCAGCTGAGCATCCTTGCCGCTCAACCCCACCGCCTGGCCCCCGTGACGGTTGATGAGGCCGACGATCTCCTTGTTCACCTTGCCGACGAGGACCATCTCAACGATGTCCATGGTCTCTTCATCGGTCACCCGCATTCCCTGAACGAACTTCGACTCCTTTCCCAGCCTTTTCAGGAGGCTTCCGATCTGCGGACCGCCGCCGTGGACGACCACGGGATGGATCCCGATAAATTTCATCATGACCACGTCACGGGCAAAATTGTCCTTCAATTCCTCATCCACCATCGCATGACCCCCGTACTTGATCACGACGGTCTTGTTAAAAAAACGTCGGATGTACGGAAGGGCTTCAACCAGGATCTCGGCCCGTTCCATGCATTTTTTCATGTCGTCCATCGTCTTCTCCTTGCCATGCCTTTCAAATCGGGCCGTTCCGTCTTTCGAATGCTACAGGATATACCGGCTCAGATCTTCGTCCTCGACGATTTCGTCCAATTGTTCGGCTACATAATCCGCGTTGATCACGATCTCCTGACCCCGCATCTCCGGGGCGTCGAAGGAAATCTTGTCCAGAAGGCTCTCCATGATGGTATACAGTCGCCTCGCCCCGATGTTCTCCATCCTGTCGTTGACCAGGGTCGCCGTTTCCGCGATTGCGGCAACCGCATCCTCGGTGAAGACAATCCGGACTCCTTCGGTCGCCATCATCTCCGTATATTGCTTGACGAGCGCATTGTGGGGTTCGGTCAGAATCCGGATGAATTCGTCCCGTCCCAGGGATTCCAGTTCTACGCGGATGGGAAACCGCCCCTGCAGCTCCGGGATCAGGTCCGACGGTTTGGTCGCGCTGAATGCCCCGGCCGCGATGAACAGGATGTGATCGGTGCGGACCATGCCGTGGCGGGTGTTGACCGTCGACCCTTCCACAATGGGCAGGAGATCCCGCTGCACCCCCTCCCGGGAGACGTCCGGACCATGCGCCCCGTCCCCGCCCACAATCTTGTCGATCTCGTCGAGAAAAACGATTCCCGATTGCTCGACCCGTTCGATGGCGGTTTTTGTGACCTTGTCCATATCGACAAGCCTCTGCGCCTCTTCATCGGCCAGAATCTGCAGGGCCTCCGGCACTTTTACGCGCCGTTTTTTCTTTTTCTGGGGAAAAAGATTTCCCAGCATGTCTTTGACATTCAGCCCCATGTCCTCCATTCCGGCGGAGGAAAAAATTTCGATCATCGGACCGCTTCGGACTTCGGCTGTCTCGATCTCGACAAAACGGGTGTCCAGACGACCCTCGCGAAGGAGGCGGCGGAGCTTGTCGCGGGTCGAGTCCTGCTCCGAAGGGTATTCCGCCACAGGGGTCGTCCCGTTCCCGTTGGTGATCATGTCGGTTACCTTTTTCTCCACCGGTTTCGGAGGAAGGAGAATATCCAGAAGCCTGTCTTCCGCGAGTTCCGAGGCCTTTGATCGAACGCTGCCCTGTTCCTCCGTTTTGATCATGCCGATCGAAAGCTCCAACAGGTCGCGGATGATGGATTCGACATCCCGTCCGACATATCCCACTTCCGTGAACTTTGACGCTTCGACCTTGATGAACGGAGAGTTGTCCAGTTTCGCCAGCCTGCGGGCGATCTCTGTTTTTCCGACGCCGGTGGGCCCGATCATGATGATGTTTTTGGGGGAAATCTCCTCCCCAAGATCCTTCGAGACATTCTGGCGACGCCACCGGTTGCGCAGTGCAATCGCGACCGCCCGTTTGGCCTCGTTTTGTCCGATGATGTACTGGTCCAGCTTTTCAACAATTTTTTTGGGTGTCAAATCATCCGGTGACATAGCTGCATTATTTCCTTATCTTATCCCTGGGAGAGGATTTTAGGTCCATTCCCTCTGTTTCCGTTCCGACCGCTCCCTCCTCGAGGTCGATCTCCTCCACGGCAATATGGTCGTTGGTGTAGATGCAGATTTCGGAGGCGATCCTCACCGATTCCCGGGCAATTTCCGTTGCCGTCAGATCGGAATAACGAACCATCGCCCGGGCAGCCGCAAGCGCATACGGTCCACCCGAACCGATGGCCATGACATTGTCGTCCGACTCGATCACGTCGCCGTTTCCGGAGATGATCAGAAAGGATTCCCGGCTGACGGCAATCATCAGCGCCTCCAGATGCCGGAGGATCCGGTCGGTCCTCCAGTCCTTCGTCAGCTCCACGGCCGCCCGTACAAGGTTTCCTTTGTACTGTTCGAGCTTCTGGTCGAAGCGATCGAAAAGCGTGAAGGCATCCGCAGTGGCGCCCGCAAATCCGACGATCACCTGGTTATGGTAAAGGCGCCTGACCTTTCGGGCGCCGTGCTTCATGACCGTCGTATCGAGTGTCACCTGACCGTCCCCGGCAACGGTGACCTTCCCCCTATGCCGCACGGCAAGAATGGTCGTTCCCCGGATCTTCATCCCTCAGCCCTTCCCTCCTCCGGCCCGCGGGTGGGCGCGGTCATAAATTTCCATCAGCCGGCTCACGCTGACCGACGTGTATTTCTGCGTTGTTGAAAGGCTGCTGTGGCCCAGCATCTCCTGGATGGATCGAAGGTCTGCACCCGCATCCAACAGATGGGTGGCGAAGGTATGCCGCAGCGTATGAGGGCTGATCTTTCTTGCGATTCCGCTCTCCCGGACCAGCCTTTCAACCACCCGCGCAACACCCCGGGGATTCATTCTCTTTCCCCTCGCGCTCAGGAAAAGGGCATCCTCACCGTTCCCGGTCGCGCCATTTTTCCGGAGCTCCTGCCTTTTTTGAAGGTAGGCGTCGACCGCTTGCAGCGCCGGCCGTCCCACCGGGACGACCCTCTCCTTGCGTCCCTTGCCCCGAACCTTTACGAGCCCCTCCTGCAGACGAATGTCCTCCATGTTGAGACCCGTCAATTCGCTCAGCCGGATCCCCGCGGAATAGAAAAGTTCGATGATCGCTCGATCCCGGCTGCCCGCCGCGTCTTCGTTGAATTTCGTCCGGAGGATCGCCATGATTTCGTCGGCAGACAGGACGACCGGGATGTATTTTTCGCAGCGGGGGAGCTGCACGAGCGCCGCGGGATTGACCCCTACAACGCCTTCCCGGATCAGATAGCGGTAGAAGGAACGCAGTGCTGCGATCTTCCGGGAGATGGTCACCTTCCGAAGCTTCCGGCGATAGAGCGACGCCAGGAAGGAACGGATCACCAACGGATCGCCGGGAATCCCCCCGTCCGCACCTGCAAGAAGATCCGTTTCCTTCAGAAAGGATTGAAACTGTTTCAAATCGGCCAGATATCCCTCCCGGGTGTGAGAGGATAGATTTTTCTCAACCTGCAAATGTCTGCCGAAATGATCGATGGCCTGCTCCAGAGGATCCATGCATTTCCTCAAATTCAGGATGGGACGGACTCCATCCCGTCCCGGAACTTTACCGGCTGCCTCCTCGGCGGTGCCGACAAATGGTCGCTGTCACATCTTGTACTTGCCGAAATCCTCCGGGGAAAGATTTTCAAGAAATTCCGCAAGTTTCTCTTTCTTGAGTTTGTCCAGATCGGCCATTTTCGTTCCGATGTCGACATTCCTTGATTTATCGATGACCCGGTCTTCCACAAAGATCGGGGCGCCGGCGCGCAGTGCGATCGCTATCGCATCGCTGGGACGGGCGTCGACGACAATGGGTTCGCCATGGAGGCGAAGGTGGAGATTCGCGAAGAAGGTGTTGTTCCGAAGATCGTGGATCTCCACCCGAATCACTTCGGCCTTCAGGAGTTTGAGGATTTCGTTGAGCAGGTCATGGGTCATCGGACGCGAAAAGGTGATTTTCTCGATCTCCGTGGCAATGGCGCTTGCCTCAAAGATGCCGATCCAGATCGGGATGGCCCTTTTCTCTTCAAGATCCTTCAGGATGACGATCGGGGTATTGGTGATTGGATCCATCGTCAGTCCCGACACCTTCATCTCAATGAACATCTTCGTCTCCTCGCTTTTCCATCTCGCCCCGCAGGGAGTGGAGAAAGGCATCCACGATTCTGACCGGCACGATTTTTCCGATCAGGTCCGCCGTGCCCGGGAAATTGACGATTCGGTTTCCCCTTGTCCGCCCCGTCATCTCCACAGGCTTGTTTCGACTCGCTCCTTCGACCAGCACCTCTTCCGGTCTTCCGACGCAGGCAAGGTTCTTTTCCAGGGCATGCTCTTCCTGGAGGGTCTGGAGCCTTCTCAGCCGCTCCCTCTTTACGTCGCCGGGCACCGGATCATCCATGCCGGCGGCAGCGGTCCCTTCCCGCTTCGAATATTGGAAGGAAAAGAGGTTGTCGAACCGGACCTCTCTCATCAAATCCAGGGTCTGTTGAAAATCGGTCTCCTCCTCGCCGGGAAATCCGACAATCACATCGGAAGTGACACTGATCCCGGGGCAGACCTCGCGGAGAGCCTCCACTTTTCCCCTGTACTCGGTGGCCGTGTAGCCGCGATTCATCCTTTTGAGCACCCGATCCGAGCCGGATTGCACGGGGAGGTGAATGTGCTCACAAAGCGGGGCGACCGTGCCGAAACACGCTATCAACCTTGACGACAGGTCCTTCGGGTGGGATGTGGTAAAGCGGATCCTGTCGATTCCGGGCACTTGTGCAATTTCCCGGACGAGGTCGGCAAAGTCGTTTCTTTACGCCAGCGTCTGTCCGTACGAGTTCACGTTCTGCCCCAGAAGCGTCACTTCCCGGATGCCGCGATCGGCCAGTCCTTCCACCTCGCGGAGAATCTCCGTCAAGGAGCGGTTTTCTTCGCGCCCGCGGAGATGCGGCACAACGCAGTACGAGCAGAAGTTGTTGCACCCCTGCATGATCGTCACATACGTGCTGACCGCTCCCGGGGGCGGTTGCGCCGGAATGTCCAGAGAGCGCACCCTCTCGCAGAATCCGGTTTCGGAGACCCTTCCCCCGGATCCTTCAAGGTTGGCGACCATCTCGGGAAGCCGGTGAATCTGATGTGTTCCAAAAACCAGATTGACATAGGGCGCCCGCTGAAAGAGCCGGTCGCCCCAATGCTGGGCAAGACAGCCTCCCACCCCGATCATCAGGCCGGGTTTTCTCTGCTTCAAAATACGAAACCGCCCCAACTGACTATAGACTTTCTGAGCCGCCTTCTCCCGGATCCCGCACGTATTCACGAGAATCAGGTCCGCCTGCTCAGGGTCATCCGTCGTTCGATATCCCGACCCCCTGAGCAACGCCACCATCTTTTCGGTGTCCTGCACGTTCATCTGGCAGCCAAAAGTTTGAATATAGAGCTTTTTTTTCTCCAATCCCAACCTGCCCCGGCTCAACATCATGGATGTGGATAATATATGGTGGTGGGATAGTCAACACCTTTTTTGCCGGAAAGTATGAAATTATGAAGAGGAATTTCTTACAGAGTTTCTACAGGGTTTTTGATGATTGACTATGTGTCGAAGCCGGTCGAGCGGACACCTCGGACTTGCGCGCGATTGACAAAAAGAAATTCCTGGGTCATAGTGCATCGCATTCGCCACCGGCTTCTGCGCGAGAATCCACAGGGTCGCGCCGAGCGGCCGATGGACCGGGATCCCTTTTCCCAGGCGGTAAGGAGAAGAATGATGAGACTTTCATGGGACGATTACTTTCTGAAAATGGCCGAAACCGCATGTCTCAGATCGACCTGTCTGCGGGCCCAGTTCGGAGCCGTCCTTGCCCGGAACCATACCATCATCAGCACCGGATACAACGGCGCGGCTTCAGGCGTCCGGAGCTGCCTGGAACGGGGGGAATGCGTTCGGGACCGCCTGCAGATCCCCAGCGGGAAAAACTATGAAATCTGTCATTCCGTTCATGCGGAGACCAACGCAATCATCCGGGCAAGTTTCGATTTGATGAACGACGCCACACTTTACATCTACGGGATGCAGCAGGGGAAACCCCGAAGCGGAATGCCCTGTTTCATGTGCTGGCGGATGATTTTCAACGCCGGAATCGGCAAGGTCGTTTTTCTCGATGACGATGGCCAGAAGAAGATCGTGAACGTCAAGGTCATCGATCGCAGCCGGATCCTGTCTTATTCGGATCCCGGCGGGTGATCGATCCCGATTCAAAAAAGATCCTTTCGAACAAATCCGTTGCGGGACGAAAAAAATGATTCTGGATTATCTGGGAAAGAGGCCCAAGGTGGCCGAGGATGTATTTATTGCTCCAAACGCTACCATTATCGGGGACGTGGAACTCGGGTCGGGCACGAATGTTTGGTTCTACAGCCTGCTGCGCGGCGACGTCAACAGCATCCGGGTCGGTGCAGGATGCAACATACAGGATGCCTGCATTCTCCATGTGGGACGGGATCTGTATCCCCTTATCCTGGAGGACGATGTCGTCCTCGGTCACCGCGTGACCGTTCATGGCTGTCAAATCGCCTGCGGCGCGATGATCGGGATCGGGGCAACGGTGCTCAACGGGGCCCGGATCGGGGAAAAAGCGATCATCGGGGCCGGTTCGGTCGTTTCCCCGAAGACCATCATCCCTTCTCATGTGCTGGCCCTGGGAACGCCGGCCAGACCCGTCCGCGAACTGTCGGAAAAGGATTTCCAAACCATCGAACATGTCCGGGAGAGCTATCGAAAACTGTTGCCCATCTACAAAAAAATGCCGAAGGATCAGGCCATCGAAAAAGTCGGCCTGTAAAAAAAATTGAAGGCTTTCCCAGCGGAAAGCCATGAATGATTCTCTTGCGGAAAGGGGGTCTCTTGGCACTGATTTTAGCCTTCGATCAGGGAACGACCAGTTCGCGTGCGATCATTTTCGATGATGCAGGCGCCGTTGTCGCCTCGGCGCAACGGGAATTCCGCCAGCATTACCCCCGTCCCGGTTGGGTCGAACACGATCCCTGCGAGATCTGGGACACACAGTCGGATGTGGCCGCCAGGATCATGAAGAATCACGTTCTTGACGGCCGTAAGATCGCTGCCATCGGTGTTACGAACCAGCGGGAAACCACCGTGGTCTGGGAACGTTCCACGGGCCGCCCCATCTACAACGCCATTGTCTGGCAGGACCGCCGGACAGCCGCCGCCTGCGATCTTCTTCGAAAGAACGGCCATGCAGCTCTGATCCGGCAAAAGACCGGACTGATCCCCGATGCGTATTTTTCAGCAACCAAGATCGCCTGGATCCTCGATCATGTCCCGAATGCAAGAAAGATGGCCGAAAAGGGGGACCTGGCCTTCGGCACGATCGACACCTGGCTGATTTGGAATATGACCGGTGGGGCAATCCACGTCACGGACTCCTCCAACGCCTCACGGACCATGCTCTATGACATCCACACCGGAGAGTGGGACGACGAACTTTTGAACCTCCTGAAGGTGCCCCGAGAGATTCTCCCTGAAGTCAAAGGCTGCAGCGAAGTTTACGGGGAAACGAACTATCCGTCCTGTCCGGACCCGATTGCCATAGGCGGAGCTGCCGGAGATCAGCAGGCTGCCCTGTTCGGGCAGATGTGTACCGCGCCGGGAATGGTGAAAAACACTTACGGAACGGGATGCTTCATGCTGATGAACACCGGGACGAATCCCGTTCTCTCGTCGAATGATCTGATCACAACCGTTGCCTGGAAAATCGATGGAAAAACGACCTATGCGCTCGAAGGCAGCGTTTTCATTGGGGGGGCCGTGGTCCAGTGGCTGCGGGACGGCCTGGGAATCATCCGTTCCTCGGCCGACGTAGAGGCGTTGGCCCGGCATGTGGATGACACGCAAGGGGTCTATCTTGTTCCCGCTTTTACGGGCTTGGGGGCCCCTCATTGGGATCCTTATGCAAGAGCTGCTCTGATCGGCATGACCCGGGGAACGACATCGGCGCACATCGCCCGCGCGGCGCTGGAAAGCATCGCCTACCAGTCTCTCGACTTGCTTCAGTGCATGACGGCCGACACCCGCAACAGGATCACCGAGCTTCGCGTCGACGGGGGAGCTTCTGGAAACGACACCCTGATGCAGTTCCAGGCCGATATTCTGGGGGTTCCCGTTTTGCGTCCGGCCGTGATGGAGACAACGGCGCTGGGTGCGGCCTGTCTGGCCGGGCTGGCGGTCGGCTGTTGGCCGGACTTGGAGGCGATCGGCCGCAACACAGTACCCCCGAGGAGATTCGTGCCGGGAATGGATGAGGGACGGATTGCGGAACTGGTGAGGGGGTGGAGACGCGCGGTAGGACGCTCCCGGAACTGGGTCGAATCGTGAAGCTGTAGAGTTGTAAGTAGATGGAACGGCCGCAACCTGGGGGGCAGGACCATGAAGCATGAAGAGGGGTTTTTCAAGGGGGACCGGAATCACCGGATCTATCACCAGCGGTGGCTCCCGGAAGGCAAAACGAAGGCGGTTCTGATCATCGTTCACGGTCTCGCCGAACACAGCGGCCGATACATGAACCTGGTCAATCATTTCGTTCCACTCGGCTTCTCCGTGCACGCCTTCGATCACATCGGACATGGCCGATCGGACGGCGCGAGGGTTTACGTGCAGCGCTTCACCGATTTTACGGATACCCTCGTGACATTTCGGAAAAGCATCGATTCTCTGCACAAGGGGGAGCCCATCTTCCTCGTGGGGCACAGCATGGGCGGGCTGATCGGCGCCCTGTACCTCACAGAGCACCAGGAAGGGCTGGCCGGCGCCGTTCTGTCCGGTCCGGCCGTCAAGGTTCCGGACAATGTTCCACAGGCTGCTGTTTACGCGGGAAAAATCTTTTCGACCTTGGCGCCAAAGCTCAGATTGATTGCACTGGATTCATCCGGTGTAAGCCGGGATCCCGCGGTGGTGCAGGCCTACGAGACCGATCCGCTCGTATACCGGGGGAAGATGACCGCGCGTTTCGGATCGGAAATGATCCGGGCAATGAAGCGAATCGAGGATGAGGCGTTCCGGATCAAACTTCCGCTGCTGGTCCTGCAGGGATCCTCGGACCGTCTGGTGGATCCGGCCGGTTCGCAGAAGTTCCACGATCGTGTGGCCTCCGCGGACAAGAGAATCATCTTCTACGAGGGTTTATATCACGAGGTGTTCAACGAACCGGAACATGACAGGGTATTTCACGATATGGAAGCCTGGATCGAGGCCCATCTTCCCTCTCAGAATCAAGCGTCGATCCACTGACCGTTTCGCAATCGGTCAGTGGACCGACATGTTGGAGCAGACAGCCGGGATTGAGGATGCGTCCCGGATTTTCCAATCCCGGTCACATCACCACGGATTAATCGTAATCCCCCATGTCCGGCGACGCGGCCGGCGCCGGCGGATTTTTCTTCTTCGGTTTTTCCGCGACCATGGCCTCCGTGGTCAGCATCAGAGAGGCCACCGAAGCGGCATTCTGGAGGGCAAAGCGTGCCACCTTCGTCGGATCGATGATTCCCGCCTTCAGCATGTCGCCATACTGTTCCCTGTCGGCGTCGAAGCCGTAAGCGCCGCTTCCTTCCTTGACCTTTTCAACCACCACGGAACCCTCAAGACCGGCGTTCTCGGCAATCCGACGTAGAGGCTCTTCGATGGCTCGCTTGACGATGTTAAGCCCCTGCTGCTCCTCATCGGACAGTTTCGCCTTGGCCAGGGCATTGAGGGAGCGGATGTAGGCCACGCCGCCTCCCGGGATGATTCCTTCCTCGACGGCTGCCCGTGTCGCGTGGAGGGCGTCTTCCACACGCGCCTTCCTCTCCTTCATCTCGATCTCCGTGGCCGCGCCGACCTTGATCACCGCAACGCCTCCGACGATTTTCGCCAGACGCTCCTGGAGCTTTTCTCTGTCGTAATCGGAGTTGGTCTCCTCGATCTCCGCGCGGATCTGTTTGACGCGCCCCTCGATATCGGCGCGCTTCCCGGCTCCGTCGACAATCGTTGTGTTGTCCTTGTCCACGGTCACCCTCTTGCAGGTTCCAAGGTCGCCGATATGAACGTTTTCCAATTTGATCCCGAGGTCCTCGGAAACCAGCTTGCCGCCGGTCAGGATGGCGATATCCTGCATCATCGCTTTTCGTCGGTCGCCAAAACCCGGCGCCTTAACGGCCGCGCATTTGAGCGTTCCGCGAATCTTGTTCACGACCAGAGTCGCCAGGGCCTCGCCCTCGATGTCCTCCGCTACGATCAGCAGCGGCTTCCCTCCCTTGGCGATCTGTTCGAGTAACGGAACCATATCCTTCATATTGCTGATCTTTTTTTCATGAAGCAGGATGTAGGGATCATCCAGGCGGACCTCCATCTTGTCCGGGTCGGTCACGAAATAAGGGGAGACATACCCCCGATCAAACTGCATCCCTTCGACGATCTCCAGCGAGGTTTCCATCCCCTTCGCCTCCTCGACGGTGATCACCCCTTCCTTGCCGACTTTTTCCATCGCCTCTGAGATCATCTCGCCGACCGTTTTGTCGTTGTTGGCCGAGATGGTGCCGATCTGCTCGATCTCCTTCTTGTCGCCCACTTTTTTGGACATCTTCTTGAGTTCGTCTACGACGATACCGACGCCTTTTTCAATGCCGGTTTTGATTGTCATCGGGTTCATCCCGGATACAATCATTTTCGAACCTTCCCGATAGATCGCCTGAGCCAGCAGCGTGGCGGTCGTTGTGCCGTCTCCTGCCTTGTCCGATGTCTTGGAGGCCACTTCCTTGACCATTTGCGCCCCCATGTTTTCGAACTTGTCCTCCAGTTCGATCTCCTTGGCGACGGTTACGCCATCCTTGGTAATCTGGGGGGAACCCCAGGATTTGGCGATGACGACATTTCTCCCCTTCGGCCCAAGGGTCACCTTCACGGCATTGGCCAGCGTGTCCACCCCCTTCATGATCTTCTCACGGGCCGCCATATCATATTTGATTTCCTTTGCGGGCATGCGCGTAACCTCCTTTGTTAGGATTCGATGACTCCGAGGATGTCATCCTCTTTCATGATCATGTGCTCCTGACCGTCAATCTTGATTTCCGTCCCGGCCCATTTGGTGAACAATACCCTGTCCCCCGCCTTCACTTCCAGGGGGATCAAATTGCCGTCCTTGTCCCGCTTGCCGGGGCCTACGGCCAGGATCCTGCCCTCCTGAGGTTTCTCCTTTGCCGTATCAGGAATGATGATCCCGCCTTTGGTCTTCTCTTCCGCCTCGATTCGAGACACCACGATCCGATCATGCAACGGTGTAACCTTCATTTCCAAAACCTCCTCATTTTAAATGAACGGGCGGGGAACCCCCCGCATCTATGCCCTGGATGATCATCCGATATGGACTACCGAGATATCTCACCTCGTAAAAAGAGGTTTCCACCCCGGCACCGTGGCCAGGGCGGAAACCTGCTGTCGTGTGCACCTCATCGGCACATTTACTCGGCTTTTACGGCAATCTTTCTTCCCTTCGATTTCACCTCTTCGAGGCGAGGAAGCGTAACGGTCAGCACACCGTTCTTGAAACGGGCGGCGACCTTCTCCGGGTTAAGTCCTGCCGGAAGCGGGATGACCCGCTGGAAGGTGCCGTAACTGGCCTCCCGATGCCAGTAGTCTTTTCCCTTCTCTTCCTTCTCCGCCTTCTTCTCTCCCTTGATCGTGAGTCCGTTATCCGTAAGGCTGACGTCGATGTCTTTTTCGTCCATTCCCGGCAGTTCGGCTTTCACGATCACCTCTTTTTCATCCTCTCGGACATCGATCGAGGGAGAAAAAGCTTCCCAACTGCCTCCGCTTTCGTATGGGGATGCCTCAAGGTCCCTGAAAAAGTCATCGAACATTCGGTTCATCTCCCGATGGAGGGCAAAGAAGGGATGTTCCTCTGCACGTCGCAGGGGCGATTCGCTTCTTCGCCACAGCGTGGGCAACATTTTTCCAATCATATGCTTTCCTTCTTTCCCTTTCGATGAATTATCGGTAACACTTTGATTGTGTTACATTTAAAATCGCCTCCGGCTGTAAAATAATCATCGAACCGAAGTTGTCAAGACATCCTGCGCAAGGCAAAATCGGATCTCTGTGGTCGACAAGCATAAGTTTGTTAACCGGACATCTGTCCGGTTAACAACGGGTATTGAGACAGCATCATCGTCGTCATGAAAAAAGAAATCGACCTTCTTATTATTGATCGGAATTTCTTGTAAAGGCAGGTTCGTAAATGATATAAGTAAATAAATTATCCGACCAAAACAGACGGGAGAACGGGATGGAAACGAAGATCTGCATTTATTGCGGCCGAACGCTCGATTTAAGCATGCTATCGGAAAAAGCCGGGACATATCGATGCAAAGATGAAAATGACTGCCTCGCATACCAAACCGGAGATGAGGAGGACGATTCCATTGATCATCCTGATTATATTTCCGATATTGTCAAATCTTCACTCAGCGATGCGGCCGAACGTGTTGCCGTTTACAAACAGATGAAGAATGATCAGACCATGTTGGATCATACCGGAGAGGATTCAAAGACGGCAGAGGAAGCAATCGCCGAGTTTGCCCGCCTGAAATCGCTTATAGACGGTTTTGCCTCAGAGTATAAGGAAAGGGATCGATTTCAATTTCAATACGAGGAAGCTTTTCAAGACGAGTATAGAATATCCTTTAGTGATTCTACCAATAATCTTAATTTTATTATTAAAATAAAGAACATCCCCGGATCGCGATGCCTGCTGACCGTAGCCAGAAAACTCATGGCTGACGACAAAGACTCTGTTTTCGAAGAGTTTATTTTCAAGTCATATCCGATGAATCGACAAGAGGATGTCGTTAAGGATGTAAGCGTCATTCTTTTGATCTTGGAAGAGGAAAAAGATCTCTTGCCCGCCCTGTTCAACGAATTTCGTATGGAAGTGGAAGCCCGACATTACCATGGCGAGTCATGAATGGGTGACATCGATTTGGAGGGGGCTATATGGACAATCATCGTGCAAGCCATAGTGTTCTTATCGGTTATGTGCTCTGGATCTTCGGTTTCACCGGGTCGCACCGTTTCTATTTCGGCAAACCGATTTCCGGAACCATCTACTTTTGCACTCTCGGCCTTTTGGGCATCGGTTGGCTGATCGACCTTTTCCTGATCCCTTCCCTGCATCGTCAGGCGGACATTCGATTCCGTTTGGGAAGGATCAATTATTCGGTCGCCTGGATCTTGCTGACCTTCCTGGGCTTTTTGGGAATCCACCGGATGTATATGGGGAAATGGATCAGCGGCATCATTTACTTGTTGACGCTCGGTCTACTGGGCATCGGCTATATCTATGACTTCTGGACGCTGAATGATCAGATCACGGTCATAAACGGCTCCGCATAGCCGGCAGATCCGCAGGCAGTCTGGGAAGAGAAGCAAGCGATCTCCCGGCCCCGCCAAACAGCTTATCGAGTACCTCCCTGCTTTGAATCATCGTTGAAGCATAGAGAACAGAACCGGAAGAAAGTAAAGCAGGGAAATAATGATGACGGCAAGGCACATCTTGTCGATCCTGCGGTTGCACAGATATCGCTCCTCCCAGTCGGAGGACTCGATAAAATGCTGAAAACGACGAATCGGGTTCTCTTTCGCTGCGATTCTGTACGGCATCGGTCGTCTTGCCTGGTTGCAACGGATGCAAACCTTGCCGGAACTCAGAGGATAAACCAAACCCTGATCTCTTTTACGCTTTCTTTTTCATGTCCTTTCCGATGGAAAACGCCGCTCCCAGGAATTCACCGGTTTTATAATACGCATAGGCTCCTGGATCGTAGGAGAACGGCCGCACCTTCTCGATATCCGGCATCCCCTTTTCACCCAGCACGCTTTTATCGGCTTTGATATCCAAAATTTCCCCGATAAACTGGGTGTGTAATCCGATCTCGATCTGGTGAATCAGCTTGCACTCAAGGGCAATCGGGAATTCTTCGACGTAAGGGGCATTGACCAGGGAACTCTTCACCGGCGTCAGACCGGAGACATCGAACTTGTTCGCATTTTTCCCCGAGGCGATCCCGAAATAATCGGCGCAGCGGGCATGTTTCTCGGAAGGAATGCTGACGGTAAAGGCTTTCTGTGCGCAAATGTTGCCATAGGTGTAAGTTGCCTTTCTCAAGGCGATAGCGACACAGGACGGCTCGGAACAGCAGATGCCGCCCCAAGCTACCGTCATCAGGTTCGGTTTCCCCTCGACATCATAAGTCCCCACGATCAGGACCGGGGTCGGGTAAAGGATCGTATTTGCCCCTATGGATATCTTCATGGTCGCCTCCTTCTTATCTCCTGGATTGGTGCGTCACGATAGCTTGTTGGTCGGATCTCCTTCTGTGATCATCTGTGCCAAAAGAATTCGTTCATGCGATTGTGGCAATCTGCCGGTCAGAAGGCAGCAGCAAACCTTTTCACCGGAGGCATTGAAAAACAGCGCCTCCGCCTCGGCTTTTCCGGATTTTTCAATCTTTGTAATGGTTACCGTGCATTGGATTTTCTCATCAAAATAAACAGGCTTGATGAACTTGTAACTCATGCCGGTCGCCAGCCAACCGACCTGTCCGCCGAATTCGCAGATCATGGAGCCAACCAGCAACCCATGACAAATCAAGCGGTCAAATCCTTTCGATTGGACCCATCTGAGGTCGTAATGAACCGGATTGTAGTCCCGGGTCAAATCGCCGAATTGCTCCGTTTCCTCTTTTTTGAAGGTTCTTGAGCAGGTAAAAGAGTCACCCGGCCTGAGTCCATCAACAGCCTTCTGACGCATGGGGTTTGGCATACGCAAATTCCAAATTCCGTGGCGACGGCGCCCCGTTTCAGCTTAGGATGACCAGCGCCACATATGGAACAAGATTCAGCATTATCACAATAATCTTCATGACACCGAGAAAACCATAGAGTGTCCGATCCAGCGTCTCACGGGGAATCCTGAACCACAAGCTGTGCATCCGGTATACCCAATCGCCGACCGCTGCGCAGATCAAAAACGCAAAGATCAGCAGCCCTCCGTTAATGATTGTACACCACCCTAAAAAAGCCCTCAAGACTTCGATGTTCTTCGCTGTTCTGCCTTATTTGGATGACATTCAAGATAGGTTTCCTCAGAAGCGAAATAAAAAACCGCCCGATCACAAACCCAGTGCTGTTGACCGTGGCGTGTCATAGGTGAGCCGGAAGACCGTGTCGGTTATCCATCGCTTGAACGATTCGTTGTCCACAAACTGCTTGAAAAGCTCGGTGTCGTCCTTGAGAACGGCCGTCATGACCCGGGCGAGCGCCTTGTCGTGTTCGATGCGTGCATTTTGCCGATCCGAATTTTGTCGAGCATTGCGGTAAGCCGCATCCTTCGACACGCGGGCGGGGATCTCTTCCGTGATGAGCTTGTGCACCCGGTCGGCATCCGTCCAGGGGATGTTTCCGAATTGCTCATTAAAGGCCTTGATGATGCTGGAGAGCCGATCCATCTCAGGCTCGGCGATGCCGTATTTGCCTCTCGTCGGGACCGGCCCGACAAAGGCATCCTCGTCCGGAAGTTCGATTCGGATCATCGCCTTCTTCTCTGCACGGTAGCTGTCCATGTCGATGGTTTCCAGAATGCCTTTCGAGAGGTCCTCCTCCACCGGCGCGGGCAACTTTGGGATCAGGAAATTCAGGAAGATTGAAAGCTTTTCCCATTCTGCCCGGGTATAGGGCAGGATGGCGCCGAGGAATCCGTAGGTGCGCGTGAATCCCTTGGCCTTGCCCTTGAAGTCCACCTGGCCGTCTTCGTCGAGCTGTTCCCGGTAGACCGCGACGCAGGCGTCGAGGATCGGGTCGAGTTTGTCGCGGTCGGCGCCCGACAGATAGAGGTTTGCCAATTGTTCGACATCGGCCTTCGAATAGACCTGATAGCCGTCCAGCGTGGCCTTCAAATCGTGCAGCTTGTCGGGATCGGTCTCCTCCGAGAGGATCGTGGTGCGGTAGTAATCGGCGAAGGCTTCCCGGATGGTGTCTGCATCGTTGACGAAATCGAGCACGAAGACGTCATGCTTCTGCGGGTGCGCCCGGTTGAGCCGGGAGAGCGTCTGGACCGCCTTGATGCCGGAGAGGATTTTGTCCACATACATCGTGTGCAGAAGCGGTTCGTCATAACCGGTCTGAAACTTCTCCGCGCAGACGAGAAAACGGCAGGGGTCTTCCTGGATCCGGTCCGTGATCTCGATGGACGGGAAACCGTTGAGCGTGGCCTCCGTGACCTTGGCGCCTCCGGACTCGTGCTCGCCGGAGAAAGCGACGATGGCCCGCCAGGGGCTCTTGCGCTCCCAGATAGTCCCGGATCGCATGGTAATATCGAATGGCCCGTTCGACGCCGCTCGTCACCACCATCGCCCGGGCCCGGCCACCGATCTTGCCGCGGGCCAGGACCTGTTCGTGGAAGTGGTCCTCACCAGATCTCCGCCTTCAGCCGGATGGCGTGGTCATGGTTTCGACGTAGCGCCTCAACTTCTTCTGGGCGCGGCGCGTGTCGAACTCGGGATCGTCCTCGATCTTCTTGATCAGTTGTAGTAGCTGTTCACCGGCGTGTAGTGACGGAGAACATCCAGGATAAACCCCTCCTGGATCGCCTGCTTCATCGTGTAGCTGTGGAAGGGTCGGTGAGGAATTTTGCCTTCATTCGGCGAACCCGGGTCTCCGAAGATCTCCAGCGTCTTGTTTTTGGGCGTCGCGGTGAAGGCGAAGTAGCTCGCGTTGGGCAGGAGCTTGCGCGCCTCCATGATCCGGATGATCTTGTCCTCGAAAGTCTCCTCCTCTTCCTCGCCGGCCTCCGAGAGCGCCGAGTGCATCGCCGCCGTTGTCTTGCCGCCCTGGCTGGAATGGGCCTCGTCGATGAGGATCGCGAACCGTTTTCCCCGGTGATCCGTCCCGATCTTGTCCAGGGCGGCGGGAAACGTCTGCACGGTCACGATGATGATCTTTTTGCCCTGTTCGAGATAATGGCTGAGCTGCTTCGTCTTCGAGGATTCGCCCTCCCGGACGGCCCCCACCGTCGCCCCCACCTGGGCGAACTGCTTGATCGTGGCCCGGAGCTGCTGGTCCAGGATGCGGCGATCGGTGACCACGATGATCGAGTCGAACACGTTCGCGCCGTCCCGACGCAACTCGATGAGCTGATGGGCCAGCCAGGCGATCGAGTTGGACTTGCCGCTCCCCGCCGAGTGCTGGATGAGGTAGCGTTTCCCCGCACCGTTCCGACCGGCGTCGGCCAGTAGCTTCCGCACTGCGTCGAGCTGATGGTAGCGGGGAAAGATCTGCACGCGACTCTTTCGGCCGGTCTTCTTGTCCTTGAATTCAACGACCTGCGCGTAATTCTCCAGGATGTCCGTCAGACCGTCCGGGGTAAGGATGCCTTTCCAGAGGTAGTCGGTCTTGAGGCCGTCCGGGTTGGGCGGATTTCCGGCCCCGTCGTTCCATCCCCGGTTGAAGGGCAGAAACCACGAGGCCTTCCCCTTCAGTTCCGTGCACATCCTCACTTCATGATCGTCCACCGCGAAGTGCACGATGCAGCGGCCGAACTCGAAGAGCCGCTCCTTCGGATCGCGGTCCCGTCGGTACTGCTGGACGGCGTCTTCCACGGTCTGCTTGGTCAGGCTGTTCTTCAGTTCGAAGGTGGCAACCGGCAGACCGTTGATGAACAGGGCCAGGTCGAGGGAGAGCTGAGTCTCATCCCGGCTGTAGCGGAGCTGGCGGGTGACACTGAAGCGGTTCTTCGCATATCGTTCGACGGCCGCGGGGTTGTCTGGCGATGGGGTACCGTAAAAAAACGCAATTTCGTGCGGACCGTGCTTCAAACCGTTGCGCAGGACATGGATCGTGCCGCGTCCGGAAACCTCCCCCTGTAGGCGCGCGAGGAACTTCCGCCGTGTGGGGCTGTCCTGGCCGAGGTCGAGCGCCGTGGCCGTTTCCGGCTGCGTCGCCGAGAGGAAGGCCCTGAGCTGGGCCAGATCCACGCAGTATTCGCGGTCGTAATCGGACGCCTGCCCGCCGATCCAGCCCGTGCCTCCGCCCTCCGGTATCGGAACAGTCGGCATCTCCGGTAGCGCGGGATCGCAGGGGTGCCCGGTCATGGCCGTACAGATCAGACGTTCGAGGCCGCGTTCGCTGGTGTCGGTCTTCATGCCGCGCTTCCTCCCTCCCGTTCGCAGAGCAGGTGCATCACGATGCCGTCTGATAGATTTTCCCGTCGGCGTCAGTTTGTGCAAATTTTGCACACACTGAATCCCTCAGCAATTCACCGGTATTGAAGATATTCCGCAGGTGCTTGGTGATGACACTCCGTTCCGTGTCGAAGAGTTCAGACATCTGCTTCTGCGTCAACCAGACCGTCTCCTTCTCCAGCTTCACATCCAGATTGACCGCGCCGTCCGGGACCGTGTAAAGGATGATTTCACCGGACGAATCGCCGGCTGCCAACACCAAGTTCGATTTTCGTGGGGTCCTCGGATCGCCGATTTTCGGTTTATCCTTCATCGGAAACCTCCTCAACGGATTTCTCCGTTCCGTTTGCTGTCGGTTCCTCAACCTCTTCCAGCGGCTCCGGTTCATCGGTTTCTTCAGGAAAATTTGCCACCGCCTCACGCACGTCCAGCTTGCCAGTGACCACATCGGCGATCAAGCGGGTGCGGTATTCGCGGAGAAGTGCGATTTCTTTCTGAGTCGCTTTTTCCACGTCGTCAATTACCTTTATTTCGCGCTCAATGAATTTGACAATCTCATTTTGCTCTCCAATTGGAGGAACTATGGCTCTCCATGAGCGGATATGCCGTTGTGCAATCTTGGGCATTGTTCCGCTTGACCCCCTGGCATCACTTTCGATTTGCCTCCGGCCTATTGGGCTAAGCAAGTAGAACATCAGAAAGCCGGGATCAATGATAATCAAATCCGGTGTCAACCGATAAATCAGATCACAAAGGATGGTTTTGGGCCTTACTCCCTGGACAATGCAGGCATCACCGACAAGTTCACGGGTGTTTGAACGAGTCAGCAGAAGATCACCATCCTTAATTTCTATATCTTCATGGCTGTAAGCAACATCGGACACTGGCTTTATCGCATTGGGCTTAAACAGACCCCGTTTGACAGCTGACAACGTCAGCACAGTCCACTGGTCTGCCATTAGCTCTCCCTCAGCCGCAACAGGACTCCATCCTTGCTCTATGCTCTTCAAGCATCGGCCGAGAGACATCTCTTCCCAATGTTCCGGTACATCCCCCAGCCAGTCCACGCCCGAAGGCTTGATGCGGACATTGGGATCGAGGCCGCGGGTCACGGCGCGGTAGATGATGGCCTGTTTCTGCTCCTCCAGGAGCTTGATCAGCTTTTGCTTGGCCCGGATGTATTTCCGTATCCGCCGGTCCATATAGTCAAGATAGCGGACAATGGCAGCTTGTTCGGCAGCAGGAGGCCTCGGGAAAAGCTCACACTTCAGAAGCTCCATAGGTATCCGCATCCGATGTGCCAAAATGCCATTACCAATCCGAACGAGGCTTAGTTGGAATGGTTTTGTCTGGAAGTAAGCGTTCAGATAGTGGGGATCATCGATTACCGATCGGCGTGTAAGAACGTAATAGACAGGGCTGAGGCAACCGGTGTATTTCGACAAACCCACCGAGCCGATGATAACATTCATGCAATTGACTACGATATCGTTAGGTCGGACGATTTTATAGCGAGTGATGTCATCAGATTTCTTGTTGCCGACGTTTCCTTTCTTTGAACTTCCCAGGAGTGCTCTGAGGAATGACGCCTCGCTCTCTCATGACAGACAGCACATCTGTCACATTGTTATCATAATTTGTTTCGCCACGCTCCCGCAAGAGAGCACCGATCCGCCGAACCTCCCAATGCTCCGGCACCTTGCCCAGCCAGAACACGCCGGAGTCCTTCATTGCAGGATAGGGTCGTAAGTTCATGATCATGAACGCTGGCTCCAGGTCGGAAGTGCTTGCCATTTTTTAGGGAATCCCATCATCGAGGGATCAGCAACCTCACTCTCCTCGATCAGTCGCTTCATTCTTTCAATCCAGGTAGTTCCGTGACTCATCGAACGCAGAAGATAGCCCAGCATGACGAGGGTGTTGTAGATATTTCGGTTCGATTCCGTATGGAAATCGGAGGTTATTTCCTGCGGCCGGATAGGAATGGTCATGGTAATCGTCAGGCGTCGGTTCCAGAGACGGCCGTGATGTGCCACGATGTTTCGGACGTGCGTTAGGTGGTGCATAAAAGAACCCAATATGGATGCATCAATTTTGAATACTGATGCGATTTCCTGACGATCGGATCTTCTCTTGAGATTCTTGAACCACATGGACAATTGCCCAAGGGTCATGATTTCACAAGCCGCCCAAATGGGAGGGAGATCGGGTTGTCGGTATTTGGTCTTGTAATGCTCAATGAATGTTTCCCGGCTGCGGTTGAACTCCTCGCGAAGGTTCTCCAGGCACTGATTATGGGTGTATGAAGATTTGAACAGACCTTCTTCAAGATGGGCATGGCTGCCATACCTTGTGCCTAAAACATAGGCAAAGCGAGTCCGGAAAGAGATTTCAACGCGTTCTATCGCTTCCAGCACCAACAAACGAAATTTGCGGTCAAAGATATATAGCGACAATACCTGACTGAAGTGCGTTCCTTTTTTGAACCTGTGTACAGCGGACTTTTCCGGATCTTCATACACCAGCCAGTATGCCCTTAACCGATAGTAATTGATGTGGGTGAGATAGCGAGCGGCCAGAAAGCGATCCTCGACAATCATGCCGCGTGAGATTAGGAGATCGATCTGTTGATCAATTGACAGTGGAGGCTTATCATATCTCATGATAATGCCCATAAAAAAAGTAACCCGCCGGGTGCGCTTGTCGACCGGAGCCGATAGAGGCGGGGCGGGTGTTGTTCAATGCGTGTGGCTGTCCAATAACAAACAACCGATACGAAGTCAATCCTTTTCTTATACCAGAAGACTGGTTCATCGTTTTAGGATCTCCTCCAGGAGCCCCTCCGTCTCCTTCTCCAGGGCCAGGATGTCGGCGCGGATCTCCTCCAGGGTGCGGAGCGGCTGGGGCTTGTAGAAGTAGCGGGTGAAGCTGATCTCGTAGCCGGTCTTGACGCTTGCGGGGTCATACCAGGCGTCGGGGACATGGGGCAGGACCTCGCGCCGGAGAAAGGCCTCGATGCCCCCCTCTTCCAGAAGGGGGATCTGCTCGGTGTCGCGGAGGTCCGTGTCCGGCTCGTATTCGACGACGGCCGGCCTGCCGCCGATCGTGGCGGAGAAAAGCCCTTTCAGCGGATCAGCCGCGGTCCCCTTCTTGTAGATCTTTCGGATCACCGGCGGGGCGGTCTCGGACCGCTCCTGCGATTCCTTCAAGGCCTTGATCTCCTTGGGGCTGTATGCCCGATCCGGGTCGATGCCGGCCAGGCGCAAGGGCCGCTCCACCGTCACCTTCCGGTAGCCGAAGGCGGCGTTGGGGAAGAGCTTCGACTGTTCCGTCTCCTTGAAGGCTATGAAAGTGGCACAGATGAGGTCGATATCCTCGGCGGAAAGTTCGCAGTTCTTCTTGCCCAAATTCTTGCGCAGGGGTTTGAACCATTGCGTCGCGTCGATGAGCTGGACCTTCCCCTTGCGATGGTGCGGCTTGCGGTTCGTGAGGACCCAGATGTAGGTGGCGATGCCCGTGTTGTAGAACATGTTGAGCGGCAGCGCCACGATCGCCTCCAGCCAGTCGTTCTCGATGATCCAGCGCCGGATGTTGCTCTCACCCTGACCGGCGTCGCCCGTGAAGAGCGAGCTTCCGTTGTGCACCTCGGCGATGCGGCTGCCGAGCTTGGTGCCGGGCTTCATCTTGCTGAGCAGGTTGGCCAGAAAAAGCATCTGGCCGTCGGAGGAGCGGGTGATCAGCGAATATTCCGGATCGCCGCCATGCTCGATGAGGAAGCGCGGGTCCTTGAGGCCCCCCTTGCCGCCCATCCGCTCCAGATCGCTTTTCCAGCTCTTGCCGTAGGGGGGATTGGAGAGCATGAAGTCGAAAGTGCGGGACGGGAAGGCGTCGTTGGAGAGGGTGGAGTGTTCCGGCCCGCCGATGATGTTGTCCGCGGCGTCGCCCTCCCCTTTCAGCAACAGGTCGGCCTTGCAGATGGCATAGGTCTCGGCGTTGATCTCCTGGCCGTAGAGGTGGGTCATTACCTCCTTGCCCCGCATGCGGGCCAGTTCCTGGAGGGTTTCCTCGGCCACGGTCAGCATGCCGCCGGTGCCGCAGGCGCCGTCGTAGAGGAGATAGGTTCCCGATTCGATTTCGTCGGCCACGGGCAGGAAGATGAGCCTTGCCATGAGCTTCACGGCGTCGCGGGGGGTCCAGTGCTCGCCCGCCTCCTCGTTGTTCTCCTCGTTGAAACGCCGTACCAGCTCCTCGAAGATCGTCCCCATGGCGTGGTTGTCGAGGCCCGGATGCTTGATCGACCCATCGCCGTTGACGACCGGGTCGGGGCTCAAGTTGATGTCCGGGGAGAGGAATTTCTCGATCAGGGTTCCCAGGGCGTCTGCCTTGGAGAGGCGGGGGATCTGGTTGCGGAATTCGAAGTTCTCCAGGATCTCCTGGATGTTGGAAGAGAAACCGTCGAGATAGGCCTCGAAGTCGGCCTTGAGCTGCTGCCGGCCGGCCCGGGCCTTGAGGTCACGCAGCGTGAACCGGGAGGTGTTGAAGAAGGGTTGGCCGGTGGCCTGCCTTAGAGCAGGGTCCTGGTGGATGATCTTCGCCTTGTCCAGCTTGGCCTTCATGTCGAGGACCGCCTGCTTGCTGGACTCCAGCAGGGCGTCGAAGCGTCGCAGGACCGTCATCGGCAGGATGATGTCGCGATATTTGCCTCGGACATACAGGTCTCTCAGCACATCGTCGGCGATGCCCCAGATGAAATTGGCGATCCAGTGGAGCTGATTGTTTTCCATTGAAATCTACGGTCCTTAGAAAAAACCCCGTTTTCTCACAAGATCCGGGGTCTATGGTCGTTCCACCATACGTCGCCTCAGCAGGTTGATGGCGCTGTTAAAAGATGATTTGTTCTGCGGTGACGTCACTTTCGCACCTGTGTTTCAATTTGTCAATGAGGTTTTCCGGGTCGTGTCTCAAAAGGAATGGAGTGGAGGTTCGAAGGTTGCAGAAGAAGGTGTTCAAAAGAAAGCCCCTTTCAAAGGAAGTGAAAGGGGCTTTTGTATGGAAGCCGGCTGAAGGGTCGGTTCAGACATCTTTTCGCTTGTGCCAGGCTTCCCGATAGAGCCGGCCGATGGTTGTCACGATGGCCAGGAAAAAGAGGCCGAACATGAAATTGGGCGACGTCCCCAGCCATTGATCCAGCAGATGCCCTATGTAGAGGAAGAAAAACGATGTCGCCACGATGACCAGCCCCCACGCGCTCAGCATCAGAATCGGTCCGAGATCGTGCATCAATCGAAGCTGGTTTCGAGTGGCTGTCCGGGTTGTCATTGTCCTTTCCTCCTTCCCCGCAACCGGGGGTCGTCCAAAGTTCCTCTTAGCTGACCAGCGTCTTCACCGCATCGATGACCGGATTGGTGAACAGGGAGATAAACACCGCGTAGAGCGCGAAGGCGCCGACCGCCTCGCTGGCGTACATCTTCCCGAATTTGCTCTTCAGGGAGACGATGATCAGCCCGCCGACGATGAGCGCGCCGAGCTGGAAGAACGGAAACGGATTCGCGCCGGCTGCCGCATACTCCGCGAAGCTGAAGGTTGCCGTCAAGAGAACCACCGCTGCCGCTACCATCATGGTCCCGAATGTCTTTTTCATGATCTGTCTCCTCCTGATTTCTTTTTTATGATTGCGTTTTTGTTGCCGTCTGTTTGCCTTACATTACTGCGTAAAGCGTGCCAACTTGATCTTCCCTGCCCCACGATACGTTTATCTATTCGTTATTGTTATCTATTATACTGGGAATCCGGCTTGGCCGGACGGCATCCGTTCATCACTGGAGCAGCTTTTTTTAAACGGATCTTTCCAAACCGCTGAATGAAATGTCGAACATTTCCCTTCCGATCCGGGGAAGGGATCGAAGAATACGGGAGCGGATAGTGTTCTAAAAAACCGGATACATGGGGGGCTACATGGGGCAAGAATAAAAAAGGGGCTACTTTCGTAACCCCTTGTTTTACTTGGTGAGCCCTGTCGGGATCGAACCGACAACCTACTGATTAAGAGTCAGTTGCTCTACCAGCTGAGCTAAGGGCCCACATGTGGTCGTTTTGTATCTTGCTCCAAAACTGGCGCGCCCGGTAGGATTCGAACCTACGACCAACAGATTCGAAGTCTGCGACTCTATCCTGGCTGAGCTACGGGCGCAAGTTTCGTCCATGATCCGGCACACATCATAATGACTGGGGTGAGTGAAGGGACTTGAACCCTCAGCCTCCGGGGCCACAACCCGGCACTCTAACCAATTGAGCTACACCCACCATCCTTGCCTGGTGCGCCTGGAGGGATTCGAACTCTCGACCCACGGATTAGAAGTCCGTTGCTCTATCCAGCTGAGCTACAGGCGCTTATCCTCGCGACGCACTGTATTCAGTCCTTTTCAAAAAGAGGCTGGCTTATAAACCCTTTGGCTTTGTTTGTCAAGAACCGATTGCCCGACCGATTTTCCCCCGGATTATCGGACAAAACCGGCAATACCATCGAAACGATAACCCCTTTTTGCGGCGCCTTCCCCCGCAACATCCGTGGTGTAGAAATGGCCGCCTGTGGCCGGACTGAACCACCGATACAGCTCTTTTGTTCCGGATAGCCGCGATGTGGCAATATTGCCGATGGAGCCTTCGAGCTGATAACCGGGAAGCGGCTTGCCTCCCTGCGGATCATAGGAGTAATAATGATCTCTCTTCGAAGGATTAAACCAGTAGTAAAAATGGGTTGTCCCGGGCGTTCCGGGGGCAAACAGACGAAAAGCGATTCCGGCATATTGGTATCCGGTCAGTTGCAGCTTTGAAGCCTCATCCTGAAGCCGTGTCGTGTAGAGGTAATCCGTACCGCTCCTATAACGGTGGACATCCAAAAATTTTGGTGTCTTTTCCGTTGTCACTTCCAGATAAACCTCTACTTCGGCATCGCCTCCATTGGTCAGGAAAAAAAGACGGTCCCCGTAGATACCCGGAGCCAACTGGCCGGCATTCACGGACACATTGATGTAATCCGTTTCCCGGGTCGTGAAACCGCTGTCTGGAAAGACACTGATCCAACCACGCGGTCCTTTTCGAACCGGATTCCCGAAAACCCGCAATCCTTCCAGAATGGCCCTCCCTTCACCGTTTACAATGGCGAGGGTGTGGAAACCTTCGGGCTGTTCCTCGAAAATCAGAGCTTCCGCCCTTTCGCGGCGTTCGGCAAATCCATCGACGAGGCTGACGAACTGCTCGTCGAGAAATACGCTGAAGGGGCCGCCGTCCGGAGATTTCCAGAAGAGGATGCTGATCCCGGTTCCGCTAAAGCGATAGCGCAGGGTACACTGTTCGCCCTGACCTGAAGGATAGCCCCCCTCCTCCTCCCAGTTTCCCGACAGTTCCATGCCTTCCACAGCGGGCACACCGCTGGAATAGATGCCCGGAATGGAAGGCTCGATTTTGAAGGAAACAAACCTTCCGACCGGGGGCAGTGCGGTTGGCGGCATCCCCCTGCCTCCGGCAATGCCCGACCTCCATTTCAGAGATTCCCGGCCGCGATTCTTCAGGAGAATTTTTTTCGTAATCTGCTTTCCCGGACCGATCGTTCCGAAATCCATCCGCAGAGGCTCCAGGTCCAGCAAAGGGGCCGCCGGCATTTCCATCAGATTCACATGGAAGTACAAGGATGCCGTTCCGCCGTCATAATGAAAACGGATCTCTTCCCGCAAATCGCCAATGGGGACCTCTCGACGGAGTGCCGTTTTGTAATCACCCGCCTCCAGACGAAGCATCAAGGAGCAGGTGCGATTCAAAGAGGTGCCTGTCTCCTTGAGATAGGTCAGATGGATTCTCAGAGGCTGCTGCACCTGACCGATCCTGCCGGAAAGATGCTGTTGCTCCGCCAGCGTCCAATCTTGCGGCCCCGTCGCAAACCACTCCGGTATCCCTGTCCCCACATTCTTCAGGTAGGAGGTCCCTTTCGCCTCTTCTCCCGGGCCAAGCGTTCCGAGGTTGATTTCCCGGGGACTCACCGTGAGGATCGAATCGAGGGATTCCGTATCGTCCACGGGTACGAGAGAGGCTACCGGAATATTCTGACAGAAGGCGGTTGCAGCGAACAGATGAATCAGAAGGAGTATATAAGCGCTAAAAAGAGGGATTCCCATGAATGCTCCGAAGCATATACGTACGAGTGTTTTTTAGCTCAAAATACTTTAAAACGCAATCATTTTCGGCATCAAAAGACTTGACACCCCATTCATATCCGATATATCTACGCACAATTTTTAGACAAGCTCCCCGGAATCGTTTCAGGATCGGCACGGAGAATGGGGCATACTCGAGTCATGGATCGTGAATTATTGAAATATTGGATCGCACTGCGGGCCGTTGAAGAGATCGGCTGTGTGGGATTCCGAACGCTGCTTCAGGCATTTTCCACACCGGAGGGCGTCTTTTCAGCCTCGATCCAAACGCTACGGGTGGTTCCGGGCATCGGCCCGAAAACGGCTCATAATATCAAGTCTTTTTCCGACTGGGACAAGGCCGGGAAGGAGATCGAACAGGCCGACAGGCTGGGTGTGGATATCATCACCTGCGAAGATGCTGCATACCCGAGGCGTCTGCTGAACATCTATGATTACCCTCCCCTTCTTTACGTGAAGGGGTCCCTTCACCCGGAGGAGATCTGCGTGGCGGTCGTGGGATCGCGTCTCGCCTCTATGTACGGCAAGTACACCACTGAAAAAATATGCCGTGAACTTGCCCTTCGGGGGGTGACCGTCGTCAGCGGTCTTGCCCGGGGCATCGATTCCGCCGCGCACAGGGGAGCGCTTGCAGGGAAAGGAAGGACCGTTGCCGTTCTGGGTTGCGGACTCGACATGATCTATCCGCCGGAGAACGAGAATCTTGCACGGGACGTCGCTGCGAACGGGGCGATCGTGACGGAATTTCCGTTCGCAACGCCCCCGAATGCCCCGAATTTTCCGTCGAGAAACCGCATCATCAGCGGAATCTCGCTGGGCGTGGTCGTTGTCGAAGCCGGAGAGAAGAGCGGATCGCTGATCACTGCCCGAATCGCCGCCGAACAGGGACGTTCGGTGTTTGCCGTTCCGGGCGAGATTGGAGCGGCCGGATCACGCGGAACGCATCGGCTGATCAAACAAGGGGCGATCCTCTTTGAAAGCATCGAGGATGTCCTCGATGAAATCCTCCCTCAGGCCGGTGTGGCCTTGCCCTCCGAACCCCCTTCCTTTTCCCGTTCGTCCGTTCCCGAGTCCGGTCCGTTGCAAACCGCGGCTTCATCGACTGTTCCGGAAGTTTCAGGCGTAACCGCGCCCGCATCCGCAGGGCTCGGGATGAGCGAACAGCGGCTGTTGGGGCTGATTTCATCGCAGCCCGTGACTATCGATACATTGATCGGCGCTTCCGGCCTCAAGGCACAGGAGGTCCTGAATGCGCTTTTGGTTTTAGAGCTCCGCGGCCTGATCCGTCAGATGCCGGGGAAACAGTTTCTTCTCAAGGGGTGAACGAATTGAATGCACTGATCGTCGTCGAATCGCCGGCCAAGGTGAGAACCATCGGCAAATACCTCGGCAAGGAATATGAGGTGCGCGCATCCGTGGGCCATGTGAAAGATCTCCCGAAAAACAAATTGGGGATCGATACGGAAAACGGGTTCGAACCCACGTATGTGGTGATGGATGCCAAGAAAAAGGTCATTGCCGACCTGAAGAAGGCGGCGTCCCGCGCGCAGCAGATCCTGCTGGCGCCGGACCCGGACCGCGAGGGAGAGGCGATCGCATGGCATATCGCCGAGGAAATCGGGAAAAACAAAACGGTGAGCCGGGTCCTGTTCAACGATCTGACGCGCGAAACCATCCTGGAAGCGCTCAAGCACCCGCGAAACCTGGATTTCAATCGCTACGAGGCGCAGCAGACCCGCAGAATCCTCGACCGGCTCGTCGGTTATCAGATCAGCCCCCTGCTGTGGGATAAGGTCAAGCGCGGATTGAGCGCCGGCAGGGTTCAGTCCGTTGCCGTCCGGATCATCTGCGACCGCGAGGCGGAGATCCGAAAATTCGTTCCCGAGGAGTACTGGAACATCACGGCTTTGTTGGAAGGGGACACTCCGCCTGCTTTCGAGGCGAAGCTGTTCAAGATCGATGGGAAAAAGGCCAAGGTCGGTAACGAGTCCGAAGCGACCAAAATCCTATCTTCTCTCCGAGAAGCTCCCTTCGCTGTTTCCTCTGTCGTCAAGAAGGAAGTGAAACGACAGCCGCCTGCGCCTTTTACAACCAGCAAGCTTCAGCAGGAATCATCGCGTTGGCTCCATTTTTCGGCCAAAAAGACGATGATGAACGCGCAAAAACTCTACGAGGGCATCGAAATCGGGGCCGAGGGACCCGTCGGACTGATCACCTACATGAGAACGGACTCTGTCCGGGTTGCCGCCGAAGCCCTCAAAGAGGCGCGGGAGTTCATCCATGCACGGTATGACGCCGGCTATCTGCCGGTCAAGCCGCGTGTGTTCAAGGTTTCCGGCGGAGCCCAGGATGCTCACGAGGCGATCCGACCCACGTCGGTCAACCGCCTGCCGGAGCAGATCAAAAAATACCTGACACCGGATCAGTTCAGACTGTATCAGCTCATCTGGAACCGTTTTCTCGCATCCCAGATGAGCCCGGCTCTGCTGGATCAGACCACAGTGGACATTACAGCCGCAAACTGCCTGTTCCGTGCGCAGGGATCGGTCATGAAATTTCCCGGATTCACCACGCTGTACACAGAGGGGAAAGAGGAAAACGGCGACGAAAACGGATTCGGCAAGCTGCTGCCGTCGGTCCGGGACGGGGAGGTTCTCAAGCTGATTTCCCTGAAGCCGGAACAGAAGTTCACGCTTCCCCCTCCGCGATTCTCCGAGGCATCGCTGGTTCGTGAACTGGAAGAAAACGGCATCGGCCGTCCCAGCACCTATGCGACCATTATCAGCACCATCCAGGAGCGCGAATACGTTCGTCTCGAAAAGGGAAAATTCTTTCCGACGGACCTCGGCATCCTGGTGACGGATCTGCTGGTCAAGAACTTTCCCCGCATCCTGGACGTCGCTTTCACCGCTTCGATGGAATCGGATCTGGACCGGATCGAAGAGGGGAAAATCAAACGTCTGGACACCCTCAACAACTTTTACCGCCCGTTTACCGAAGAGCTGAAAAAAGCGAAAGCGACCATGCGCAACGTGAAACGGGAGGAGATTCCGACGGACCTCGTTTGCGAAAAGTGCGGAAAGCCGATGGTCATCAAATGGGGAAAGAACGGGCGCTTTCTGGCCTGCACGAATTATCCGGCCTGCAAGAATACGATGAATTTCGAACGGGGAGAAAATGGAGAGATCCGCCCGGAGGAGAAGCAAACCACCGACATCCCCTGCCCCCTGTGCGGCAAACCGATGTCTCTGCGAAAAGGACGATACGGACAGTTCCTCGGCTGCACGGGATATCCGGAATGCAAACATACGATCAACGTGAGCCGGGACGGGGAGCCCGTGACCGAAACGGCCGCGGGGACCGGCGAAGGCGGCACCCTCTGCGAAAAATGCGGAAAACCGATGACGGTCAAGAAGGGTCGATATGGAACGTTCCTCGGCTGTACCGGCTATCCCGAATGCAACCACATCGTTCGGATACCGAAGGGAGGAGGGAAGGAAACCACCTCAGCCCCGGCCGAACTGACCGATATCCTCTGCGAGAAATGCGGCAAACCGATGGCCGTCAAACGGGGCCGATACGGAATGTTCCTTGGGTGCAGCGGTTATCCGGGATGCCGCAACATCAAGAAATACAAGGCGCCGGCAAAGAAAGACGACGAGGATCGGAAACCTGAAACGGCTTGAAACACTTCAGGATCAATCTCATGACGGATCCTAACCGGACGGACACCGTCACCGTGATCGGCGGGGGACTGGCCGGGTGCGAGGCGGCCTGGCAGCTCCTCCGTCGGGGCCGCAGGGTGAAGCTGATCGAGATGAAGCCCGAGCGTTTCTCCCCGGCCCACAAATCGCCTCACCTTGCCGAACTGGTCTGCAGCAACTCTTTCCGGTCGGCATCTCCGGAAAATGCCGTAGGCCTCCTGAAGGAGGAGATGCGGCGAATGGACTCGCTGATCATGACGGCAGCCGACAAGACGTCCGTGCCGGCAGGGAATGCACTTGCGGTCGACCGGAAGGCCTTCTCGCTGGTTGCGGAGGAACTGCTCTTTCGCGAGCCCGGCTTGGAGATGGTGCATGCCGAGGTTACGGACATTCCCGGAGAGGGGGCAGTCATCCTCGCAACCGGTCCGCTGACCAGCGACGCCCTCGCCGGGGCCATTGCCGCCAGGACAGGTCGGGATTCCCTCTACTTTTACGATGCCATTTCCCCGATTGTCGAAGGGGAATCCATCGATTTCAACCGGGTCTTCAAGGCCTCTCGCTACGGGCACGGCGAGGCGGATTACCTGAACTGTCCAATGGACCGCAAAACCTATGAGGCGTTCTGGAAAAGCCTGGTTGCCGCGGAGGAGGTTCCGATCCAACCGTTTGAGGACATCAAATGTTTTGAAGGGTGTCTTCCGATTGAGGTAATCGCGAAGCGCGGGATCGAGACCCTTGCCCATGGACCGATGAAGCCGGTCGGTCTGATCGACCCCAAAACCGGTCTACAGCCTTACGCGGTGGTGCAGCTCCGCCGCGAAGACCTCGCGGGAATTCAGTACAACATCGTCGGATTTCAAACCAAGATGACAAGGCCCGAACAGCGGCGTATCCTGAGAATGATTCCCGGCCTGGAAAATGTCGAATTTGCCCGTTATGGAAGCATTCACCGAAACACCTTTCTGAATGCCCCGTCGCTGCTGAAAGAAAGCCTTCAGTTGCGCTCCGAGGAGCGCCTTTTCTTCGCCGGACAGATCAGCGGCGTGGAGGGATATGTCGAATCCACAGCGATGGGACTTCTGGCGGGTATTCATGCCGATCGTTTCCTTGTCGGAAAAACGCTGATCCCGCCGCCGTCCGAAACCGCTCTCGGAGCCCTGGTCCGTCATATCAGCAACGCGGAAGCGAAAACCTTTCAGCCCACGAACGTGACCTTCGGTCTTTTCCCTCCGCTGGACGGCCGGATCCGAAAAAAAGATCGAGGGGCCCGTTATGCCCAACGCGCCAGGATGGCCCTGTCCGAATGGCAGCGGTCACTTTTGAAGGACCCGGTCATCGTCGATGAAGCGCGTTGAAGCCGATTCGGTTTCTTTTGGCGCCCCGCTTCGTCATCGAAGATTCCGATTTTCCGTCGTAAAACGGACGGACAAAGAGAAGGATCATGAACGCCGTCAGCAGACGACAAATCCATTCCGAGCTTCTATCGCTTCTACAGGATGAAGACCTCGACCGCAGTATGGCCGCTTTCGGAAAATATGCGAACCGCCGGGTGATTGCCCCGCTATTTTCATTTTTTTATCGTGACGAACCCTGCCTCCGGTGGCGGGCGGTCACCGCCATGGGTGAGGCGGTCAAGCAGATATCCGCTCGGGACATGGAGTACGCCCGCAACATCATGCGTCGACTGATTTGGAATTTGAATGACGAATCAGGCGGGATCGGATGGGGATCGGCGGAGGCCATGGGTGAAATCATGGCCCGGGAAACGCAATTGGCCGAAGAGTACGGTCCGTTGCTGGCCTCTTATATCCGGGAGGACCGTAACCGTCCGGATCATCCGGATTTGCAGGCCGGCGCTTTGTGGGGAGTCGGCCGCCTCGCCCATGTCCGGCCGCATATGGTCTCAGATGCAGCGCCGTTTCTCGGCCCTTTTCTGCGGGAGGACAGGCCGACCCTGAAAGGATTGGCTGCTTGGGTTTCACAGGCGATTTTCCACGAATCTCTTAGGCCCGCGTTGAAATCCGCTGAAAACGATCCGGCAACCCTTTCCCTTTATCAGGGCTGGACATTTTTGGAGACCACCGTGGGGCGTCTTGCGGCGGTCAGCCTCATGCGGAATCCGCCAAAAAACTGATACGGATCCATGTCTCCGGGTTCCGAAACCGAGACAATCGTTCCCCACCTCCCCTTTGGTCTGATCCGGACCATGTGGAAGGATCCCGCAGATTCCGCGATGAAAATCAGACAATGAAGAGGCTTTTGGTCGAAAAATTGGGATCGCTCGTTGCGTTGACCCCCAACCGCCGAAGACCGGCCTCGTCGCCGGGTGTGGGGATATGGGTCATGTGAACCTCACAGCCCCGCAGATCCTTCAATTTTTCGATCGCGAGTTGAGCCGCCGGATTGGTCGCGGCGCTGATGGTCAGCGCGATCAGGGCTTCCTCCACATCGAGGCTGATCGCCTTTTCGTTGAGGATCTCCGTTTTCAGGTTGAAGATGGAGTTGGTGATGCTGGGCGGCAAAAGTTTGATTTTTGCCGGGATTTCAGACATCTCCTTGATGGCATGCAGCACCAGACTGGATGCAGCGTGGAGAAGCGGAGAGTTGTTTCCGGTGATGATTTTCCCATCGGTCAGCTCGATCGCCGCCCCGCAGTATATTCCCTCGTTGCCTTTCTCCCGCTCCTGCGCCTCAAGCGCAGCCTGGCGCGCAGGGTTCACCACTTTCCTGTCTTCCGGTCTGATGTTGAAATCCCGGAGGAAAAGCTCAACCCGCTGAACGGTTTCGGCATCGGCGAAGCCCATGGCATATTCGCATCGGTAACGGAAATAGCGGCGGATCATCTCCTCGCAGGCCGCCCGTTTGACCTGTTCGTCGTCGATGATCGCATAGCCGACTCTGTTCACCCCCATGTCGGTCGGTGAGAGGTAGGGCGAACTCATCCCGGTGATTTTTTCGAGAATCCTCTTCAAAACCGGGAAAATCTCGACATCCCTGTTATAATTCACCGCCGTTTTTCCGTAGGCCTCCAGGTGGAAGGGATCGATCAGGTTGAAATCGCGGATATCGGCCGTTGCCGCTTCATAGGCGACGTTGACCGGATGCTTGAGCGGGATGTTGGAGATCGGGAATGTCTCGAATTTCGCATATCCGGAGGATCTCCCTTGGCGATAGTCATGGTAGAGCTGGGAAAGGCAGGTTGCGAGCTTCCCGCTTCCCGGACCCGGACCCGTGACGATCACAAGCGGTTTGTCCGTCGGAATGTATTCGTTCGCGCCGTACCCGTCATCGCTGACGATGGCGTCGATGTCCGTCGGATACCCCTTCGTAAAGCGGTGGATATAGACCCGGATGTTCCTTCTCTCCAGCTTGTTTTTGAAAAGTTTTGCGGCCGGCTGGTTATCGAAGCGGGTGACAACAACCCCGACCACATCAATCCCCCACTCCCTGAGGTCGTCGATCAGCTTCATCGCATCCGTATCGTAGGTGATCCCAAAGTCCGCGCGGATTTTCTTGCGCTCGATATCCCCCGCATAAATGCATAACAGGATGTCCGCCTTTCCTTTGAGCTGCTGGAGCAAACGCATCTTCACGTTGGGATCATAGCCGGGCAGGACGCGAGCGGCATGGTAGTCGAAAAGAAGCTTGCCGCCGAACTCGAGGTAGAGCTTGTTGTCGAAGCGGCGAACCCTCTCCAGGATGGCCGAGGTCTGCTCCTGGAGATAATGTTCATTGTCGAATCCTGCTTTGACCATCTGCACCTCCGGCGGAAATAAAATGGGATTACACGTCTTTAAGATGATGAAGGCGTTTCAATTTTACCGCGTGCGAATTAACAGGAAAATCGCATAGCGTCAAGAAATAACACATGTGTGCAGGGTCCGCTTCCGGATGTTGGAAACAGAACAACCGTTTTCCGTCAGGAACCCTGGAATTTCACGGGGGGTGTCTATTGAAACTTTTCGATCTCAAGGACCGCATGATTTCCGTGCCGGTCACGGCTGATGTGCAGCAGGGATCTTCCGTTGAAGCTCTCCACAAATTTTCCGATCCCACAGGCGGTGGCTGAACCGCAATATCCGTATCGATCCAGATAGTCGAACCGGGCAACGGGGCTTAAAGCCTCCTCCCAGCGGACTCTCTCGTCCTTGCTGATCAAAGCGCCGAACGCAACCATGTCCGCAGAGGATGCATTCTTCTCCCGAATCCATTTCAGGCAGGATGCGCCGTCCTGAAATATGCGGTTTTCACGAAAAACCGCGCACGCGCCGTCGGGTTCTGGACGTATGTAAAACCATCCGCTTCCGTCCACGCTTTTCCACCGATCGTCCCCGCGGTTTTCCATGAGATGGCCGGAATTGAAGGCAACGTCCACGCCGCCGATCAGAACGCCGTCTGTTTGCCCGGCCGCAATGTCGGTTGAAACAAGATCGAGCCCTCTCTCAAAGGACAGGTGCCGGCTGGAGACGGTGATGTTCCGGCCGCGGGTTCCCAGGTTCTGGGCGAGATAGAAGGCGGCGGTATTGGTCATCGTGTTGATGAAATTGTACGGCTTGGGGAGAGAGCGGGCGGCGTAAATCTCATCCAGCACGGACACCGTGTCGCCGAGATTCCCATGATCCGTCGTCAAATAGATGGCCGTATTCGCACCGGGGACGTGTCCGTTGGTGCACATGCGGGAGCCGATCATCGTAAGAAGGATGAAGCGGTTCACCCGACGTAAACTCCCACAGCCGTATCGATTCAGCTCCTCCTTGAGCCGGTTCGTGTCCGCCCCAGGCTCGCCAATGAAGGTGGAAGCGCCGTGAACATAAAGGGCAATCATAACTTGCCGTCCTCGTTGGAAAGGATGAGTGTCGTGCAGTTGCCGCCGAAGCCGAAATAGTTCAACATGAAAAGGCCTTTCCCCGCCTCCATATTTTCCGTCAGAGGCGCCAGGTTGCACTCTTCATCCTCCTCCTGGAAACCAGGAGTGGAGGGGATGAATCCCGCCTTCAGCGATTCGGTGAACAGAATCATTTCACAGACGCCGCAGGCGCCCGCCGTATGGCCGATGAAAGGCTTGACGCAGGTGACGGGAGGAATGCCATCACCGAACGTCAAACGCATTGCAGCGCATTCGGTCCGGTCATTGCTTTCCGTTCCCGTGGCATGGGCCTTAACGGCTCGGATGGATTCGGGCGACACCCCTGCTTGGTCAAGGGCGCGGGTCATGGTATCCGAGACGACCCGCCCCTCCTCATCATGGCCTGTGACGCTGTAGGTGTCACAGAGGTTTGCGCCGCCGACCACCCTGATGTCATCGCGTTTCCTGCGCTTCCCCTCCAAAATAACCGCACCGCAAGCCTCGCCGAGGACGAGGCCATCCCGCTGCCGGTCAAATGGCCGGTAGAAGGTCGAGGAGAGGGATTTGAGACCCTCGAAACCGTAGAAGCCGAGGTTGTTGTACAGATCGTAACCGATCACCAGCGCCCGCTCGATCCGGCCCTGCCCGATCATCAACGCCGCATAAAGCAGCGCATTGGCGCTTGAGGTGCACGCCGTTGTAAAGGTGTAATCGGCGCCTCCGATCCCGAAGCGCTCCCGGACGGCCGCCGCGATCTTGCCGTAGCCGTCAGAGGAGCGGAGAAAACTCTCGGATACCGATTTGCGGTCCGCACGATGAAAACCTTCGAACACGGGGACATCCATCGAAGTGGAGCCGAAAAAAAGATGGGTGTTCCCGAGGTCGGCCGTGGTGAGATCCGCGTCGTCAATGGATCGAGCAATCGTGGAGAACAGGATCTCGCTGAAATAGCCAACGGTTCGGTTGTCGGGCCGGTCCCGTTCGTTTCGAAAAATCAGGTAGTAGGGTCTTGTGTAGGGCAGGCCGACCAAAGAAAAGGGAATCTGCTGCAACCGGATCCGGCTTTTTCTGACCGCCTCCACGATCTCTCCAGTGGTTTCGCCGATCGCGCAGATCATCGCCTTTCCGGTGACAAATGCTTTTTGCATGAACTACCCCGGCTGGATGCAGTCCGCAAAGGTGTTGATCGACCGCATCACCTTGCGCATCTGCTTGCTGTCGGTGATGACGATGCCGTAACGGTTCTGGATGGCGATGGAGATCTGCAGGGCATCGATCGAGTCCAGACCGAGCCGGGAGTCTCTACCAAAAAGCGGGTCATCGTCCGTGATCTCGGCGATATCCACGGAAAGGTCGCATTCCGTGACGATCAGTTGTTTCAATTCCGTCTTCAGCCGCTCATCGAGCGAACCCTTCATAGCATTCATGCCTCCCTCTGCCTTTTCAGAGCAATGACGGTCAGCGTCAGCATGAAAACGCCAAAAAGAAACAGCGCAAGGCTCTCCGGAAGGACGTCGACCGTGCCGCCTTCCCGGAGGAAGATGTCGAGGAATCCCTCCATTCCCCAGGACATCGGGGACAGATTGGCCAGTTTCTGCATAAACAGGGGCATCACAAACGTCGGGACCATAACGCCCCCGAGGGCGCCGAAGATGATGTTCAGGACCCCTCCGATGGTCGTGGCCTGCTCGGTCGTTCTGGCGACGGTGGCTATGAAAAGGGCGAGGGCGATGGCGCCGAAACTCACCGATGCGGAGATTAAGGCCAGTCCGCCGAATGAACTTCCGGGGAGCAGCGCGGTGCCCCCAAAAAGCGGGACGATATACCGACCGATGGCAATCATGATGACGACCTGGATCGCGTTGACAAAGAGATACGGCACCATCTTCCCGACGATCAGAAAAAGACGGGAAACGTTCATGCTCCTCAGCCGCATCAGGGTTCCCTGTCCCCTTTCAGAGATGAATGTGTTGGAGAGGGGAATGACGATGAAGAACATCGAAAACACCAGCCAGGCCGGCACGCTCTGCTGGACCGCCGAGGGGGCCTTGAACGACCGGCTCCCCCTGTAGAGGTATCTGAGGTCGATGGGGCTTTCTTCGTTCGCCTTCATCGCGGCCTTGTCGATCCCGACCGTCTCCAGAATGTCTCCAAGCCTCTCTACGAATTTGTCCCGCCGAAGCTTTGCGAGATTGGCCTCCAGGGCCCCTTTCAGGACCATCTGCGTTTGCGCGGTGACCGAGGAATTGACCAGGAGCTCAAGAATCTTTTCATCTTTTGGCCCGATCCCGTCGTTGATCCGGTCGGAGAAACCCTCCCGGAGGATCAGTGCAAACTTGTAATCCTCGGCGAACATCAGCTCCCTGATCTGTTCGTTTGTGGCGTCCTTGGCCAGCGGCCGTAAGTTGAACGTCGGCAGACCCTCGATCGCCTTTACGAATCGCTCCGCATCCTGCCCGGCGTCCCGGTTCACGGTGAGGACGGCGATGCTCACGCCGCTGTGACTTTCGAATAGGTCGCGCATCGCAAGCGACATGATCATGATGAACATTGCGGGCATGACGAAGAGGATCGCCACCGCGTGGACGTCCCGCGTAATCAGAAGGAATTCCTTCTTCAGGGTGTACAGGAGTTTGATCATGACCGGCACCGATGTTATTTCCCGTCGCGCAGTCGGGCGTTCGTCAGCTTAAGGAAAAGCTCCTCGAGAGTCCTGTGGCCGAAGACGATTTCTTGAACCGCAATTCGGTTCTGATAAAAGGCGGTAAATGCCGCAGCCATATTTTCCTCAAGTCGCTCATCCCGGCTGATGCGCACAACCCCATTTTCAACGAATATCCCCCGATGCCGGCCCAATGCATCGATGACATTTTCTTTCATTTCACCCGCCCGCAGAAAAACGGCATCGACGCGCGACAGGATCGTCTCTTTTGAGTCGTTAAGGATGATTTGGCCCCTGTCGATTACGGCGATCCGGTCGGAAACCTGTTCGATCTCGTCCATGTAATGGGAGGTGTAAACAATCGTCGTCTTCCGCTCCCGGTTGATCCGTTTGATCGTTTCAAGGATATAGTTTCTCGATTGTGTATCGACGCCGACGGTGGGTTCGTCGAGATACAGGATGTCCGGCTCGTTCAAAAGGCCGATGGCCAGATTCAGGCGACGCTTCATGCCTCCGGAAAAGGCGGCCACCCGTTTGTCCACAAAGGCCTGCATGCTTCCCACATCGATCGAGAACGCAATGCGCTCTTTAAGCTTTCTTCCGCGCAGGCCCCAGAGTGAACCGAAGTACTCCAGATTCTCGCGTGCCGACAGCCTGGGATAAAATGCCAGAGTCTGAGGAACGTAGCTGCACCGCGATTGGATGCGCCCCGGTTCCCTGTCCAGGTCGAGTCCGCCGACGGTGACTTCCCCCGAATCCTTGCCGATCACACCTGTTAATATTGAAATCAGGGTTGTTTTCCCCGCGCCATTGGGGCCGAGGAGGCCCAGCAGAGAGCCACGATCGACATAAAGACTGACGTTATCGAGGACCGGCTTGAGATCATAGGACTTGGAGAGATGTTTGATGTCGATCACCCGTGCACCCGTAACATGAAATCTTCCACCCGAACCTCTACAGAGGGATCCTGTCGACCAGCCGATAGAGTTTTCGAATGTTGGAAAGAAAAGCCGGGTCGTGCAGTCCACAGGTCGAGGCGAGGATCAGGCCGCCTTCCCCGACCAGGGCCTGGATCTCCCGGAGGGAGGTCGTTTCCCATTCCCGGTCGCCGGATGCCGCCATCAGCCAATCGGCGCGGATGCCGCCGATCAGGGATATCCGCGAACGGTTTCGTCTCTTGAAATCCAGCAGATCGACGCATTCCGGTTCCAATGAGAAACATCGGAATCCGCAGGATACCAAATCGGGCAGAATCGTCGCGACGTTGCCGTCTGAATGCCAGCCCCAAACAAAATGGTCTGCGCGAAAATGTTCGAGAACAGCCTCATAAAAGGGCAGTAAAAACGTTCGGAAGATCTCGGGCGAGAAGTAGAGCCCGCCCCGGTAACCGACATCCTCCCCAATCAGCACCAAGTCGATCTCCGATCCCCGTAGGAGATCCAGTGCCGTCATGACGTTTTCTTTCTCCCGATCGAGCCCGGCGGCAAAGCGTTTGGGATCGCGTGCCGATTCACAGAGAACGGCACAGGGATCCCGGTGGGAGACCAGCCGCTGAAAAGGGCCGTCCACGACCAGGGCACAGCCGAGGCCTCGACGGCGGGCCAGTGCTGCAAGCTCCCGAACTTCCATGCGCTCGGCTTCGTCGGGCCAATGGAAAAAACAGATGTCCGCGCCCATCGACTCGGCAAAATCGGCCAGACCCCGGGGGCCTTGCGGAAAACCCTCTGCCGACAGGACCTTTGGCTCGATCCAGATTTCTCCCCGCAACAGACCCGGAACATCCGGATTGTACAGCAGGCTCCGTAATTTCTCTCTTTCCATGCGTCGTCTCTTGTGCCCTATCCCCGGATACCGTATAGACCTTTTGTTACCCAAGGTCTGAGGCCGTTCGTCACAAGGGTTCCAACATCAAGATTTGCCGCCGCCTCAAATCAAAAAGGATCGGCGGATGAAACCATCGGAAAGCCGGGGCATGGCGTCCCCAGCTTTCCGATACTTGCGGTTTCTGCGGCATCCTGCCGCCATGATTTAGAATGGAGACGGAATCTTTGTCTTTTTCGCCTCGCTGCTCCAGTGTTTGATGCGCTCCTGGATGAAGCCGTTCCACTGATCCACATCCGCTTCCTTGAAGCCCTTGCCGGCCATGGCCTTCTTGTAAGCGCCGAAAACCGGAGCAACGGCTTTGATCCAGCGTGCCGCTTCGGCATCGGAAAGAAAGAGGGTCTGCCCGCCCGCCTTCTTGAAGACGTCGGCCCCTTCGATATCCATCGTGTTCCAGAGCAAGGCCTGTTTCTGTCTGGTTTCTTCAGCCACCTCGGTGAAGATCTTCTGGATATCGGGGGGCAGGGCATTCCATTTGTTCTTGTTCATGATGAAGTAAAAGGTATATCCAGTCCCCAGTTGCCAGCAGGCCGTGACGAACTTGTTCACCTCCGCGAATTTCCAGAATTTCAACGTCGAAAGGTCGTTCGTCGTCCCTTCGATGACCTGTCGGCGCATCGATTCGTAAACATCGGGCATCTCCAACGGAACAGGGATGCCGCCAAGGGCCTTGATCACCTCCGACATCTGCCCCGTTGCCCGGATCTTCACCCCCTTGAGGTCGTCCAGGGTTTTGATCGCTTTGCTGACCGTGAGCAGCAGCAGCGGGCCCGAGGTGTTGATGTAGAGGGGATGGACCTCGTTCCATTCCTTGGGTTGGAACTTCGCGTAAAAGTCATTGACGACCTGACTTGCCACCCAGCCGTGCGGGAAGCCGTGCGGATTGTCGAAAACTTCGGTAACGGGGAAACGGCCGCGCGTGTAAGAGATGTGCGACATCCCCATGTCGGTGATGCCCGTTACCACGCCGTCGTACATCTTGACCGGCGACAGGAGCGTTCCGCCGGGATAGTAGGTGATCTCCACACGCCCGTTGGTCCGCTTCTTGACCTCGTCGCAGAACCAGCCGCCCAGCGTCGACATGGGGTGCGTGATGGGAAGATAATTGGCCGACTTCAGCTTGATCGGTTCGGCCGCGTATAGGGACGGCAGGATACCGACCGCCAAGACGATGACTACCAGTAAACCCAATACCCCTCTTTTCATATCATTCCTCCTTTGTCATCAGTAAGCACCATCCGGTTCATCCGCTTGTTATGGGTTTGCGCCGCGCCCCGTCTATCCGGGCCTCGGCTCCCTTAATTGTAAAAAACCGAAGGCAGCCAGAGCGCCAGGTCGGGAAAAACAAACAGCAGTCCCCAAACCAAGATCAGGGAAATCAGGAAAGGCAACACCCCCCTGTAGATCACACCCACGGGCGTCTTGGTGATGTTCTTGACCACAAAGACGCAGATGGCTACGGGCGGGATGACGACGCCGACCATCTCGACCACGGCGATGACGATCCCGAACCACAGGGGCGGGAAGCCGAGCTTCAGGGCCACGGGATAAAAAATCGGGGTGGCCAGGATCATGAAGGTCAGATCGTCGATGAAAGACCCGCCTACCAGGTAAATGACGCAGATGATGAACATCACGACATATCGGCTCACCGAAAGGTTCACGGCCCATTCCGCGACGCTCTGGGGGATATTCGTAATGGTGATGAAGTGTCCCAGCACCGTGGAGCCGGCAACGAGCATCAGGATCATGATGGCGGTTCGAAGAGACTCTCGAACCGATGTGACGTATCGTTTGAAGGTCATGTTCCGCTGGAGAATGGACAGAAGCAGAACGGCGAAGGTTCCCGCCGCGCCGGCCTCAGTCGGGGTGAAATAACCCCGCATGATGCCGCCGACCACAAGCAGAAAGACGATCGCGATCCAGAAGATGTCCGGAAGGGAACGCATTCTGACCCCCCAGGAGGATCGCGTGGAGAGGGGTGCGATGGCCGGATTGATCTTGGCCCAGCCGTAAATGATCCCCATAAAGAAGACCGCAACGATCAGCCCCGGAACGATGCCGGCCAGAAAGAGTTGCCCGATCGACTGCTCCATAAGGATACCCATCAGGATGAGCACCACACTCGGCGGGATAATGCAGCCGAGCGAACCGACCGTGGCGACGATTCCCGTAGACAGCCGTTTATCGTAACCGTAACGGTCCATCTCCGGTATCGCGACGCCGGCAAAGGTCGCAGCCGTCGCAGCGGAAGAACCGCAGATCGTCTTGAAAGCGGTTGCGCCGAGGACCGTCGCCATGGCCAACCCGCCCGGGACGTGGCCGATGAACTTGTTCGCTGCGTCATAAAGCCTTACCGCGATACCGGAGTTAAAACCGATCTGCCCCATCAGGACGAAAAGGGGGAAAACCGTATAGCCGTAATTGGTGAATACCTCATAGAAGTCTCGGGAGAGGAGATTGATGGCCGAGGGAAATCCGTTGAGGTAGCCGAATCCCACAAAACCGACAATGGCCATGGCAAACCCCAGCTCGATTCCCGTTGCGAACAGCAGAAGCAGGACGCAGATTCCCGCCAGACCGATCAATGTTTCATGCATGATCGTCCTCCCTTCTCCAGATCCGGACGATCTCGTAAGCGAAGACGCAGCACTCCAGCAGGCAACAGACCGCTACCCCATAGGCGATGGGATAGAAAGGCAACTGGATCGTTGCCGAAACCTCACCGGCGGTTTTGAACCGGGCCGCCACGTTGAAGAGATTGCCGCCGATAAATGCAAAGAGGATCAGGCAGAACAGGCGGGTAAGGGTGTTCATGACCCTCCGACTCCGGTCGGAAAGCCGCTCGAGCAGAAAATCCATGTTCACGTGCCCCCGGTCCAGGGAGACCTGGGGGATGCCGAAAGCGATAACGACCGCCAGCAGGAGCGAAACCACCTCGAAGGTTCCGATAATCGGCCGCCCGCCTGCCCGCAGCAGGATGTCCGTCACCGTGAGGAGCATCATCACGGTCACGGCCGCACCGGCCACCCAGTTGAGCGCCCCGCTGACCGTTTTAATGATCTTGTCTGCAAGCTCCATTGTCCCTCCCGGAAATTCGAACGGACATTTTGCTGTCGCAATCCGCCGCGAAAAGGCTTGTCGCCTGTCTCCAGGACAAAACGCGTACCTGATCTTTTCCGGTTCGCGATTTCATCCGTAGATCTTTTTGCATAAATTCACACCGGCCACCGCATCGGGCGCCCAGTAATCGGCTCCGGCAAATTGGCGCACCTGTTCGTTGACGGGCGCGCCGCCTACGATGATCTTGACTTGTTCCCGGATTCCCGCCTTGGCGATTTCCTCGATCACGGCTTTCATCTCCGGATAGGTCAGGTTCAGCAGGGCGCTCAATCCCAGAACCCGTGCGCCTGTCCTGCGAACCGTTTCCACGAATTTTGGGGCCGGCACGTCCACACCCAGATCGACGACCTCGAAACCGGCGCCGCGCAACAGTGTAACAACGATGTTTTTGCCGATATCGTGGATGTCTCCCTTGACGGTGCCGATCACCACTTTTCCGGCCGAACTCCCCTCCCCTGTCGCCTGCAAAAGCGGATCGAGACGTTTCATGACGCCCTTGAGGATCTCCGCGGAGAAGATCAGTTCGCTGATGAAATAGACCCCTTCGGAAAACAGATCGCCAAGGGAAACCATCCCTTCATTGCAGATCTTGACGATCTCCAGGGCCGGCACTCCGGCCTTGATCTTCTCCTCCACCAATTCGTTCACCCTTTTTTCATCCAAATCACGTATTGCCTGCGACAGCGCATCCATTGGAGACCCCTCTATGTGATTACATGGTCCATTGCCACAACCAGATATACGCCATGCTTTCCAGTTGCTCCCAGGGCCTCCGCACCAGGTCTTCGTCCCCCTGGACGCCGCCCAATTCCGCCTTCTTGACAGCCCAGGGCGTGGCCATTTTCGGATAGGGAAATGCAGTCATCGGTTTCGCGATCGGCGCCGGCTGGGGTTGCGGTTTCACACGAGGGTCATATACCCCGAACTCCATAACGGCGTCGATCATCGCGCGGAAATTCTCCTTTTTTGTATCATGCGGAAAGTTGCATCCGCCATTGATGATATATCCGCCCCCCGGCGCGAGTTCGTCGCAGAGGACCTTGACCCTTTCCCTCATCTCTTCAGGGGTTCCGATAATAAATTGGGATGCCTGAATCCCACCGGAGATACACTGGTGGTGGCCGATCTCTTTTTTGGCCTTGAAAACGTCTCCCTGGTTGTCGATATCGCAGAGGACCGTCCCTTTGGGCAGCTCCAGAAAGTGATGCCAATGATGACCCCAGTTCCCTTCGAGATAGGCCCGGATCTTATAACCGGCTGCGATGAGGATCTCCATTGTCCTTTTAAAGGAGGGCCAGTAGAACTTGTCGAACTGCGCCGGGGATAGGAACGTCGCCTTGTGGGTCGGCACGAAAATCGGATAGCGCCTGAACGGATCCGCAGTGGCCAGGGCAAAGTTCGCCATTTCCAAGGTCAGGACGTCACAGGCGGCAATCACCTTTTCCGGCTGCCGGTAGGTGTCTGTCAGCGATCCGGTCAAACCTCTCAGAGCGTCCGCCAGGGCGTCGAAGGGCGCCAGGAAGGCGCCCGTCATCGGCTGGGGCATTCCGACCTCCTCCTGAAGACGAAGGCTTCTGTTTTTCATGATTTGGGCGACCAGAGCCTGGGCCATTCCCCCTTTGAGGAAGGCCATGTAGGAGCGGATGGATCCTTTTTCCCTGAATTCTCCGATGATTCGGGGAAGCCATTTGTCGAACATGAATTCCAGAGGATTTTTGATGAGCCAGTCGTACTCATCGGCCAGCATGTACTCCTTTTCCACAAACTGAAAGGGTGATTGCGAAGGCAGATCGCGGCCAGGCAGGCGGTAGGTTTTCAGGTCGATGGCGTCATAGAGCGGTCCCCAAACGCGGTTGTTCCGCAGAACATCCACCTCCGGAAAGGCCCGGCAGAAGGCAAGCTCCGCCTCGAGCCACTTTTCGGCATCATAGATCGTTTCCTGATGGTTGTTGCCGGAATATAATTCGGCAAAGGAATTGCTCCCCGTGGCAATGGGTACGCGGTCCGTGGGTTCCAGGGCGATGGATGCCTGGTAGCGTCCCAGACGTTCATCAAAAAGCCTCTTTGTTTTTTCCGTCATGCCGCGCACCTCCATTGAATGATCTTACAAATTTGTGCATGGCCTTCTCGCACCGGGAAGTTCATTGACATACTTGCGAAGCTAAAACTGCCATCCTCTCGTAAGCTTCCCTTTGCAATCCCCTATCGTGAAAAATCGAACCCGCACACTGCTGCGTATCATGGGATTTTAAGTACGGATCAGGGTAAAGTGAAAAACCCTGTGATTTC
>JAXGRQ010000040.1:0-23307 GCA_040765725.1 Syntrophales bacterium
TAGTGGGTGATCGAGTCGATGATGTTTCCGCTCTGGGCGATGACGGCCAGCGGACCCTTCCGGATCGGAGGGACGCCCAAAAGGTTCATCCCGCCGGCGGCGCTGAAGAGGCCGGAGCAGTTGGGACCGATGATCTTTGCGCCTCCTTCGGTTGCGATGCGGAGAATCTCCGCCTCGATTTTTTTGCCCTCCTCGCCGGTTTCTCCGAGACCTGCCGTGATGATCACGATCCCCTTGGCGCGCATCTTCACGCTGTCGGCAACAGCCTGGGGGATGAGCTTCGGGGCGACGACGACCATGACCAGATCGACCTCCTCCCCGATATCGAGGATCGAGGGGTAGGCTTTTCTGTCGAACAGCTTGTCCCGCTTGGGATTGATGAGAAAGATCTTGCCGGGGTAGCCTCCCTGGATCAGGCTCCTCGTCCTGCGTTCGGCCGCCTTCCCGGGAACCTCCGACGCCCCGATCACCGCGACGGATGCAGGCTTGAATAGACGCTTCAACGATTGCATCACATCCTCCTTTCCGTAAGGTTTGGTCCTTCAGGGAAGCTGCATCCCCGTTTTAGATGTTTTTTCTTTTCTTTCGTTCTTTTTTGTAATCGGCGTAGGGCAAAACGTAGATCCCTTTTTTCTGCCAGATGAGTTCCCTTTCCTTCAGGGTCTTCATGGTCTCCTCCGGATTCCGGACGCTCAATTCCGTCAGAAGGGCGTTGACCAGGCTCATGGACGAGGCGAAGGATTCGATGAAGGAGTCGAGTCGGGAGTGGACGGGAAGAACCCAATCCGCGTTGAGGGCGAGTGGAGAGATGAGGGAGTCGGTGATGACGCCGACGCGGGCGCCGTTCTCCTTGGCATATTCCATGATTTCGATCGTCAGTTTTGTGTACCTGGGGATGCTGATTCCGATGGTTAGATCGCCTGTGCCCAACCCGTGCAGGTTGTTCCAGATGTCTCCATAGCCCGGGATCACCGCCGAAGCGTGCTTCCCCAGAAAGCGCAGGTAGAGGGCCAGCACGAGGGCGGGCGCATGGGCCCCGCGAAGTCCGACGATGAAGATGCGTTTGGCGTTCTCCATGTCGGTGACGGCCCGGTGGAATGTCTCCGGGGAGATGTCCCGGAGCGTTTCGGAGAGATTCCGGATGTCCTCCCGCATGACCTCCGAGAGAATGTCGCCGTCCGCATTCACGCTCTTGACGGTCCGTTCGAAACGGGTGAATGTCGTGAGCCGGTCCTGCAGGTTGTCGCGAAGCATCTTCTGGAATTCCGGAAAGCCGTTGAACCCGAGGACCTGGGCAAGCCGCACGATGGTCGCTTCGCTGACCCCCGCCTTGCGCGCCAGCTTCGCGGCCGTGAAGAAAATCGATTCCTCGTAATGGTCCATGATGTACCGTGCCGCTTTTTTCTGGGCATCGGTCAGCTGGATCCGCTTGTCGGCAAGAAGGCTTTGGATCGGCATGAAGCAATTCCTTCATATTTCTATCGTTGTGAAGGAATTATTTCCGTGTCTCGTCTTTTTGTCAAGAAAAAAATAAAAAAATAAAACAGCGGGAAAATGAGTTTCCCGCTGTTTATCTGTCTGGTTACAAAAGAGGGAGAATGGCTTACTGTAGAAAGCTAATCCGATCTGCACGACGAAACCTGTTCTATATTTTCCCGCCTTTCAGGATGCCTCTTGCGAGCAGATCGAGGATCCCCTGGTTTTTTTTGCACGGTTGACCCTGGAGCAAAAGAGTTTCGACCTTCAGATCCAGAAGTTCATTTGGCTTCATCGTCAGCGGATTGCGGTTCAGGATGACCATGTCGGCGATTTTCCCGCGCTCCAGGGAACCACGTTCCTTCTCGTCAAAAGTCGTCCAGGCGGCATGGTATGTGAACATCCTCAGCGCCTCCGGAATGGTGAGGGACTGTTCGGGGATAAAGTGGTTGCAGGCGGCGTACATGCCGGCGATCGGGTCCGGCAGCGTGCAGGGGGCGTCGGAGCCGCCGCTCAGGATGATCCCCATATCGGTCATCTTCCGCAACGGGGAGATTTGCCCGGTCCTCTTCCCCAGGATGCTGTTCAAAAAATCGAGGGGTTCCAGGTTCCAATGGAGAAAGGCGGGTTGCAGCGGGATCTGGATGCCGAGGTCGGCGCATTTCTGCAGCCCTTCGTCGGTGGGGAGGCAGGCATGGATGATGCCGTGGCGGTGATCCTGCCTCGGACAGTCCTTCAGGGCCGCCTCCAGGGCCATCACGGCCTGGTCGAAGGCCGCGTCGCCGATCGCGTGCATCTCGATTTGCATTCCTTCACGGTTGGCCTGCTTCGCGAAGCGGATCACCTCCTCATCGCTGTGGTAGAGAATTCCGCGATTTTGCGGATTGTTCGCGTATGGTTGCCTGAGCGCCGCGTCCTCGCTGCCGAAGCAGCCGTCCAGGGCCGTCGCGAAGCATCCCCCCACTCGGGGGAGCTTCCTTTTTTTCACCTTGGCCGGATCCAGGGTCTGGAAGAAGAGCCGGGTCTGAAAGCCGCTGTCCAGCCCCTTTCCCAGGATCGTCTCCAGCGTAACGTCCAGATCGAGCGGAAAACCGACCCCGGAAACGGTATGCATCATTCCGATCCCCCGGTCCGTCAGGCTGCCGACGGCCTGGAGCATGTTCCGGAGGGTCCTGGGCAGGGAGATCTTTTTGGTCAAGAAATCGGTGACGGCGAAGAACGCCTCCTGATTCATCTCCCCGGACTCCTCGTGCCAGCCGCGCAGGCCCTTCATTTTTCTCGGGAGCATGGCGATGGTTCTGCTGTTCAGGATGCAGGCATGGCCATCATACTTGACGATGAAAACCGGACGGTCCGGACAGGCTTGGTCGAGCTCTTCCCGCGAGATCAGCCTTTTTTCCCCGACCGAATGGGTTGAGGCGCCGAATCCCATGACAATCTTGTCGCTGTTTGCCCGAGTGAACGTCCGGATCCGCTCGCACATTTCGGGCAGGCTCCTCGCGGACCTCACGTCGAGGCCCGCATTGAAAAGTGCATACGATGCGAAATGGATATGGGTATCCCCAAAGCACGGAAGCAGCGCCTTTCCATGCAGGGCTTCACGGGGCGCATCCCCGTATTGCTCGGGAAGATCGTTTCCCACGTGAAGAATCCGCCCCTGGTCTTCCACGAGGTATCGATGGACATGATCGTCGGCATCGCAGGAGATGACCGTGCCTTCATAGATTTTCATTGCAGCCTTCCTCCCGTAACAGGGATGTCCCGATATAAATCTTGACACAACCGGCCGATCCTATATAAAAACCGACAGCTTTTTGAAAGGGCGTTGGGATTATACCACGAAACGGCATTGGCAAGCGATTCCGGGCAGCCGTTTTGGGGGATGAAAAAAATGAGGAAGACCGTTCCGGTCAGGGGTGAGTGATGGGCATTGTGCGGGAAAAAGGGATGATCGGTGATTCCGAAACGGGAGGGCCCCGGCAAAAACCCTTGCAGCGGCATCCCTTCCTGTCACGGATGGGTCACGATTTGCGCACGTCCATCATGGGAATCATCGGGTACAGCGAAATGCTGATCGAAGATCTGGAAGAGGGGGATTTTGCGGAGTGCCTTCCGGACCTGAGGAAGATTCATGCGGCCGGCAATCAACTGTTGGGCTTCGTCAACGATCTGTTCGATCCGAAGAAAACCGGCATGCAGGCCGCATTGGACATGGACCAACTCCGTGCCAGGATCAAAAATGTCACGTTGGCGCCCATCACCGTGATCGAGGAATGCGCTGAAACCTTGCTCGACGAGATGGAGCAGAGGCATGCCGAACAGTTCATTCCCGACCTGAAAGTGGTTCTCAATGCAACGGAACGCTTTGTGTCCACGGTCAACGGTTTTTCACACCCGTGGCAGGACAAGACGGACACGGACCCGGCTCCTCCGGGTCTCCATTTGACGGGTCCGCAGACCATCCAATCCGTCGGACGCCTCTACGACGAGATGCCGTCACAGAAGACCGCCGAAGGCGGTGTCATCCTGATTGTCGACGACAATGAGCAGAATTGCGATCTTTTGCAACGCCGCCTCCAGCGCGACGGCTATGTGGCCTTTGTTTCCTCGTCGGGGCAGGACGCGCTCAGAATGCTCGGATGCCGCCCCGTTGATCTTGTGCTTTTAGACATCATGATGCCTGAAATCGACGGATTCCAGGTTCTCCAGCGCCTGAAATCCGACGACAACGTCAGTCATATCCCGGTAATCATGCTTTCCGCGCTTGAAGAAATGGATCTGGTGATCCGTTGCATTGAAATGGGGGCCGAGGATTATCTGCACAAACCCTTTGACCCGGTGCTGCTCCGGGCGCGGATCGGCGCCTGCCTCGAGAAGAAGCGGCTCCGAGACCGGGAACAGGCGTATCTCCGGCAGTTGAGCATCGAGACGGAAAAGTCCGAGAGGCTGCTGCTCAATATCCTGCCGGCGCCGATCGCGGGCCGGCTGAAGCTCGGGGAAAATCCCATTGTCGACAATTTCCCGGAGGTGACGGTTCTGTTTGCCGATCTGGTCGGATTCACCGAATTATCCACCCGGATGGCCGCCGCGGAATTGATCGGATCCCTGAACGAGATATTCACGATATTCGACGAGCTTGCCGAAAGACACGGCCTCGAAAAGATCAAGACCGTGGGCGATTCCTACATGGCCGTGGGCGGCCTTCCGACTCCCCGCACCGACCATGCCGAGGCCATCGCACAAATGGCTTTGGACATGCTCGACCGCATTGCGAAAATCAACAGCCGAAAGGAGCATGCGCTCAGTCTGCGCATCGGCATCCACACGGGCCCGGTGATCGCCGGCGTCATCGGGATGAGAAGGTTCATCTACGACCTGTGGGGAGACACGGTCAACATCGCCAGCCGGATGGAGTCCCATGGCCTTCCGGATTGCATCCAGGTCACGGAAACGACCCGGGCGATGCTTTCGGGCAAGTTCATTTTCGAAAAAAGGGGACGGATCAAGGTCAAGGGCAAGGGCGAAATGATCACCTATTTGTTGAAGGAAAGAATCTGAGCCCGCCGGGCTTTACGCCTTCTCGATTTTCAGAAAATAATTGATTTCCAGCGGTTCGCGTTCCACCCGGATGCTCTTGATCTCCTTTTCCGGGATGGATCGGGCAAATTCCAGCATGTCCCTCTCGCTGCGGTAGATCAGGCGCCAGTCGTATACGTATTCCATGATGAATCGAAGATCGCGGGGGTTGTTGTGATTGAAGTTCCCCACGATCAGTGCGCCTCCGGGCTTTACGAGATTGAACAGGTTTCTGGTCAGGGCGACCGTTCCCTTGCTGTCGTCCAGCGGAAAGGTCATGATGTAGTCGTAAAGACCGGAGCTGTACACCAGGTCGTATTCCTCCTTCTTCAGGTAATCCAGTTCGTATTTGATCGGGCTGATGAGCGCGCGCAACCCTTCGAAGTCGCGCCTGGGCGAACAAAACCTTTCCGCAAAAGGGCGGGGCCGCGCGGTGAGGTAATTGTTCGAAATGATTTGAAACGCATTGGCCATGGCGTATTTGAAACAAGGATTGCTGTTGGAGGAGCTGAACTTTTTCAGGGTTTCCATGTCGTGATCCAGCGCCAGGAAACGGTATTGTTTTCCTTGGGTGGCTTTCAGCACGTCATTGATTTCCTTCGCGGGGCCGGCGGCCAGGCTCAAAATGTTGCCCTGTCCCTTTTGGAGAATCTGCCCGAAGAGATACGTTTTTCGGTTTCTGACGGACTGACACGCCTTTGTGGAGAGCGCATGTTTGTGCAGCAACATGCCGAACGGCGTCTCGCCCTCGTATTGATTTTGATAGATGAAATTCATCATATCCGCGTCGCCCGCGTAGCCGTTGGGTTTGTGCACGATTCTCCAGTAGAAAGGCGCTTCCTGGACGACCTCGAAATATTTTGAATTTTGAATGTAGCGCTTGTGGGTTTCCTGTCGCCCCGCGTCAAAGCCGAAAACGATCGCTGCCAGCGCATCCATCAGAGGGTAACGCCAGTTCTCGAACCTGGCGACCTCCTCATCGAGCAGCGACGGCAAAGCCCGGTCCTGTTTGGAGAGGACGTTCAGCCGGTTCCGGATCTCCAGGTGACCGTCCTGCAGTTCCTGAAAAAGCCTTTTGAAACGATCGTCGACTTGCATCTTGTTCTTTCCCCGCTGATCCGTGATTTCGCGGCTCTTTGGCCCGCAGAGAGCGTTTCGATTGCCGAAAACAGCCCGGTTGTCCGGCTAAGGCCTGCCGTCCTCCTTTTCGGACAGGTTGTCCCGAAGCCTTTCCCGCGGATCGAGAATCTCCCGAATTTTTTGAGACAATTGCGAAGGGCTGAACGGCTTCTGCAGAAAACCATTGCAGCCGCTTTCCATGATTTCCATGGCCTCGCCGTCGATGCTGTAGCCGCTGGAAAGAAGAACCTTGGCCTCCGGATTCATTTTTTTCAAGGTGTTGTACAATTCCTTGCCGCCCATTCCCGGCATGATCATGTCCAGAATGACCAGATCGATCCGATCCCGATGGGTTCTGTAAATCTCTACGGCTTCCTGACCGTTTTGGGCGGTCATCACGCGGTATCCGAGCTTTTTCAATATGCGTTCGGCGACCTTGATGATCATCTCCTCATCGTCGACAAGCAGAATCATTTCCGAGCCCTTCATCATCTCTTCTGCGGAATCGGAGAAATACTCGCCTTTCCGGGCGATCTTTTTGGAGGAAACCGGCAGGAAAAAACTGAAGACGCTGCCTTCGTTCTTTTTGCTTTCGACTTGGATGAACCCCCCGTGATTCTTCAAGATGCCGTAGACCGAGGCGAGCCCGAGGCCGGTGCTTTTCCCCATGGCTTTCGTGGTAAAAAAGGGGTCGAATATCCGATGGATGGTGGCTTCATCCATCCCGGTCCCCGTGTCCCGGACGCTGGTTTTCACGTAGCTTCCCAGTTTGGCGCCCATCTTCTGCGCGGATCCGGTGTCCAGCGTGATATTTTCCGTCGTAATGTAAAGATCGCCGCCGTCCGGCATGGCCTGCCACGCATTGACAAAGAGATTCAGGAGGACCTGTTCGATCTGCCCCTGGTCCACATCGACCGGCCAGATTTCCTGCTGGAGTTCGACATGGATCATGACCTCTTTCTTCGTGCGGCCGAACATCAGAGAGCTCTTCCTGATCAGCTCGTTGAGATCCGTAGTCTTGACCTCATACTTCCCACCCATCGCAAAGGCCAGCAACTGCGACGTCAGATCGGCCCCCTTTTTCACATACTGGTCTATGCTGTTGACGTTTTCATAGAACGGATGATTCTCCTTCATGTCCATGAGCATCAGTGAACTGTGCCCATGGATGCCCATGAGAAGGTTATTGAAATCGTGAGCGATTCCTCCCGCCAGGGTGCCCAGGGCCTCCATTTTCTGGGCCTGGATCAGCATGTTTTCCAGCTCCTTCCTTTCTTCCTCGGCCTTTTTCCGTTCGTCGATCTCCTGCCTGAGGTCCGTGTTCATTTTCAACAATTGCGAGGTTCGCTCCTGAACGATGCTTTCCAGTCTTTTGTTTGCGGCCTCGACAACCTGTCTCTCGTTTTCCAGCTTGAAGGTCAGGAAAAAATCCCGTCGGGCATAATACTCAATCGAGTAGGAGGCGAGCATGCCGGCGAGGTTGGCGCTGATGAAGAAGAAGTTGTTGCTCATCAATATGGAGGTCGGGGTGTCCAGCATGCCGATCGCGACGATTTGGTAGCCGACGACGATCAGCCATCCCGCAAGCGTGGCCCAGATGAACCGGACCCTCGTGAAGGTGTACCCCCAGATCAACACGAGGATCAGGCCTGCGTAGTAGGTGTAGTTGGCCGGCGGCGGCATGATCAGGATCATGAAGACGATGCCGAAGCCCGCCACGATCATCGCGGCCGTGACGGAAAACTGGAAAAAAGGCCGGAACCGGCGCGTATAGGAGAACAGGATGATGGCGAGCAGAAAGGGACAGACGATGGCAAAGCGGATGATCCAAAGAGGTTTGATCATCTCCGGCGCGACAACGGCGTCCAGGATCCCGAACACGCTGTACATCAGGATTCCGACAAACAGGGAGAATCGGACCAGCGTCAGCGATTTCGTATAGAAATCATCCAGAAAGGAACCTTCGACATGCTCGGGAAACGAAAGGGTGATCGGGTGCAACTCCATCTCATAGGCGCCGTAGAGGGTTGCGGGCATGATGTAGTCTCGTTGAATTTCCATAGCGTCCCCCAATCGAAATGAAAAACGGTCGTGCAGGAAATCAAAGACGATGCGGCCTGTTCAGCATAAATCCCTCATCCCGTCAAGGATGGATGCAGAATATGCGGATGGCCGTCGCGGGCGTCTATAGCCATTTTTTTCGCCTGAAGCAAATCAGCACGACCTCCATTTCCGTGAAGTGCGATTCATCGTATTCGCTCAACGTGATTTTCGTCCGGTCCGCATGCACCTCGCCGATGTGGATCAGGGCGCCGGGCGCCAGGCCGGACTTCGCGGCCCTGAACATCTGCGTCGCTCCCCTTCCTCCGTGGCCGAATGTAGATCATCAATTCCGGAAAAACAATCAAAAAAACGGGATGCGGGAGGGCAGCGGATCGGATTTCTCTTGACAAACGTTCCGGAATTGCGGACGTAAACGACAAATCCGAAATTCATCGATCCGGAGGATTCATGAGATACATCCTTGCGGCGACCGGAGACAAGGCCGCGGCGGGAGTGATTCGCTCCGCCTTCCGTCGTCCCTTTCAGGTGGACAGGGCAACGACGGTTCGGGAAGGTCTCGAATCGTTGCGGAAACGACGATACGAGTTTGCCTTTCTCGATCTGGAGCTGCTTTATGGGCTCGGGGGAGGCGGCGAGGATGCCGCTGTAGCCCTGCGGGCCGTCCGGCAACTGTTTCCGTCGGTTGAAATCATCGTGATGACGCTGCCGGAGGGGGCCGGCGAAGCGGTCGAGGCGGTCAAGGCGGGCGCCGCCAATTACGTAACCCATCCGTTGAATGCGGACGAGATACGATATGTGGTCGAGAGCCTGCATGAGGGGATCCGTGCGCAGTCGGAGCTCGATTATCTTCGGGACCGCTTCTGGCAGTCGGACTCGCTGGAAGTCGTCCAGACCCGCAATCCGGCCATGCGGTCCGTCTTCGAAAGGGTGCGCCTCGTCGCGCCCACGAAGAGCACCGTTCTGCTGACCGGGGAGACGGGGACGGGCAAAGGGGTTCTGGCGAAACTGATCCACCGCCACAGCAACCGGCGAGAGGTTCAGTTCATCGGCGTCCATTGCGGCGCCATCCCCGACACCCTTCTGGAAAGCGAACTGTTCGGCCACGAGAAGGGGGCTTTTACCGGCGCCGTCCGGCGGAAGCTGGGGAAGTTCGAGCTGGCCCACGGGGGGACGATCTTCCTCGACGAAATCGGCACGATCACTCCCGCCGCGCAGATCAAACTCCTTCAGGTTCTTCAGGAGCGGACCTTTCAGCGGGTCGGAGGCGAGGCGGTCATTGAAACCGATGTGCGGGTGATCGCCGCCTCGAACCGGGATCTCGGACAGATGGTGGAGCAGGGTCTCTTCCGGAACGACCTCTTTTACCGGTTGAATGTCTTTCCGATTGAGATCCCGCCGCTCCGGGAGCGCCGGGAAGACATCCCGCAGCTCACGGAAATCTTCCTCCGGAAAATGAACCGGTTCAACCACAGGGGAATCCACTATGTGCAGCCCCAGGTGATGGAGGCGTTTCAGCGATATTCCTGGCCCGGGAACATCCGGGAGCTGGAAAACCTGGTGGAGCGCGCCTGCATCCTGGAGACGTCCTCGATCCTGACCCCGGCCAGTTTCCCGGCGGAACTCTTTGCCGGCTTTCCTTTGACCCCCACTCCGTCCGCGGGCGTCGGCATGAAGCTGTCGGAGGTGCGTGCGCGGGCCGTCGCGGAGGCGGAGAAAACGTATCTCCGGGAGCTTCTCGCCCGAAACGGCGGCAGGATCAACCGGACAGCGGAATCCGCCGGTGTAACGGTTCGCCAGATCAGCAAGCTCCTGCGCAGATACGGGATCAGAAAAGAGACGTACCGCTGAGGGTCTTTACCGGGCCGGCGCGGATCCCTGAAGCGTTGAGACGACGACCCGGACGGCGGGTGTTTTTCCTCCTGCAAACTGAATATCCGTCGGGTACCGCAGAGACGGCGTGAAGGCCCTTTGGACGTCCAGTTGCGAAAGGTCGATCGGTTCCGTCATGATCCGGATCCTCTTGTCGCTGAGGCGGCGTGGGATGAGAACCCTCGCCTCGGCCGGGGTCACGGTGATCTTCTGGACGATGAAACCCTGCGGAGGGGCGTTTTCCGTCAGGACCTCGATGGGGATGGTCCTCGATATCAGACGGGACGTGACGACCGTGATGCGATCCGGGCTGATCCCTGCGACCGTGAGGTTGGAAGGCGCCTTGACCATGGCGCGGGTCAGTGCAACCTCTTGTTTCCCCGGCTTTACATCCGCCATGTCCACCGAGATCTTGAGCTCGCCCTCACGCAGGAGCTGGAAAGCCTGGGCGTGTCCCGTCAGCATGATCTTTGCGGTCGTCGCCTGAGGCTCCTCGATGACCCACTCCGCCGGCGGGTTCCGGTACTCGATGGGGACCGTAAAATCCCGACGGATCGTCTCCCGCTGGTATCCGAAGATGGCCCAGAGCGTGCAGGCGAGCACGACGGCAATCACCTTCTCCCTTTGGTTTTCCTTCAGCCAGCGGACGACCGGTCCCGTTTTGGTCGGCGGGTTCCGCCAGGCGTAGAAGGACTCCAATTCGATGCGCAGGGCGGAGGCGTTGGGGATCTGCCGGATGCGCTCCCCCTGGGCGATGGAAATGGTCCCCCTCTCCTCGGAGACCACGATGCAGATGGCGTCGGACCGCTCCGACAGGCCGAGGGCCGCCGTGTGTCGGAGACCCAGACCGCCGTACCGTGATGCGTCCGCCGAGAGGGGAAGGTGGCAGCCGAATCGCATCAGCCGGTTGCCGTCGACGAGGACGGCGCCGTCGTGCCCGATCGAATGGGGGTCGAAGATGCTCTCCAGCAGAGGCTGGCTGAGGATGCCGTTCAGGCGGTGCCCCCCCGTGAGATGCCGGTCCAGCGGATCGTGTCCCTGAATCACGATCAGCGCGCCGACCTTTTTGTTCGCCAGGTTGGCGGCGGTCTGCGCGAGAATCTCCACGCCCTCGTTGAATGCGGTCGCCGCGAAAAACCTTTTCCGGAACCGGCCCAGAAGGGCCAGGCGCTCGAAAAAGCGCCGGAGGTCCTCCTGAAAGATGACGACGAGAACGAACAGAACGATCGCAAAGAAGGCCTGAAGGACGACGGTGGTCAGATAGAGTTGGAAGAAGCGGGCGAGGCCGTAGATGATTCCGAGCAGCGTGATGCCCCAGAAAACGAAGCGGGAGGCGCGGTCCTTGAACCAGATCAGAAGCGCGGAGATCATGATCGAGATGATGACGATGTCCAGGATGTCCTGAATCCGGATGGTGTGGAGCATCGTCAGGATGGTTTCGGTCATGGGGGAATCCGTTCTTTCGCCCGTGTGTCGGGCGGCCGGTTTGTCCGAAAATTCAAAAAACCGCGGGAAACAAACACGCTGGCGTCATATAACCAAAAGGCGCTCAACGTGTCAAGAAATTAACAGCTTAAGGGACTTGATTTTTGGAAGGATCCCGGCCGCGGCGGGTGGTCCTGACACATTCAGGACCCGGAACCGTTGCGGTTCCGGCCGGTGTATTCGAGGATGGAGACGATCAGCGTGATCAGGAACGCCTGCACAACGGTCAGGATGCCGTCCGTTGTCGTGGCGCCCCGCAGCGTGATCGCGCTGATGCCGAGGGTGGCGCAGAGGAAGAAGATGAACAGCACCACCTTTCTCCGGTCGCCCAGGACCGCCAGCAGGCGATGGTGGATGTGGTCGGTGCCCACGTAGTCGATCCAGTCCCGGAAGCTTTTCACCTTCCCGGTGATGATGCGCTCGATGCTGATGTAAGCCATATCGTAGATCAGAACCCAGAAGATGAGGACCGGCGTGGCGAACGAGACGATGGGATTGTTGTCGGCCCAGGCCGCCTTGATGGCCAGCGCGGATAGCACGAAGCCGAAGAAGGTGCTTCCCGCGTCGCCGAGGAAGATCGATGCCTGTCTTTTCGTTCCCAGGCTGAAGTTGAACGGCAGAAACCCCAGACAGCTTCCCAGCATGCCGATGGCGATCCAGCCCATGAACGGCTGGTCGGTCTGAAAGGCCACCAGCCCCATGAACAGCGAGATGATCGCCGCCACGCCGGTCGCCAGGCCGTCCATGCCATCGATGAAGTTCATCGCGTTGGTGAGGCCGACGATCCAGAGGATGGTGAGCACGGCATTGAAGACGTGCCCCCAGGATGTATTTTTCGGGAAGAGATCGAGGATGATGCCGTAATGGATCAGGACCAGGACCGCGACCACCTGGATGAGCAGTTTGTATCGCGCCGGGATGTTCCTCCAGTCGTCGATCAGGCCGATCACAGCCACGACCGTGCCGCAGGCGATGAGAACGATCTCCTTCGTGTCCAGGATCATATTGGCGGACAGGGCGGTGATGAAGGCCACGGCAACGGCGACACCGCCCAGCAGCGGGGTGGCCCGGGAATGGATCTTCCTCCCGCCGGGATTGTCGACGATGCCGGTTCGGTCGGCGATCCAGATCATCAGCGGCGTCAACAGCGTGGCAATGGAGGATGAGATCAGGAAAATGTAGAGCCAGCGGCCGAGAGCCTCAAAGAAGATCCGGCGAACCGGGGGCATCAGCAGGGTGATGAAGAGGACCAGCGCGATTCCCCACAGGACCCTCAGGAAAGAAAACTGTTTTCTCGCTTCCTTCGAAAACATAACGGTTCCTTCAGCCCAGGATCGATCGGAGGTGACGCAGGATCGTGTTCACCTCCTTGCTGCGCAGTGACGGATAGATCGGCAGCGAAACGCATTCCGCGAAGGCCGCCTCCGTCTCGGGATAGCCGTCCAGGCCCAGGTAACGGTGCAGCGGCTTGAACACCGGGCGCCGGTAGGCGATGCCCGCCGCGTCTCCGGCCGACAGCAGGTCGGCGGCGCGCCCGGTCCGGATGACGTAGCGGTAATGGATCGGCTCGCTCTGCGTCGGACGAGCGGGCAGAGAAACGGGCAAGCCTCGGAGCGAGGCATCGTACTGTTCGGCGATTTCCCTGCGGCGCGCGATCATCATCGGAAGTCGCTGCAACTGCGACAGTCCCAGCGCGGCCTGCAGGTCGGTCATCTTCAGGTTGAACCGCGGCCGGTCGTCCTCGCGCTCGTCGTATTCCCGCAGGTCCCTGATTTTTCCGATCAGTTCTGCGTCGTTTCCGGCGACCATACCCCCCTCGCCGGTGCAGATGACCTTGGTGGCGTAAAACGAAAAAACGGACAGGACGCCGAAGCTGCCGGTCGGCGCGCCGTCGTAACTGCTGCCCAGGGCCTGCGCGCAATCCTCGATGACCGGGATTCCGAGCGCAATGATCGGCGCGATGTCCGCCGGCAGACCGAAGAGATGGGGAACGATGACGGCCCTGGTTTTTTTCGTCAAACGACGCCGGAGATCGCGAATATCAATATTGAGGGTCTCCCGGTCGATGTCGGCCGGGACGGGGACGGCCCGGACGGCGCGGACCGCGTGGAGCAGGGCCGAACAGACGAAGCTGGGGATGATGACCTCGTCGCCCTCGCCGATGCCCAACGCCGGCAGCGCCAACTGAAGGGCGGCCGTGCCGGAGCTGACCGCCGCGGCATCGCCGACGCCGACCTGTGCCGCCAGAGCCTTTTCGAAGGCGGCCACCCGCTCCCCTTGGGCGATCCGCCCGGTTCGCAACACGGCCAGCGCCGCGGCGGTTTCTTCCTTCCCGAGTGTCGGGCGGGAGTGAGGGATCATCGGCCTCCTTAAAAACCTTCCCGGCCGTTCGGCAGAACGTTGATGAACAGGCGAAGCGGCACGAACGCCTCGGCGAGCGGCACCCGGCCCTGGATGCCGCGAAAGACGGCGGTGGAACGGACCACGTCCGTGATGGCGAGCCCCTCGATGTTGGTCTTTTGCACCTGGGATCGGTGTGTCAGCAACATTTTGATTTTCGTCTCCATCGTCTGCTGGATGTCCACGAAAACGGTGGGCGAAAAATTGCGGGTCGTGGGCCCCTCATAGAACAGAACGTTGCGGATATAGCGCGTGGCCGAGACCGTGGCCTTGGCCAAGGCGCGATGGTCCTGGTGGGTGTCGTCCTCGTGGTGGACGAAGATGAAGTCGGGCGAGATCTTGTGGATCACCGCCTCGATGTCGCTGACCATCTGGTTCATGTGGGGGGTGAGCAATGTGTCGTGGTAACCGCCCCAGATCACCTCCCGGGGCTTGAGAACCCTGGAGGATTGGATCTGCTCCTTTTTCCGGGTGGCCCCCTTCCCGCCCATCTGCCCCTCCGTCATCACCAGCAGGCAGATGTCGTGGCCTGCCTGCGCGTATTTGGCCAGCGTGCCGGAGCAGCCGACCTCGATGTCGTCCGGATGGGCGCCGATCGCCAGGATCTTCATCTTTCCCCCCTCAGAATGGTCAGGCTTGCCGGCCCATGGTTGAACAGCAGGTCCAGAACCGACAGGAAAGGCACGAACGGCCCGAACCTCTGTTCGTAGACCGGGTGACGGTATTCCTGGAACGCGGCATTTATACCGCTTTGCCGGTAAAGATCAAGGTCCATGTAATCCCGGCCGCCGCTGCCCGCCAGGTAGGTGTCCGCCCCGAAATGTTTCGCGATGGCGATCAGCCGCCGATCCGGGTCCTCGGGAAACCCCGGAAGTTCCGAGGCGACGAACAGCGGCGTCGCGATTCCCAGTAGTTTCGCCAGCCCGGCCACCGAAGCGATGTTCAGCAAGGAGAGGCGCTCCCAGGCCGGGGTCAACAGCTCCTCGATCAGCGGGGCGGGAAAGTCCCAGCAGGGCGCCTGCCGGTAGTTGGTGAGGATCGCCTGCCGCTGCCGGTGCTGCCAGCGTTCCCGGTTGTTGATTCCCACTTCGCCGATCCGCTGCGGGAACCGGTAGGTGACCGGTACGGTCAGCCATTGCGGTCCCGAGGCGGTCTTGATCCGGTTGCGGTTTTGCCATTCGTTCTTCTTGAACTGAACCGTATCGAGCAGCACGAAAACATCGGCGCGATCCATCTTGTCGAAATAGCCGAGCCAGGGCAGGTATTGGGGCTGATGGACGGCGACGATCATTTCGGGGCCTGCCCGTGTTTTCCCCGTCCGCTCCCCGGGGGGGCGGGATCGACCGAACTGTTCGCAAGTCTCACGAAGATCGGATTGGAAACGATGGCGCCATCCCCGGTGAGATCCATCCGGTAATAGATCTTTTTCCCCGGCGGCGCATCGATGTCCGTGAAATCGACCTGGAGCGGCAGCAGACCGCGGGCGGTATGGATGACGGTTCCGGAGCGGATCAACCGAAGCCTTGCCTCTTTTCCGGCCCCCGGCGAGCCGGCGGAGACGGCTATCCGGATACGGGGCCGGCCGGACAGCGTAACTTCCTGCCCGGAGATCGTGCGCGGGGCAACGTCCGGCCGGTCGGCGGAAACGGAGAATTCGTCCAGACGCGGGACCCTCGGGAACCTTCCCCGGGCGGCATACATCCGGCCGCTGCGGAGGGCCTCCAGCACTGCATGGGCGGATCGTTCCGTCAGCCACAGAACGGTCTGGAAATTTCCGAGCTGTTCGCCGGCGCCCCCTTCCTTGTGGAAGTCGGATGTGGCGATTCCCCACGGGGGGTGTTTGCGGTATCCGGCGCAGTATTCCCGAAGCGCCTCATCCCAGACATTTCCGGGCTCCGTGACGGTGGCCGTGTCGCCGTAGAGGGCGGCGAATCCGGTATAGTCTTTCGTCTCGAGGAGCATCTCGGGATAGGGTTTTGTGCTTACATGAATGGGGCCGAGCCTTCTCACCCCGGAGCGCGTCTCCGGGTAGTTCCAGAAGGTCAGGCCTCCCTTCCTTCCGACATCGTCAATGAACAACTGGTAGGGGGCCGCCCCCTGCTTGCCCTGGTAAGGATCGTAGGGGGAGGGGCGGGCGAAGAGCACGTTCACAAAGAATGCCGCGCTCAGAAGGGCGAGGACCGCCCCGGAGATCCTCCACCATCCGTGTCTGAACACGAAGGTAAGGGCGATCAGGAAGCAGATGCCGAAGGCGGCCAGGGCCGGCCACGCCTTACGCAGGTGGCCCTCCGACAGGCCGTTGTGCAGGACCGGCAGGGTTTCGTAATCCCCCGGCTTGTCCAGGCCGATCGACAGGATGCGCCGCTCGTGATCGTTGGCTGTCAGGGTCCCGGAAAAGGGACTGCCCGTCCAGTAGTAGAACGGGGCGCTCTCCGCTCCCGGGATGAGGATCATGTCGGGGTGGCGCTTCCCGGCCTCCCGGATCGCCTCGAGATAGGATTCGGCGCCCCTTTTGTGGATGGAGTTGAGCTCGATCTTTTTCTTGACGATATTCCGGAAGGGCGGCAGGCCGTATTCCATGACGACGCGGTCGTGGTCGTTGAAGATGACGACCTTGAATCCCTTTCGGGCGGCCGTCTGGACGAGGCCCTCCGGGTCGTAGACGCCGTCGCTGAAGGTCGTGCGCAGATCGATCAGGGCGGCCGCCGGTTCGTAGGCACGGCCGGTTATGGGTCCCGTCGGCGCAGGCGGCGCAGCCTGCATTTTTCCGGGAGCGGCGGGTTGCGGCTGTGCGCAAACGACAGACAGGGAGAACAGAAAAACGAATGCCGCAAAAATGGTTGAAAAAGGGGAACGCATCATCGAATAAAATAAGGGATGTTTTTAGTGATGAGCAGATTTCGCAAGCAAACCGGAATACAAGCCATCGATTTTATTGAGCATCGACTCGACGCCGTACCTTAGCGCCTTTCCTCGGCCCTGTTTGCCCATTTTAACGCTCATCTCCGGATGATCGCGAAGGTTCAGGATGGCCTTTGCAAGGGCGTTGCTGTCGCCGGGGGGGACCAGGATGCCGTTTTCCCCGGGGATAACCAAGTCCGGAATGCCGCCGACATCACTGGCAATAACGGGCTTTCCCATGGCCATGGCCTCGACGATCGCCTTTCCCATCCCTTCGTTCAGGGAGGGAAGGCAGAAGATATCGCACGCGTCGATGACCGACGCCACGTCGGGCCGCCAACCCAGAAAGCGGACCGCCTCCGCAATGCCCAGTTCGGCGGACAATGCCTCCAGGTCGCTGCGAAGCTCCCCTTCGCCCAGGATCAGTAGAAACACCTTTTCCCCTTGTCGGAGGCATTCTGCTATCGCCCGGATCAAGGTGTCCTGGCCCTTGACGGCGGTAAGCCGGCCGACGGTAGCGACAACGATGCTTTCGGAAGGAATTTCAAGTGCGCTGCGGATCTCCGCCTTCCGAGCGGGGTCGGGTCGGAAACGCGACAGATCGATGCCGCTGTGGATGACCGCGAATTTCTCGTCGGGGGCGATGCGGAGGCGCAGATGATCGGCCTTTTCCCGCTCCGTGAGCATGACGAGCTTTGTCGTGATGCGCGCCGTCCAGCGCTCCAGGGCAATGAAGAGGCGGGTGCGACAGGGGCCGAAGTAGCCCCAGAAGACGTGGCCGTGCGGCGTGTGGACGATGATCGGGATCCGGCACAGCCACGCCGCCCATCGCCCCAGGAAACCGGCCTTGGAGGTGTGGGTATGGACGATTTGCGGCTTTTCGCGCCGGATGATCCGGACCAGGGAGAGGAATGCGGAAAGGTCTGAAAATGGACTCAGATCACGGACCAGTTCCGCCAAAAGGATCAACTGGACACCCTTTGCATGTAGGTTGGCGATGTTGGCCTCGATCGCCGCCGTTTCCGGATCTTTCGAATGAACCGGCGAATTGGCCGGAGGAGATGACCCGGTGACCAGCATGACATCATAGCGGTCCTTGTCCAGATTGCGAGCGGTGAGAAAGGTGTTTTCCGCCGACCCCCCCTTGTCGAAGCGGGTGATGATGTGTAGTAACTTGATTTTAGCGCATGCGAGGGTCATGCGAGGCCTGAAAGGCGATCAGATTCCGGATCGGAAAAGGGGAGAAGGTCTTTTCCGCAAAAGGTCTAAAGGGGCAGGAGAATCAGCAAACCTTTTCGTCTCCGTCCATTTCGCATATTTACCGGATGGTCTCCAATTCGGTAAAAATCGCCGGCGCATCCAATAAAAATTTCCATAAAGGAACGATGTGAACTTTAACGCCATTGACCTCTAAGACCGTTCGAACATTTTTGGTGATCACCAGCGCTTTTTTCGTTGCCGGGAAGCGACCTAAAAAAAGACGGAGGCCCGCATAGCGTTTATCCTGCCAGTCAAAATCAGCCAAATATTTGACCTCTACGGGCAAAGGATTTTCACGTGCTCCCGTGACGAAATCCACTTCCCGTTCGCTTTCCGCGTAATAGCCGCAAGTCAAACCATTCCGCAACAGCTCCATGAATACTGCGTTCTCAGCCTTGTTTCCCGCGTCACCGGAACCGGTCAGCAGTGTTTTCAAGCCATTGTCCCAGAGGTAGATCTTTTTTTGGGCATAGACTTTTTCCGACCAGGAGGTCGTCCATTTCTCCAATGGCTTTACGAGAAAAGCAACCTCCAGATAGCCGATATAGTCTTTCACCGTATCCAGAGACAGGCCGAGAACCTTGGAAAGTTTGTTGTAGCTTGTGCGCGATCCCACGGCCGAACCGATCAACCTCAATAGATCTTTCAGGATATGAGGTTTCTTGACCGGGTTGAGACGCGCAAGATCGCGGGCAATAATATCTTCCAGCAGATTCATCATATATTCTTCGGATGGATTCAGAACCTGCTCCGGGTAACCGCCGACGTTCAGATAGGCCTCGGCAAGCTGCTCATATTTATAATCCTCGGAAAGGCTGGGAAACGCGCCCATAAACCGGATATATTCACGAAAACTCAGGGTATAAATTGTGCCGACAATTTGCCGACCGGTCAGCTTTCCTTGCTGTCTCGTCAAAAGAGAGGAGGTGGAACCGGTGCAGAAGATCTTGACCTGTTCCAGGTCATAGAGCGCCTTCAGCTCCGTCTCCCATTGGGGGCTTTCCTGGACTTCATCGAGGAACAGGTAGAGCTTTCTGTCCCGGTCATGCAGGAACAATTTCCGCATGTTCCGGATGTGCTCCGCAATCCGGACACCGGACAGGGCGGGATGATCCATGGCAAGGTAGAAAACATCTTTTTCGGAGATATCCTCTGCCATAAGCTTTTTGATCATCTGTTTCAGCAGGGTCGTCTTGCCCGTCCGCCGGCTGCCGATGAAAACTTCAATCTGCCGCCTTTGGAGAAAGGCCGGAACATTTTTCAGATAGAAATCACGGTCGATCCCGGTGTCGAGTCTCTTTCCCTCCCACCAAGGGTTATAGGCGTAGTAAATGGTTTCCATACATGCAGATTAATAGAAATCGAAACTATTGTCAAATATATTCGATTTCAGTCGAAACTAATGGTATGTTCCGGCCAATCAACCAATTCACGACCTGAAAAAGGAGAATCCCAAAAATATTGACGGAAATGGTCCGGCAGTAACTGTTTTGATTTTATTGTTAATTTTGTATTCTTCATCTGTCTGACATGGGACTTAGAAGATCCTGTAAATTCGCCTCAGTTATCAGGGTTATGCATGCTTCCAAGGAGATTGATCAAGCCTGCCAGATCGACAAATGTCACTTCCATCTCCTTGTAATATCGAATAAACGGCTTTTCCACGTCGGCCGCTACCACCAGGGAAGCCCCTTCCGGATAATGCTCGCGGAACCGTTTCAAATTACCCGAATCGAATTCAGCCGCCGACCATTTGCACTCAATCGCCACCGGTGGTCTTCCTCTTCCTGCAAACACGAAATCAATTTCATGGCCGCGCTTGTCACGCCAGTAGAGGATATTCCTTATCTGCAGACGGCCCTGAATCTCGTTCAGGACATAATGCTCCCACAGCAGCCCCATGTCTTCCCGGCGGAGCTCTCGCCACCCGCGGTAATAGCAGACGAATCCCGTATCAAAACCGTAAACTTTCGGAGAGGAAACAATCTCAGCGGCCTTGCTGGTGCTGAATGGCCGTACAAGATGCATCACGTAAGTTGCTTCGAGAGCGGACAGGTAATTCGAGATGGTTGTCCGGCTGACCTCACAGGGCGATGTAAAGCGTGTTGCCTCGAAAATACCGCCGCTCTGAGCCATCAACAGCTCGAAAAAACGCTGGAAGGCGTAACGGCGCTCCAGATGAAAAAGCTCTTGGATGTCTTTTGCCCAATAGCCATCGACCCAATCCTGAAAATCACGCTCCGGCACGGTCGCAGACAGATGAAACGGCGGCAGCCCCCCAAAGAGAAGCCGTTTCGTAAGATCCGTCTGCCCGAAGTCCACAAGATCCTGCGCCAACATGGGCGTCAGCCATAGAGACTCCTTACGGCCTGTCAACGTATCCTTGAATTTGGCAGATGCGCCTAAAGTGGATGAGCCTGTAGCGAGAATCCGCACTTCCGGATAGTGATCCGCTGCGATCTTGAGCAGTTCGGATGGGTTTTGCAGACGGTGGATCTCGTCGAGGATGATGGTGTGCCCCCGAAGGGGTCGAAGAAATCCTTCGGCATCTTCCAGCATCATACGAACCCGGGGCAGCTCACAATCGAAGTATTGGACATCGGAAAGACTCTTGCTCAGAAAGGTCTTTCCCACACGTCTGACCCCGGAGAGCCAGATGATGGAACGCTTCTCCCAAGCCTTGTTGATCTTTTCTATCCAGAAAGTTCTTTTCTTCATGCAAATACTATTGCATATAGTGACACTATATGCAACTTAAAAATCTATTGGCTATGAAATTCGTGAAGAAAAGGATAAACCTCCTATCTCGCGCATTACATTAATGGAACCTAAAGCCCTCTCTCGATCTTATGGGGATAACACAATGACATCTTAATCACTTTCAAGATCCTTGTATAATTCTTTAAGAGATCCTGATTTTATTGTCTTTTTCCTGAAACTGGCCATTGCTGATCTCGCCCTTTTAGCAATAGCCTCCCTTTTGGCCTCATTAAGCTGTTTTTGATCACTTCTGCCCCTTTTATCGCATGTGCGATTCATGCCAGGCCTGAAAGGCGATCAGATTCCAGAGTTGCCAGGAGGTGTCGGTTCTGTTTTCCATCAGATTCCCGACCAGGGCTTCGATGACGGACGCGTTGAAGATCCCCTGTTTTTTGATCCGGTCCGGTGCGAGATAGGTGTCGATCAGTCCGTGAAGATCCGTCTTCAGCCAGCGGCTCACCGGCATCTCGAAGCCCCACTTGGGACGGCGGTGCAGGGATTTCGGCAGGAGATCCTTGAAGGTTTCGATGAAGACGTACTTGCCGCGGCCGTTACGGATCTTCCAGTCGCCGCCGATGCGGAAGGCCAGTTCGACGACGCGCGTGTCGAGCAGCGGAACGCGCACCTCCAGGGAGTGGCGCATGCTCATCATGTCCACCTTCCAGAGCATATCCCCGGGCAGGGAGATCGACAGGTCAGCGTAGAGCATCCGGTTGATCGTGTCGGTGTCGAGGGCGGAGAGGGCGGCTTCAAAGAGGGGCGGTGCCGGGGCCGCCGCGGCGCGAAAGGGTTCGCCCAGGAGTGCCTGCTTCGACTCGGCGGGGAAGATCTCGTTCCAGGCCATGAAGCGCGCGGGGAGGCTGTCCTTCGCGCCCCGGATGAATTTCTGCACGCGCCGGAAGCGTTCCGTCACCGGGTTGTCCCGGGCGTTCGGCAGGGCGAGGAGGGCCGGTTCGATGAGCTTCTCGCGCAGAAACCGGGGAATGCGCCGGTAACGGCGGTGCCAGGCTTCACCCCGGTACATGCGGTAGCCGGCGAAGAGCTCGTCGCCGCCGTCGCCGGAGAGGGCCACGCTCACGTCCCGGGCGGTCTCGCGGGAAACGACGTAGGTCGGGACGGCGGAGGAATCTCCGAAGGGTTCGTCGAGGGCCGCCAGGACGTCGGGGACCGACCCGAGCATGGCCCGGGAGTCCAGCATGATTTCATGGTGCTCCGTCTTGTGGAAGGCCGCGACCTGCCGGGCATAGGCCGTCTCGTCGAACATCGGCATGTCGGTGTAGCCGATGGTGTAGGTCTTTACGGGTTTCGAGGCATGGCGGGCCATGAGCCCCACGACGACGCTCGAATCGATGCCGCCGCTGAGGAAGGCTCCGAGAGGAACGTCGGCGACCATCTGGCTCTTGACGGCGTCATCGATCGCGTTGAACAGTCCGGCGTTTGCCTGCTTGAAATCGCCCGGTACGGGTGCGCACGACGTGGAGGATGTCGCCGCAATGTCCCAGTACCGCGACTCCATAACCGTGCCCTCATGAACCGTCAGGAGGTGGCCCGGGCGGAGCTTGCGGATGTTCCCGAAGATTGTCCAAGGTGCCGGGATGTAGTTCAAACTGAGATAGAGGTCGAGCGCCTCCGGGTCGATCTCCTTCGGCACGGCCGGATCGGCGAGCAGGGCCTTGAGCTCCGAGGCGAAAATGAAACGCTTTGCGTCGGCATAATAGACGAGCGGCTTGACGCCGACGGGATCGCGCGCCAAAAGCAGGGTGCGGGTCTTTTCCGACCAGAGGGCGAGGGCGAACATCCCGCTCAGCCGCTCGATCGCCCCGGCGCCTTCCTCCTCGAAAAGATGCAGAATCACCTCGCTGTCGGTCCGGGAGACGAAGCGGTGACCCCGGGCCTTCAGTTCCTTGCGCAAGGCGGCGAAGTTGTAGATCTCGCCGTTGAAGACCATCCAGAGGTTGCGTTCCTCGTTCGGCATCGGCTGGCGGCCCGCTTCGGTCAGGTCGATGATGCTCAGGCGCCGATGGCCGAGCCCACAACTGACCTTCTCGCGGTGATTCAGATAGACACCGAAGTCGTCGGGCCCTCGATGTTCCATCATGGCGGTCATCCGCCGCACGAGGCCCTCGTCGACCTTTTTCCCGCTGAAGTCCAGCTTACCGCAGATCCCGCACATGAAAAAAAACCTTTTCGAGATCGACTAGATTACCTTCCCAGGTATAATGCTGCTCCACAAACTGGCGACAGACGTGGGACGCCGATTCCCATGTCTCAGGTTGCTCAATGAACCTCCGTGATGCTTTAATAATCAGTTCCGACATGGCATCCGGAGTCGTGTCTCTGAAAAGATATTGTGTATCAAGCCTCCCAAGGATTTCCCTGGTTCCCCCAACGGGTGTA
>JAXGRQ010000041.1:0-20936 GCA_040765725.1 Syntrophales bacterium
CTCCCTATGGGCATTGCCCCTGGCAGCCATCTCTCTACAATCTCTATGCTCGTTTAAAAACAACGGATTGATGAAGAGGATGTTCTAAAGAAATATCCGCACAGAAACCCCGGAAACAGAAAAGGGCGGAATCCCGCCCCTATCAATGAACATTCCTCCCGCCCGCTACCCCAACAGAACCGCCCCCGCCGATTTTGGCTCCCTTTTCACCGCCGCCAACATGACGGTCTGAAAGGGTAGGGCTATACTCTCGCCTACGGGAAATCAGACCAGATCGGGGACCTCGGAAAGGAGGTCACACATGGGTCTTTATAAAAGAGGTTCGGTCTGGTGGATGAGTTTTTCTCATCAGGGGCAGCAGTACAGACGGTCTACGGAAACCGAAGATCGAAAACTAGCCCTGCGGATCTTTGACAAATTGAAAGGTGAGATAGCGGAAGGGAAGCACCCTGATCTGCATCTCGATAAAGTCACGTATGATGACTTGAGGGATCTGCTCATTAATGATTATAAAATTCGGGGGAGAAGGTCTCTGGATCGCGCGGAATTGAGCCTTAAGCATTTGGGATCATTCTTCAGTGGGACGAAAGTCGTTGAGATGACCTCAAGTGTCATAGAAGACTACATACTGTCGAGGAAAAAATCAGGGGCAAGCAACGGTACGATCAATCGGGAACTTTCAGCATTAAATCGGATTTTCACGCTGGCTCGGAGACAGACTCCACCCAAGGTAATGAATCCCCCCTTCGTGACCAAGCTGAAAGAAAGTGGTCCCAGGCAGGGTTTTTTCGAGCACGATGACTATCTTCGCTTGAGTGCTGCTCTTCCGGATTATTTAAAACCGGTTTTGACGATTGCGTACTTCACCGGGATGAGAAAATCAGAAATCCTTAATCTTCAATGGTGTCACACGAGTCTGACCGAAAAGAAGATCACTCTACCGGCGGAGATGACAAAAAGTGGCGAAGGTCGAGAGATTTTTCTTGCAGGGGAGCTTTATGATTCCATCTCATCTCAATGGAAGATCCGAAAGGCTCAATATCCGGATTGCCCTTACGTCTTTTTTAGAGATGGTCATCAGATCCGGAATTACCAGGGAGCTTGGAGAAGTGCGTGTAAAAGGACGGGGTTGAATGGACGATTTCTCCATGACAACCGTAGAACTGCTATTCGAAACATGACAAGAGCAGGTGTTCCAGACACAGTCGCAATGAAAATATCTGGTCATAAAACAAGGAGCGTATTCGACCGATACAACATCACGAGCGAAAATGATCTTCGGAGCGCTGCAACGAAAATTGATATGGCGCTGCGACAACGCCATGCGGTATTAAAGTCTGCTTAGAAAATTTATCACATTTTTATCACAATAAGCGCTGGTTGGGTAATCCGGCAGGGGAAATAAAACAGATCGCATGCGCTAAGTGCTTGAAATTAAATGGCGGAAGTGCATGGGAATCGAACCCACCAAAGAGGGTATTAGCCCCTTTCACCGGATTTGAAGTCCGGGAGGCCCACCAGTGACCTTTGCACTTCCGTGGCGCGTCTATAGCACATTCACCGGAGGAATGGAAGGTGCGATCTCCGGCAGCATATGACGACGCTGATGTTGCCCGGAGGCCTGGACTCCGATGGGACGGGCAGAGGTCTTCGAGGCAGTGCCTTTGAGAGATTCCTGCTTGAATTAAGACGGATAATCTTATAGCATCCTCCCTTAAGAACAAGATATTTCAAGACGATTCCTTTGAAAATCGAGGTCGAAACATGAAGGTTGAAACCACGCAAAAAAAGATCCGGAAACTGCTGCAGGAGAAAAATGCGGTTTTGATTGTCCATTATTATGAACGTCCGGAGATTCAGCAGATTGCCGACATTCTGGGCGATTCGCTTGCGCTGAGTATCGCGGCCGCGAGGACCCAGGCCGACGTGATCGTCTTCGCGGGTGTCCATTTCATGGCGGAGACCGCTGCGCTCGTCTCGCCTGAAAAGACCGTTCTTCTGCCCCGTCTGGAAGCCGGTTGTCCGCTGGCCGACATGATCACCCCGGAGCAGCTCGCGCAGGCCAGAAAAGAGTATCCGGAGGCCGCCGTGGTGGCCTACGTGAACTCCACCGCGGCAACCAAGGCCCTCAGCGACATCTGCTGCACGTCGGCCAATGCGGTGAAGATTGTCAATTCTCTGACAGAATACAGAGAAGTCCTGATGGTTCCGGACGGCAACCTGGCCCGGTACACGGCCGGACTCACCGATAAGAAGATTATCCCCTGGACCGGATATTGCCCCGTGCACCATTTCCTGATGCCGGCGGATGTCGAACGGGCAAAGGCGCTGCACCCCGGCGCCCCCTTTGCGGCCCATCCCGAATGCCGGCCGGAGGTCCTGGCGATGGCCGACTTCGTGGGAAGCACGGCGGGAATCATCCGTTTTGCGGCAACATCCCCCGAACGGGAAATCATCCTGGGAACGGAGGAGGGGGTGATCGCAAAGCTGAAACAGGAATCCCCGGACAAGACGTTTATTCCCGCTTCCGACACCCTGATCTGCAAGACGATGAAGATGACGACCCTTGAGGATATCCTTGCTTCCCTTCTGGAGATGAAAAACGTGATCCGTGTTCCGGAGGAGATCCGCATTCCGGCGAAGCGGGCGGTCGATCGAATGCTCGCCGCCTCGTAATGCCGGTCTGATCCCTGTGACATCGCACGGACAACCTTATCCCGGTTTCCAACGGGAGGCTTGGGCCCTTCGAAATCATCCCTTCGAAGGGGTTATTTTTTTGCGGTGCCGTTTGTGAGAAAAATCGTTGACCCCCGGAAAATTCCGGAAGACTCCGCGATGCGGTGGCTGCTGGAGAGGCTGGAGCGGGACGAAAAGCGCGTTGCTGTCGGCGGCCTGGAGGGGTCGGCCCGCGCGTTCCTGATAGCTCTTCTTTTTCGACGGCTGCGCCGTCCGATCATCGTGATCTCTCCGACGGAGAAGGAGGCGGGCATCTTTGTCCGGGATCTGGCCTTCTTCCTCGGTGAAGAGCAAACTTTCCTGTTGCCCTCGTGGGACCTCCTGACAACGGATCTGTTTGCATTTCAGCGGGAGACGGAGCTGGATCGGCTCGAGGCTTTCCACAGGCTGGTCTACGGTCCTCCGGCCGTGGCCGTCCTTCCCGTCCGCGCATTGATGCAGCGGGTGATGCCGCGGGGGATTCTCGAAGGCTATTCGGAATGGGTCTCGGTCGGCGATGTCCGGGAACGGGACGAGCTTGTGCGAAAGCTGACCGAGGGGGGGTACAGCCGCGTGACGCTTGTGGAAGGGAAGGGGGAGTTCAGCGTCCGCGGAAACATGGTCGATCTCTACCCGCCATCGGCGGCGCATCCGTTCCGAATGGATTTTTTGGGCGACGAGCTGGAATCGATCCGTATCTTCGATGAGGGCACCCAGCGCTCCATGGGGGAAATTGCCGAATTCATGCTCTTCCCCGCCCGCGAGGTGATCCTGACGCCCGAGCGGCGGGAACGGGCCGTCCGGAATATCCGCCGTCGTTCGAATGACCTGGAGCTCCCGCGTGCGGTGAAGGACAAACTCTCCGAAATGATCGCGACCGGTCTCGGTTCCGCGGTCAACCCGTTGTTCCATCCCCTTTTCTATGGCGATGCAGGCGACGGTGGGAACGGATTTGAAAACGGCTCCCCGGTTTCATCCGACACGGGCGTCAACGACGATCCGAATGGCGCCGAATTGCAGATTCGTCCCGCTGCTGTGGAGGCGCCGGAGCCTCCACAGCAGGGGCTTGCCGCGCTGTTTGACTATCTTCCGGCGGACGGCCTCTTCGTTCTGGATGATCCGCTTGCCGTCATGCAGGCCGCGGAGAAGATCGAGAACGATCTGGACCGCTTCCTTCTCAAGGCCCGCGACCAGGAGCGGTTTTATCTGGAAAAGGAAACGGCCTACCTGACGGCGGCCGGGATCGCGGGGCGCCTCCAGGAATGCCGGCAGATTCGTCTCGAAGGTCTATCCCTTGGGGATGGAAGCGAAGACGGCCTTTCCCCTTCCGTCCGGTTCCAATTGGAACGGGATGCCGTTGCCGTCACGCCGCCCGGGACGGAGGCGGAAGAGGCCGGCATCCTTCAACCGCTCGCGGAAAAGATCCGGGCCCGGCTCGGAGAGGGAAACAAGGTCGTCTATGTCTGTCCGGGCCAGGAATGCATGCAGCGGATGGGGCAGCTTCTGACGCGGTACGATCTTGCTGTCCGGAAGGAAAAGGGGCCGTTTCTGGACGGCGAGGGGCGATTGGAAATCCATGCCGAAGGAAACGGTGTCCTGACGCTCCGCGAGGGCCAAATCAGCGGAGGCTTTCATTGGCCGGGGATGAAGCTCGTCGTGCTTTCCGAAGAGCAGATCTTTGGAAAAAAGATCCTGCGGCGGAGGACGCGCCCGGCCCGGGAAGGGTATTTCCTGAAATCCTTCGGGGAACTGGCCGAAGGGGATTTCGTCGTCCATCAAGAGCAGGGCATTGGCCGCTACCGCGGTCTGCAGAAACTGACGGCCGGCGGGATTGAGAACGATTTTCTGGTGGTCGAATACCAGGGGAATGACCGCCTTTACCTTCCGGTGGACCGGATCGATCAGATCCAGCGCTACATCGGGCCGGACGGATTTGAGCCGAAGGTGGACAAGTTGGGCGGCTCCTCGTGGGAGACGGTCAAGGAACGGGTCAAGAAGTCGGTCCGTGAGGTGGCCGAGGAGCTGGTTGCCATCTACGCCGCCCGGGAGGTGATGGGCCGGGAGGCCTTTGCCGCCCCTGATCGAATCTACGACGAGTTTTGTGCCTCCTTCGAATACGAGGAGACGCCGGACCAGGCGAAGGCCATCGAGGAGATCCATGTCGACATGGACGGCGGCAAACCGATGGATCGCCTGATCTGCGGCGACGCGGGATTCGGCAAGACCGAGGTGGCGATGCGGGCGTCGCTTCGGGCCGCGCTCGACGGGAAGCAGGTGGCGGTTCTCGTTCCCACGACGATCCTGGCCGAGCAGCACCACCAGACCTTTTCCCGCCGTTTGAAACCCTACCCGATCCGCGTGGAGGTCCTCAACCGCTTTCGCACAAAGGCGGAACAGAGGGAGATTCTCGACGGCCTGGCCCGCGGGACGGTGGACGTCGTCATCGGCACCCACCGGCTTCTCCAGAAGGACGTGACCTTCCGGAATCTCGGGATGGTCATTATCGACGAGGAGCAGCGTTTCGGGGTCAGCCACAAGGAAAAGCTCAAGAAACTGCGGAAGCTGGTGGATGTTCTCACCCTCACCGCGACCCCCATTCCGCGGACACTCCATCTGTCGCTCGTCGGGATCCGGGATCTCTCCATCATCAATACCCCGCCGGAGGATCGGCTGCCGGTCAAGACCCATGTCCTGGAATTCAATGAAGAGGTGATTGCCGATGCGACCCGCCGCGAGCTGGCGCGAAACGGTCAGGTTTTCTTCCTCCACGACCGGGTCCGGTCGATCTATACGATGGCCCGCCTGGTTCAGAGGCTCGTGCCGGAGGCGAAGGTGGGGGTGGTCCACGGCCGGATGAAACCGGCGGAGATCGAGGATGCGATGGGGCGGTTCGTCCGGCGGGAGGACAACGTCCTGGTCTGCACGACGATCATCGGGTCGGGTCTGGACATCCCGACGGCGAACACGATCATCATCAATCGGGCGGACCGCTTCGGCCTGGGCCAGCTCTACCAGATCCGGGGAAGGGTGGGGCGGTCGAAGGAGGAGTCCTTTGCCTACCTTCTCGTTCCGAAAGGGGCGATGCTCTCGCGGGACGCCCAGAAAAGGCTCCAGGTGATCATGGACTTCACGGAGCCGGGTTCGGGTTTCCGGATCGCCTCCAACGACCTGGATATCCGCGGGGCCGGGAATCTTCTCGGCATTTCGCAGTCCGGGCACGTATCCGCCGTGGGCTACGAGCTTTATACGGAGCTCATGGAGAAGGCGATCCGGGAGATCAAGGGGGAGCCTGCGCCGGAAGAGGAGCCGCGGCCGGAAATCCATCTTGGGATTCCCGCCTTTATCCCCGAATCCTACATGGCCGACGAGCACCAGCGGCTCGTGGCCTACAAACGGGTCTCGCTGGCGCAGAGCGATGAAGAACTGGCGGATATCCGGGAAGGTCTGCTGGACTGCTATGGACCGATTCCCCCCGAAGCGGAGAATCTGCTGGCGGTGATCCGGATCCGAAACCTCCTCAGGGAACTGAAGGGAACGAGGATGGGTTACGACGGGGCCGCCATGTCGGTCTTTCTGCAGGAAAAGAGCCCCGTCGATCCCTCCCGGATCATGGAGATTTGCGGCCGGAAATGCCGGGGGGCGCATCTGACCCCCGATCTGAAACTGACCGTCCCGATGCCGGATTTGGAGGGGCCGGACATCCTGGCCCGGGCGCGGGAGCTGCTGTTGGAGCTCAAGGGCTGAAAGGCCGAGGGTATGATTGTTTTCTCGAATCGCACGGCTCTGCTGGGGACGCTCTCGTGGATGATCCTTCTTTCTTTGCTGGCGGCCTGCGAAAGCGAGAAGGCCCCGCCGCCTCCGGAACCGGTGGTGGCGACGGTCAACGGGGAACCCATTTCCCAGGGGGAGTTTGAGAAGGCGCTGGCGACGGAGTTGGGCCTGGTGAAAAGGGAGGCGCCGCTGGATGCGGATGAGATGAACCGTCTCAAGGAGGCGGTTCTCGATAACCTGGTCCGGGAGAGGCTCATGCTTCAGCGAGCCCGCGATCTTTCGCTCACCGTTCCGGAGGAGAAGGTGAACGCCCGGATCGAGGAGATCCGAAAGGACTATAATCACAATCGGTTCGATGAAATGTTCAAAAGCGGCCAGGTTGATTTTCTCGAATGGAAAAATGCGCTGCGGAAGCGGATTCTGCTTGAAAATCTTGTGGCACGCGAGGTGAACGAAAAGATTCTGGTCACGGACCGGGAGGCGAGGGCTCATTTCAACGCCAACCGCAGGGCTTACCTGACAAAGAGACGGGCGCACATTGCGCAGATTGTCCTCCCCGACCGCAAACGGGCGGATGCGGTCCTGAAAAGATTGAAGGCGGGAGAAGATTTTGGTAAGGTGGCGCGGCAGGTCTCCATCAGCCCGGAGGCGGCCAGGGGCGGCGACCTCGGTTTTTTTGAGCGCGGGGTCATGCCGGAGGCCATCGACCGGGAGGTCTCTTCCCTCCCGGTGGGAGAGTTGAGTCAAGTGGTTCAAAGCCCCTATGGCTTCCATATTTTCAAGGTTCTGGAAAGGGAGAAATCCGGCGGCCGAAAATTTTCGGATGTGAAAGAACGTGTGATCGTCGAGCTCCGGAAACAGAAAGAGTCCGAGGCCTACAAGGGCTGGATCGATGAATTAAAGTCGAAGGCGGCGATCCGGATCAACCGTCCGCTTCCGGGCCCCCGGGGAGCGGATCGGACGGAGACACAGTAGAGATCCGTCTCCCGAATGCACGGTTATCGAGTTTGAGGTGAACAGGATGAGAATCCATGAAGTCCTACTGACGGCCTTAACGGCCATTTTCCTGAGCGCGGCAGTTCATGCGGAAGTCAAGGACCGCATCGTGGCGGTAGTCAACGATGAGGCGATCACCCTGTCCGAATGGGACAGCGCTTTCATCCCCTATCAGGAGAGGATCGAGGCCACCTATCAGGGCCCGAACCGGGAGAAGGCCATTGCCGATAACCGGTTGTTCCTTCTGAATCGAATGGTCGACAATCTTTTGATGGAGCAGGAAGCCCGCAAAACGAAGATCACCGTTTCGAATGAAGAGGTGACGGATGCGATCGGCGATATCCGGAAACAGCGGAAGGTCTCGGAGGAAGAGTTCCTCAAGGCCCTGGAGCAGGACGGGCTGAGCATGGAGGCCTACCGAAAGGGTATTCGGGATCAGCTCATGCGGATCAAGCTGATCCGGCGGGACATCAAATCCCGGGTGGCGGTGACGGACGAGGAAATCGGAGAATATTACCGGAAACATCGGGAAGAATATGAGGGAAAGGAGACGGCACGGATCAAACAGATTCTGTTCATCCTGCCGAATGACGCGGATGCGGCCGAGAAGGAAAAGCTCCGCGCGGAGGCCGAAGCGGTCCAAAAGCGGCTGATGAACGGGGAGTCCTTCAACCAGCTCTCCGCCGCGCACTCTCAGGGGCCGGAGGCGGCCGGCGGCGGGGACATCGGCTATATCGAGAAGGGGGTGGTCCTTCAGGAAGTGGACGAGGCCGCCTTCAGCTTGCCGCTCAACCAGATCAGCGGCGTCATCGAATCCTCCGTCGGTTTTCACATCATCCAGGTGATCGATCGCCGGGGCGGCGGCGTGAAATCCATCGAGAGCGTCCGCGAGGAAATCCGGGAAAAGATCGATCGGGAGAAGATGGAAAAGAAATTCGACGAGTGGCTGGCGGAGCTCCGGAAAAAGTCGCATATCGAGATCAAACCGTAATGAACTGCATTCAAATCAAAGGCGCCTCACAGCACAATCTCAAGAACATCAATGTGGATATTCCCAGAGACAGACTCGTCGTGATCACGGGCGTCTCCGGCTCGGGGAAGTCCTCCCTGGCCTTCGATACGATCTACGCCGAGGGGCAGAGGCGCTATGTCGAATCGCTGTCCACCTACGCCCGCCAGTTCATCGGGCAGATGGACAAACCCGATGTCGAGTCCATTGAAGGGCTTTCTCCGGCGATCGCCATCGAGCAGAGGACCGCCGCGCACAATCCCCGCTCCACCGTCGGGACGGTGACGGAAATCTACGATTACCTCCGGCTCCTCTTTGCCCGGATCGGCGTTCCCCACTGTCATCGATGCGGGAAGGAGATCCGCTCCCAATCCATCGACACGATGTTGGAGACGATTCTGGCCTGGCCGGTCAATACCCGCTTGACGATCCTTGCCCCGATCGCCCGGGGCAAAAAGGGCGAATTCCAAAAAGAGCTCAAGAAGCTCCTGAAAGAGGGATACATCCGGGTCCGCGTGGACGGCGAAATCCGGGAGCTTGCCGAAGAGATCCTTCTGGACAAAAACAAACGGCACAATATCGATGTGGTGATCGACCGCCTCATCGTCAAGGAGGGGATCCGCAAGCGTCTGCGCGACTCGCTGGAAACGGCCGCCGGGCTGTCCGACGGGCTTGTCCGCGTTTCCGTTTCCGGCGGCGAGGAGGTTCTCTTCAGCGAGCGTTATGCCTGCCCGGACTGCGGCGTCAGCATTCCGGAGCTTGCCCCCCGGATGTTCTCCTTCAACAGCCCCTACGGGGCCTGTCCGGACTGCAGCGGGCTGGGCACACGGATGTACTTCGACGAGGAGCTGGTTGTTCCCGACGGAGGGATGTCCATTCGCGAAGGCGCGATCGTTCCGTGGTCGGGACGCCATTCCCTCCATTACTTCCAGACGATCGATGCGCTGGCCGAGCACTATCATTTCGACATCAACATGCCTTTCGAGAAATTGCCCGAGGCGATCCGGAATGTCCTGCTTCGCGGTTCGAGCCGGGAGGCGATTCGCTTTTATGCCGACCGGGGCGGCCGTCGGTTTTTCTACACCCGGCCGTTCGAGGGCGTTCTCAACCAGCTCGACCGGCGTTACAAGGAGACGACGTCCCTCCATGTCCGCATGGATCTGTCGCGCTACATCAACCTCCGGGAGTGTCCGACCTGTCGGGGCGCCCGATTGAAGAAGGAGATCCTCTCGGTCACCGTCGGCGGCAAGAACATTTACGAAGTATGCGGTCTTCCGATTCGCGCCTGTCTGGATTTTATCACGGGGATTCCTCTTTCCCCGCAGGAGATCCAGGTGACCGAGCGCATCATGAAGGAGATCCGCCAGCGGCTGCGGTTCCTGCTCGACGTCGGCATGGATTATCTGAGCCTGGAGCGCTCGTCGGGGAGCCTCTCCGGGGGGGAAGGGCAGAGAATCCGTCTGGCCACGCAGATCGGATCGGGGCTGGTGGGTGTCCTCTATATCCTCGATGAGCCGACCGTCGGTCTCCATCAGCGGGACAATGTGCGGCTGATCGCCACGTTGAAGCGTCTGCGCGACATGGGGAATACCGTCCTTGTGGTGGAGCACGACCAGGACATGATGATGGTGTCGGATCAGATCATCGACATCGGTCCCGGGGCCGGGGTGGACGGGGGCGAGGTCGTCTTCCAGGGAACGCCGGAAGAGGCCTGCCGGAGCGAGGTTTCGCTGACGGGCGCCTACCTGTCGGGGCGGAAGTTCATCGAGATCCCCAAGAAGCGGCGGCGGGCGGCGGGGCGGTTCATTGTTCTGGAGGGGGCGCACAAGAACAATCTCCGGAATGTGGACATCCGGATTCCGGTGGGGATTTTTACCGTGGTGACCGGCGTCTCCGGATCGGGAAAAAGCTCCATGGTGATCGAGACCCTCTACAGGGTGATGGCGCGCCGGCTCAACCAGGATCGAACGGGGGACGGAAAGATCCGCAGGGTCGTGGATCTGGGGGGGATCGAGCGCGTGATCCTGATGAATCAGCAGCCCATCGGTCGGACTCCCCGCTCCAATCCGGCCACCTATACCGGCATCTTCTCCCCGATCCGGGATCTCTTCACCGGTTTGCCCGAATCCAGGCTGCGGGGATACAAGCCCGGCCGCTTCAGCTTCAACGTGAAGGGGGGACGCTGCGAGGCGTGCGAGGGGAACGGCCTGATCAAGATCGAAATGCATTTCCTCCCGGATGTTTATGTGACCTGCGACGTCTGCCATGGCCGCCGCTTCAACCCGGACACGCTCGACGTCCGCTACAAGGACAAGAACATCTCGGAGGTTCTCGATATGACCGTGCAGCAGGCGCTGGTCTTCTTCGAGAACATTCCGGCCATCCGCGGAAAGCTTCAGCTTCTCTACGACGTCGGCCTCGGTTACATCCGCCTGGGCCAGTCTGCGACCACCCTCTCCGGGGGCGAGGCGCAGCGGATCAAGTTATCCCGGGAGCTGGGGAAGCGGATGAACAGCAACACCCTCTATATCCTGGACGAGCCGACGATCGGCCTCCACTTTGCCGATATCCACAAACTCCTCGACGTGCTGGGGAGACTGACGGAGATGGGAAACACCATCGTCGTGATCGAGCACAACCTCGATGTGATCAAAAGCGCGGATTACATCATTGACCTCGGACCCGAAGGGGGGCCGGGCGGGGGGCGGATTGTCGCCGCCGGCGCGCCGGAGGAGGTCGCCCGCACGGAGGGCTCCTACACCGGCTTGTTCCTCAGGAAGATCCTGGGGCTCTAAATCTTCCGCCTTGTTTTTCCTTGCCGTCGCACCCAGCAGCCGTAGACGGCCATGTTCAGCAGAACGGCGCCGAAGCCGAGCGCGATCTGCATCCCGCGTGTAAGCCCCGAAGGATAAATAATTGCGGCGACGTAGTGTCCGATGAAATCGCCGCTGTACCCGGCGGCGCCGCCGAACTGCCGGAGCGTCGTCTCCAGCGACGTCAACGGGCAAATCACGCCGAAAAATTCACTGATTGCCCCCCAGGCGACGGAGGGCAGATGCAGCCAGATCAGACGGGGCCACCGCAGCACGAGCGGACCACCGAGCGCCACGAAAAGGATAAAGGCCAGGTGGGCAATCAGGATGAGGTCGGCGGACAGACGGTAGAGCATTTCCCGCTCATCTCCCTCGATGTGTTCTGAAGGGGTGATTCCTTTGCGCGCAGGCCTTTTCGATCCCGGGCTTCCGCTCCATCCGGCCCGGCGTATGGGGTGCCGCGTTCTTCAATGCGCATTCGTCGGCATGCCCTCGTGAATCGGCGGCCAACCCCGCTGCGCGGTTTTTGAAACGGGAGGTTACACAGGAGCCGACAGGCGTTTTTGGTAGAATGCGGCATCCTCGTCGCTGAAGCAGCAGAAGACAACGCTGCGCGGAAGCTCGTGGCTGCTCAGCCAAGCCTGAACGGTCCTGATGGCGATGTCGCACGCCTCCGCTTTCGGATAGCCGTACACCCCCGTGGAGATGCACGGAAATGCCAGCGTGGCAGCCCCGTTCTCCTCGGCCAGCCGCAGAGAGTGGCTGTAGGCCGATTCCAGCAGCTTGGCCTCATCGCGGCGGCCGCCGTGATACACGGGGCCGACGGTATGGATGACGAACCGGGCGGGGAGGTTGTAGCCGCCCGTGATGCGCGCCTCGCCGGTAGGGCAACCGCCCAGGCGCCGGCACTCCTCCAGAAGCCCCGGACCGGCTGCACGGTGGATGGCGCCGTCGACCCCGCCGCCGCCGAGCAGCGATGTGTTGGCCGCATTCACAATGGCATCGACCTGCAGTCGGGTGATGTCTCCTCTCAACACCTGCATACGTGATAGGGATTCGTTGATCATCTTAAGCCCCCAATCCGGACGAACATGGAACTCCGTCCACTGCCTCCGCGCCGACGGAGATCCCTTGTCCGACAAGGCAAATTTTACTTGGGCGGTTCGTCGAGATACTCGATGATGTCCGCCGTAAGCGTGATCTTTGGAATGGAAAACAGGATGAAATACATAAAGGAACGATCTTCCGTTTGATTGACAAGGGCAATCGCGCGGCCCTCCAACGGTTCGCCCACGGATTCGTAAAGGGATTGCTTGGCTTCGGAGTATTTGGGGCTTGCCAGAGGGATGATTCCAAGAAATCTGAATCCTGTGCTTTCCCCCTTGGCGGCCACCTTGATGATCTTGTAGTTCTTTTTTTCAAGGGTTACGCCCGCCACCGTTCCCTGGCCGCGGAATTCGCCGGTCGAAGCGCAGCCCGATAATCCGAAGATCAGGACCGATGCCAGTATCGCTTTCAAGTAATGCCCCATGGGTTTCCCTGCCTTCATCCGTTCCATCTCCTTTTCATTTTGAATTTCCGCTCTCGAGCATCACGATAACCCGTGCTTCTGTCCACGCCGCGAACAAGATCTTCTTGACCGCTATTTTTTTTACTACAACCCAACTGAAAAGGACAGGCCTAATCGCTCGATGGCAGGGCGCCGCGTCCCGCATCCGACATTCAGGATCGAACCGCCCGGCGGCGGCGACAACTCCTCCGGCAGGAAATCCGCCTCGCGGAGCGTGTTTTTCGTGAACACGTTTTCTTCGTAGATCGGCGCATGCGCGTCAAAGAACGTTTCCCATGAGCTCTTTTCCGTCATCGATCCGCCTTTTCTGCATGCCCATCGACAGCCGCCGCAACCGATCATTGCAATACGGTCCTTGAATGTTGAAGCAGCCGGCGGTTCATTGGACGCGAAATGTGCGCATCATGTTTTCCCTTCGGGATGGCCTGTCCTGACGCGCATCCGAGCTGCCGATTGGCAGCACGTCGGTCAGGCATCACGCGGGAACCCATCCATGGGGAACCTCGTACCCGTTCGAGCCTCCACGGGCGGCGCGAATGCAGGCATCAGCCGCATGCCGGGTGCGACGGATCATCTTTTCGTCCCGAATGACGATGACAACGTGAGAGAAGAACTGGAATTCGGCGTGTAAGGCAAATCGGCTGCATGAAGTGCCGGGCGGCCAATAGCGCGCTGTTGGCCGCTGGTCACCTCGTTGCGCTATGGTTCAATCTTTGTTCCCAGCACCTGCAGGAACTTGGCAAGCCAAACGGGATGAGCCGGCCAGGCCGGGGCGGTCACCAATTTGCCGTCCACATGGGCTTCGTTCACTGGAATATCGACATACTTACCGCCTGCGCGGGTAACATCCGGCCCCACCGCCGGATAGGCGGTGCAGGCTTTTCCCTCGATGACTCCGGCGGCGGCCAGCACCTGAGCGCCATGACAGACAGCGGCGATGGGTTTATCGGCTTTCGAAAAATGCCGCACGATCTTGAGGACGGTCTCGTTCAGGCGGATGTATTCCGGTGCGCGTCCGCCGGGGATGACCAGTGCGTCGTAGTCTTCGGCTTTGATCTCCGCGAAAGTGGCATTCAGCGCAAAGTTATGGCCGGGTTTTTCGCTGTAGGTTTGGTCTCCCTCGAAATCGTGCACGGCGGTGCGCACTGTCTCGCCCGCTTTCTTGCCGGGACAGACGGCGTGTACGGTATGTCCCACCATCGAGAGCGCCTGAAAAGGCACCATGACCTCGTAGTCTTCCACGTAGTCGCCGACAAGCATCAAGATTTTCTTTGCACTCATCATGACCTCCTTTCTGTCGTCCTGTGTCTGCGAACGGTGTTTTTTCCCTTGCTGTTTTTATGGGCGGTATCGCCGAGCCTCTGTGGCGATAGGCCGCCCAACGGGTGCAAGATGAGCCGAAACCCCTTGGGTGCGGGAGATGCAATTCATTGCAGCTCCCATAACAACGGAGGCGGAAACGCCATAGGCGGGGTGGCCCTCTGTGGTAAAAGCCGGTTCCCCATTTGCAAAAAACAATCGCATAAGATAGGATGACTGTCAAATAAAAAATCAAATCAGGTATTTGTCTTGACTGACCCGATGAAGTGGCATGAAAGTGGTTCGATCAAATACCGGGTCCGGACCTCCCTGAGGGCGCGGAATGTCCGGCTCACGATCTCCCTCCGGGAGGGGCTGACGGTCGTGGCGCCCAGGGGTTTCGATCTCAGCCGGGTTCCGGCGATCGTGGCGAAGAGGAGAGCTTGGGTCGAAACCCATCTCCGACGGTTTGCCGAAACGGCAATGGGCGCCGAAGCTGTCGGAAAAACCGGCCACAGGGAGGCCGATGCGCTGCCGGACACCCTTGAATTACCGGCGCTCGGGGAGTCGTGGCGGATTGAATACCTGCCGACGAATACGCGGGTGGTAGGCGTGCTCATCGACCGGCCGGGGTGGGTGACTGTCTACGGAGCCGTTCATGACCATGACGCCTGCCGTGAGGCTTTGAAGCGCTGGTTGCGTTTGCGGACCCGTGAGGAACTGGCCCCCTGGCTCGATCGTCTGGCGACGGAGAACGGCTTCAGGTTCAGGGAAGCCCTCATCCGCGGCCAGAGGACCCGCTGGGCGAGCTGTTCGGTCAACGGGGTGATCAGCCTCAGTTACAAGCTGCTTTTTTTGGAGCGTCACTGGGTGCGCTGCATCCTGCTGCACGAGCTTTGCCACACGGTCTGCATGAACCACTCTCCCCGCTTCTGGGCGCTGCTTGGCCGCCACGAACCGGAATGCCGGGAAATCCAGAGACGGATGCGCGACAGTTGGAAGCGCGTTCCGGCCTGGGTGGAGGAACGGGCAGGGGAGTAAGGGGCGGTGAAGTGAGACGCAGCGGAGGGAGAGAGGGGATCGGATTCCCGAAACGCATTTGCGAGGGGAAGCGGGAGACAATCGGGTTTCGATGAGTTGCCTGGTGAGGCTTCTGTTTGCAGAAGGAGGAGAGCGGCATGCTGAGCAGGGAAGAGGTGATTGCCAAGGCCGTTGAGTGCGGGTTTGAGGATACTGGATTCACAACTGCGGAGCCTTTCGACGCCCAGCGGGCGATCCTGGAGGAGAGGCGTGAGGAGTATAGGTGGGCGAGCGCGGCGGGCATCGACCTGATTGCAGGCACCGATCCCCGAAACATCCTTCCCGGGGCGAAGTCGATCATCGTTCTGATGGAGGCTTATTTCCGGGAGGCCTTTCCGGCTTCACTGGAACGCCACTTCGGCCGCTGCTATCTCGACGACGACCGGATGCTCAGGAACCGCCTGGGAAAAAGAGTCAAGGCGTTTCGCTCCTTTCTGAGGGACCACGGAATCGATTCCAAGGTCCCCTTTCATCTTCCCCACCGGATGGCGGCGGCGCGCGCGGGCCTGGGGACGTTCGGCAAGAACTGTCTCTTCTATTCGAGAAGGGTCGCCGCCGGCGGCTCCTGGGTCCTCCCGATCGCCGTGGTGGTGGATCAGGCCTTTCCGCCGGATGAGCCCACCTTCGAAATCGGCTGCCCCGACTGGTGCCGGAACGCCTGCCTGGCTGCCTGTCCCACGGGGGCGCTTCGGGGGCCGCAAAAGATCGATCCGCGACGCTGCATCTCCTTTCTCACCTATTTCGGCAGCGGGCTGACCCCGCGTGAGATGCGGGCGCCGATGGGGCTGAACGTTTATGGCTGCGACCGCTGCCAGAACGTCTGCCCCCGAAACGCCCCCTGGCTGGCCCGGGAGCTTAAAGCGAACGAGAAGGCCGCGGGAATGGCCGGGGATTTCCGGCTGGAGAAACTGCTGCGGATGGACAAGGCCTGGTTCACGGAAAAAATCTGGCCGCACATGTTCTACATGCCCCCCGCGGATCTCTGGCGGTGGAAGATGAACGTGGCCCGGGCCATCGGAAACACACGGGATGAGGTTTACGTGCCCGAGCTCGCGGAGGCGTATCGGCGGGAGGAGGATGAGCGGGTCAAGGCGATGGCCGCCTGGGCGCTCGGCCGGATCGGCGGTCCGGCGGCGCGGCAATGGCTCGATCGTTTTCTCCCCCAAAGCGCCGGCCTTCTCCGGGAGGAAATCATCGCGGCGCTGGAAGCATCGGCCCCGGGGAAAAGATCCGTTTGAGGACGGCGGCCGGGCACGTCCGTGGAAATTCATGATGGGGGAGAGGATCGGTCCGGACCGCGCCGCACGAAAAACACCAGGGATGCCGTCAGTCGGCCGGAATGGACCTTCGACGGATCGCCGGTGTCGGGGCTGCCAACGATTGAAGAGGATGGCGGGTCATGTATACCGGGAGATGACTTCCGGAAACGGCGCAGCGACGATGCCTGCCTATTCGCTGGGTTCCGAGAAACGTGCTTCCAACAGCAGGTCCCCGTCTTCATACTTGGTCGATATCTTGTACGGCAATTTCCGGAAGAGCTTGATCATCGTTTTGTTGTGGGAAAAGGTCATTGCACAGAGCCCGGCAAATCCGTTGTGCCTGGCGGCGTCGACGATTTTCGTCTGCAGTTTGGCGGCGATGCCCTTCCCCTGCCATTTTCGGTCCAGCGAATAGGCCACCTCGGCCATCTCTTTCCCCTCTTCGGCGCCGTACATCCCGATTCCGATCACTTTCCCGAGCCCTTCCTCGCCCAGGTAGGCAATGACCGAGAACCGGTTTTTATAATCCACCAGGAACATGTTCTCGAGTTCGTCCCAGAAAAAATGCAGGCGCATCCCGAAGAAGCGTTTGTTGACGTCCGATTGATCCATTTCGTAAAAATGCTCCTGGATCAGGCGGCTGTCGGTCGATTTGGCCGGCCTGAAGGTGACCTTCTGCCCGTCGATTTCGCACGTCTCTTCCATCCATGCCGGATACACCCCCATGAGCGATTCATGGATCTTCCTCTCACGGCCGACCATGCCCAGTTCCTGGGCCTTCACGAAAAGCTCGTCCCGGAATTTTGGATGGGCGATGCTGATCATGGCCATCGCCCTCTCCTGGATGTTTTTGCCGAAGAGATTGACCACGCCGTATTCGCTGACCACATAGGTGGTGTCGGATGCCGGGATCACGATGGAGCCGGCCGATATTTCCGGGATGATATTGCTTTCGCTCCCATCCGATGGCGCCGAAGGGATGATCACGATCGTCTTGCCGCCCGGCGCCATCGATGCGCCTCTCGCGAAATCCACCATGCCGGCGACGTCCGCGTAATGGTTTTGCGGGATGCCGTCCGCGGCGACCTGGCCTTTGAGATCGATCTGTGTCGCCAGGTGGATGGCCGTCATTTTATGATGATTGGATATGATGCGGGGATTGCTCACGTAGTCCGAGGGTCTCAATTCAACGGCCGGATTTTGATCCAGAAAACGGTAAAGCTCATTGGATCCGATGGCGCCCGAAGCGACCATTTTACCGTCGTTGTAGCCCTTTTTACGGTTGGTGACGACGCCTCTGCCGTGGAGCGCATGGATCGAATCGAGCAGAAACTGGCAATGCACGCCAAGATCGTTTTTCTGCCCAAGGGCCGCTACAATCAGTTCAGGGGGAATCCCCGGTGAAACATGGACGGTCGCCGCATCCTCCACGAGATTGGAGACAAATTTCGCGATATTCTCCCAACCCGGAAGATCCGGCAGCGGGTAGGTCGTCAGCAGCTCCTCGTCCTTTTCGACCAGGAAATCCACCTCGTCGATATGGAGCATTCCGTATCCGGGAACCCTGGGCATCTGGGAATTGACCTGGGCGATCACGACATCGGCCGCCTGTGCCGCGGCCAGCGTGATGTCTACGGAGACTCCGAGGTTCATCCAGCCGAAATCATCGGGAGGAGCGACCTGGACGAGGGCGTAATGGAGCGGGATGTGCCTTTTGGAGAATAGGGATGGGACCATGAAAAAGTTCATCGGAGTCAGGAATCTTTTCGTGGAGGACAGGCCGGTCAGCATGCCGGAGCCCTGATAGATCGAACGCACGTGATAACTGCGGCCCTTCGTTTCATCGGCCGTCAGGCCCATGAGAGACCCTTCGAGATTCAGGAATCGGATCAGTTCAATGTCGAAAAATTTTTCCGTGTTTTGCAGGAGGACCGACACAAGATGTTGCGGCTCCGAACAAAAGGATCCCACAAAAATTCTCTTCCCCTGAGGAATTTTCCCGATAGCCGCTTTGGCGCCGGTCAGCTTCTTTCGATACTCTGCAGCAATCTTTTCGTTCATAAACGCCTCCTTGCATTCGCATGATCGGAAATGTTGCGGCGATTGGATTGATGAAAACCTAAAACATGCCTCTCTCCATATATCCCGATAACCTCATAAGTAAAGAACCAAAACACGCATGCCAAAACAATCCCAAAATGAATCCTTGACATGGTCGGCGGAAAAGCTTATACGTATCGAGCTTTACGATTCGGTTTTGGCTGTCTCCCCACCCAGAGCCTGCAATAAAGGCTTCTGGGTTTTTTTGCGCCTGAAAATCAGGCAGGTCACGGGCATCGGTCTGAACCGGAGGAAGAGGAAGGAATATGGCAAGACAGAGTCAGAACAAGTTCATCAAGCGGCAAAAGGAGCTCGAGCGCATAAGGAAGGCGAGCGAGAAAATGGCCAAACGGCAACAGAAGAAAGACAACATGAACGTTGAGAAGGAAATGGAATGAGTTTTACACAGTTTAAGTTACACAAATCGATCGAAACGGGCATAGAGGCCCTGGGGTACGCGGCGCCGACGCCGATTCAACTTCAATCCATGCCCGCCATTCTACAGGGCAAGGACGTCATGGGGCTGGCGCAGACCGGAACGGGCAAGACCGCCGCGTTTGCGCTTCCCATTTTACAGAGGCTGATGAGCGGACCGCGGAAGATCGTGCGCGCGTTGATCGTTGCCCCGACACGGGAGCTGGCGGAACAGATCCACGAGGCCATCGACGGGCTGGGGCGGGCGACGAAACTTAAAAGCGTCACCATATACGGCGGGGTGAACAAAAACCCCCAGATCCGGACGCTCCGTCAGGGGGTCGAAATCGCGGTCGCCTGTCCGGGACGCCTGCTCGATCTGGCGGAACAGGGCGAAATCGACCTCTCCCGCATTGAGGTGCTGGTTCTGGACGAGGCGGACCGCATGTTCGACATGGGCTTTTTGCCGGACATCCGCAGGATCGTCAAGCGGCTGCCAAAGAATCGGCAGACGCTGCTCTTCTCCGCCACGATGCCGGACGACATCCGGACGCTGGCCGGTGAGGTGCTCCGCGATCCCGTCATCGTCCGGGTCGGCGCCGGGGTTCCCGTCTCCACGGTTTCCCATGCCGTCTATCCGGTGGCGCCGCATCTCAAGACGGCCCTGCTGATGAAACTTCTCGACAAGACGGATACGGAATCGGTCCTCGTCTTCACGCGCACGAAGCACCGCACGACGCGCGTGGCCGAGCAGATGCAGCGGGCCGGCCTGTCGGTTGCCTCTCTGCAAGGCAACCTCTCGCAGAACCGGCGCCAGGATGCGCTGAGCGGCTTTCGCGACGGGAAGTACCGGATCCTGGTGGCCACCGATATCGCAGCGCGGGGGATCGATGTTTCCGGCATATCCCATGTGATCAACTACGACATGCCCGACACCGTCGACGCCTACACGCACCGGATCGGCCGTACGGGCCGCGCCGCGAAGACGGGCGACGCCTTCACCTTCGTGACGCCGGAAGATCGGGGTTTTGTGGGGGACATCGAGCACGTCCTCGGGGAAAGAATCGAAAGGCGGACCCTGGAGGGTTTCGACTACAATTTGCCGGCGCCTGCGGGCGGCGGTGGATCCGACAGGTCCTCCCGATCCTCCTTCGGGCGGCAAAGACCGGCACCGATTTCACGGTATGCGCCGGCCAAAAGGGGAGGCGATTCCCGTCACGCGGCGTCGCGTCCTGTGGCGCGCCGAAGCGGCGGAAGATCGCTCGCGGGATGCCCTCAGTTGCGCGGCTCATCGCGGTAGGGTGTATTGGCGCCATTCCCATGGATGCGATCATCCGCAAAAGGACTCGATCCTGGGTCGGCATGATTTAGATGCTTGATTGTCGGAGAAATGAAACACCGCCCGCGCGGATGGGTTAAAACAGGAAATCGCAGAGTTTGGGCCTGGTCGTGGTGAGGATCACCCGGCCGCCGAATCCCGCCGCCTTCTTCAGGGCGGCGGTTTTGTTTTTCACGCGGATCTTCGGATCGCCGATCTCCCCGATGCGGTAGACGATCCGGGAAAAGGGCCGGGAAAGGCCGCGGGCGTCAAACGTCCCTCCCGTGTGATACAAATCGGCCGCGTCAGCGGCAGAAACGCGCGGCGGGGGCGGATCTCCGGGGTTGGAGAAGGTGACCTGGTCCTGGATGATCAAGCCGTCCCGGGCGTAGAAAACCTCCGTGACGTCGTAGCCAAACTGGGAGTTGCGCCAGGTGAGGGTCACCGGCTCGCCGTCCGGCGCCACAACAGAGAGGATCTTCTCCCCCCGTGCTTCCTCCATCAGCTCGATCCGCGTGTATCCCGGCAGGGTGACTTGTGAAAGCAATCCGAGACACAGGGCCGCCAGGATCAGCGAGACGATTTTTGTTTT
>JAXGRQ010000042.1:0-20084 GCA_040765725.1 Syntrophales bacterium
CGCCCTCCCCCGGTAGGTGCGCCAGACTTCAGCCGCCGGCAATGCAAGGTCCGTTACGTATGCGCTGTATCGCCAGCCTTTGGCCGCCGGGTCGTCAGGAAACAGACTGAGGCTCTTGCCGGGAGGCTCCCGATCTGAGGCGGAATGCCGTATGACGATAATCCGACGCGCCTTTTTCCAGCCAGCGGCCTGATACTCGATTTCCGCAATCTCAATCCCCTGCTTCAATGCCCACCAGCCACTTGCTCCGTAGATCATTCGCTGCAGGGGATGGGTCAGCTTCGCGGCAACCACGTAAAGAATATGCTTGAACTCCAGCGCCGAAAGAAAGGCATCGTCGAAAAATCCACTGTCGGCCCGTAAAAGACCGACGGTCTTACCCGCCAGGTGGGCAAGTGTGGATTCAAGAAATTGCAACACGTTGTTCGCACTGTGCACATTCCCGGGGCGAAGCCAGAAGTTGGCAATCAGCCGAAAATCCGCAATAAACGCCAACAGCGGATGATGGCTCACCCGTCCATGCCGGGCAGGATTGTAGCCGCGACAGGCTCCCTCCTGTTTCCCATTACGGGTCACCACTGTCGAATCAAGGTCAAGGGTGACATGCGTCATATGGGGAAGATTGCCAAACAGCCAACGATACATATTACCTTGCACCCGCTCATTGGTCAGCATGTCAAATCGCCCGAAAAGACGCATGATCGCCTTGAACTCGGCGGCGCAAGACCATCCAAAAAGACGGCACAGCACGCTATCCAAACGAACCATCTCCGTATGCGCAAACCGGCAAGCACCACACCAAATCGATACAATGAACTGCTCAATAAGCTGGCATGCCGCATACCCCCGGTTCGATGAAGCCTCTGGGACACCAAACCGGGGAAAAGCTTCCCGGAACTGGACGCGATCCAGCATCTGTTTCATTAAAGCCAGACCGCCCCAGGCCGTCACTTCCCTGTCCGAAAAACCGACCGTAAAACCGTTGCCGTGAAGTGCGGGCATGCCAGTTTCCCCCCGTAACATGATGAAATCGAAAGTGTATTCCTAATGGTTTCCATTAGAACACGCCCCGCTTATCTATGCAACCGCTATCGCTGGCACCTCGACAAAATGGCTAAAATCGCCTAATGGAAAATCTAGGATTATGAAACCTCCATAAGGCCGAGTAAATGACACACCGCGACACTGACTATTATCAGCTTCTTGAAATCGCCCGAGACGCCACCGAGGAGGAAATAAAAAGGGCATATCGGAAGCTGGCATTTCGTTATCACCCAATGGATTCATTTGGCTCCTGCTTCTGGCTCAGGAAGGCTTTTGATGAGGTTGAAAATACCCTATTACGCCCAGCATTCTGAATTTTCTTGCGGCCCGGCTTGCGTGCTGATGATCTGCAAATATTTCAAGCCTCACCTAAGGCTGAGCCGGACCTTAGAGTTTGAGGTATGGCGTCAATGTAACATGATCGGTGTAAAGTGCTCAGATCCTTATGGGATATCTGTCCCGCTGCTGGATGCTGGTTATGAGGTTCACCTCCTGACAGAACGCCAAAGGATGATCGGGCTTGATGTTTGGAGCTCCAGGCTTTGGAAACAGAGGTTTACCCGGGAGGATGTAAATTTGTCTGTTTTCGGGGTTGGTGAGAATAAAAAAAGGGCACTGAACCGAGGCTTGAAGATTTCGTATGGACGATTGACGGTCGACCGGATGGCCAGGTCTTTCAGAAAAGGGTTCATCCCGATAGCACTGGTGCACATGGAAGTAATACACCAGTTGAACTTTCCTCATTGGGTTGTGGTGACGGATACCGGAGATGACAATGTTGACTTTAATGACCCTTATCCTCCTAAAGGCGGAAAAGGCATACGTGTGCGCAAAGAACAATTCCAAAGAATGCTTGATGATATTGGAACCCGGATCGGTCTGAGCCCGTCGATCATTTTTATCAGAAACTGCCGGCCGCTGAAATAGATGTGGGGAGATGGAGAGTTCTTTTAGCACAAGCCGGGAAACGACGAATAGATTTAATCTCTCGGGGTAAATTCCCCGAAGCTTGCTTCGTTCCTTGCAGTTAAAATACCTCGCAGCTTGCCGCGGTCGGTGTTCATTTTTGTGGCTCTTTATGCCAACCTTCCGGCGGCATCGAATGGAAGCACGTCGGCTTCGGGTTGATCCATTCGCCCTCCGGCGTAATTTGCCATTTCGTATAAAAATCCATCGGCGCCGCTGTTTTGTCTATGCGATACCCCTCGGGATGAAAACCTATCCGGATCTCTTCCGCTTTAAACGTGTCAATCATTGTCTCCTCTCCCTATTTTTCAGTCGGACAATATTTCATCGTAAGGCCTCTTTCCGCGAGCATAATTCCTGAGGGCTTTTTGAAAAGTTGTGGCAGCCAAAAGGGCACAATGCCGTGAGTCTTCAGGCATGCCGACCAGATGTTCCAGAATCGCGCTCTGATTGATCCTGATGCCTTCCCTCACCGGTCTGCCCGTGGCGAGAACAACGGCTGCCGATGCCGCGGCGTGCGACGTCATACAGCCGTCCGTCATGTAAGAGATATTTTCGATCTTATCGTTTATGATCCGGAGAAATATCTCAACCGTATCCCCACAGGGTCCCGTTACTTTAGCATACCCGTCCGGGTTGTCCATGGTTCCGCAATTTCTCGGATGGTTGCCGTATTCCAAAACCTTCTCCGAAAAGCCGCTTCCGACTTTTTCCATAAGAAGGTCGATCATGGCTGTTTTTATCGTATCTTCTTCCATTCCTTAATCCCATGTTCAAGTCATCGTTCGATTATCACAACCCAAAATCCGTATTCCGGCTTTCATGCGCGCAGCGGAAATCAGGCAGGGGTTGATGGTTTGTCCGAAAAAGCGCGATCATGCGTTTCCCCCAGAAAAGCGTTGATCACATAACCCGTTACAAACGATGCGATCACGGTCATAAACGTGAGGATTAACACGTATAGCCAACCAAAATAGGCGATCATGATGGGCAGTAAAAATGGTTTGACCGACCTGTTGTACAGAAAAACAGCGATCAGCGAGTGTGCTGCACCCTTCTCCCGGACGTCTTTCAGCAGGGGATACCAGGCGTAAATGGGGCCTGCGGAGATGATCCCGGCCGCCGCCGACAGTAGCATGGCCTTTGCGCCCGAACCTTTGCCCAGATACTTTGCTACCTTTGCGGGCTTCAGGAATAGATTGATCACAACCATGAGAAGGAAGATGAAAAAAAGGGGAATCGTCACCTGTCGTAGGACGTTCAGGCTGTTTTTGAGGGCCAGCAGGGCTTTTTCGGGCGCGAGGACGGTGACCGCTCCGTAAAGGAACAGCACGGCCAGCAGGAAAAAGGCGTGGCCTTTGAAAATGTCTTTGACGGCACCTGGCTCCCGCTTACCGTTGTTCAAGATATCCACCTTCCCACGAAATCTAAAATCATGACAGTGAAAAGGGCAATCGGTATGGAAAGAACGAAGGATAAGCCATTTCTCAGGAGGGCAAACCGCCTGCCCAGCGCCGCTGTTTCCGCGGGAAGTTGCACCAAGCCCACGGTCACCCAGGTCATCAGGAATGCAGTGACGGCCGTCAGGCTGACGCCATCCTTGAGCAATTCTCCCCCGATCACATAGCTGTTGATCGGGTTCCCCGCGAAAATGCTGCCGAAACAGGCCCCTGAGAAGGTATCCTGCACGGTGCGTCCTGAAAAAACGGGCATAAGAAGTTCTTTGGTAATGAACACATTAAACAAGCCGACTAACATCACGACACCCATGAGGACGGGCAATAACGCGCCAAACTGTCTGGCGGCACTCCTGGTTGCCTGAATGAGCACAGTCGTATTGAGAAGAGCAGGACCGAATGGGGCTTTGCCGGTGTTCATCTTCACCAGACCTTCCTGGTACTCCTGGAGAACGTCTTTTACCGATCCCTTGAATCCGCTCAGGATTTCTATGTCCTTTGTTTCAAATTGCCGTGCAATGACGGCATTGACTTGGCCTGTGAGGATCACCTGCGCACCCAGGTTGACCGCCAGGGCAATGGCTTTCACACCGGTTCCCTGCGCGCTTGTGACAGCGGGGTAGGGCACGGCTTCCAATTCCCCGCTATCCGCATCAATTAAAAGCAGCCATTTTGCGGTGCCAACGCGATGCGCCACATGGGCAGCCAAATTGGGACCGTCCGTGAATATGGCAATCTTCATGTGATGTCCCGATTCCTTGCATCGATCATTTCAGATTCAATATGCGTTGTCAAAGATTTGGTTTTTAGAAAATTTTCTCAGATAAAAGAGATGACCTTCATGTCTTGCCTCTGTCAGCTCTCCATTCGCCAGCAATTTCTCCACAATGGCCCATGAGGCCCCGGCCTTTGCTATAAGTGCGTCAACCGCCTCTCGTCTCATCGGATGGACGGCGGTAATACTCAGGAGGTCCTTTTGGATATCGCCGGTAAAGGCAAACGCATCCCCCTCATAGCCGATAAGATATTCTACATGCTCCAATCGATCGGCGAAGATTCGGTACGCCCGGTTTACGGTCTCTTCATCGGGTGCACAAACCCGCTGAAGGGCCGGTGGTCGGGTTGGAATGCTCAAATAAGCCGCAGAAGGCTTCAAATTCTGGATGAATTCAGCGGTCTTCGCCAGGCAGGGTTCGCTGTCATTGATGCCCTCTACGAGCATTGTTTCGGTGACAAGCTTTCCGGCGAAGGCCCCGGCAAATTCTTCCATTCCCGCAAGGATTGAGGGCAGTTTGAGCGTTTTGTGGGGACGGTCGATTCGCCTCCAGATCCGTTCATCGACGGCATCGATTTTCAGTGAAACCCAATCTGCTTCGGCGAGCGCCTCTATCACGTCACGGCGCCAGAGAAGAGAACCGTTGGTGATGACGCCGACGGGAATTCCCAAAGACTTCATCATGGTCAGTTCGTCGACGAGATTGATGTCCAGGGTGGGTTCTCCATCTGGAACGAAGGCGAGGTAATCCACCTTTTCCGCCGTCTCTTTTGTCTTGGCCAGCCTCTCCTGCACGCTGCGGAAGATCTCTTCCGGATGGTAAAAAATGCGACGATCCGTCGTCATGGCGGTTGTCCGTCCCACCTGACAGTAAAGGCAGGAATACGTACACACCTTAGACGGAATGTTGTTGATTCCCAGGCTCTTTCCCAAACGCCTTGATGGAACGGGACCAAAGGAGTATTGGAAAACGGTTGCGTTCATTGTAATTCCCCACAGGGAGGTTTTCCGCTTCACGGCTTTTCTGATGGCGATCATGATGATGTCATCTCAGCTTTTCCTGCTTTCACAAACCGAGACACGCCCCGGTTGCTTCCTGTAAAACGGAAAAAGCCGCTGCTCGTGATTCTGGACACCAAGGGCCCTTCCTTCAAATGATGATCCCTGATCGAAAGCGCACCGTTCGGCTTCATCACTCGCTGCAATTCTGTCAAAACGGGGCACGGATCAGAAAGGTCATGCACGACATCATAAAGCAATGCCATATCGATGCTTTCATTCGGAACGTTTGCCAGATCCTCGCCGGAAAGCGGCAGGATGTTTTTGAAGCCTTTCTTATTCATGTTCCTTCGGACGGTTTCCAAGGCGAGGGGGTGGTTGTCCAATGCGTATACAAGACCTTCCGAGCCGACCAGCCGGGAAGCCGCCATGGAAAAGCTTCCCGGCCCGCAACCGAAATCCAGAACCGTCATTCCGGATCGTATGCCCGCTTCCTGAAGCATCTTAATGGGTGGACGGAGGCCGTCCCGGATACGAAACCCCAGCGACATCAAACGGAAGCCAAGGTTGCTTTGGCGCCGCTTAGGCCTCATCCCCGATATTCCCTCCGACCACGTCGCCGGGCGGTCTCCTCGTCAACCCCATCCTGCCATCCATTGCGCATTGTCTTGATGTGGTCAAATTTCGCCGTGTACGGCTTGATATCAAGAAGCGGAGTACCGTCGAGAATGTCCATTCCGTCAAGATGGAGCACATTGCCTTCAAGGCGAACCAGTTCAACAACGCTCAACCCAATCGAATTGGGTCGACAGGGGGCTCGCGTTGCGAAAACCCCGCGTTCGACGTCCTCCATAAAAGGCTTAACCGTCAGCTTCAAGGACCCTGCTCGATCCAAATGATAGATCAAGTATATGTGTGAAAAACCATCCAGGTCCTGCAACCCCGACACAGGTGGGGAAGATTTCCGCCCGCCCCTTGCAGCCCCTTCGCATAGGCTGGTTGGATGGGTGTCTCCCGATCTGTGGTATGTTCACTGTGAATCACACCGATAGGGCTGTAAAGACAGTCGTTTGTTCATGCCCAATACCCTCCGACAACCGCATCATGATGGTGTTCCATTTTCCTGCTCGGTATTGCGCAAGAGCCCCGGCCACGGTATGCGTTCCGGCATTATGGATTTTGATTCCCAAAGGAATCATTCTTTGGTATTCCCGGCTTCCATATCGGCAAGGCGCTTGCTGACATCTCCGCCTGCAGGGCATCGACCTGGCCTTTCAGAAACTGTTTTTCCATTTCCGGGTCAGGGGCCTGGTAGGCGCAGCATAGCCATAGGCGCGCATAACCGCCCGCGCATCCAGCCCGGCTGACCGGTGGCATAGAACATATTCCGCCATCCCCTTCCGCCGCCACCGAATCCACGTCCCCACGCGCCAATTCCTCTTCCGAAACCCATCCCGAAACCTCGTCCGGTGATGAGTTTTGCGTAACAGAAGCAGAAGCCGGCGCGACATCCCGCCGTACGTCAGTCCATTTGCTCCCATTCCTCTGGTCCTGTTCGATCTCTGGCATCTTTTGTATCCTCGCTTTCTTAAGGATTGGTTTTTATTGTCTGACCATTGCAGCCCCGCATTTCGGGCACGAGCCGCTCGAAACAGGGCACGCCGCGACCGATGCGGCTCCTGATGACCGCACTGGGGACAGACGCAGTATCCGTCCGGACCGGCCGCAAGCGGGCCGCCTCCGCGGCCGGCTCTCCGCCCGCCCTGACCTTGCCCCCAGTCCGCCTCCCATTCCTCTTCCGCCTTGTCCCATCCTATTCATGACATCCCCCTGTAAATCATACTGTGTGCGCCGCGAGCGGCGGCCCCCCCGAAACAGCCCGGCATGGCATAAGTGCTTCGATTGAAGCCCCCCGATAACCAGGCCTGAACCACCTCATGCAACAGGCCGGTCACAGTATGACCTGAATGCCGTAACCGGCGATCATCTCCTGGAGGTCTGGAAATGATACAACCAGTATTGCCAACCCCCAACTCTGCCAGACGGAGCGCCTTTTGAATGGGTAGGTCATGGTCAGCGGTTTTCCGCTGCATGAACAATATGCCGAATTCCATCTCAACGATGAAGACCTGTCGGGCAACATCGAAGACCGGTACGTTCGTTCTTCCCCAGATGGGAAAGGCTGTTTTCATCTTCGTCCCATTCATCGTCCGCGTATTGAAAATACAGCAAGCGTCATGCCACATTGATCAAGCGGGGAGGGGAGAAGCAGGAGACCCTATTCAATGCTGCTTTTGGAAGATTTCAAGGCGGGAGATTGGAGCTTATTATAGTAGTGAAGGCACTACGCGTCTGCTTATAACAGATGCGAGACGCTACTATTTTCGCCGACTGCGACCGTCCTGTTTGGGGGGATGGATGCCCGGTTCTTCATCTGGCGGAACAAGGTGGTTTTGTGGATTCCAACGCCCAGGCTGCCGCAACACGGTTGAAGGCGTTTCTGTTCGAGCGCCATACGGATGGCCTGGCCGTCTAAAATATCATGTGCGGAGCGGATATCTGACTCGAAAGCGCATGGAGTTGACCCGCGCGCTCGCAACTCTTCGGGAAGATGCCGGATGTCGATGTGTCCCTCGCGGCAGAGGATAAAGGCGTGTTCGATGGCGTTTTCCAGCTCACGGATATTGCCCTGCCAGTCATGGGCCATCCAGCAGAGAAAGGGCTTCATTCGTGATTCCCCGTGCTGTCGGTCTTTCAGATGCAGTTGAAGCGGGTTATGAACTGGTCCACCAGCAGAGGGATGTCCTCTTTTCGACGCCGCAGGGGAGGGAGTTCGATGCGCACGACGTTCAAACGATAGTAAAGGTCTTCCCGGAATTGGCCCTCCCGCATCCGCTCTGCCGGATCCCGATTGGTCGCAGCGATGATGAGACGTCGGCCTGTTCGGAGCGGGTTGATCCCAGAGGGTCATGGGATTTCTCCTGCGGCACGCGGAGCAACTTGACCTGAAACGCAGTTCAATTCACCGATTTCGTCGAGGAAGATCGTTCCCCTTCAGCCAACATGAAACGTCACGAGGTTTGTCTTTCCCTGCACCGGTAAATGCGCCGGCTTTGTAACCAGCTCCCGATTCGGGAGCGTATCCGGCAGTGCGGCGCGGTTGACCGGCCACAAACGGACCTGCATGTCGAGGCTGCTTAGATGGTGGAGCGTGCGAGCCACCAGTTCCTTGCCCGTCCCGGTCTCCCCAGGGACAGGGACGTACTGGGGCTGGCGGCAGTGCCGGGAAGAACTTCAGATACCCGTTGCATCAAGGGGCTTTACATTGACCAGATCGCCAACCCGGAACTTTCCTGCAGGATTCTTGACGAAGCATCCCTTCCGGACAGATCGCTGAATGTTCCACTCTGCTCGATCACCTCTCCTTCGGCATCACGCAACAATGCTGTAGAAATGCTGATGGGAATGCGACTTCCTCCGAATCGATGATGTATGCGGATATGCCGATAATCAAAGTCTCCCTGTAGCGAAGGTCTGCGCCAGCGCACAATCGACCCCACACAGGCTGGAACGAAGAAGACTTCCGAACAGAGTTGCCCGATCGCATCGGAACGTTTCACGCCGGTGATTTCTTCGGCAGCGCGGTTGAACGACGTGATGAGCCATTGCATGTTGACGGTAAAAACGCAATCCGAGATGCTCTCCAGATCTCCGTCGGTGTCAAAAAGTCGGTTTTGTTTTTCTGCGGAACTCATCACAATGCTCTCCCCACCGGCCGATGGTTGCTGATGGTTGGTCGGTTCAGAATGAAGAAAGGGTTCTGCGATGTCAAGGTTATTTATCAACGATGGGTGCATTATCACTTGTAAATTAGCAAGTATTTGGACGGCAGGCCATACTTTTTCACTCCATTCGGATCGATCATCGGAGTCGCACGTCTGCATCCTTTTATAGCGGACCACTGTCATTTGCAATTGCATCACCGGCAATTTCTGACACACAACCTTTTTACATCATAGGATAAATGGTTTTTTTGCGCTGAATGCCGATTTATGGCACTATTATTGAATGTTACAGAATATTAAGCAATAGGGGCTCAACAGGTTGTGAGTTTTCAGGATCTTTTTGTGCGGCTATCAGACACTGATTCGGAGAAAGCCCCAGTCAGGGTATTTTATGGAGGGATCTATATGGATAAAACGATAGCAATCGTCGGTGCCTCGGCTGACCGCACTAAATATGGTAACAAGGCTGTTCGGGCATTTGTTCAAGGAGGATGGACCGTCTATCCGGTCCATCCGGCTGGTGCAGATGTGGAAGGGCTGAAATGTTACGCATCGGTTCGCGACATTCCCGGACCAATTGATCGCATCTCCATGTATGTGCCACCGAATATCGGAAGGAAAATGCTTGTGGAAATCGCCGCCAAAACGCCGCGGGAATTTTTCCTGAACCCGGGTTCGGAGGACCCTGATCTGCTGAGAGAGGCTGAGAGATTGGGGTTGAATCCCATTGTCGCATGCAGTGTTGTGAACATCGGTTTGCGTCCGGAGATGTTTCCTGATAGATAAACTTTTTTTATACAATCGCGTCCGCAGCATTGGAGTGAATCGGACCTGCCATGCGAGGATAGCGAAATCATGAAAAGATCGGAGATCGAAAACGATTGGTTATGGAGAGCGGAGGTTATGAAAAAACGACACCCCAACTATGGATAGAAAGGAAGAACAGGGACCAATGAAAATTGCGGTTGCCAGCGGTAAGGGGGGAACGGGGAAAACGACGTTTTGCGTGAATTTGGCCTATGCCTTGGCCGAGCGCGGTGAAAAAATCAGGTTGCTGGACTGTGATGTGGAGGAACCCAACGACTATCTGTTTGTTCAACCGAAGTTCGATGTACAAAAGAACGTTGAAGCAATGCGACCTTTTTGGAACGAGGATTTGTGTACCGGCTGCGGCGAATGTGCGGCGGCCTGCCGTTACAATGCCATGGCCGTTGTAAAGGGTAAGGTGTTGATCTTCAAGGAGCTTTGTCACGCCTGCGGACTTTGTGCGCTGGTTTGTCCGGAAAAGGCACTAACCGATAAACCATTGCCGATCGGCACCGTAGAGATAGCCTCACAGAACCGGCCTTTTTTCTTTGCCCATGGAACGTTAAACATCGGCGAGGTGATGGCGCCTGCCGTCATTCGCCGAGTGAAAACCCTCGTGGATCCGGAAGCCATCAACATCATTGATGCCTCTCCAGGCACGTCCTGTCCGGTTGTCGAGACGGTGGACGGTGCGGATGTCGCCGTTTTGGTCACGGAACCCACGCCTTTCGGTCTGAACGATTTGAAGTTGGCCGTCAATATGACGCTGAAAAAAAAGATACCCACTTGCATCGTCGTCAATCGCTCCGACGGAACGGACCGACTCATCGCAGAGTATGCGGAACGGGTGCATGTGCCCATCGTTGGTCGAATTCCGTTCAAGCGCGAATACGCCGAGTCTTACTCCAGCGGGTCGATTCTGACGCATATTTACCCGGAATTTCGGGAGAACCTGTTGAACATATTTTTCGCGATTTCACGGTTGGCCGGCACCGTTCCGCCGGAGATTCCGGCTGATGAGACGTTCTCCGTCGAAACGGAAAATCTTGAGCCCTTCACCGTCGGAACGTCTTCCGGTTTCAAGGAAATTGCCGTGATCAGCGGCAAAGGGGGATCGGGGAAAACCACCTTGCTTGCCTCGTTGGCCATGCTGGCCGACAACAAGGTTTTAGCCGACAACGATGTGGACGCCGCGGATCTGCATCTGCTCCTGGGACCCACCGTACGTGAAGCGCATGATTTTATCGGCGGCTTAAAGATGTTTATTGATCCAAATCAATGTACGGCTTGCGGTCAATGCGCCCCGGCCTGCCGCTTCGGGGCGATACACCCGGATGGGCCGATCAAAGATCCGGATATCCAAACCTTTCGAATCGACCAATTTTCTTGTGAAGGATGCGGTGTGTGCGAACACATTTGCTCTTTCGACGCGGTAAGAACCAAACAAAACGTGGTGGGGAAATGGTTTGTGTCGGGCACGGACTATGGTCCGATGGTTCATGCTCGGCTGGGGATTGCAGAGGAAAACTCCGGTCGCTTGGTGACCCAGGTGAGGAATGTCGCCTCAGAGCTGGCCAAAAATCTGAGGAAAGGGCTGATTCTCAGCGACGGTCCCCCGGGGACCGGATGTCCTGTGATTGCCTCCGTCGGCGGTGCAGACATGGTTCTCATCGTTACGGAGCCCACGGTTTCCGGTGTACATGATATGCAGCGCGTTCTGGAGCTTGCAGCCCATTTCAGGATTCCATCGCTCATTGTTGTAAACAAAGCCGATCTGAATGTCGAACAAACGCAACGTATCAAAACCATTGCCTCAGAGATGGGATCGACAGTGGTCTCTGAAATTCCTTTTGATCCCAATGTCAACGATGCCCTTATGGCGGTGAAAACGGTGATCGAATACGGAAAAGGACCGGCATTCAGTGCCATCGTCCGTCTTTGGGGAAATCTTGAAACGATATTGAAGAAAGGGGTATGACACTATGAAAATCGCTGTTAGCTCTTCAGGACAAACGCTTGATGACTCCGTTGACGCTCGTTTCGGACGATGTGCGTACTTTTTGATCATTGATCCGGACACTTCGGAGTTTGAACCGATTCAAAATCCCAACATCGCCTTGGGGCACGGTGCTGGAATCCAATCTGCTCAGTTGTTGGCCAACAAGGGTGTTACCGTCGTACTGACCGGCAATTGCGGCCCCAATGCCTTTCAAACCTTCGCTGCGGCAGGCATCCAGGTTATCACCGGCGTCGCCGGACAGGTTCGAGAAGCGGTCCGGATGTATAAATCCGGTGCAGTGGCCGGCGCTTCCGGTCCCAATGTCCAGGGTCATTTCGGCACGGGCATGGGCGGCGGAAGAGGCATGGGCGGTAGAATGGGACGTGGAATGGGCATGGGTGGAGGCAGAGGCATGGGGGGTGGAATGGGCATGGGTGGTGGCGGAGGCGTGGAGCAAGGCGTTCAAATGGTCCCGCCAACCTCTCAAACAGCGGGGCTTTCTTCAGGAGGGACCGGCAAAAAGGAAGAAATTGCCGCGCTGAAAGAAAAGGCCGAAGCCTTGAAAAAACAGATGGAGGAAATTACGGATCGGGTACGAAAAATGGAAGGAGAGGAATAGTGAAGAAGATGCCGGCCGTGACTGCCGGAGAAAGAGGATTATGAAATTCAGAGGGGAATTGGATCAAATATGTTCAAAACGGTGTTGAATGAGCTGAGGGCTCACGCCCCTTACACTTTATTGGGAACGCTGACCGGAATGATGGTCCTCTGGATTTCCTTGAGCACCCAATTGTCTCACTCGATGTTCGAAACGCTGTTCTGGGTTCTGCATCCTTCTCACGTGTTCTTCAGCGCGCTCGTAACAACCGCGATGTACAGACGTCATACACAGGGCAAGATCTTCATGACATTGGCAATCGGCTACTTGGGATCCGTCGGGATCGGTACCTTGAGCGACTGCATCATCCCTTACATCGGTGAGATCCTCTTGGAAATGCCAAATCGAGGTCTTCATCTCGGATTTATTGAGAAATGGTGGCTTGTAAACCCATTGGCATTTGCCGGGATCGGCTTTGCCTGCTGGCGGCAGGAAACAAAATTTCCCCATGCGGGACACGTATTGCTCAGCACCTGGGCGTCCTTATTCCACATGGTCATGGCTTTGGGAACCGATGTTGGTTTGATCACGGTGCTGGTGATGGCTTTATTCTTATTCCTGGCTGTCTGGATTCCCTGTTGCACAAGTGACATCGTTTTTCCTTTACTTTTCGCGGTGAAGAGGGAGAAATGAAGAAAGAGACTCAACGGGCAGTAAGGGTTGATTGATGAAAATACAGGCGGAGTTGAGTCTTTATCCCTTGAAAACCGATTTGATCGAAAATCGGATTGGGAATTTCATCGGGGAGCTGTCAAGATCAGGACTGTCCGTTGTTTCCGGTCACATGAGCACTCTGGTTGCCGGTGAAAGCGAAGAGGTCTTTCGCGTTGTCGGAGAATGCTTTGAAAAGGCGTGCAGGACAGACCAGATTGTTTTGGTCGTCAAGTTTTCCAATGCCTGTTCCGCAAAAGCGATGGGGAAAAAAGGCGGAATGACGACGCCTATAGGAACCGGTCAGGAAGTAAAACGGATTGAACCATGTAAAGGTTCGACAACAGCGGCGATTCAAATTGATGAAAGCAAATGTACGGGTTGCGGAGTCTGTGTCCAAGCCTGCCCAGTGAAGGCCATAACGGTTGTGCGCGTGGCAACAATCCATTTAGAGTCCTGCACGGGTTGTGGGGCCTGCGTTGCCGAATGCCCCAACGAGGCTATTTCTGCGAAAGGCATGAAGCCTTTGCAGCCTTCACGGATGAATCAAACGCCCCTGTACCAAATTTCCGCAACGCGAGCGGCGACACTACCGACCGTGCCTCGAAGTTTTAATCATCAGTCCGTTTTTCAGCAGGTCATAAAAAGCGGCAGCCTCTTGATGCAGATCCTTAATTTGTTTAGAGGCTCTGCAGGGCAAGGCGACGGACGAGACAGAGGCGGCATTGGGGGGCGAGGTCGCGGCGGGGGCAGAGGCCGTGGAAAAGGAAGACGAGCATAAAAAAGATAGAGGAGGAAGGAGCAATGCCTCTTTACGAGTATGAATGCAAAAAATGTGGTCACCGTTTTGAAAGATTGGTCTCCCGATCCGACACCGATCAAAAGCAACCATGTCCCAACTGCGGCAATAAAGATGCCGGGAAATTGCCCTCCCTCTTTACCGCCAAACACTCCGCCGCATCTGCGGGGGCGCCGGGCGGTGGTGGATTCACCTGAAGCACCAGTGGTTGCTGACCGCGGTCGCGGTCAATGCCCTATAGAGGTTGTCGATAGCGAACCGATATTGAAATGTGTCAGCCAGGGCGCGAATTTCCGACAAATCAGGGGAACCCGTCGATTGACCCTGTTGAAGAGAAGTGCGCAGACATGACTCAGGAAGAGCATCATGCCCTGCGATTGTGGTTTGAACATTATACCGATCGGTTTCGCAATCCGGACGGCAGTTTGCACCCCCTGCTGGATCTGAAGCTGTGTCACAGCCTGCGGGTCGCCCGGAATGCCCGCGTCATTGCCGACGCGCTGAAGTTTTCACAATCGGATCGTCGAGTGGCGGAAATAGCCGGGTTGCTGCATGACGTGGGCCGGTTTACCCAGTTTGTTCGATACGGTTCTTATCGGGATTCCGATACGGTCGATCACGGTGCGGAGGGGCGAAGGGTTCTGGGGGAACAGACCCGCTCTCTCCTATCTGATCCCGTGGATCGTGAGCGGATACTCTGTGCCGTAGAATACCATAACCGGAAACGAACAGATCTTCCCGAAGGACTCACCCCCGAAATGACCCGTTTTTTGAATCTCATACGGGATGCGGACAAGTTGGATATCATGGAAATGGTGTTGCGGGCGGTCGTGCTTGATGGGTTTCAAGATCTTCGTGAGATGTTGCCCCATATTCGCCTATGTCGGGAGTTGAGCCCCGGAGTTCTGGCGGAAGCTGCGAAAACGGGATCGGTGTCCAACGGCAATTTGGCCACTCTGTCGGATTTTCTCGTCATGATGGCAACCTGGTGTTACGATATGAATTACCCGCCTACCCGGCGGCTCGCCGTTGAAAGGGGCCTTTTGCCTCGCATCCGGCGCGAACTGCCGGATACGAAACCCGTAAGGGATCTGTTTGAAGCCATCGCCGAAGAGCTGCAGAAAACAGCCGAGATCGAGAGTGAAAGTTATCAATGACTATGCCAAAAAATTAAATTGAAGGGGAAACCGGGTCATTATATGATTACAAAAAGGCTTCGTGATTAAAACAGGGGGCATGCACTCCATGAAATACGGCAACATTCTCATTGAAAGGGGAGATGATTTCGTCGCTAAAATAACGCTTAACCGTCCAAACAGCCTGAATACGTTCGATGTTCCTCTTGCGAAGGAACTCAATCAGGCTATGCAGGAGCTTGACGCAGAAAATCAGGTGAGAGTCATTATCCTGAAAGGGGCAGGCAAAGCGTTTTGCGCCGGCATTGATATAACCGATTTCCCGAATAAAAGTGTAATGGAGTATCGGGACTGGATCGAATGTATGGAAAAACCGCTGGTTACGATCAGCCAGATCAGCAAGCCTGTTATTGCTCAGGTACATGGAGTTGCTGCGGCAAACGGAGCCGGTCTGGTAGCAGCTGCCGACCTTGCAACGGCCGGTGAAAATGCTCGTTTGGGTCTGACCGCCATCAACGTGGGGCTCAATTGCATTGGGCCGGTGATTCCCGTCACCCGGTCCGTGGGGCGAAAAAGGGCCATCGAAATGTTATTTTATGGAGATTTGATCGCGGCCAGGGAAGCGTTGAACATGGGGCTGATCAACCGAGTCATTCCTGAGGTTGATTTAGACAGGGAAACCCATCGGTGGGCCGCGATCTTGGCTGAAAAAAGTCCTCAGGCTCTACAGGTTGCCAAAAAGGCATTCTATGCGGCGGCTGATTTGGATTATGACAATGCCTTCGAACACATGAACGAGGCCTTTGCACGTCTTTGCGCCACGGAAGATGCCAAGGAGGGCATAAGCGCGTTTTTGGAGAAACGAAGGCCTACTTGGAAACAGAAATAGAATGAGGATGCAGAAGAACGGGATCACCTAGGCATCCGACCGATCATCAGTGTCTTTCGCCACGGTTGCATGCTATAAATGCAACATTAAAACAGGTAGGAAGGGAGAATGAACATGCCGGAATTTGGGTCGCCCTTTTCAGGTTTGGCAAAAGATCGGAAACTCACGGACGAGGAGCTTATCCGCGCGATCCGATTCATGGTCGCTGCAGAATACGAAGCGATTCAGTTGTACATGCAGCTTGCCGAATCGACTGACAACAAGCTGGCCATCGAGGTTCTCAAGGATATTGCTGATGAAGAACGTGTTCATGCGGGAGAGTTCCTTCGGCTGCTCCGTGAGCTGGCCCCGGATGAAGAGAAGTTCTATGCGGAAGGGGCCGAAGAGGTTGAAGATGAAATCAAAAAGTTGAAGCAGTCCGGAACCCTGAACGATTTGCGCAATGGCGCAGAGCGCGCCGGACCCGCCGTTTCACGCACTAATGAAAAAGGAAATTTGGTCCCTGCCTGCAAAAATTCTTATTTCGGGCGGATGAAGAGCCCTACCGCAACGAAGAACAGCGAAAAATCTGGTTTTTGTTTCAGGTAAAATGCTCTGTTATTGCGAGATATTATCGTTTCAGCTTAGGTGATTGGCTAAAGGAGCAGAGCCGCCTTGCCTATTCTTGATGCAGGTCCTTCTGTACCCTTCACAGCGCCCAATTCAACAGCCCCCCTGTCGTCAGAGCCACCAAAATCATAATGGAAAAGGATTTCAATGTGCTTATAGGACCCAACTCTTTCAAGAGGACGACGAAGGTGGCAATGCAGGGGAAGAACATCGCCAGCACGACACACCCAACCACCAACTGGTCCGTCGTCAGGGAAAGGGGGGCCAGCATTCCCACTGCAACATCCTTACGCAAAAAACCAATGACCAATGCTGTCACCGCTTCCTTGGGCAGTCCCAGAAGACCGGTCACCACCGGTGCGGTAAAATTAGAGACGACTTCAAAAATACCGATGACATACATCACATTGATGACCAGGATCGCGCCAAGGATGATCGGAATTGCCTCTGCGAGGAAGCCGCATGTTCTCGTCCAAAGTTTCCGCAGAGTTGCTTGCCACGGCGGCATGCGATACGGGGGGATCTCGATCAGCAGTTCCGGAGTAAACCCTTTGATGGTCTTGTGCAATATGAATCCGAGAACTATCCAGACAGTGACCAGAGTACCATAGACCAGGGCCACATATTGCCACCCGCGATCACCGACAAGACCGAAAATCATGGCCTGTAAAGCTGCGCAGGGTACTGCGACGGAAATCAGCGTGGCGGTAATGAACCTTTCCCGTTTGCTTTCCAAGATTCTTGTTGCGAGAACCGCGGGGACATTGCATCCAAACCCGAGAAGGGTGGGGATAATCGCGTAGCCGTGCAATCCTACCCGATGCATGATGGTGTCCATCAGCACGGCCAAACGCGGGAGGTAGCCGGAATCCTCAAGAAGGCCCAGTACCAGATAAAAAGAAACAATGTAAGGTAAAACCATTGCAAACGGAACGTACAGCCCGCTGGACAGAAGTCCGAAGGATTGGACAAAATCCAGCCGGCCTCCGATGATCTTCCCGATCAGAACATCATGGACAAGTCCTTTGCTTCCAAGCAGTTCGCCGATCCTGTATATGACAGGTGCCCAAAAACTGTTAAAAAAAGGGTCAAATAGATAGTCGATAAGAGTTTCTCCGATGAAGCGAACCACCAGAAACGATCCTGCAAGAACGACCAAAGCGATGACCAAGCCGGAAAAGGTCTTGACACTGGCGTCGGCCAGATGTTCACGCCACGTATGATGGCGGTGGGTTACCTGCTGCACCTGCTCGATGATGTTGCCGACTGCCGCCCAGCGCTCATCACGGCTGCGCATCGGTGTATGAGTTGATACGGCCATGGGGAGGTTATCGACAAGCGCTTTGATTCCCTCGCCGGTGGTGGCGACCGTCGGAATAACGGGCACACCCAACATCTCCTGCAGTCTGTTCAAATCAATCTGAATTCCTCGATGCCGGGTGTCATCCCACATGTTCAATGCAACAATCAGCCGCACCTTCCTCTCCAGCAACTGCAGGGTGAGATATAGATTTCTCTCCAGATTGATGGCATTGACCACATTGATGACCACGTCGTCCGGTTCGAGCATCTGTAGGGCGACATTCTCCGCGTCGCAGGTCGGCTCCAGGGTATAGGTGCCGGGAACATCGACGATGTTGATTTGCTGGTCGCCCAGCTTCATGTGTCCGTGGGTGTAATTTACCGTTGTGCCCGGATAGTTGGAGGTAATCACGTGTACACCGGTCAAGCGTGAAAAGATCACACTTTTGCCGACGTTAGGATTGCCCATCAAAAGGATTCTCATTGGGCAGAGTCCTCAACCTCGACCAGTATTCTCGCGGCCATGCCGAAACCGATCGCTATCTGGGTTCGGTTGACCTCGATGGTCACGGGTCCCTGCATAAACCCGGCATTGAGCTTTATGATTCTCGTTCCTGGTCTGACATTCAGAGCGGCAAGGCGATCGACCATGCCGCGTCCACCATTGATTTGGGAAATTCTTCCGCTTTCACCCGACCTCAAGTCGTTAAGACATTTTATCTGCACCGTTCCACCTCATTATGATTTCGGTGATCATCTTCCGTAACCCGATGTATCAAGGAGAATTCTTTTTCAGTTTGCATTTCGGACAATAACCTTCCATTTTCAACTGGGACGTAACAATATCAAATCCCTTTTCTTTTTGGATTCGGGTTTTCGCTGCGGTGATCAGCGGGCTGTCAAACTCGACAACCAGACCGCATCCTAGACAGACCAGATGATGGTGTTCCACCGTACCCTTTATCTCGTAGTGAGAATGCGCCTTGCCAAGGTTACTTTCGGCTATCAGGCCGAGCTCCTTGAACAATTTTAGGTTACGGTATACCGTTGCCAAGCTGATGCGCGGCTTATGTTTCTTGGCCTGGCGAAACAACTCGTCTGCGTCCAGGTGCCCTTGAGCACTTCTTATCAGCTCCAAAAGCAGTCTACGCTGATTGGTGACCGAACGACCTGAAACCTTATCAAAATATTTGAGAATGGTTTTCATTTGCTTTTTATATAGCAATCGGTTTCATCTTTGTCAATAACCGCAGGCTGTGAGTGTGAGTTCTGCAATCGATTCCATCTCATACCTCACCACTCGGTCACACCACTGGAAGAAACATCTTATCGTAATCCATGTTTTTCACTGGTGCGGACTCTGGGAGTCGCATGTCTGCATTCTTTTCCCAGACGTCGCTGCACTTTCAAACAGCAGGATCGTCTACATCCTTCCCATCGAATATTGAAGACCCTGTTATCATACGGGCAAATATCTTTTCGGTCTTGTCTCAAGCTTTTGGCATTATTTTTGATTGTGAGAATTCAACAAAATCAAACACGGTGCAACAGGACATTTTTGCCTTGCATCCGTTGAGAGTTGCCGGATATGAAAGCCGCAGTGGGGGTATTTTCGGGCGTTGCAGAAGAGCTGTTGATGAACCATCAGGACACGGAGTCAATAAAATAACGGAAAGGGGGAGAAGGGATGAATAATGCAAAGGAGGTTTTGAAGGACGCCTGGGATCGGCATGAAGGCCCGGTCGTACTGACGACTGTCGATGAATATGAAATGCCAAATGCCATTTATGTGACTTTTGTAAAGAATTTGGACGATGGACGAATCGTGGTGGCAGATAACTATTTCAACAAAACGCGGGCCAATATTAAAAGAGGGAGCAAGGGGTCCGTGCTGTTCCTGACGAATGAACGGAAATCCTATCAGGCCAAGGGCAGCATTGAATATCTCACCGACGGTCCGATCTACGATGATATGAGGCAATGGGTGGATCAGAAAAAACCCCGAATAGCCGCAGCCGTTTTGAGTGTCGATGAATTCTATTCAGGGGCTGAGAAATTGTTGTGAGCGGAACCCTGAAAAAGCAGGCGAGATGGAAGTGCACCAACATCCAAGCGGGCAGGCCTCAGCTTTGTCGGTTCCTGGCTGTGCATCCGGGGTTCCTGAGATTGGGATTGTGTCGGGAAAAGTTCGGATAAAAGGGTTTATCA
>JAXGRQ010000043.1:0-19061 GCA_040765725.1 Syntrophales bacterium
GATTGTGTTGCCGGCATCATTGAAGGCTTTGCCGATCGTTACGAAAACATTAACACGCGGATGATCGACTATCGATCAAAACTTCGTCAGCTTTTCGACACCTTTGCCCGGCTTGAACTTTTATTCCCGGAGACAAATGTTTTGGAAATGCTTGAGTCACCGAAAACATTTATCCAGACCATCGGCAGTGAGGCCAAAGATCTTGAAAGGATCATCATTATAAACGCTTTAGATCTCCTCTATTTTTGGATGTACCAGCCTCGGGCCAGGAGCGTGTTGAAATACCGCATCCCGACCATGTCACGGGATGAACGTCAAATTTTTGTCCGTTCACAGTGTGTTCTTCAGAGAGAGAAAGAAATCAGTCAACTTTATCTGGATGGAATTATTGGAAGAAACTTCTCCAGAGGACTGGCCTTTTATCTGAATCGTTACCCGGAATACTTGGGTACCCTCAGAAAAATTGCGCTCCGGCACGGCGACATACAGGCAAGTAAAATATATGCAACTGAGTAGTGTGATCATGGGACTCATTCTGGCGTCAGAGAACATAGGTTTACAGCTTCAGTGGCGGAGAATGGGAATATCTTCATTTTTAGGGGACAGAAATACTTCTGTGTATAGGTTCCATGATGAAGGGAGGGATTGACATGGCAGTGATCACGATTTCTCGGCAGATGGGAAGCATGGGAACGGCGATAGCCCAGGACGTGGCCGGTAAAATGCAATACAAGTATTTGGACAGAGAAGGGATTGAGCAGGGTCTTGCAGCTCACGGTTTAAAGGGGCCGGAAGTGGAAAAATATGATGAAAAAAGCCCGCCATTCTGGGCAAATTGGCAGAACCAGGGCCGGAAATTTTTCTATGCAATTCAGATGGTCATTTACGAAGCTGCCCGGAAGGACAATGTGGTGATTGTCGGCCGTGGCGGGCAGGTCCTTCTGAGGGGGATCCCTGGAATCCTTCATGTCCGGATCATCGCTCCGCTTCAGGACCGCATCCAGCGTCTCATGGCTGAGAGCGGAGAGAGCGAGAAAGAATTATCCCGAATTTTGAAACAGAGCGACCGGGAATCAGAGGGATTCCTCCGAGCCTTTTTAGATGCCGATTGGGAGAACCCGGACCTCTACGATCTTACGATCAACACTCGTAATCTTCCGAGAGATCTGTCCGTCGATATCATCTTGCGTGCGATTTCAACCGTTGATGCAACAAAGGATATAAGAACATCCAGACAGCGCCAACGATTGGATGACTTAATCCTTCAGTTGAAGGTTGAAGCCGTTCTTCTGAATGCGGATATCAGAAACATCCGTGTCGAAGTAGGGGCCGGCGTGGTGACCTTGCGTGGGAATGTCTTTTCAAGTCTGGAAGGCAGGCGCTATGTGAGCCTGATTTCAGGGATTGAGGGTGTTCAGAAGGTCGAAAGCAACATGTCCGTTTATACCCACATCGGCACGTAATTTCACCGAACTTCTCTCGTATATTCCCTTTCCCCTGTTTTCGGGGGGAAGGGAGATCATACGCTGTATTCACACTGTGTCTCGTGTATTGCGGTGGGTAAGGTTTCCCTGCTATGCATCCCGAGCATCGCTCGCGATGACGTCGTGCAACGAGTCCATCAGTTGCTGCAGTTCGGTTCGGTTCAGATCCAGCGCAACCGTGCCGCCTCCGGGATGGGAAAATGTGAAGGTTGCCCCAGTTTCTGTTTTCTCCACATGCCACCGCGTCTTGGCAGGAAGTTTAACATTCTCCGACAGCCAGTCGGCGGCCGTGAATTCCGCAATCTGGATCAGGACGCCGAAGGCATGGCGGGGATGGATGAAAATCTCCTTCCAGATGCCGCCGGGATACTCGTTGTAGCCGAAAAAGGGAATGCTCTTCTCCTCCAGATGGGACATCGCCTTGCGGAGGTCCGGCGTCTGAAGAGTGATGTGGTGGACCCCTCCCTCCCGGTCTTTCAGAAAACCGTCCAAAAAGCTTCCCTCGCCCGTGGGCGAGATGATCTCCAGACGGGACAGATCTCCCAGGGAAAAGAGCTGCCAGAAAAACCTGGTCTTGGGATCGTCCATCCCTGCGCCCGGAACGGCCCCCAGGATGTCGCGAAAAAAATGCTCGGCCTTTGCCTGGTCCCTGACCGCGATGGATACATGGTCGATGCGTGATATCAAATTTTTTCCTCCAGGATGCATTAAGCGTCTTTCGGTTTGTTCGGCATGATGAGCCACATGGCCAGATAGGCGAGGATGCCGAAGCCGAACGAAAATAGAATGAGCAGAATAAAGATGATCCGTATGAGGGTGGGATCCTTATCGAAGAATTCCCCGAGACCGCCGCATACGCCGCCGATCTTGCGATCGCTGTCGGACAAATATAGTTTTTTCATACCGTCCTCCCTGGTCGTTTTCCAATCCCAACCGGCAATGTCTGAGCATGATCATTACGAATCTGGAGCCTTGAAAAGTGACTCTATCTTTGTTTTGGCAGAGCCCACCGAATCCTTTCTTTTCCCGTCCGTTTCGGCATCTCTGAAAACGAAGAGATCACAAAAGTTGCTCCGGTCCTTTTCCATAACCCTTTCGGCCTGGGGTTCATGGCATTCATTGTAGGACCCCGTTTCATGGAAGAGGCAATTGAGACAGCAGTGCAGATCGGATCCGCAGAACGGGCAAGTTTCCCGCCTGCCCACCGGAGTCTCGATTTCCAGAACCTTCCGGCATGCGTGACATCTTTTCATTTTTCCCCTTTCCCTGAACCAGGAAAAGATGCATCCCACTGTCGGGCCCGATTTTTGTCTGGTGAGCGCTTTATCGCTTGATCATGCGGTAAAGAATGAGCAGAAGGATCGCCCCGCCAATCGCCAACAACAAGCTGAAGGTATTGAACCCCGTAACGGTCCCAAATCCCAGATAGGATCCGATAAACCCGCCTACGAATGCGCCCCCGATCCCGATCAGAATCGTCAGGATAATCCCGCCGGGATCCTTTCCCGGCATGATGAATTTGGCCAGCGCGCCTACGATCAAACCCATAATGATCCAAGATAAAATCCCCATGACGGCCTCCTTTTTTTTCTTAATCTGGCACTCTTTTCACATTTCGTCAATATCGCTCAGCGGGTTTGGGACCTTTTCCAAACGGCCAGCAGTCCGCCAAGGCCGCACAGCAGCAGCATGCTGACGGCAATGGCGCCGCTGTTGACTTGCTGGGGAAACAATAGCAGTGATGTTGCTCCAACGGCCGGGCCAATGCAGTTGCCCGCGCCGATGGCGGCTTCATGGATGCCGCCATGCTCGCCTTTCGTCTCGCCCACATCCATCGAGTAAAAAAGGGATGAGTAGTAAATCAGTCCCGTGGCAAGGCCGAAAAGGATTTGTGCCATGAGGAGAACCGCCAGGCTCGGTATGATCAGGATGGCCGCGAATGAAACAACAAGCAGCCCGAATGCGGTCAGCAGCCATCGAAACCGGTAATGCCAGACCGTCCAGTGCCAAAGTGCGAGGAATGTTCCGAGCCGTGCGAAAGACCACAACGAACAGGCAAATCCTGCAAACATGGGTGAGAGTTGGAAGCGCGCGGCCAATGTGGGCAGCAAAGGGATGAAGGTGTTGATGGCAATGTACGCGAACGGGTTCGCGATCCATGCCATGTGCAAAAAAGCCTTGGCCTTGGCGGGCGACGGCCGATACGGGTCGGGGATCGGCGCTGTCGACGGTTTGTCAGTGGTGGGGTGTGCATGTCCGTTCGTGTGGGTATCCAGCCGGAAAGTCAAGGCAAGTTGAGTGGTCAGCAGTACCAACGGAAGAACGAAAAGGGTTCCGAACCCGAATTTTTCCACAAATATGCCGCCGCCAAAAAAAGCCAATGCCTGTGTTCCGGCCCAAACGACGTTGTAGATGCCGACCGCACGCGACAAACCCTCTATGTCTTCGCCTTCGCTGACGAGCGCTTCAATCGCAGGCCACAGGAAGCACTGGCCGATCGTCAACACGACGGTGGCCAGAATCAAGCCGACTGCGGAATCGAGCTGAGACAACTGAGAGCCTGCCGCCAACCCAAGAAGCATGAAGCCCAACCCGAGCTTCAGCGCCTTGAAATAGCCGCGCCGTTGCGCGAACCGCCCGGCCTGCCAGGAGGCAAAAACATACACGAAACCGTTTAACGCAGCCAAAGCGAGATTGTCTCTGCTGCTGAAGCCGAACTGGTCCCTCATCAAAAAGTAAAAATAATAAAAGTAGAACGACACCGCGAAGGAACCCACGCCTCCGATTGTAAAACAGGCGATCTTAAAGGATTTTCTATTGAGGGCCATCATAGGGTTCCATGCGGCTCCAGACCCTGGTTGTTTGGGATGTTCATTTTCATTCCTCCTTTGGGAACCGCTTGACGCAGTCAAGCGCCTTCTTTCTTGAAAAAAGAGCCGTTCCCCTGGAGAGAGGGACGGCTCGGCGAGTATGGCTGGAGATGGGGGGTTGCCGGTCTACTTTACCGCGTCCTTCAAACCCTTCCCCGCCTTGAACACGGGGACCTTCTTCGCGGCGATCTTGATGGCCGCGCCCGTCTGCGGGTTCCTGCCCGTGCGGGCCTTCCTCTTGGTCACCCCAAATGTGCCGAATCCCACAAGCGTGACGGCATCGCCCTTCTTGAGCGCCTTCTTGATCGCCGCCAATGTCGCGTCCACGGCCAGTTCCGCCTCCTTCTTGCTGCACGTTACCTTTGCCACCTCATCGATCAACTGCCCTTTGTTCATAGCCACCTCCTCTTTAGAGTATTGTCGGACTGCCTGCACCGTGAGTAAGCCTATACAGCGTCACCTCTCGCAAATCAACCAAAATCATGCAAAACTCGACTTTACCCCTCTGCTGAAGTATCATCTCATCATGATGGTGACGATGATTCTGTTCATTCTCTCTGTTTTCGTCCTTGCCTCCGGCTTTTGGCTCCGTTCCATCAACCTGAGCCATCTCAGGCTGCATGGTTCGAAAGTCCCCCCGAGTTTTGAAGAGACGATCGATGCGAAAGCCCTGGCCGGAGCGTCGGCCTATACATTTGAAAAAAGCCGGGTAGAAATGGTTCAGTCGGCTGTCGATAATGTTCTGCTGCTGGTCTTCATGTTCGGCGGTCTACTCGGCCTTTATGACCGGTGGGTTTCATCTCTCGCGGATTCGTTTGTGGTCAACGGTTTGCTGTTCTTCCTTTTCCTTGCTCTGGCCGAAACCCTGATCGATATCCCGTTCAGCCTATACCTGACCTTTCGCGTTGAAAAGCGATATGGGTTTAACACCACGACCCAAAAACTCTGGCTGACGGACCTGATCAAATCCACGGTCATCAATGTCTTGCTGCTGTGCCTGCTGGCAGCAGGGGCATTCACATTCATTCGCTGGAGTCCCGGCTTCTGGTGGCTCTGGGTATGGGGTTTCTTTGCCGTGACGAGCATTTTTTTGATGTATATCGCCCCCTATGTCATTGAGCCGCTCTTTTTCAAATTCTCCCCGGTTGAGGAGAAAGGCCTGGAGGAGGACATCCGGAAGATGATGGAAAGGGCCGGGGTGCAAGTCAGCAGGGTCATGCAGGTGGATGCAAAGTTCTTTTATTCCCACCCGCCGGTCGTTGAAAGGGTGCAAGGGCTGCTGGGAAAAGCCAAAAATGGATGCGGACAAGTCGATCGGGATCCATCAAAAGGGACAAAAGACTCATGATGCGAAGGCTTCCGGTGATTCAGATCGCTCTTTTTTTGGCCACCCTTTTTTGCACCCTTCTTGCCGGTGCGCTGCAGCAGAACATCAACCCCCTCGAAAATCCTTGGTTGCTCTGGAAGGGGATCCCGTTTTCATTTACGCTGTTGTTGATCCTCGGCACCCATGAATTCGGCCACTATTTCATGTCGAAGAGGCATCATATCGATGCCACCTTGCCCTATTTTATTCCGGCGCCTTCGATTCTCGGCACGTTCGGGGCGTTCATCAAGATGAAATCACCGATTGTGAACCGCCGGATCCTACTGGATGTCGGGGCTGCGGGCCCTCTGGCCGGATTGTGCGCAACGGTTCCCATTCTGCTGATCGGCCTTTCTCTTTCGGAGATCCGGCATGATGCCGTTGAGGAAGGCTTCAGTCTCGGCTCGTCGATCCTTTTTTCGATGTTGAGTTGGATGGTGCATGGTCCGCTGCCGGACAGCGCCAATCTCATCCTTCATCCGGTGGCATTTTCCGGCTGGATTGGATTGCTGGTGACCTCTTTGAATCTCTTACCCGTGGGTCAGCTGGATGGCGGTCATGTGGCTTATGCGGTGATCGGTCCAAGGCAGGGGAATGTGGCAAAGGCCGTACTTCTCATCCTGGTCATACTCGGTGCAGTCGGTTGGAGCGGCTGGCTTGTCTGGGCGGCCCTCATGGTGATTATGGGAACGCGCCACCCACGCGTCGTCTATGACTGGATTCCACTCGACCCAAAGAGGAAAGTGGTCGGATGGATCACGATATTGGTTTTTGTGATCACCTTTACACCGATACCGTTCTGATCGGGCCTTTTCCCGCCGTGTGGAAACGTGACGGGAATCTGGACAGGCCGCTTTTCAGAAGGGAGGTCGTCCACGCGGGAAAGCAGGCCGTTCACGTCAGAAATTTTCGGAAAAAAACGGGCAATTTCCATGCAAGCAGTGTACGCTCGGCTGCAAATAAAACCCTGGGATCCTTAAGGCCCGACATGATATCTTCTTCCGTGGTTATCTCTTCTTGATGAAAAAGCCGGGGCTGTAGAGCCCCGGCACGAGAAATCCGGTTTATTTTTGCGCTCCGGCTCCGAAGCCTGTGCCATCCTGTGGGCCTGCCCCTTGATTGCCGGTGCCGTCACCGGGACCAAAACCCAAAGCGCTGCCGATGCCGGGTCCCGGGCCGAAACCGGTTCCGTCTTGGGGTCCGATCCCAACGTTTCCGGTTCCGTCGCCCGGACCGAAACCTGAACCGGACGCACCTCCGAAACCACCGCTTGCGCCTGCCCCGGTGCCATCACAGTTTCCTGACCCGGCTCCACCGGCACCTGCCCCGGCCCCACCGCCGCCGCCCCCTCCTCTTGCATAAGCAGGAGAAATGGTCATGATCAGGGCTAATAATACGCATAACATGATTAATTGCTTTTTCATATCGGTTATCCTTTCTTTTTGCACATTTTGTTGTTACGGGCCGGTCAAAAAGCTTCGCCGGTTCCAAAATTTCCGGATTCCTTCTTTCCGAATCGTGTTTGCCGGATAAACGCGCAAAGGGCTCCCAGGTTACAAATAATGGAATAATAAGTCTTGAAGATTATCTTCCTCCGCCGCCTCCGGCACCACCACCGCCGCCTCCTCCGCCGTCTCCGGCACCTCCTCCTCCGCCTCCGGCGCCTCCACCGGTTCCACCACTTCCTTGCCCGGCGCCCGGACCTCCTCCAGGGCCTCCCGGACCCGCGGTGCCGCCGGCGGAGCCGAGACCACCCGCCCTGGCTCCACTCCCGATCTGGGCACCGTATTGCTGTGCGATGTTTTCCGCCTTTCCGTATTTGGCATCCGCGACAAAAGCGTTTCTCATCTGAGTCATCTCCTGTGCCGAAAATTGATGTTGCAGAGCCTGGCATATGACATCCCCGACAGCGGGAGAGGGAACGCCCAACCTTGCCATCTCGCGGACCGTCTGAAAGGATCGGACAGCCAATTCACTCCTTTGCTCTTTGCTGAGCTGCCGGCTCTGTTGCAACAACATATCCGTCATCCGAACCATGTCTCGTGGCTGCACTCCTGCCGTGAATCCTTCCGCAATGGTCCTACCCAGAGCCTGCTGCTGTTTTTCATCGGTTACGATAGATCGGGCATTCTGGAATGCCAGTGCATATCGGGAATGAACCGTTTCCATCGCTTGCACGGTAGTCTGGGCCGGTATGCGCTTTGCGATTCCTTCGCGGGCCTTGCTCAGGATCGGCTCCACCGGCAGTTTCTCTTGCCGGGCGTTTATGACGATCTCAAGCGCCCGAATCGTGAGACGCTCATTGAAGCGATTCTCCTCCATCTTGGCCGTTAATGTTATGATCTGATCCGGATCGACGCCGGCGCGGACCGCTTCGCGCGCACGGGCGAGCACCTGTTCCGGTGTGTTGGATGGCAAGCGGCTTTCCCAGTCGGCCCCGAAGGCGGCCGTCCCCAGAAAAAGCAGAATCGCCGCCATTCCCATCATCTTTTTCATGATTTTGCTCCTGATCTTCATCCTTTTATTGTTGAAACGCACGGGGGCGGCCATGGTTACATCACCCATCTTTGTCATCCGTTCCGGTTTCCGATGGATCGGGTTTATACAGACAGTTGTATGATCCGAAGTCGTCCATTTCCCGGTATAGGCAATCGGGGAGATGAATTTTGCCGTCAACCAGATAAAAGTACCGAAATTCACCCGACTTCGGGAGTGTTATCCGCCAAGTATCTGAACTGGTCTTAAGAATGCGGTGCGGTTCAAACCCATCCAGAGACGAGACAAAATGAACTGCGGATGCCCGGCTGTTTCTGAGATAGATCTGTACCCGGCCGCCCTCCTCTCGATAGAAATGTCCGGCACAGCCCGTGATGAAAAAAACAGCCGATAAAATCGACAGGAACAAACGCATCATATCGTCCGGGCTCCGATGGAAATGACAGAATTTTCGCTGCCGAAATCGTCTTTTTCCCGCATCGGTACGGTCGGGTCGGGCAACCGTTCATCCCCGTTCAAAAGATAAGCGAAACGGTGCTCTCCCTGCGGCAGATTCAAGGTATGCTCCCAGTAGCCGCTGTCGCCTACCTTTCTCATCGATACGGTGTTCCAACCGGTAAAACTTCCCGTAATCTCCACCCTGCTGACATCCGGGCGGTAAACAACGAACCGATAGGGTGTTTTCGGGCTTTCTTGAGGCGCAACGGGAAGCAAAACAAAAAAGAGTGCCGCGGCTGCTGCAGCGGCAGACGCAAAACCTACAGGGCGAAGAAAACGGAGAATTCCCGGACGCCTGGCTTTTAACTCCTTTTCCGGTATCAATTCTACCGGATCGCATCGCAGAAGCTTTTCCTGCCGGAGAAGTTCGATCGCCTCATCCTTGAACGGTTTTGACCCGTGAACCGCCTCGACGAACTCGATCTTGTCGTCGAGGGTCAATTCATCGTCGATGAACATGCTGATCATGTGAGAACTCATCCGTTTCCCTCCTTGAGCTTTTCCCTGAGATTGAGACGCGCGCGGTGAACCTTCACCTTCACGTTCATTTCGCTGATGCCGAGGATGTCGGCGATCTCGCGGTAGGAAAGATCTTCTCCTACGACAAGCGCCAGAATTTCCCGTTCATCCGCGTTGAGAAACTTCATAACCTCAAGCACCCGTCGGTATTCGGAACGGATCATCAGGTAATGATCCTGGTCGATCGAGGGTTCCTGTCCCTTCGTTTCCGCCGCTTCGTGAAGTTTACTTGTTTCCCGCATCTCATCCATGAAAAGATTGCGGGCGATCCGGTAGAGCAGCGGTATATCCCGATTGGCTTCTCCATAATGGGCAAGATGACGGGTGAATGTCTCCTGCATGATCTCTCCCGCCAGACTGTGGTTCCCGGACAACCGCATCAGGTAGTTGAATATCTTGCCTTTCCAGTTCCGGTAGAACAGCCCGTACTCATCCATATATGACTACAACGCCGATGGTGTTGAAAGGTTACACGTTCAATGGAAACAGGAACGTCGTGCAGGTCCGGTTTCGACTATGGATGCGCAGAAGACAATGCTGGGGAGATGTTCCGGCTTTCCAGCGTTTTGCGACTTGTGAAGGCTTTTTCATCCATCCTGTGAACCCTCTGTTGTGGACTTCGCTGTTGCATCATTTTGTGTTGACTGTTGCTCCGTTTCTTTCGACGCGGCGGCCTTGTCATCCGTTTCAGGAATTTGGCTTGAGTCCATCTCCGGCTTGGCCGCTTCAGAGGTTGCCTGCTTTTCCGAAATGGTTTCGTCTGACTCGATTTCCGTCGACGGAGCAACCGGTTGCGGTTCCATTTCGGCCAACCAGAGGGGGTGGCGGTGTCGTGCGTAGTCGAGTCGAACGGCTCCCGTGAAGATTCCCCGGATCATCGGACGGTTCGGCTTCAGAAGGATCGCGCCGATGTGGGCGATGAAAGCGAGTATGAACAGGACAAAGAAAATATTGTGCAGCCAGGTGGCCCAAAGGACGAGGGCATAGTTCATATCTGGCGCGAAGAGATTCTTGGCCGTTTTCACCATCCCGGAGAGGATCAAAACGGCGATAATGACCGCCATTCCGAGATAGGCGAGTCTCTGTTCGGGCAGGTATTTGCCGAACGGCGGCTCTTTCCCTTTGCCGAAGAAGGTTTTGATGACGGCGATCGAGGTTTTCAGATCGCCCTTTTGGGGCAGCAGTTCCCGTTCCCCGGCAAGGCCGTGATACATTAGGTGGAACAGCGAGGCAGCGATGAAAACGACCGACGCCGCGTAATGGACCGACAGCGACGTGATGAAGTCGCCGGACCAGGAGAACCCCGGAATGGACGTGATCCGGTAGCGGGCGGCCATCGGCAGCTCGAAGAGGCCCGATAACAAGAGAAGCAATCCGGAAAGCGCGATCGCCCAATGTTCCACGAGTTCGATCCTGCCGTGTCGCACCACACGGTTTTTGTCTTCAAGGATAGATTCCGACATGCTTCAATCCTCCCTCTTCAGTACGTTTTTTCTCTTGGAGATGAAAGCGAAAGCGCCCGCCGCGATCCCGATTGCCGGTGCCGCCAGTACGACCTTTCCAAGGCTGTCCGTCCTTTCCATTTCCCTTCGGACCGTTCCAAGACCCGGCCGCCCGGAGCCCTTCGTGACGGAAGCGTCCAGTCTGTCGAAGGCAACGGGCGAAACGTAAATCGTGCTAGTCCCCCCATTTTCGGTTTTTCCATAGAGACAGCCCCCGATCTTTTTGGCCAGTTCCTCCGCCCTGGCGAAGATCTCCCCGCGGGGTCCGATGGTCATCGCCTGTCTTGGGCATGCCTCGATGCAGGCCGGTTTTTTCCCCTTCTGGAGCAGGTCGTTGCACAGATCGCACTTGACCATGATGCCGTTGCCCATCAGCGTGGGCAGAACCTTCAAATAGACGCCGATGCCGGACTGCCGCTGCGGAATTTCCCAGGGACAGAGCGTCTTGCATTTGGCCCCGCCGAAACAGGTTTCGGGATCGATCATGACGGCCCCGTTTGGATGCTTGTGGTTGGAGGCGAAAGGGCAGAGGGTTGCACAGGCGGGATTGTCGCAGTGCATGCATCTTCTGGGTATGAATACGGTCTGCTTTCGCCCACCAACATCTGCTTCGGCCTTTTGGACAAAGATCAGGTTGTAGGGTGTGAGGCGATCGGACACCTCTTTCTTTTTCGACCAGTCCTCGACCTTGCGCGTCGGGAACGGGATCGGAATAGGATCCACAGGCTCCGGGATGCTTCCGGTTTTGATCTTTTTGCATGCGGCGACGCAAGCGGGAACCTCAAGGTCCCTGCAACCGTCACACCGGGTGAGATCGATCAAGGTGGCAAGCTTTCCTTCCCCCGCCCAGGCACTGCGTGGAACGTGAAGCAGCGCACCGGTTCCAATCACCGCGGAAGCGGTTGCCGACTTCAGAAAAAGGCGGCGATTCAGATTGATCATTTTCTTCATTTGATCACTCCTTTTTTCGGTCAGGCCATGTCGATATACCTCGAGAGGGCCTTCTGGAATTCCTGAATCGTTGTTTCTCGATTCGCAGCGGACTTTCCAGGCATTTCAGAAAGGCATTGGTCGATGTACATCCGGATCACCTCCATACCGGCCTTCTTGACGGCCGCCGTGACTGCGGACACCTGGGTCAGGATGTCAAGACAGGGCGCCTCGTCCTCCACCAATTTCTCCAGCCCCCGAATCTGTCCCTCGATCCGTTTGAAGCGGTTGACGATTTTTTTTCGTTCTTCATTCTTCATAGATACCCCCTTGGGGTATAATGAACATCCCCGTCCCGTTTGTCAAGATCCATCTTGATTTTTCCAATAACAGTTGACATTGCGGTTCCCGGTTCATATAGTAACCCACAAAAGATTGTTTACTTGGCAGTTTCGTTCGGGCAGTCGGGTCTGCCGCCGGCTTCGGTGTTAAAACAACAATTGAGGAGGTGACGAGTCATGAATGTTTTGAGGGAAAAAATGTGGTCCCCCTACGTCGCAGGCGCGCTCGCCGGCCTTCTGCTGGTCCTGTCCGTCCTGGTCACGGGGAAATTCTTTGGCGCCTCGACCACCTTTGTACGCGCGGCGAATTACGTCGAGCAGGCCGTTGCTCCGGAGAAGGTGGCCGGGATGGAGTATTTTATCAAGGAGAAGGCAAAGATTGACTGGCAGTTCCTGTTTGTTGTCGGGGTTCTGTTCGGAGCGCTGGCATCGGCCTGGTTGTCGAAGGAGCAGAAGGCTGTTGCCGTTCCCCCGATGTGGGAGGGGCGATTCGGGGCGTCCCGTGTTCGAAGGGGAGTGGCGGCATTTTTGGGCGGGGCGGTTCTGATGTTCGGGGCTCGTCTCGCCGATGGGTGACCGAGCGGCCATGGCCTGAGCGGTCTGGCTCAGGTAGCCGTGAGCGGTTACGTATCGTTGATCTGTTTCTTCCTGGCGGGTGTCGTGATGGCCAGGATTCTGTATGCGGGAGGGAACGGCCATGAATGAACTGCTGACCGGCGCCGTTACAGGAATCCTGTTCGGGTTCCTGATGCAGAAGGCCCAGGTGATCCGGTACGACCGGCAACTGGCCGCGTTGCGATTGAAAGACATGACCATCGTGAAGTTCATGCTCACCACGATCCTGGTGGCCATGGTGGGCATCTACCTGCTGCTCGATCTGGGGCTCGTCAAACTTTCGGTTAAACCGCTGATTCTGGGCGGGAATGTTCTGGGCGGCCTGATCTTCGGGATCGGGTGGGGGATTGTGGGCTACTGTCCGGCGACCGCCATGGGCGCGCTCGGCGAAGGCCGTTATGACAGCGTCTTCGGTCTGCTGGGGATGATCCTGGGAGCGGGAATTTACGCGGAGGCCTATCCGCTTATGAAAGCGACGGTCCTGACCTGGGGGAATTTCGGGAAGATAACCCTGCCGGGCCTCCTGGGGATCAACCACTGGATCGTGATCGTCATCCTGGTGGTTGCCTTCATTGCCCTCTTCCGCTGGTTCGAGAAGAAGGGTCTGTAACTTTGTTTATTTTCAAACCTGCTGAAGGGATTTGTTTCCGTACCCTTGACGGATAACGGGACACGGGAACATAGAAAGGACAATAATGAACGAATTGCTGATCGTGTTGCTTGTGATTGCCGTGTGGTTTTTCATCCAGGGGTGGCTGTTGCCCAAACTGGGCATTTCCACCTGAATGCGTCCGGCCTGCTCCGGTGAGAGCAGAAAAGGGAAGCAGGAAGAAAAGAAAGAAATCTAACCTTCAAATCAAAAGGGGCAGGAGGTGCAGCCATGTCGTTTGTGAGGGATTTGTTGAAAAATAAAGGCAAAGCCGTTCATAAAATTTCGCCGGAGCAGACCGTGTATGACGCCCTGAAGATGATGAGCGAGAAAGAGATCGGCGCGCTGGTGGTCATGGAAGGGGAAAAGGTCGTGGGGATCATCTCCGAACGGGACTACGCGCGAAAGGTCATTCTGCTGGGAAAAACCTCCAGGAAAACGATGGTGCGGGAAGTGATGACCTCAAAGCTCATCCGCGTGTCGCCGGAAACCTCGGTGGAGGACTGCATGATCCTGATGACGGGAAAACACGTGAGGCACCTCCCTGTTTTTGATCAGAAAAAATTTGTCGGCGTCATCTCCATCGGTGACGTCGTCAAATCCATTATTTCCGATAAGGAAGCCCTCATCGATCAGCTGAGCGATTACATTTCCGGATCGAAATATTAGAGGGCGCCGGCCCAACCGGTCAAGGCGATGAGGACCCCGGATTGAAAGACCGGGGTTTCTCTTTTCTCCAATCCAGGCAGAACATCGATAAGTCTCTCCGGGGCGGAAGCAACAGGAACCCATTATGAAAGCGGTTTGGATCGCATTGGGGCTGACCTTATTTGCGGGAATGTCCACCGCGATAGGCAGCGTTATTGCATTTACGGCCAAGAGAAACAATTATCGCTTCCTGTCCGTGGCCACGGGATTCTCCGCCGGCGTGATGCTGTATATCTCATTCGTGGAGATTTTCTCCCTGGGGTTGGCCGCGCTCGCGGAACGATACGGCGATTACTGGAGCCACTGGATCAATGTGGCCTCCTTTTTCTGCGGAATGCTGCTGATCGGCGTCATTGACTACCTGGTTCCGGCTGCCGAGAACCCCCATGAAACTCATTCGGAAGCCGAGTCCATGCCGCTGCGCGATCCTACCGTGCCAATCCCGGAATTCAAGCCGGCAGACCCATCGGCAACAACGGAAGGGCATCACGATCACAGCGACCATCATCACAAGCTGATGCGGGTGGGGCTGTTTACCGCGTTGGTCATCGGCATTCACAATTTTCCGGAGGGCCTGGCCACATTTCTTGCCGCGCTGCAGGATCCGAGTCTGGGCGTGGCCATTGCGGTGGCGGTTGCCTTGCACAACATCCCCGAGGGGATCAGCGTATCCGTTCCGATCTTCTATGCCACCGGAAATCGCAGGAAAGCCTTTTTCTACTCGGCGCTCAGCGGATTGTGCGAGCCGTTGGGCGCAGGTGTCGCATACCTTGCGTTGCGACTCTTCGTTGGAAGCGGCGATGAAGCGGTTCCACCCCAATTGATGGGAATCCTCTTCACCGGGGTGGCGGGTATCATGGTTTACATCAGCCTGGATGAATTGCTTCCCACAAGCAGGGCCTATGGAAAGGGTCACGACAGCCTGCTCGGCCTTGTTGCGGGGATGTTCGTCATGGCCTTGAGCCTCCTGTTGATGAAATAGTTTTCGCCGAAGGCTGCATGCAATTACACAATCTTTACAATCAAAAAAAGGTTACAGTATAAACTCTGTAACCCATTGATCTCTGGAGCCGATGAGCGGGATCGAACCGCTGACCTGCTGATTACGAATCAGCTGCTCTACCGTCTGAGCTACATCGGCATTGCCCCGAGGCCGGATGCGCCCCGAAGGGGGTGCTTATCTATCGCAAGCCATAACCCTTGTCAAGGTTTTCGTTGGCCGCTGTCGATTGCCGCAGGTCTGATATTTCATTGACATCACAAGCACATTCGATAATAATGCGCGGTACTTCGGCGTTGCTTTTTCTCTATGCTGTTTATGGCGTCATCATGGGGTGATGGTTATGTCGCGGGTATGGCCGATCGGAGGGGGCAAAGGCGGCTCCGGGAAGAGTTTCCTGACCGGCTCCCTCGGGATGATCCTCGCGCAGGAGGGTTTCCGGACCCTCTTGATCGATCTGGATCTTGGCGCCGCCAATCTGCACACAATCACCGGCGTCCCGCATACTGCCATGAGCCTGTCCGACTTCATCAGGAATGATTGCGGGAGCCTCTCGGAAACGATCGTCGCAACGCCGGCCCCGAATCTTTTTCTGATCAGTGGAGCGATGAACACCCTGGATATCGCCAACCTTGCCCACGAACAGAAGCAGAAGATTATCCGTCATATCGCCAAGCTCTCCTTCGACTACATCCTGCTGGATCTCGGCGCCGGCACGTCTTTCAATACCCTGGATTTCTTCATGGTCTCCCCTTCCGGTATTTTTGTGACCACGCCGGAGCCGACCTCCATTGAAAATATCTACCGTTTGATCCGGTCGGTCTATTTCCGTAAAATACGGCAGACCCTCAGCGGTCACGCCTTCCGGAACCTGGCGCGGGAAGCGGAAGAGCGGAACCGTCATGCCACGGTAACGAACCCCGATCTTCTTCTGCGCGTCATCCGTCAACTGGACCCTGAAAAGGGGTTGGTCCTGGAAAGGGAGCTGCGATCCTTTGGATTCAAACTGGTGGTCAACCAGCACCGAAAGCAGGACAATCCGGGCATCGGCAAAGTGATCTGTCGAATAATTGAAAGGCATTTGAATCTGAAGATGCATTTTCTGGGGAACGTCGGCTTCGATGATCGGGTCCACGTCGCCGTGTGCAAAACGGCCCCCTTCATCGACTTGTATCCCTACACGCAAACCGCCCTTGATCTCAGGGAGTGTTGCCGACAGTTGTTGGCTCTCCAGGATCGTCCGCTGGAGGCCGCGCGATCCGTCCGGGGCGGATCGTCTTAGACGAGGCCTTGTTTCAAAACCGATGGAAACCTTGCGGAACAAAACATTTTACGATCTTCTCGATGTCGTCGTAGATGCGTCGCCGTATGAAATCCGCCATGCCTACGAGGAGGCTCACAAGCTCTATTCCAGTGGATCCCTCGGCTCTTATTCCTTTTTCACGGAAACCGAGCGAAAAGAGATTCTGACCGAATTGGAGAAGGCGTACCTGACGCTCATCGATAGTCGATCCCGATCCGCGTATGACCGGGAACTCATTTCGCAGGGGCGAATGGACGAGAATCGGCAATATCGGGATAAAGCGAAAACCCCCGTTCCTTTATACCTGTTCAAAACTGATCATTCCGTCCTGTCGCCCACGGTTCATGAAGATTCGCCCACCGGGGAAGATCCTTCCCTGCGGGCCATCCTGGACCGGGATACCATTACAGGGGCGGATCTCAAGGCCATTCGGGAGAAAAAGGGACTTACGCTGGATCGCATTTCCTTTCAGAGCAAGGTTACGATGACGGCATTGAAGGCCATCGAGGAGGATCGATTCGATCTCTTGCCGCCGCGAGTGTACGTAAAGGGTTTCCTGAGATCGTATGCCCACTCGCTGGCTGTCGATCCCGATCATCTGGCTCGGGCTTATCTGAAACACATGGATGAAAGAAAAGGGGCGCCTTTATGACCGAAGATCCGAAGAAACAACGGGAGGAGCTGTTCAACCAGGGCGAGGAGCAGTTGGACAACGAACTTGAATCATTGTACCGGAAGGTGGCCTCCCACGACTCCCCGGCGGCTGCACCGGGCAACGGGGAAGATCCGGCCGCCTATTACAAGATTCTTCAGATCCGCCCCGACGCCTCCCTGTCCGACATCCACCGCGCCTTCGAGAAGATCACCGGCGCCTGGGACCCTGAACGTTACCCCCATATTTCATCCTGGAAAGAGACGTCGGCGAAGAAGCTGCAGGAAATCAGGAACGCCTACGAGAAGCTTCTGCTGCTGCGCGAAGCCGGTGAGGCAGCCGGTTCGGAAGATTCGGACCGTCCGCCCCCGTCAACGGCCCTCCTGTCTTTTCCGATGGATTCCGAGCCGGAGCCGGAAGAAGAGGCGGCGCCTCCCCGGCCGAACGTCCGGGAGTCTGTGGAATCGATGGTAAAACGCCGTCCGTGGCTGCTTCCCTCCGGCGCCGCCATCGTAATCCTTCTGATCCTGTCTTTCCTCTGGCCGACTTTTTACCACTACGAGACCGTCCGGGTGGGAGACAACGCCTATCCGCTCCGCATTAACCGAATGACGAGCCATGCCCAGTATTATGACGGCCGCCAATGGCTTGAACTGCCCCTGCGCGTCCGGACACCCGGCAAGGCTTCCCCGGTGATCCCGACACCCCCCGCGACTGCCGAACCGACGGGAACCGTCATCCAGATTCCAGAGAATCGGCCCCAACCACCGCCGTTGAAAGAGGTGTCGCCGCAGGCGGTGGTATCTCCCCCATCCGTTCAGCTCGGGGATGTCGGCAGCCGGAGCGAACCGGCGCAGGAGCCGCCGGCCCTGGCGAAGAAGGAGAGCAAGCCCCCGGTTCAGGCCGGCCTGAAAGCGAAGAGCGAAGGGCTCTACAGCATCCAGATCGGGGCCTATGCGGAAAAGGACAAGGCGGATGACCTGGCAGAGGAAGTCCGGGCGAAAAAACTCACGGTTCGTGTGGAAGCGGTTTCCATACCGGGGAAGGGCCTGTGGCATCGGGTTTTGCTCGGACAATTTAAAAACCGCGCCGCCGCCCTCCGGTATTCCAAGGATCGTCGGATCGGAGAAACCTATCCGGGCAGTTTTATCCAGAAATCCGTCGTCCAGTCCAAATCGTGAGGATTGGAAACCAACCGGGGATCTCGCTTGCGGAAGAACCGGCATTGGTTCGGATCGGCACCAACCGTTTGCCGCTTCAGGATCCCCTTTTCATCTTTGCCGGAATTGCATTTCCGGCCGACACCTGTTAGACGAAAATCATGATCGGAATCTCGAAATTATACTGCGGCGCGGTGGAAGCGGGGGACGTCCTCCGGTACGGGAGGGAGTCCGCCCGCCTCCCGTCCCACCTGCTTCAGTTCTCGAAGGACAAGAAGCCGGTTGTCGTCTGGAACATGACCCGGCGGTGCAACCTGAAATGCATCCACTGCTACGCGGGTTCTCAGAATCGCCTTTATCCGGATGAACTGACGACCGAAGAGGCAAAGACAATGATCGCGGATCTGGCGGGCTTCGGCGCGCCGGTCCTTCTGTTTTCCGGCGGCGAGCCGCTGATGCGGGCCGACCTGCCGGAGCTGGCGCGGTTTGCCGTGGAGCGTGGGATGCGGGCGGTCATCTCGACGAACGGAACGCTGATCAGCGAACGGCAGGCCCGGGTCTTCCGGGAGATCGGCCTCTCCTACGTCGGCGTGAGCCTGGACGGCATGGAGGCGACGCATGACCGCTTCCGGGGGGTGGCCGGGGCCTTCGCATCGGCCATGCGGGGCATCCGGATCTGCCGGGATTTGGGGATCAAGGTCGGCGTGCGCTTCACGATCAACCGGCACAACGCGGCGGACGTCCCGGCGATCTTCGATCTTCTCGATGCCGAGAGCGTCCCGCGCTGCTGTTTCTACCACCTCGTTTACTCCGGACGCGGATCGAAGCTGATCGGGGAGGATCTCTCTGCTGACGGGACGCGAAAGCTGCTTGACCTGATCATGGACCGGACCAGGGATCTGTTCGATCGGGGTCTGCAAAAGGAGATCCTCACCGTGGACAACCACGCGGACGGCCCTTACGTTTAT
>JAXGRQ010000044.1:0-18399 GCA_040765725.1 Syntrophales bacterium
CCCGGCAGCGCCAAATCGGAGATGTTATGCGATTGGCATACCGAACGATGACGATTTTCACTTGCAATCCCCCAACAATTGAGATAAAAGGGAACATAATCTCTATAATATAATGAAAATGGGTATTATGATGATCAGGAGAACCATTCAAGATGAAATCGAGCAATCCCTCTTCAAAGGGAAAGCGATCATCATTTATGGTGCCAGGCAGGTGGGTAAGACCACATTGATTCTGGCCATCCAGAAGAGCGCTTCGGTTCCTTCCATCTATCTCAACTGCGATGAACCGGACATCCGCAGAAGTCTATCGGACAAAACTTCGACGGAACTGAAAATGCTGGTCGGCGGCAACAAACTTGTGCTGATTGATGAAGCGCAACGTGTCGGCACAATCGGATTGACCATCAAGCTTTTGACGGATACGGCGCCGGATATCCAGGTGATTGCCACCGGGTCCTCATCCTTCGAGCTTTCCAGCAGGATTGAGGAACCGTTGACGGGCAGAAAGCGCGAATTCAGACTCTGCCCTTTTTCGCTGACGGAACTCGGCCAGATCTATTCGCCACTCGAAGTCCGACGAATCGCGGAACGCTGCATGATCTTCGGTCTCTATCCCGAAATCATAAACACCCCCGAGGCAGCGGAGACGGCATTGCGGGAGATCGCCGGAAGCTATCTGTATAAGGACATTCTCACACTGCAACAGATACGAAACACAGAGGCGCTGGAGCGTTTGGTGCAATCCGTCGCACTGCAGATCGGCCATCAGGTCTCCTATCATGAACTGGCCCAGCAGGTGGGTGTGGATAAAAAGACGATCGAAAGTTACCTGCGAATCCTGGAGCAATCGTTCATCATTTTTCGTCTGGGGTCGTTCAGCAGGAACTTGCGAAATGAGCTGAAGAAATCCCGAAAAATCTATTTTGTGGATACAGGCATCCGCAACGCGATCATCAACAATTTTAATCCGCCGGAGCTTCGCAACGACATCGGCAGTCTCTGGGAGAATTTTGTCATTGCCGAGCGCTTGAAACGGAACCACAACCAACAATTGTTTCCCCATGCGTATTTCTGGCGCAGTCATCAGAAGCAGGAGATCGACTATCTTGAAGAACTAAACGGAGAGTTGCGGGGATATGAAATAAAGTGGCGAGAAAATCGAATGAAGATTCCGGTCGGATTCAGCTCGGCCTATCCGGATTGTCCGGTCAGTCTGATCAATCGTGAAAATATGATGGAGTTTGTCGGATAGTTCGGGATAGAGGAAAAATCTACCCCTCTCCTACAGATGTCTGACAAAACCCGGCATGTCAATAGATCCTTCTGCAATATCCTCTTACAGCGAATCCTCCAGAACCCGCTTGATCGCGATCCGGTCGACCGCCTTCGCCTTTCTGCTGTAGGAAACCAGCAGCGCCAGATCGCAGATCTTGTTGATGACGCGGGGAATCCCTCCGGAGGCGCTGTAGATCTCCTCGGCGGCCTCGGGGGTGAAGGGGTTGTTCTTTTGCCCTGCCTTTTCCATGCGGAAGGCGATGTAATCCATCGTATCGGTTTCGCTGAGCGGATTGAGGTGATAGCGGATGGCGATCCGCTGATCGAGCGGGGGGTAAGCCCGGATCCTGCCCTGCAGCTCCGGCTGGCCGATCAGAACCAGATGGAGAATGTACCGGTCGTTGAGCTGAAAATTCAGCAGCAGCCTGATCTCCTCGAGGGTTTCCTGATAGATCAACTGGGCCTCGTCGACAACCAGCAGCGTCGACTTGTTGTTCCGAACGTTTTCCATCATCCGGTCGTTGAACATCTTCAACAGATCCGCCTTGGAATTGGTCATGGGGTTCAAATCGAACTGGTAGAGGGCCTCCTTGAGAAAGTCGATCGGTGTCATGGAGGGGTTCGTGATCAGGCCGATGTCGAACTCGGCGTCCTCCAGATGCCGGATGAAGACGCGGCTGATCATGGTCTTGCCGCAGCCGATCTCTCCCGTCAGCATAACGACCCCCTTGTTCCGTTTGACGGCGTAGATCAGCCTGGCGAGCGCCTCCTCGTGTTCCGAGGAATAATACATGAATTCCGGGTCGGGCACATTTTCGAACGGGTATTTTTGCAGACCCCAATAGGCTAAATACATCTCCTCAGTCCCTCCATCGCAAGCGAAAGTTCCGCGAAGCAAAGCCGATAGTCAAAAATGGAGCGTCGGTAGGGATCCCTGACATCCCCGTTGCCGTTTTCCGGCCGGTAATCCGGCAGAAAGGATTTCAATGCCCTCATCTTGACCGCACTTCCGGGGTATTGATCGCCGATCTTGCGCAACTGTTCCTTCTCCATCGGCACGATCAGGTCCGCTTCGCCGACGAGAGCCTCGTTCAAGGGACGGGATCGATGACACTCATCGTCGATGCCGTTCTCCCGGAGGATCTCTCGCGCGGTTTCATCGGCAGGCGCCCCCTCCATGTCCAGCAGGCCGGCGGAGGATACCTCCACGTCGCGGATGCCGAGACGGTCCAGACGGCGTCGGAGGATCCGCTCGGCCATGAAACTGCGCACGATATTCGCGTTGCACACAAAAAGAATTTTCACGATGGAACTGTCCAGAGTGTCAGCTATTACGGCTATCACTACCGGATGTTTTCTAAATATTCAAGCATTTTGTGGACAAAGACGATCCTTCCTTCGGCGGATGGCCGTCGCGATGGGAAACTTTCGTTCTCCGGTTTCCTGCAGGAACCGGCTGCTTCATGAAAAATGGGGAGCGGGAGAGGAAAATCCCGGGTTTTGGTTTTGTTTTTTCCGGGGACTTCGTCTATAGTACGGGCCGCGCGGAGGAAGGAAATGGTCGAGCAGGACCCCATGCAGGGAATCGTTCGGATTGCGGCGATGATCGTGAAGGCGAAGCGTGTCGTCGTGTTTACGGGCGCCGGCGTCAGCACCGAATCGGGGATCCCCGATTTCCGCAGCCCCGGCGGCATCTGGACGAAAATGGATCCCGAGGATTTTACGATCGACCGGTTCCTGGCCAGTCCGGAAGCCCGAAACAAGCAGTGGCGATTCTTTACGAACGGCAACCTGTTCAAGGATGCCCGGCCCAACGCCGCGCATGAAGCGATCGCGGAGCTGGAGCGGCTGGGGCGACTGGATTGCGTCATCACCCAGAACATCGACAACCTCCATCAGAAGGCGGGAAACGATCCCGCCAGGGTCTTTGAGCTTCACGGCAACATGAGATGGATCCGCTGCCTCGGCTGCGGTCGGCGCTACCCGCTGGAGGAGATCCTCCGGTGGAACGAGGGATTGCCGGACGCCCCGGTCTGCGGTCACTGTTCCGGCATCCTGAAGCCGGACGTGATCTTCTTCGGGGAAGCCCTCCCCGAGGACGCGCTGCAGGAGGCGACCCGGCATGCGAACCATTGCGATCTGCTGCTGGTGGTCGGCTCCTCGCTGGTCGTCTATCCGGCGGCCTACATGCCGTTCTACGCCAAGCAGGCGGGGGCCGGGCTGGCGATCGTCAACCTGAGTCCGACGTCGGCCGACTCTATTGCGGATGTGATCGTCCGCGCCCCGGCGGGAGAGGCGATGGGGCGGATCGTGGCGGAGGTCCGCCGGAGGCTTGCCGGACCATGTGCCTGATCCTGTTTGCATGGAAGGCGCACGAACGTTTTCCGCTTGTCCTCGCGGCGAACCGGGACGAGTTCTACGACCGGCCGTCGGCGCCGGCCGTCTTCTGGGAGGACGAGCCGGATCTGCTCGCGGGCCGGGATCTGCGGGACGGGGGAACCTGGCTGGGGATCACCCGGTCGGGAAGGCTGGCTGCGCTGACGAACTACCGCGACCCGGCCTCCCTGAAAGCGGGGGCGCCGTCGCGGGGCGGGCTGGCGGCCGATTATCTGCGCGGCCGGGAAAGTCCGGAGGCGTATCTGGACCGGATCGGGCCCGCGGCCGACCGTTACAACGGCTTCGGCCTGGTCTGCGGGAATCGGGACGAGCTTTTTTTCTATTCGAACCGGGGCGGCCGGGAACGGGTGCCGGCAGGGGTTCACGGCCTTAGCAACCGCCTCCTCGACACCCCGTGGCCGAAGGTCGAGAGGGGGAGGGGGGCTCTGCGGGAGCTGCTCGAGGGGAAAGACGGTCCATCGCCCGGGGCGCTGTTCGAAATCCTGCAGGACCGTTCGCGGCCGCCGGATGAGCAGTTGCCCGAAACGGGCGTTGGAATCGAGTGGGAGCGGATCCTCTCTCCGCTGTTTATCGAGAGTCCCGCATACGGGACCCGCTCCTCGACCGTTCTGCTGATCGACCGCGAGGGCGTGGTGACGTTCATCGAGCGGGTTTTCAATGGCCGGACGGAGCCCCGGGCCGAACGGCGGTTTGATTTCCGGATCGGGGACGTTTCGAAAAACAAGGGGTAATGGAGATGTCGAATCGGGAATACCCGGAGCACCCCCGCGTTGGTGTGGGGGCGGTCGTTTTGCGAAACGGAAGCGTTCTGCTCGTCCGGCGGGGGGTCGAGCCGGCCAAGGGGCTCTGGGCGATTCCCGGCGGCGGGCTCAGACTCGGCGAAACGCTTCGGGAAGGCGCGGAGAGGGAGATTCTGGAGGAGACGGGCATAACGATCCGCGCAGGTGACCCTGTTTTCACCTGTGACATGCTCCAGAGGGACGCAGAGGGGCGCGTTCGTTTCCAGTATGTGATTGTCGATCTGGCCGCGGAGTATCTGGACGGAGAGATCAGGGCGGCCGACGATGCCCTCGAAGCCCGATGGATATCGCCGGCGGAGCTGCGCGGTCTTGCCGCCACGAAAACGACATTGAAATTGCTTCGGCAGATCGGCTTTCTTGGACCGGATGGAGTGGGGGAGTAATGTTCTTTCGGTGTTGTGATCGGTGTTTTTGGGGGAGGTGACGCCATGAAGGTCGTATTTCACGAAGATTTTCGAATGCCCTACACCTCCGATCCGGCCGCGGAGGGAGGCCGGATGGAGGCCGTGGAGTGGGCGATCCGCGATCGGGTGACCTGGATCAAGGCGGTCCCGGCGCCGGAGGAGGCGATTGCCGCCGTCCATACCCGGGAACACATCGCCCGGGTCCGACGGGACGGGCTCTACGACATCGCGGCGCTGGCCGCGGGCGGGGCGATTCAGGCGGCCGGAATCGGCCTTGTCGAACCCTGCTTCGGCCTGATCCGCCCCCCGGGCCATCACGCATCGGCGGGGAGCGCCTGGGGATTCTGTTTCTTCAACAACATGGCGATTGCGCTGGAGAAGCTCCACCGGGACAAGAAGATCCAAACCGCCCTCATCCTCGATTTCGACCTCCATTTCGGCGACGGAACGGTGAACATCCTCGGGGGAAAAGGTTACGTGAAGATCCTGAATCCGTCATCGTCGGATCGGGACGCCTATCTCCGGGAGGTCTCCCGTTTCCTGACGGACCGGAAGGCCGACATCATCGGCGTGTCCGCCGGCTTCGACCACCACCAGCAGGACTGGGGAGGCCTGTTGACGACCGGAGACTACCGGGAGATGGGGCGGATGGTCCGGGAGGCGGCCGTGCGGAACAACGGCGGCTGTTTCGGCCTGCTGGAGGGCGGTTACAACCACCGCGTCCTCGGCGATAATGTGATGGCCTTTCTGGAGGGGCTGGAGAAGGTCCCGGCTGCTCCCTGATTCACATTCGTCCTGATGGCCGGATCAGGAGACGGAGGTCACTTTTTACGGGGAATCTGTCGGTTTTAAAAAATGTCTACTTCCCGATGCAGAATTTCGCGAAGATCCGGTCCAGCACCTCCTCCGGTGTCGTCCGGCCCGTGATATCCCCCAGCGCGTCCAGGGCCTCGCGGATCTCCAGCGCGACGAGCTCCGCGGGCAATCCCTTCGACAGGCCGTCGACGGCTCGTTCCAGCCCTTCCATCGTTTTTTCCAGCGCGACCTTCTGGTGAAGATGCGCGATCATCACGTCCGGCGCCTCTTCCGCCGGCGTTTCCAGGACAAGCCCGCGGAGCGAAGCGGTCAGGCAGTCGATCCCGTCGCCGTATTTTGCGGAGATCCGGATGGACCGGGACGTTCCCTCGGGGAGAAATCCGATCAGCAATCCTTCGTCAAGCCGCGCGGGGAGGTCGCATTTGTTGATGACGACCAGCCTCGGTTTTGAGGCGGTCCTCCCGAGGATCTCCCGATCGTCCTTGGTGAGGTCCGCGCTTCCGTCCAGCAGGAGCAGAACCGCGTCGGCCTTCTCCAAACGCCCCCAGGCAAGTTCGACCCCCTCCTTTTCAATTGCGTTTTGCGCGGGGCGCAGCCCGGCGGTGTCGGTCAGGCGAACGGGAATTCCGCCGAGATCGGCGGTCTCCTCGATGAAGTCCCGGGTCGTCCCCGGAACAGAGGTGACGATCGACCGTTTCTCGCCCAGCAGGCGGTTCATCAGCGAGGATTTTCCGACATTCGGGCGGCCGGCGATCACGACGCCGATCCCTTCCCGGTAAATTTTCCCCTGACGGTATGTCGCGGCAAGCGTTTCGATTCCGGAAAGGATTTCCCGGATCCGGGGGGCGGAGTTGTCGGGCTTTTCGCCGAGGCTGTCGTCCTCGGAGAAGTCGATGGAGGCCTCGATTCCAGCGAGGAGATCGATGATCCCGCCGCGGATCTCCTCGATTCGCCCGGAAAGATTTCCCCGCAGGCGGCCGACAGCGGCCGTAAGCCCGGGCTGCGTCTGCGCGGTGATGATGTCCAGGACGGCCTCCGCCTGGGAGAGATCGAGCCGCCCGTTCAGGTAGGCGCGCCTCGTGAATTCGCCCCGGTCGGCCGGACGCGCACCGGCACGCAGAACCTCCTCGAGAACGGTGCGCAGGACGAGGGGTCCGCCGTGACAACTGATCTCCACGGTGTCTTCGCCGGTATAGGAGCGGGGGGCCTTCAAAAAGGAGAGGAGGACTTCATCCAGCACGGCGCCCGTTTCGGTGTCGACGATCTCCCCGTGGCATAGGCGGTGGGATTTCAGCTCGGCCGTGGGCCGGCAGGGCCGGAAAAGACGCCGGGCGATGGTTCCCGCCCCCGGCCCGCTGATGCGGATGATGCCGATCCCGCCGATTCCCGGCGGGGTGGCGACGGCGGCGATGGTGTCCCGGAAAATCATCACATGAAACCCTTGCGCCACCCGGGAATCAGATCCCGGACGGATCCGGAGCGCGCCTGGCCGGTAGGATCAGGATTTTCCGGTACTCGCCTTCACCGCGGCTTCGGGTGGCCAGGTTTTCGTCGTTCTGGACGGCCAGATGGATGATGCGGCGATCATGGGCGTTCATGTGGCCGACCGTCACGGGCTTCTTCGTTTTCTTGACCTTCTCGCCGATCCTCAGCGCCAATGCGACAAGCGCCTCTTCACGCCGCTTTCGGTACCCCTCCGTGTCGATGACGATCATCTTGTGGCCGTTTGCGCTGTGATGGATCGCCTTGTTCAGGATGTACTGGAGGGCGTCGAGGTTCTGCCCCCGTTTCCCGATCAGCAGCCCGCTGCCGTCCCCCTGAATGTTCAGGATGATCATCTCCTCCGTTTCCTCCACGGTGACCGGGGATTCGATCTGCATGCGGGAGAGGAGGCCTGACAGGAGCTGCCGGGCCTTCTCGGCGGGCGCCTCGCCTTCCTCCATGGGGGCAACGGCGGGCTGCGGCTTTGCGGGGGACGGGCGTTCCGCGGGTTTGGCAGCCTTCTTTGCCGGGCGCGCCGTTATGGAGGGAACCGCCGGCCGCGGTTTCGGGGCCGCTATCCCCGACAGTTTGTCGCTGCCGTTCGCTTTTTCCCGTGCCGCTTCGTCGGCAGGTCTTTCCATCCGCTCCCGCCGCCCGGGAGCCGTCGTCTCCGGTTCTGAAAAAACGGTATCCAGCGTCATGTCGATGGAGAGGAGTCCCGCACGGATGCGGGCCTTCCTGGATCCCAAGCCCAGAAACCCGGGGTTCCCCTCCGAGATGATCTCGATATTCAGCTTTTCCCGGGAAACCTGAAACCTTTCGCACGCCTTTTCGATCGCTTCATCGATGGTTTTCCCCTCGATTTCCAGTCCTTCCATGTCCAATGCACCTCTATGACGGTTTTTTGTTGATGTACACCTGCTGACCGATGCTGATGATGTTGTTGAACAGCCAGTAGATCACCAGTCCCGACGGGAAATTGAGAAACATGAAGGTGAATATGATCGGCATGAAGAGCATGATCTTCGCCTGCATCGGGTCGGCCCCGGTGGGCGTCATCTTCTGCTGGACGAACATCGTCGCGCCCATGACGAGCGGCGTGATGTAATACGGGTCCTTCGCGGACAGGTCCTGGATCCACCAGAAGAGCGGGGAGTGGCGCAGCTCGATCGCATAGAGCAGCGCCTTGTAGAGGCCGAAGAAGACGGGAATCTGCACGACCATCGGCAGGCAGCCGCCCAGCGGGTTGACCTTGTGGGCCTTGTAGAGGGCCATCGACTCCTGGCTCAGCCTCGCCTTGTCGTTCTTGTATTTTTCCCGCAGCGCGGTCATCTTCGGCTGGAGCTTCTGCATCTCCTTCATCGATTTGTAGCTCTTGTTCCCCAGCGGCCAGAAGATCAGCTTGATCAGGATGGTCAGGATGATGATGGCAATTCCGTAGTTGCCCACATAGCCGTAAAGGAATTTCAGGACGACCAGCAGCGGAATCGCCAGCCACTTGAGCCAGTCGCCGAAATCGATCGCGTTCTCCAGTCCGACGTTCTGCGCCTTCAGGATGCTGTGGTCCTTCGGCCCCAGATACAGCGAATAGTGGAAAGAGCCGCTCTGGCCGGCAGGGATCACATTTTTGGGGCCCCTGAGGCCGACCCCGACCAGATTGCTGCCGTCCTTCGTCATCCGGAGGCTCGTCAGCGACGGGTTTTGCGGAATCATCGCGGCGATGAAATATTTGCTCTCGAAGCCCCCCCAGGAGACGTCGGGCCCAAGGGTCTTGTCGGCTTCCATCTTGGCCACCTCGGGCCGGTCGATGCTCTTGGCGATGTAGGAGACGGGGCCGTCGTGGCCGTAGCTGTCCGTCGGAGCTGCGGGATCGACATACTGGTACCACGTGATGCCGCCGTTCTGATTCAGCGGCGCGGACCCGAGATTCTGCAGCCGGACCTCCATCTCGAGGCTGTATTTGTCCGGGCGAAAGGTATAGATTTTTTCAATCTTGAGCTCTCCGGGATAGGTTTGGCTGAAGGTCAGTCTTTGCGGTTCGCTGCCCTTGGTCAAATCGACCGTGCCCTTGTCCGTTTCGTAAAACCCGTCCTCGGGCACCTGGACCGTCGAGTCCGGGAAAGAGACGGAAAACGGCTTCGGCATCCCTTCCGCGACGTGGACCAGTTCGACCGGTTTCGGGCCTCCTGTCCGCTTCGGTTTGCCCTGTCCGATCAGCCGCAGGAATTTGTCGACGACATCCTCGCTGTCTTCCAGCTCGGTCTTGTATTGTTTCAATTGGAGAGACTTCAGCGTTCCGCCGCGCGTGGTCAGCAGCGCCCGGAAGAGGGGCGTTTCCACGACCACGTCCCGCTCCGTTCCGGTCGAAACCTGCGGGGGCGTCCTGTGGGTCGCGGCTGCGGGTTGAACCGGAGCGGCCGGCGCCGCTGCGGTTGCGGCCGTCGATTCAGGAGCGGACTTCGCGGCCTGCGGGGCGACCGCGGTCTGCTGCTGGGGCGCCGGTTCCGTCTTGACGGGCGGCTTGACGAAGAAGTTCTGATAGATCAGCAGCACAATGATCGACAGGACAACGGCGAGAAGGGTCCTCTTGTCCATTCATACCTCCAGAATATCTCTGTATTTTCATTTCACCGGGTCGTACCCGCCGGCGTGCAGGGGGTGGCAGCGCAAAATTCGCTTCACCCCGAGGAATGCCCCCTTGAAGGGGCCGTAACGGCGCACGGCGTCGATTAAGTATTCGGAGCAGGTTGGGGTATAGCGGCAGCAGGGCCCCAGCAGGGGCGAGATGCCGATCTGATAGACCCGGACCAATAGGATCAAAACATTTTCCAGTATGCGCATGTAAGGATTTTCAGACATCGGCTCTGGGAGTCAGGCGGCCCAGCAACTCCGTGCAAACCTCATCGTACGTGAGAGGCGATATCCCCTTTTTAGAGATGATCACGATGTCCTGGGAGGCTGGGAGCCTGGATTTGTTCAATCGAAAAAACTCGCGCAAAATGCGTTTGATCCTGTTTCTCTGTACGGCATTCCCCGTTTTCTTGCTGACCGTGATGCCGAGCCTTCTGATTCCCTGCTGGTTCGCCAACAGGATCACGGTGAAACGCTTCGAGTGTATCCGTACCCCCTGTTCGTAAATCCGTAAATAATCCTGCCGCTTCCGGATGCGCTCCTCTTTGCCAAAGGTTTGGGATTCCATCGAACCGCCCCTTTCCCGGGGCCTCAGCGGCCCGCCCTTGGCCGGTCCGCGGGCGCTATACCGTCAGTCTCTTTCTGCCCTTGGCCCGCCTGCGGCTGAGGACATCCCGTCCGCCGCGGGTGGCCATCCGGACGAGGAATCCATGGGTGCGCTTCCGTTTGGTGTTGCTGAACGTCGTCAGTGTCTTTTTCATCGTTTCGAACCCCGGCTGAAATTAATAAGTGGGTATGTAGACCATAGCGAGGATGGTTTGTCAAGACAAAATCAGGGCAATATCCGGCATATGGAACCGGGAAGCGGGTCGAAGACACCGGAAGGTCCAGAAGAACGGATTGGATTTGACAACGGCTTTCCGGCGTGTTAGCAGGACTTGAACAGCCCCGCGATCGAAACGGGTCGCGGCATATTCCAGGAGGGAGGGAAATGGTATGAAAAGGATGCTGGTTTTCGTCGTTTTGGCCCTGTTCGCGGCCCCCTGTGCATTTGCGGCGGCGCCGGTTCAGGCTGTTGTGGAAAAGGCAAAGGCGGAGGGAAAGGTGACGTTCTATGCCAACATCACCGCCGTGGAGCCGATCTTGGAGGATTTTGGAAAACGGTACGGCATCAAGGCGGAGTATACGCGTCTCTCCACCACCAAGTTCATCGCGACCGTGATGACGGAACACTCGGCGGGCAAGCTCACGGCCGATGTTCTGCAGGCGCCGATGCCGGTCCTCGAATTCCTGATGGAGAAGGGCGTTCTGGCGTCATATGTGTCCCCGGCCGCGTCGGGATATCCGAAATGGGCGAACAAGGACGGCAAGATCCAGAGCTTCGGCATCGAGTATGCGGCGCTGATCTACAACAAGGAGCTGGTCAAGCCGGCGGACGTTCCGAAGAAGTATGAGGATCTGACGGATCCGAAGTGGAAGGGAAAGATCGTCATGGCCGACCCCTCCTCCCATCCGACGACCATCTCCTGGCTCGTCGGGCTGAAGGAAAATGTGATCAAATCGGAAGCCGAATGGATGGCCTTCCTGAAGGGTCTCGCGGCCAACAAGCCGATGTTCGTCGCCTCTTTCGGCCCCACGCCGGCCCCGATCGAGAGCGGCGAGAAATGGATCGGCATCTCGATGCCGAAATACATCATCACCAAGGCGCCCGCGCCGCTCGATTGGGCCCAGGTGTCGCAGCCGATGATGGGGACCCCCCGCGGGATGGCGATCACGGCCGGAGCGCCCCATCCCAATGCCGCAAGGCTGTTCGAGGATTACTGGCTGTCCCGGGACGCCATGAAGATCATGGCCGAAAAGGTGGGCGAATATGTCCTCGCGCCGGGCGTCTACCCCCCGATTGCCGGAATCGACAAGGCGAAGGTGATCCCGATCCGCGAACTGTCGGACGACGAGATCAAGAAATGGGGCGGCGAGTTCAAGAAGATTTTTGCGGCGCCGTAACCTTCCCGTCACGCATCCTTTGCACGGTCTTCAGGTTCCGGGTCCGCGCCGCCGTGGTCCCGGAACCGAAAGAGGTTTCGGGTTGCCGCCATGGAAATCGGCATTACAGGTCTCAACAAAAACTATTACTCGGAAGGAAAGACGATCAAGGCGCTGGACCGGATCGATCTGACCATCCCGGCGAACCGGATCTTCACGCTGCTGGGTCCGAGCGGATGCGGCAAGACGACGCTGCTGCGCTGCATCGTCGGTTTGGAGATGCCCGACACGGGAGAGATCCGGATCGGGGATGAGCTGGTCTTCTCGGCGGAGAAGGGCATCTATGTCCCGCCGGACCGGCGCGGACTGGGGATGGTTTTCCAGACCTACGCCATCTGGCCGCACATGAACGTCTTCGACAACGTGGCCTATCCGCTCCAGACCCGCAATGAACCCCGGGAGGAGATCGCCCGCAAGGTCGCCAAGACGCTCCATTTTGTGCAGCTCGACGGGTTCGAAAACCGGCCGGCCACAAAGCTCAGCGGCGGGCAGCAGCAGCGGGTCGCGCTGGCCCGGGCGCTGGTGGCCGAGCCGAAGGTGATCCTCTTCGACGAGCCCCTTTCCAACCTCGACGCCAAACTGCGGGAGGAGACGCGCAAGGAGTTGCGGGCCTTCCTCACGGAGCTGAAGATCACGGCCGTTTATGTGACCCACGACCGCATCGAGGCCTTGTCGCTGTCGGACATCGTCGCGGTGATGAAGAGCGGACGCATCGTGGAGACGGGCACCCCGCGAGAGATCTACTTCGATTCGGACCGGCAGTTTGTGGCGGACTTTATCGGCAGAGCGAACTTCATCGAGGGGCGTGTGGCGGCGGTAGGGGAAAAGGAGACCACCGTCGATTCGCCGATCGGCCGGATCGCCTGCGAAAAGAAGGTCGATGCCCCGGCCGGCTCCAAGGCCACGGTCTGCATCCGCCCGGAATTCATCCGGGTGCTGGAAGGAGACCCGCGGGGCGGACGCAACGTCTTCCGGGGAAAGGTCACATCGCTGGTCTTCGTCGGCGATGCCTACGAGGGTGAGATCCGGATCGGCGATACCCTGCTGATCTTTCGGATCGAGCCGACAACCGCGGTCCGGGAGGGCGAGGAGATTTCCCTTCAGTTCGACCCGCGCCACTGCTCGATCCTGCTGAACTGATCAAAGGACCCCTTGCGATGCAAAAGACGAGAGCAGGGCTGACTCCGGGCCTGATCGCGATTGTCGGGTTCCTCACGGTCTGCCCGGTCGTCATGCTGATCCTGGGCAGCTTCAGCGAAGGTCTCGACGCCTTCGGGACGTTTACGCTTTCGAAGTACGTCAAGGCCTATACCGACCCTGCCTTCGCCGAGATCCTCTTCAACACGGCGGTCTTCACGATCGGGTCCGCGATGGTTTCCACGATCCTGGCGCTGTTTCTGGCCTACCTGAACACCCGGACGAACATCCCGTTCAAGTTCATGTTCCGGATCATTTCGCTGATCCCGATGATGATCCCGCACATCCTGTTTGCCGTGAGCTGGGTCCTGCTGCTCAACCCCTCCAACGGCATGATCAATCTCTTTCTCCGTCAGGTCTTCGGCTGGGAGGGGGCCGCATTCAGCATCTACACGCTGCAGGGGATGATCCTCGTGGAGGGGCTTCTCGATCTGCCGATCGCCTACCTGGTCATCGCACCGGCGATGTCGGCCTTCGATGTTGCGCTGGAGGAGTCGTCCAAGGTGTGCGGGGCGTCGAATTCGCGGACACTGTTCCGGGTCACGCTGCCCGTTCTCCGGCCGGCGATCCTCGCCGCGGCCACGCTCGTCATCGTCCGGAGCCTGGCCTCCTTTGCCGTTCCCTCGGTCATCGGCATGCCCGGTCGGATCTACGTGCTGGCGACCCACATCTACCGCGTCGTGGCCACCGGGTACGTCACGGATTACGGGCTGGCGTCCGCGGTGGGGATGAGCGCGCTGGCCGCCTCGATCACGCTGATTTTTCTGTACCGTCACCTGACCCGGGAAGGGGAGAAATACGTCACCATTTCCAGTCGGGGCTACCGGCCGAGCGTCATCGACCTCAAGGGGGCCCGGTACCCGCTTTTCGGAATCGTTGCGCTGCTCTCCTTCGTGCTGATCGTTCTGCCGGTTCTGGTCCTCTTCTACACGTCCGTCGTTCCGTACTCGATGGTGCCGAGCGCAAAGGCCTTCGCGATGATGAGCTGGAAGCACTGGATCGCGGTGCTCAAGGATCCCATCTCGCTGCTGTCGCTCAAAAACAGTCTCTATTTGGGCGTCGGCGGCGCCACGCTGGGAATCATCCTCTCCTTTTTCGTGGCCTATGTGATCGTCAAGGTCCGCTCGAAGGCCTCCGGCTTTCTCGAATCGCTGAGCTTCCTGTCGTTCTCGTTCCCGGGGATCGTCGTCGGGATCGGCTTCATGTGGTTCTTCGTCCAGACGCCGCTGTACGCGACGATCTGGGCGCTGCTGATCGGCTACATCGCGACCTATCTGCCCTACGGCATAAGGCCGCTGACCAGCGCCTTCGTTCAGATCCACAGCCATCTGGAGGAGTCCTCCCGGGTATGCGGCGGCGGGCCGCTCTATACGATGCGGCGGATCGTCATCCCGCTGCTGGTTCCGGGAATCGTCTCCGGCTGGATCCTGATGGCAACGATGTTCGTCCGGGAACTGAGCCTGTCGGTCGTCCTTTCCCGGCCGGGGACGGAGGTCCTCGCCGTCCAGATCCTGCGCTTCTCCGAGGACGGCCTCTGGGGGCGGCTCTCGGCGCTGGGGATCATCATGATTTTCGTCTCGACGGCGCTCGTCACGATCGCGTCCTGGACCGGACAGAAACTCACAAAGGTTGAAAAATAGCTGCCGCTGATTGAAAGAGGGCATCGCAAAAATGTGGCCCGTTTTGATGGCCGGATTGGTTGCAATCCCCGGCGGGGTGCTCTTTCATTTTCTGCGCATCCCGCTGCCCCGGATGCTCGGACCGTTGGCGATCACGCTGTTCTACAACGCCATCAGCGGCCGGAGGCCCGATGGCCGGTGCAATTGTGGAATGCCGGCCTGATCGTCATCGGCGATTCAATCGGCGGAACGGTCACCTTCGAGACCATCCGGCAGGTTATAGAAAATCTGCCGGGGATGGTCGCGACGACGCTGCTGACGGTCCTGTTCTGCCTTGGGACGGGATACATTGTTTGTATGGGAGAAAAAAAGCTTCTCAATAAAAAATGCAGAAAAACGATTCACATCGATGAAAGCCGATTTTGATCGCAAGAATGAACGCAGATGTCCATGTTTGACTCGCGATTGTCGGTTGAATCCGGCCGCATTCAGTGCTATGGATCCGGCGCGATGCAAAAGATTCCGATCCATTCGCTTTCAAGAAAAAGCATGCTTTTCAAAAATGATATGGAGAATGCCGCTGCATGAAATCCAAAACCACGCTGAAGCTCGTTTCCGGAATGACATCGATCCCCTTGGGTAAGGCAGTCGGGAAGAAAACCATAGCGAAAGCCTCTCCAAAGAGGAAAACAGACCCGCTGCCGCCGAAGATCTCCAGGACCCACAAGCCGGACGGCGTGTCACTGGAGGACTGGCAACGCGCCCTGCGGAAGCAGTTTGGCGAACAACAACCCTTCATCCTGAAAAATATCGGCGCCGACACGCTCTTTTCCGAATTCGCCCTGACCAATCCTGAATCGGGCAAGACATACAGAATCGCGATCCGCGGCGAGTCGCCGGGGGTGAATTACTGCTCCTGTCCCGATTTCCACATCAACAACCTGGGCACCTGCAAGCATATCGAATTCGTCCTGGCAAAGTTGTCGCAACAGCGAGGAGCGAAAAAACGGTTGCGGGAAGGGTATGCCCCGACGTGGTCCGAGATTTGGCTGAGTTACGGCCTGAAGCGGGAGATCCGTTTCCGGGCAGGAAAAGACGCTCCGGCGGAATTGTCCCTTCTGGCCGCAAAATATTTCCACGGCAACGGGGTAATTCGGGAGAGTCGTTTGCTGGATTTCCATACGTTTCTGGAAGCCGTCCCGAGCCGCAACGGCCACGAGGTACGCTGCTACGACGATGTGATGGCCTATGTCGCCGAATATCAGGACGCCGCTCACCGGCGGGCTGTTGTGGATGCGCGGATGACGGATGGCATCAAGAGCTCTCTCTTCAACGCCCTGTTGAAGATCGATCTCTACCCGTATCAGAAGGAAGGGGCGCTCTTCGCCGTCAGGGCTGGTCGGTGTCTGATTGGAGATGACATGGGGTTGGGCAAGACCGTCCAGGCGATCGCCGCCGCCGAACTGATGGCGCAGCTTTTCCAAATCGGCAAGGTCCTGATCATATCCCCCACCTCCCTGAAATATCAGTGGAAGACGGAAATCGAGAAGTTCTGCGACCGCACCGCGCAGGTGGTCGAAGGTTTGAATCAACGGCGGCGGGAATTCTACCGAAGCGACTCCTTTTACAAGCTGATCAACTACGAACTGGTGGCCAGAGACTTGGATCTGATCCGGGGATGGTCGCCGGACCTGATCATCCTCGATGAGGCGCAACGGATCAAGAACTGGAAGACCCGCACCGCCAAAACGGTCAAGGAGCTGGAATCAACCTTTGCCCTGGTCTTGACCGGCACCCCCATCGAAAACCGAATCGAGGAGCTTCACTCCTTGATGGAGTTCGTCGACCGTCACCGCCTGGGGCCGCTCTATCGTTTCGTCCACAACCACCAGGTCACGGACGCGGCGGGAAAGATTGTCGGCTACAGGGACCTGGAGAAGATCCGCCATTCCCTCCGGGGCGTCATGATCCGGCGGAAAAGGGACGAGGTCCTCAAACAACTTCCTGCGCGCATCGACCAGAATTTCCTGGTCCCCCTGACTCCGCAACAGCAAGCGCTGCACGACGAGTACAGGGAAATCGTGGCGAAGCTCGTTGCCAAGTGGCGGCGCTACCGGTTCCTGTGCGAGGCGGACCAGAGGCGGATGCAAATTGCCCTGGCCATGATGCGCATGGCGGCGGACAACACCTACCTCGTCGATCACACCACCGTGCACGGGCCGAAGATCGAAGAGCTGGAGATCCTGCTGAAGGAACTCGTGGTCGAAGGGGGTGAAAAGGCAGTGGTCTTCAGCCAGTGGCTGCGAATGACCGAGCTGATCGAAGACATGTTGGGGAGAAACGGCATCGGCTACGTCCATCTCAACGGGAGCGTTCCGTCCAAGAACCGGGGAGCATTGATGAAACGGTTCAAGGAGGAGTCGGCCTGCAAAGTGTTTCTCTCCACCGACGCGGGCGGCGTCGGCCTGAACCTCCAGAGCGGCTCCGTGGTCGTCAACGTGGATATCCCCTGGAACCCGGCTATCCTGGAGCAGCGGATCGGCCGCGTCCACCGGATGGGTCAGGACCGGACGGTGCGGGTGCTCAACTTCGTCAGCCGCGCCTCCATCGAAGAGCGCATCCTGGAACTGCTGCGCTTCAAAAAATCGCTCTTTGCCGGGGTTTTGGACGAAGACGGAGGCAACGTGGTAATGGTGGGTGAGACCGGGATGGAGAAGTTCATCCAGTCGGTGGAGGAGGCCGTCGAGCCGCTGTCGCCGGCCGATCCGGAGCTGGGACGGCAGGAGCGGATCGAAGCCGCGGCGGACGAAGGGGCGGCCGAGATCAGGGAACGGGCCGAAGACGGACTACCAGTCGGCGCGCAAGCTGGAGTCGAAACCGACGTCGGCGCCGCGGCCGTGACTGCACCTGGAACCCGCGCCGGAGAGGGAACCAAGGTTGAAACGGAAGCCGGGGCGGAGACCCTGAACAGCCTGCTGGTGAGCGGCGCGCAGTTCCTCATGAGCCTGAGCAAAATGATCGCCCAACCGACCGGCGTGCGGGAAGACACTGACACGGGCAGCGGTCCGACGCCACTGGGCGACGGCGTTCCATCTCTCCAAAAAGTCCTGCAGGGGGTTCTCGGCCGGGATGATGCGACCGGGAAGACCTACCTGAAGATCCCTCTGCCGGAGGCGGAGGCGATGAGCCGGATCGTATCCGGGCTAGGGCAGCTGCTCTCGGGGGTCATCGGGACGAACCGGCAGCGGTAGGCATGGAAAAATGATTATAAAAATCGCGGTTTTGCTTACAAAACAGAATCTCGGCGCATCGAAGCGATTTATCTCGATTTTTTATTTCCTGAAGGAAGACAGGTTTGGTCATATGATGATTTTGTCCTTTAATCCCAGAGCCTCGTCTCCCTTCGTCGTTCTTCTCGTCGCTCCAATTTCCCTTGGAGGATGTCTTGGCAGATGTGTTTGTGAGGAGGTACATGTAAACAGGATGAACCTGAATTTTCATCCTCAGTGTACTTTACGCACGTTTCCCGAAAAACATCTTCTGCAGACCTGCTCCGGCTCTGGGCCTCTCGGTGTTCCATGTGTATTTTAGATCGGACGTCGGCATGCAGAATAGCGATACTTTTCAAGATTCGTGGACTGAAAAGGTGACCTGCGAATCGATTTGTATCCCCATCACCTCCAGGATAGCGAGATAAATCCGCGACATATCTTCTGCGCCTAGAATGGTGAGGGG
>JAXGRQ010000045.1:0-18193 GCA_040765725.1 Syntrophales bacterium
CGCTCTCTATTACGGGGCTCTTTCGGGAAGGGAGTCGCGTTCCCTGAAGTCCCTCCTCGGCACGATCGGGGGCGGACCGGCAACAAAAAACGGAACGGAAGAGCGATGACATTTCAACCAATGACAAAATCATAGGCATGACAGGGGGGGTGATCGATATGACCAAGATGAACGAACAGAAGATGCTGCAGGCGCTCCGGAATTTCGATACCCCGTCCATCACGAACGTGGTGGCCACCTATCCCTCGAACCCTCTCTGCCTGGGGCTTTACAATCCCTGGACCGAAAACTGGTACACCGACCAGACGATTCGCTGCATGTACCCCGAGCTCGGAAGGATTGCGGGCTATGCGGTCACCTGCGTATACGGTTTGCCCGATCCGGGTTTTAGGCGGCTCACCTTCATGGATGTCATCGATGCGCTCGATGCGTCCCTGAAACCGACCGTCCTGGTCCTGCAGCAGAACTTTCCGAGTGACATCGCAGGCAAGGTCGGACTGTCGGGCGGCAACATGACCGCGGCGATGAAGGCCGTGGGTTGTTTGGGGGTCGTTTCCAACGGTCCTTCGCGCGATATTGACGAGATCCGCCCGATGAAATTCCAGTACATGTTGAGCGGCGTATGCGCCGGGCACGGCGAAATGGCGGTGCATGCCGTCAATGTTCCCGTATCGGTGGGAGGGATGGACGTTTGCCCGGGCGAAATCATTCACATGGATGAGAACGGGGCGGTCAAGTTCCCCGCGGATAAGCTCGAGGCGATTCTGAAGAACGTCCGGGCTCTGCAGAAGCAAGAGGCCGACCGCATGGGACGTCTGCGGGATGCAAGATCCGCCGCCACCGTCCGGGCCGTTTTTGCCGGTCAATCCTACGCGAAAAAATAGCGTAGGAAAATCAAGTAGGAAAATCACTTTGACACCCAGGATCGTTCTGCGTATATTGAGATTCCCAAAGAAGAGCGTTTACGCGGCAGGCCTCGGGAGTCTGTGATTCGGTGAAAGGAACATGGAGGATAGAGAGATGATCCCTCAAGTTAAAAAGATCCTGTACACAACCGACCTGAGCAAAAATTCCGTTTATGCTTTTTATCACGCGGTGGACATGGCCAAAAAATATGATGCGAAGATTTGCATGCTGCACGTCATCGAGACCATACCCGCAAGCGCCTATGGGACCCGCACGGACAAACTATATCAAGACCAGCGCGAGGCCGCTGAGGCCGTCATCCGAAACCGCATTCGGAATTTCTGCGACAGGGTGGACCAAAAAAAGAATCTGGCCTGCATGGAGCGGATCGCCAAGATTCTTGTGGAAAACGGCGATCCTGCACAGGAAATCCTGAAGGCGGCGGAGCAGGAGGGCTGCAATTTGATGGTCCTCGGGAGGCACGGCAAGGGTTTCCTGGAGCAGACATTCCTGGGAAGCGTATCGCGATCGGTCATGGATCGGGCGAAAATGCCGGTTTTGGTCATTCCGGTGCCCTCCGAGGAAGCCTCGGTCTGGGATGAAATATAGAGATCGGAAATCGACCGACGTCAACACACAGGATCATCAGAAAATCCGCGTAAAAGATTCCTTCGTGGTCTTCCTTCCGGTTGAGGAGGGCTTTGGCCCGTGAGCTCGCAGCCGCAATCCGTCCTGGGACAATGAACGCCGCAACGAATCGATCCGTGAGGAGATCATTGCACAATCGTGTGTTGCAGGCGATCCTGCCGGCGCTTTTTGTTCTCCTTTTTCTCGGTGGGTGTTGTCGTCTAACCCTGTCCGGCGGGGCCGACTGCATCCCCGGATTTCCCGACCGTGACGGCTGGTATGGGGGAGACGGCGCCTATTCCATATTGCTGGATCACGGAAGGACTCTCTGGCTCTTCGGCGACACCTTTGTCTCCGATCACGAGGGCAGGCGGGACAGGGTGGACATGGATATCGTACTGGGGACGACCCTGGCGATATCGACCTGCGGCGATGGGGGCGAATTCGACATCCGCTATTTCCTGAAGAAAAAGCAGGGCCGATTCGTCTCCTTTTTCGGCGATCCGGAGTGGATGTGGCCGCAGGACCCGTTCAAGGCAGAGGACAGGCTCTACATTCCGCTGGTCGTCATCGAGGCGGATCCCAAAATCGAGGGTCCGTTCAAATTCAGGATCGCCGGGCACAAAATCGCGATGATCCGGAATTATCATGGCCGGGATCCGGGTGACTGGTCGGTGGAATACCTGGATTGGTCGGCGGCCGTTCCCCCCGGTGTCGCCGCGCTGGCCGCGACATCCGTCGTCTACGGCAAGATGGTCTATTTCTATCCGTTCTGCGTGCCCTCGGAGGAGGCCCCGGCGGTTTTGGGGAACATCCTGGTCCGCATCCCGACGGACCGGCTTCACGATCCGGAGACGGCCATGGAGTATTATGCCCAGGACGACACCTGGCGGAAGGGACTGGATCCGGCGAAGGCCAAAATCGTATTGGATGCCTGCGTTTCGGAGCTGAGTGTCCGATACCATGAAGGGCGCAAGCGGTGGATCGCCGTTTACCTGTCCGCGGACAACAAGGGGGATCGGATGCTGTACCGATCCGCGGAAAGGCCGGAGGGCCCCTGGTCCGATCCGGAGGCTTTGATCACGGCGATCCCGGAAGTGAATCCGGGGCATCCCCGGTATCATGCGGGCAATTTCTGCTACGCGGGGAAAGAGCACATCCAGTTTGCGCGAGAGGAGAAGCTGGTCACGACCTACGTCTGCAATTCGCTCGACGATGTGGAACAGCGGATCAATTTCATCCGGAAGAATCTTTTTCTGTATCGTCCGATTGTGAATGTCGTTCCTTACTGACAGTCCGGATCGGGATCGGGTTCGCCATTTCCCGTCTTGCAACACATTGCCCCGGAAAGCATCACACCGATCCACATCTCTCCCTTGACGCTTCCGGATTGCGTGCATATCTTGACCATGAGAGTTTGCGGTCACGGAACAGAAGACCGATCCCAACGGTCCGAAACCGAAGGGCGGTCTTCACGGCATTTCCGGGCAACAGGAGTCGAATATGGATTACATCAAGATCAAATTCGTGGACAGTCTGGAGAACGTCGAATCCGAATTCCGCCGAAGCGTGGAGGAAATGGTGCGCGCGGCCCAGCCGCGGTTTACCCTCTCCCGGCAGCGGTGGCGGCCTCAGATCGACATCTATGAAATAGGGGATGAGATGATCATCCTGGCCGATATCGCCGGTGTTTTGCGGGATGAGATCGAACTGGAGGTCGGCCCCGGAATGGTCAAACTTTCGGGCGTCCGGGAGGGCGTTGCTCGGGGGGAACGTGGCTGCTATCGTCTTGCAGAGATTCCCTGCGGCCGATTCGAGCGGGACATTGCTCTTCCCGTTCCCGTGGAGATCGGAACGGCCAAAGCTCTATACCGGGACGGCATCCTGGAGATCCGACTGACCAAGCGCCCGCCGGACCGGGTTTATAAAATCCGCATCGAGGGCAGTTGATTCTGCTTGCGATTGATTGGAGGTGTTCATGCCGCAAAAACCGTCTGAAGAACTGAAGATCGCAGATATTCCGGCCATCCTTCCGGTGCTGCCGATCTCCGGCGCCTTCGTCTTTCCGAAAATGCTCTTTCCGCTCGAGGTCTCGGGAACTTCGGCAATCAGCCTGATCGACAAGGCGATGGCCGGAGACCGCCTGATCGGACTCGCCATGCTGAAAAAGTCCGAGGAACCGACGGAGGGAACGCACAAAATAGAGGACTTCAACAGCGTGGGCACGAGTGTCGTGATCCTCCGGATGGCCAAAACCGCCGACAACAAGACCCAGCTCCTGCTCCAGGGGCTCGGCCGGTTCCGCATTCTCGAACTGCTGGAGGGAGAGCCCTATCTGGTCGCCCGCGTGGAAAATCTGGAGGAAAAGGAAATCAGAGACCTCGAAATCGAGGCGCTGATGGCAAACCTCGTCGGACTCTTCGACCGGATCGTGAAGCTCTCCCCATTCCTGCCCCAGGAGTTCGGCGCGATGGCCAAGACCGTGACCGATCCCGGCGTGCTGGCCGACATCATCACCTCCGTGATCAACGCCCCGATCGAAGAGAAGCAGAAGGTCATCGAGATGCTCGACGTGAAGGAGCGCCTCCGCCATGTGACGCGACTGGTCAACCACCAGGTGGAGATCCTGGAATTGGGCAGCAAGATCCAGAGCCAGGTCAAGGACGACATGGACAAGAGCCAGCGGGAATATTACCTTCGACAGCAGCTCGGCGCAATCCGCAAGGAACTGGGAGAGACGGACGACGATAAGGTCGAGATCGAGGAGTACCGGGAGAAGATCGAGAAGAAAAACCTTCCGGAGGAGGCGAAAAAGGAGGCGGAACGCGAGCTCTCCCGGCTCTCCAAAATGCACCCCTCTTCGGCGGAATACACGGTCGCGGCGACCTATCTGGATTGGATGACCTCGCTGCCCTGGAAGGAGAAGACCGAAGACAACCTCGACATCAAAAAAGCGCGGCGTGTCCTGGACGAGGACCATTACGGCCTTGAAAAGGCGAAAAGGCGGATCATCGAATACCTTGCCGTCCGCAAGCTGAAACCCGATTCGAAGGGGCCGATCCTCTGTTTCGCCGGACCCCCGGGGACGGGCAAGACCTCGCTCGGGCACTCCATCGGCCGGGCGCTGGGCCGCAAGTTCATCCGCATCTCGCTGGGCGGCGTGCGCGACGAGGCGGAGATCCGCGGCCACCGGAGAACCTACGTCGGGGCCCTCCCCGGCCGGATCATCCAGGGGATGAGACGGGCGGAATCGAACAATCCCGTTTTCATGCTCGACGAAATCGACAAGGTCGGGAGCGATTTCCGCGGCGATCCCTCGGCGGCATTGCTGGAGGTCCTCGATCCCGAACAGAACGCCTGCTTCACGGACCATTATCTGGACGTTGCGTTCGACCTGTCGCACGTGATGTTCATCACGACGGCCAACATCCTCGAGACGATTCCGCCCGCGCTTCGAGACCGGCTGGAGGTGATCGAGCTGCCCGGCTATACCCTCGACGAGAAGATCCGGATCGCCCGGCGCTATCTGATTCCGAGGCAGATCGAGGCAAACGGGCTGAAACCGGAGCAGATCCGGATCATGAGGAGCGCGATCGCCCGGATCGTCACCGGCTATACGCGCGAGGCGGGGGTTCGGAACCTCGAACGGGAGATCGCCTCTGTCTGCCGCAGCGTGGCCTGCCAGATCGCCGCGGGAGATATCGAAAAGGCCACGGTCGCCGTGCGCGATCTCCACCGCATCCTCGGCCCCGTCCGGGTGACCGATGAGGCGGACGTCCGGACCGCCAAGCCCGGCGTCGTTCGGGGGCTGGCATGGACACCGGTCGGCGGAGATATCCTCTTCGTCGAGTCCACATCGATGACGGGCAAGGGAGGGCTTACCCTGACCGGACAGCTTGGCGACGTGATGAAGGAATCGGCCACCGCGGCGCTGAGCTTCATCCGGACCAATGCAGAACAACTCGGAATCGCAAAGGATTTCTTCGAGGGAACGGACATCCACATCCATGTCCCCTCCGGAGCGATCCCGAAGGACGGGCCGTCGGCAGGGGTCACCATGCTCACCTCGCTGACCTCGCTGCTGACCAACAAAACGGTAAAGAGGGATCTGGCAATGACCGGCGAGATTACGCTGCGCGGGCTGGTTCTTCCGGTAGGGGGAATCAAGGAGAAGGTGCTGGCCGCGCACCGGGCCGGCGTCCGGACCATCATCCTGCCGAAGTGGAACCGGAAGGACCTGGAGGAGGTGCCGGCCAAGGTCAAGAAGGAGATCACCTTTCACTTCGTGGATGAAATGATGGAGGTTTTACGGATCGCACTGGAGACATCATAAACCGTTCCCCATAAACCAAGGCTTGAAATGTTGGCATTCCCCCGGCAATGATGATATGAAAACGACATACCGTGGGGGCTTCGATGGAGCGGAATTCAAAAATCCGGGATCTGGAGGGAAACGGAACGGGAGCGCAACCCGGCAGATGGTTGACCATGCCGTTTGCCGCTCTCGGCAGGACGGTCATCGGCTGGGTCAACCAGATGGGCGCATCGTTCATTTTCCTCTGCTTGGCCCTCCTTCAGATTTTCAAAGCCAAACAGCTGTCGAAAATCGTCCAGCAGATCTATTATATCGGCGCCAAGTCCTCGATGATCGTCCTGCTGGTCGGGTTCTTCACCGGGATGGTGCTGGGCCTTCAATCCTACCATGCCCTCGTGAAATTCGGCGCGCAGGGGGCCCTCGGCACTCTGGTGGCCCTGAGCCTGGTTCGGGAAATGGGACCGGTTCTCACGGCCATCATGATCGCGGCCCGGTCAGGCTCGGCCATGGCCGCCGAGATCGGCATCATGCGGATTTCCGAACAGATCGACGCGCTGGACACCATGCGCATCAACCCGCTCCGCTACCTCATCAGCCCGAGAATCGCCGCTTCGGTCGTCAGTTTCCCTCTGCTGACTGCCCTGTTCGACCTCATCGGCATCTTCGGCGGCTATGTCTCCGGGGTTTTGCTGATGGGCGCAAACGCCGGAACCTATATCTATCGCGTTCAGGCCAGCATGGATATGAAGGATCTCACCGACGGCTTCGTCAAGGCGATCGTTTTTGCCGTCATTGTCTCCACGGTCTCCTGTTACCAGGGCTACTTCGCACATATGCGTTCAGACAGCCGCGGCGCGAAGGCCGTCGGGTTTTCGACGACCTCTTCCGTCGTGCTCTCCTGCGTTCTGATCCTGGTGTCCGACTACGTTGTGACCTCCCTGCTGATCTGAGGACGATATGGATGAACCGTTGATCGAATTCAGGGATGTCACCAAGCGCTTCGATTCCCGGACCGTCCTGGATCGAATCAACCTGAAGATCTACGAAGGTCAGGTGACGACCATCATCGGGCTGAGCGGTTCGGGAAAAAGCGTGCTCCTCAAGCACATCATCGGTTTGATCCGGCCGGACGAGGGAACCATTCTCTTCCAGGGAAAACCGCTGCACGACATGGACGAAAAAGAGAGAGCCTCCCGTCTCTCCCGGATCAGCTACATGTTTCAGGACAACGCGCTCTTCGACTCCATAAACGTCTACGACAACATTGCCCTTCCGCTTCGCGAAACGACGCGCCTGGACAAAAATGAAATCGATCGCCGGGTGATGGCCAGAATCGAACAGACGGAACTGGAGGATGCGATCCACAAATACCCGTCGGAAATCTCGGGAGGCATGCAAAAGCGGGTCGCGCTGGCGCGGGCTTTGGTGACCGATCCGCGAATCGTCCTGTTCGATGAACCCACATCCGGACAGGATCCGGTCCGGAAAAACGCGATCCTGGGCATGATCGCCCAGTATCAGCGGAAGTTCGGATTCACCGCGATTATGGTCAGCCACGAAATCCCGGATGTCTATTTCATCTCGAACCGGATTCTGGCCCTCTACGAGAAATCGATTGTCTTCCAGGGTTCTCCCGAGGAGTTGGAGGATTTCGACCACCCGTTCAAGGAAGAGGTCATCCGCAGCCTCGAAGGGTTGCAGGTCGAGCTGACCGGTCTCTATTCCCGGCGGCAGTTCAAGGTGATGCATTACGCCCAGTTGGCTCAGAAGGGTCGTGGCGCCACCTTTTGTATCGTCCTGTTTTCGCTGGTCGGGCTGGATGCGATCCGGACAGGCTCGGAATACGAAGCGGCACAGGAGATCATCCGGAACCTGGGATTGTATATCGACAGACACTTCGGCGCCATCGGGGGTTTCTCCACCCGCCTGGAGCAGAGCGAATTCGTGACCGCGCTTCCCTATTCGGACCTGGCGGAAACGGAAAGCATGCTGGAAAACTTCGCCAGGGAGTTCCAGGAATGGAGCGTCACCGGCCTCCGGGCCTCCGGTCATGAACAGACCAGGGAGGACGGGTGCGTCGAATTGGCCGTCCTGGCCGGCATCGCCCTCGGTGAGCCCGTTGCCGACATTACCCCGGTCGTCAACGAGGCCAAAAACCGACAAATCGAAATTGCCCGGGTTCGCTGCGACTCGAGGAGGTCATAACATGAAGAAATACACCATGGAAACGACGGTCGGGATCTTTCTGGTGATCGGACTCATCTGCATCGGATACATGACGGTGAAGCTGGGGCATGTCGAGCTGTGGGGAGACAACCGCTATCCCCTCTACGCCCCTTTCACCACCGTCACGGGGCTGAGAACCGGGAGCCTGGTCTATATCGCGGGCATCGAGGTCGGACGGGTGGGGAAACTCTCGATGGATCAGGAAAAACAGAAAGCGCTGGTGGAGCTTCGCATCCGGAACGACATCAGGATTCATGACGACGCCATCGCCTCAATCAAAACCGAAGGGCTCATCGGAGACATGTATATCAGCATCGACCCGGGAGGCGCCGGTGAAATTTTGAAACCGGGAGGAACGATCACCGAAACCCAGCCGCCGTTGGACGTCGCGGAGCTGGTCAGCAAGTATGCCTTCGGAGACGTAAAGAAAAAATAGCCGCATCTGCTTAAAATGGAGAGGGACTCGCCGTGAAAAGAAACTTTATCGTCTTGTGCGTCTTGATTTCGCTGTTTCTGTTTGCTCCCGCTTGGGCCGGCGCGCCGCTGGACACGGTTCAGCTCAACGTCAACAGGGGGCTCGAGGTTTTGCGCGACCCGAAACTCAAGGCCGAATCGGCCAAGGAGGTCAAAAAGGAAAAGCTCCGTCTGATTTACAACGACCTGTTCGATGATATCGAACTCGGGAAACGCACCCTGTCCCGGAACTGGAACCGTTTGAACACCGCCGAGCGACAGGAGTTCGTCAAGCTCTTCCGGCAGGTGCTTGAAAAGGCATACGTCGACAAAATCCTTGACTACACCAACGAAAAAATTATTTTTGACAAGGAAATCCCTCTTTCGGAGACCCAGGCCGAGGTGCAAACAAAGATCGTGACCGCCTCGAAGGAGATCCCGATCTATTATCGGGTGATTCTGAAGGAGGGCCACTGGAAGGTCTATGACGTTGTCGTCGAGAACGTCAGCCTGGTTCTGAATTATCGCACGCAGTTCAACGACATCCTTTCCAAAAACCCACCCGAACACCTGTTGGAAACCTTGCGCGAGAAGGTAAAGGAGCAATAGGGCGGGAGTCCGATGAAAACACACTGGTTCCCGGTTCTATTGCTGATTTCTTTTGTTGCGGGATGCGCACACAGTCCCGATCCCGCCGTCACTTCGACGCCGGGAACGGCACCCCCTGTCGTCGAACAGGAGACCGTCCTTGCCCCGGCGTCCCCGCCGGCTTCGACTTCCCCGAAAACGTCCATGGCAACGGAAACCCAACCGTCCGACGAATTCGGGGATATCACCGATTTCGAAGATTTCGAAGATGTGCAGGAGGAGAAAAAGGCCTCCATCGCCGATCCGCTGGAACCCTTCAACCGAAGCATGTACCACTTCAACGACAAGCTCTATTTCTGGGTTCTCAAACCGGTGGCACAGGGATACAGCCAGGCGGTTCCCGAACCCGCGAGAATCGGCGTGGACAACTTTTTCAAAAACCTCGGGTTCCCGGTCCGTTTCGTCAATTGCGCGCTTCAGCTGAATTTCGCGGGGGCGGAAAAGGAGCTGGGCCGCTTCCTGGTCAACACCCTTTTCGGGTTCGCCGGTTTTCTGGACCTCGCATCCAACAAGGAAATCGCCTTTGACGAGCAGGATGAGGATCTCGGCCAGACCCTGGGCTCCTACGGAATCGGTCAGGGATTCTATATCAACTGGCCGATCTTTGGTTCCTCCAGTCCGCGCGACACGTTGGGGCTGGTTGGAGATTCGTTCCTGCGCCCATTCTTTTACGTGGACCCCTGGTATGTGAGTGCAGGGGCCAGGGTTTGTGATCTGGTGAACGCCACCTCGCTGCGCATCGGCGACTATGAGGCGCTTCAAGGGGCCGCCATCGACCCTTATATCGCGATCCGCGATGCCTATGTCCAGTACCGGCTGAAAAAGATCGAACTCAAGGGCAAGAACACAACCCCCGGGGGCACAGTACCAAAAAGGAAATGAATGTCGTGTCTCAGGGATTCAGGATGCAAAGACCTTGAGAAACTTTCGTTCCCCTTCATTGTTGCCGATCAGCACCAGCACCGCATTCGGCTTGATCGGCCTCTGCGGATCGGGGTTGATGAACAGGAGGTTTTCCTCCTTGATGGCCACGACGGAACAATCCGTGATCTCCCTGATCCGCGAGTCGGCCAGGTTTTTGCCGGCAAGCGTTTCCGGCGCCTTCAGGTGGAAGATGTTGAGCCCTTCGGCAAGCATCCACGTGTCCTCGTTTTTCAAGAAGTTGAAGATGGCGTTCGCGCCCAGCGACGCATAGGACATTACAAAGTCGGCTCCGGCGCGGTGAAGCGTGGAGACGTTTCGGTCCAGGTTGGCGCGGCTGAGGATCTGCATGTCCGGCCTCAGGCTCCGAAGGTACTTTGTCAGATAAATGTTCGTGGCATCATCGTGGGTGGTAATCAGGGCGGCCGGGGCTTTTTCGATCCAGGCCCTCTGCAATGTCTGGATGTCGGCGGCATCCCCGACCACATAATGCTTTTCATCCTCCAGCCTCCTCGGATTTTTTTCAATGACCAGATAGGGACTTTCCCGCTCCTTGAACCTTCGGGCAATCGTGTCCCCTACCCGGCCGCTTCCAACGATGAGCACCGGATCCACCGTCAGATTGCAGATGTGGTAAAAGGCATACACCTCTTCATAGGCCGCCAGACTTTTCTCGGTGCCGGCCAGCAGCAGAACGCTGGTACGCTCGATCCGGCTATCGGCCCGGGGAACTTCGAAGCGTCCCCTCTCCCAGATGCCCACGACATTCACCCCGAACTTCTCGCGCAGCTTGCTCTCGACCAGCGTCTTTCCCACCAGCGGGGTGCCCACCACCGGAAATTCGGCGATGATCAGTTCGTCAAAACGGCCGATAACGTTCGCTTTGCAATCCCCGCCCACCGTCCATGCGGCCAGGGAGCGCCCCAGCATATCATAGATCTGCAACACCTTCGTGCTGCCCGCCATCTGGAGGATATCCAGCGAATAGGGCGAATCGGCGGTGGTGATGATGGGAACCCCCTCGCTCAGCTCCCGAACGGTGAAGGTGATATTCGTGTTGATTTCGTCGCGGTTGGTGGCGACGATCAGGGCCGCCCGATCGGCGCGCAGCTTCCGGTAGGTTTCCGGATCGTCCACATTGCCCACCGCCACCCGGACGCCCGTATCGTACAGTTCCAGAGCGCGCTTGAAATCCTCCACCACGACGACATAGTCGACTTTGTGGGCCGTCAGCTTCTCAATCAGGGCCATTGTGACCGTATCGTGGTTCGTAATGATCACATGGCCCCGGGTCTCCGGCGGCAGCTCCTGCGGCGTCCGCTTCCTGGACTCGGCCTCGATCCACGGAGCATAGAAGAACTTGATGAAGGTGAAAGGAAGCAAAGTCAGCAGGAAGACCATCCCGGACAGAAGCACCACGATGGAAAAAGCCCTCCCCAGATCCGTGTTAAACGTGATGTCCCCGAAGCCGAGCGTCGACATCACCGTGAGCGTCCAGTAAAATCCGGTGATCCACGAATGGTTCTTCCCCTCCAGCGCCATGAGAAAATGAAAGGCCACGCTGAAAACGATCACCAGGAACATCAGCACCAACACAAACTTCAGAAGTTGGCGGATGTTTCGCTTGGTGCTTTCCCGCTGGAAAAAATAACTCATCATGGAAGGGCTGAACTTCATTTTGGGCTCTCCTGACAATGACGGCTTTCTTCCGGACCACGGCTGCCCGGAACCTCACGCGAATCCGGGGAACACGGTTGCGCCGGACCACCCATCCTCTCGATTCCACTGGTCTCTTTTAGCAGGTTCGTCTGAAATGGTCCAGTGCCATTGTCCGGGGATCAAACCGTTCCCCGAGGCTCCTCCAGCGACACCAGCGTGCCGGATCGCTCAATCTCCGAACCCACCCGCGGCGGTTCGTCAAAATGATTTTTTTTTCGAATGAAAGATGGTAAGAAATGACGAAATTCATTGAGGGAGGCAACCCTTGAAGAAACGCATTGCCCTCATCATCGTGTTGGCGCTTGTGGTCGGAACGGCCTTCTATGTATATCGCGGCCAGCAGAAGGCCGGGTCGGGAGAGCTTTCCTACTCCGGAACGATCGAAGCCGTCCAGTCCCGACTGTCGTTCCAGACCGGCGGACGCATTCTCAAGGTTCATGTGCAGGAGGGGCAAACCGTCTCGAAGGATCAGCTTCTGGCCGAGACGGATCCGGCGGAGCTCCACTCCCGCCTCGAACAGGCCAAGGCCAACCACGAACGATCGCTCAGAGGCAGCGAACAGGCGGAAGCGATGCATGCGGTTCTCGAAAGAACCCTCCCCGCGGAAGTCGCCAGGGCCGAGGCGGGCGTGCGCACGCTGGCCTCCCAACTGGACGAAATCAGGGCCGGGACCCGGACACAGGAGATCGAGCGCGCGAATCAGGCCATGCAGGGCGCGTCTGCCGTTCTGCAGGATGCCAAGAGGAACCTGGCCCGTTACGAGAATCTCTTCCAAAAGGGAACCGTCTCCGAAAAGGAGTGGGACGCCGTCCGCCTCCGGCACGAGACGACCCTCCGGGAATACGAGCGGAGCCGGGAGGCCTACGAGCTGGCAATAGAGGGAAGCCGAGAGGAGACGATCCGTGCGGCCGAGGCAAGGCTGGAGGAGGGCAAGGCCGTTCTCCGGCAGGCCCGAAGCAACCTGATGCGGATTGATGCCGCCCGCAAGGACATCGACGCGGCCCGCGCGGCGACGGCAGCGGCCCGCGCCGCCGTCGATCAGGCGTCGATCCAGCTTGAGTACGCCCGGTTGAAGGCGCCTTCGGCCGGTGTCATCACCAGCCGAAACATCGAGCCCGGCGAGGTGGTGACGCCGGGGCGGGAGGTTCTGACCCTTTCCCGACTGGATACGGTCGATCTGAAGATCTTCGTGGAGGAGACGGAGATCGGCAGGGTCAAGCCGGGCCAAAAGGCGGAGGTCCGCGTGGACACCTTCCCGGGAAAATCGTTTTCCGGTACGGTCACGTTCATTTCCCCGGAGGGGGAATTCACACCCAAGATCATCCAGACGAAGAAGGAGCGGGTCAAGCTCGTTTACCTCGTCAAGATCTCCATCCCCAACCCCGCCATGGAACTCAAGTCAGGGATGCCGGCCGATGCATGGTTACGCTGAGCCCGATGCGTCCGGAACGCCGGAAACGGAAGGGGGAAAAGCAACGGATCCGTTCGTCCGGGTCGAGCGGGTTTCCTGCCGTTTCGGTGAGAACGAGGCGGTTCGCAACGTCTCGCTGACCGTGGATCGGGGGGCGATCTTCGGCCTCGTCGGGTCGGACGGAGCGGGGAAATCCACGCTGCTGCGGACGGCGGCAACCATGCTCAAGCCTGCAGAAGGCCGGATCACGATCGACGGGCTGGACGTCGTTTCAGACCGGGCGGCCGTCAAGGATCGGATCGGTTACATGCCCCAGCGTTTCGGCCTCTACCAGGATCTGACGGTCGAGGAAAACATCGATTTCTTCCTGAACATCTTCGGGATCCGCGGCACGGAGCGAAACGCGCGGAAGGCCCTCTACCTCGGCTTTTCCAATCTCCTTCCCTTTGCCGACCGGCCGGCGGGAAAACTTTCCGGCGGGATGAAGCAGAAACTGGGGCTCGCCTGCGTTTTGGTGCACGAGCCGAAACTCCTGATCCTCGACGAGCCGACCAACGGCGTCGATCCCGTCTCCCGCCACGAGTTCTGGGAAATCCTCGGCCGAATGCGCGAAAAGGGGATGACCATCCTCGTCTCCACAGCCTATCTCGACGAGGGAGAGCGGTGCGACCGGCTGGCGCTGATGCACCGGTCGGAACTCCTGGACACGGCAACCCCGGAGCGGCTCCGCGGCATCTACCCGACCCTCGAGGAGGCGATCATCGAGCGGATCGGGGCGGCGGATGCGGATCTTGCGCAAGATGCCTTCGGGCCGGGGCAAAAGGGCGATGACCGAAAGGCGGATCACGCCCAAACGGGGAGGATTCCCGATGGTCGCTGACGGGGAAAACCGTTCGGGAACGATCGTCGTGCGGGAGCTCGAAAAGCGTTTCGGGGATTTTGTCGCCGTGAACCGGATTTCCTTCTCGGTCCGCCCCGGCGAGATCTTCGGGTTCCTGGGATCGAACGGATCCGGGAAATCCACGACGATCCGGATGCTTTGCGGCATCCTCGCGCCCACGTCGGGAGAGGCAAAGGTCGCCGGGCACGACATCCTGACGGAAACCGAGGAAGTCAAACATGCGATCGGCTACATGTCCCAAAAGTTTTCGTTGTACGAGGATCTGACCCCCTTCGAGAACCTCCGCTTCTACCTCGGGGTTTACAGCGTACCGCAGCGGGAATGGGCGGAACGGATCGACTGGGTCCTCGAAACAACGCGGCTCAAAGAGGCGAGAGACCGCCTCACGCGGGACCTTCCGCCGGGGTGGCGTCAGCGCCTCGCGCTCGGCTGCGCGCTGCTTCACCGCCCGCGGATCCTCTTCCTGGACGAGCCGACCTCCGGCGTCGATCCGATCACCCGACGCCGTTTCTGGGATTTCATTCGAAAGATCGCCTCGGAGGGGATCACCATTTTCGTCACGACCCACTACATGGATGAGGCGCACCATTGCGAACGGATCGTCATGATCAACGAAGGGCGAATTGTCGCCTCGGGAAGCCCTGAAGAGATCATCCACGGGGCCTGTCCGGAAAAGTCCGACGCGGACCTCAACGACGCGTTCGTTGCGCTGATGTCGGAAAGAAACGGTGAAAAATAGGGAGTCCGTTGTCCTTTTCCGATGGAGGGCCGCGGACGGCCCCGTCGGGAAAGCGGGAAGGGAACGCGCGTGAATCTGAGAAATATCCGGGCGATCGTGCGCAAGGAGATCTACCACCTGCTCCGGGACTTCCGGAGCCTCTACCTGGCCTTCGCGCTGCCGCTTCTGCTGATTCTTCTGTTCGGCTATGCGCTCAGTCTCGATGTCGATCACATCGAGACGGTCGTCGTCGATCAGGACCGAACGGACTTGAGCCGTGATTTTATCCGCCGTCTCGGCGCCTCCCCCTATTTCCGGATCGTGGCCCGCCTCCCCGACAGCCGCGCCGTCACCCGGGAACTCGATTTCGGCCGGACGACACTGGCGGTGATCATTCCTCCGGGGTGGACGGCGGATCTCCGGTCCGACCGGGAAACCGCCCTCCAGATCCTGCTCGACGGAAGCGATCCGAACTTCGCCGGAATTTCCCGCGCATACATCAGCGGCTTCGTCGAAAGCTACAACCGGAAGCTGCTGGTCGATTACCTCGACCGGCAGGGGATGGAAAAGATCAGGCTGCCGGTCGACGGGAGGATCCGGGTCTGGTTCAACGAGGACCTGGAGAGCCGAAACTTTATCATTCCGGGGATCATCGCCATCATCATCATGATTGTCGGCGCCATGCTGACGTCGCTCGTCATTGCCCGGGAGTATGAAAACGGCACGATGGAAACGATCCGCTCCCTCCCCGTCCGGGCGGGGGAATTCCTCATCGGCAAGGCGATCCCCTATTTCGCGATCACCCTCATCGATGTGCTGGTCTCGATCCTGATGGGGCAGGTCCTCTTCGGCGTCGTGATGAAGTCGAGCTTCCTTCTGATGATCCTCGCCTCTTCGCTCTACATTCTCGTTGCGCTGACGCTCGGCCTGCTGATCTCGTCCGTGACGAAATCGCAGATGATCGCCAACCAGGCGGCCGTGCTGATCACCTATCTGCCGTCGTTGCTCCTGTCGAATTTCGTTTTCCCGATCATCAACATGCCGAAGGTTCTCCAGGCCGTCACCTATTTCGTTCCGGCCACGTATTACATCGACATCCTGGCCGGAATCTATCTTCGGCGCCTCGGTTTCGCCGACCTTTGGCCGGATATGCTGATCCTGACGGTCATGTTTGCCGTCCTGGCGGCGCTCAACTGCGCGGTGCTGAAGCGGGAGGGGTTATGAGCCGGCTTCGCATCCGGGAGATGATCCGCAAGGAATTCATCCAGCTCTTCCGCGAGCGGAAAAACCGCGTGATCCTGATCGCGGCGCCCCTCATCCAGCTATTGGTCTTCGGTTATGTGGTCAACTACGACATCCGGAATATCCGTGTCGCGCTGACCGACCAGGCCCAGACACGGGAGAGCAGGCTTCTGGCCGATTCCTTCACCGCAAGCGGGATCTTCCGGATCACCCACCGGCCGACCGATCCACATGCCATGGAGCAACTCTTCCTGAAAGGAAAGGCCGACATCGGGATCCGCATCCCCCCCGATTTCAGCGACCTTGTCCGCGCGGGCCGGACGGCGGCGGTCCAGATCCTTGCGGACGGCAGCATGAGCAACATGGCCTCGGTCCGGATTGCCTATGTGGTGACGGTCCTGGACCGGATCAATCAGGATCTGCTCCGCGAGCTCCACGGGCGGGATCTCCCATACGGCAAGATCGACGCCCGGATCCGGACCTGGTACAACCCGAACCTGGACAGCCAGCATTTCTTTGTCCCGGGAATCGTCGCCTTCGTCATCATGCTCATCTCGCTTCTGCTGACATCGCTCGCCATCATCAAGGAGCGGGAGGCGGGGACGATGGAGCAACTGATCGTGACGCCGCTCAAACCGTATGAGTTCATCATCGGCAAGACCATCCCCTATACGGTCGTCTCGATCGGCCAGATGGTTCTGGTCATGGTCTTTGCGATTTACTGGTTCGAAATACCGCTCGCCGGAAGCGTCCTTCCGCTGTTCTTCGCGACTTGTCTCTTCCTGCTGAGCACCCTCGGAACCGGACTGTTCATCTCGACGGTATCCAAGACGCAGCAGCAGGCGATGATGACCACCTTCTTCTTCATCCTTCCCTTCTTCATGCTTTCCGGTTTCGTTTTTCCCATCGCGAACATGCCCGAATTCGTTCAATGGTTGACATACCTCAATCCTTTGCGCTATTTTCTGATCATCATCCGCGGCATCTTTCTCAAAGGGGTCGGCCTCCACGTTCTCTGGCCCCAGTATGCCGCTCTGGCCGTGCTCGGCGTAATCGTCTTTGCCGGGGCGGTGGGGCGGTTCCGCAAACGGTTGGATTAGCGGGCGGTTCGATCCGTCCGGATCGGGAAGAAGACATCATGTTGAAGGTGGTGGAAAACGAAGCGGCGATTCGCAGATACCAGCGTCATTTCGTCCGCGGGTTCAGGCCGCTCGTCAGCAAGGTGATCCCCGTCGAACTCGGCCACCCGGGGGCGAGCGTCCGCGTGAAGGTGGGCTGGTCGGAGCATCTGGGAATCTGGATCTATTCCCGGAAGATCGCGGATCACCGGTACTGGAATGCTTTCGGCGTCGGCCGGCCTGAAAGCGGCAGCCGAACGGCGATCACCTGCGAAATCAATTTCCCGCTCTGCGGCATCGACCGGCGGACCGGCGGCGCATTCGCAGAGGACGGTCCCGGCAGGGTCTTTGTCGTGCACCGCGGAAAACTGGGCGGGGGACGCAGGGGGGTCGGAAAGGGCCTCTTCGAAAACCATTACCGGGGGGTCTGGCAGGTCATGGCGGACGGCGATGAGGAAACCCCCGTCGCGCTGGTCGGGGTTCTGGACTCACCCCGCTTCGCCCGGCAAATCGCTCAATTCGTGACGAAGATCGCCCGGATCAAAGAGACGGCCTCTATCTCCCAACAGGGCGAACTGGGCCTGGAGACGCTCTCGCTGCGCGAGGAGCTGGTCGGCGAACTCCGCCGTCCATGGGAACGTGAAACCGGCGCGGCCTGCGACCGCGGTCTCGTCATCCGGGATCTCTCCGATGCGATCCGGGTAAAAGGCTTCGGGACCGGAAACGACGGCAGCCGGGATCTGCTCGTCATGAACCGGAAAGGGTCCATCCGGGCGGTGTTTCAGGTTCGTACGGAGGTGTCGATGTCCGGCATCCTTGCGGGGGCAATGCAGCTTCTGATCCACAATCCCGATCTGCCGGAAAATGCGCTGCTGATCCTCGCCCTTCCCCGCGCCCCCGAGGAGGGCCTCCGGGAAAAGCTCGGGAGGCTGAACATCGGTCTGATGGTCTACGGCTGGCAGGGCGACCGCGCGCTGTTCCCGGATCT
>JAXGRQ010000046.1:0-18018 GCA_040765725.1 Syntrophales bacterium
TTAAGTAGTTACGGAAAACCGCGCGCACCCTAACTGCCTGATTTGTCAAGTGTTTTTTTGCATCTGCCGAATGTTTTTTGCCCCCCGTTATGGTGAAGTCATCGGTGATTTATATCCCTATATGCAAGTCCCTAACCGGACATCGCTGATTTCTACCAAAAATAGAAATGTCCTATTTGGTTATTAGGCGGAGGCGCTGTGTTGAAGGAATGTGAAAGGGATTGACGATCCGGAAACGGAACGGTATAAACAGCTCTCGTTATTTGGAGGGAAGGATTTGGAAGTTCCGGCAGTCACGGGGACGCTCGATCGCTATGTGGCGGAGATCAACCGTTTTGAGGTTCTGACGGCGGAGGAGGAATTTCGCCTGGCGGTCCGGTTCAAGAAGAAAAACGATCTGAAGGCCGCGGAGAAGCTGGTCGTCTCGAACCTGCGTTTTGTCGTCAAGATCGCCCACGAGTACCGGAACTACGGGATCAAGCTGTCGGACCTGGTGCAGGAGGGGAACATCGGCCTCATGCATGCCGTCAAGAAATTCGACCCGTACCGCGGATACCGCCTGATCTCCTATGCCGTCTGGTGGATTCGCGCCTACATCCAGAACTACATCATCAAATCCTGGAGCCTGGTGAAGATCGGAACGACGCAGGCCCAGCGGAAGCTCTTCTTCAAGCTCAGCCAGGCCCGCAGAAGGCTGCAGGGGCTCTCCGAGAAGCGCCCGGAGTTCGCCGAAATCGCCGAGAGCCTCGGCGTCCGACCGGACGAGATTGCGGACATGGAGTCGCGGATGAACAACCGCGATCTTTCGCTGGATGCCTCCGTGGGCGAGGACGGCGACTCGACCCACATGAACTACCTGACCTATAACGGGGAGGACCAGGAGACGGCGCTCATCCGCAAGGAGGAGATGGAGCTTGTCCAGAAGCACATCGCGGGGGCGCTGGCCCGGCTGACCGAAAAGGAGACCTTCATCATCAAAAACCGGGTGATGGCGGACAACCCGTTGACCCTTCAGGAGATCGGCGACCGCTACCACATCACCCGGGAGCGCGCCCGTCAAATCGAAAAGCAGGCCCTTCGGAAACTGGCCCAGGCGATCCCCTACCTGGGGAAGGACACCAAACTGCTCCCCGCCTAAGCCCCTTCGACCCCGCGCGCCAGGTTTTCGAAGCGGGTGTATTTCTCCTGGAACGCCAGTTTCACGATTCCCGTCGGTCCGTTTCTCTGCTTGCCGATGATGATCTCGGCCATCCCTTTTTCCGGGTTGTCGTCCGACCGGTTGTACACCTCGTCCCGGTAGATGAAGGCGATCACGTCCGCGTCCTGTTCGATCGCCCCCGACTCGCGGAGATCCGCCATCTGCGGCCGGCGGTTGGTCCGGTCCTCCACCTTCCGGTTCAACTGCGAAAGCGCGATCACCGGCAGCGAGAGCTCCTTCGCCAGGGCCTTGAGGGAGCGGCTGATTTCCGAGATCTCCTGCTCGCGCGAATCCTTGAAGCTGCTTCCCCTCATGAGCTGCAGGTAGTCCAGCACGACGAGCCCCAAACCCGCATCAGCCTTGAGCCGCCGGGATTTGGCCTTCATCTCCATCACGGTGATCGCCGGCGTGTCGTCGATGTAGATCGGGGCGTCCGAAAGGCGGCCGGCGGCGGTGGTCAGCTTCGGCCAGTCGGTCTCCCCGAGGAACCCCTTTCGGAGGCGCTGGGAATCCACGCGCGCCTCCGCGGAGAGCATGCGCGTGGCGAGCTGTTCGCGGGCCATTTCGAGGGAGAAGATCGCGACCGGGACGCCCGCCTCGAGGGCGGCATACTGGGCGATGTTCAGCGCAAAGGCGGTTTTGCCCATGCTCGGGCGGCCCGCGATGATGATCAGGTCCGAATTCTGCAGGCCGGAGGTCAGTTCGTCGAGCCTCTCGAAGCCCGTGGCCACGCCGGTGATCAGCTCCTTTTTGTCGTAGAGCCGCTCGATCGTTTTGAAGCTTTCGCGGATGATCTCGCGGATCGGGTGAAACGCGGGGCGGATCTTGTTTTCCGAAATTTCGAAGATGGCGTGCTCCGCCTCGTCGAGGATGTCGTCGACATCCATGCCCGCGTCGTAGCTCTTGTTGAGGATCTCCGTCGCCGAGCCGATCAGCCGCCGCAGGACGCTCTTTTCCTTGATGATCTTGACGTAATAGGAAATGTTGGCCGCCGACGCGACATTGTCCACCAGCGACGCGAGGTAGGCCGTTCCCCCGACCTGATCGATCCGCTTCTGGTCCTTGAGGATGTTGCTGAGCGTAATCAGGTCGCACGGTTCGCTGCGTTCGGAAAGGTCGATGATCGCCTTGAAGATCTTCCGGTGCGCGTCGCTGTAAAAGTCGGCCGGGGTGAGCGCCTCCAGCACCGTGTTCAGCGCCGGGTTGTCCAGCAGGATGCCCCCCAGGACCGACTGCTCGGCTTCCAGGTTCTGGGGAGGCAGCTTGTGCAGGGAGGCATCGATGTCTTTCATGGGATCGGTCCTCGCGAAACGGCGTGCGGCATGATCAGGCTTCGGCCGTCACGACCACCTTGATTTCGGCGGTCAGGCCGGCGCTGAGTTTGATCCGGACGGGGAATTCGCCGAGCGTCTTGATCGGCTCGTCCAAAAGGACGCTTTTCCGGTCCACCTCGACCCCCTGCGCGGCCAGGGCCTCTTCGATGTCCTTCGCGCCCACCGAACCGAAGAGCTTCTCCTGCTCGCCGACGCGCCGCGCGATCGTGCAGGTCACCGCGCCCAGCCGCGCGGCCTTTTCCTCGGCCAGCTTGTGGATCTTCTCCGCCTGGAGCAGAATGCGCTTCTTTTCGTGCTCAAAGGCCTTGATGTTGCGTTCGTTCGCCTCCGTGGCGAGGTCCTTGGGAATCAGGAAATTCCGGGCGTAGCCGTCCGCAACCTTGACCAGATCCCCCGCCTTGCCGAGGGTTTCCACATTCTGCTTTAAAATGACCTTCATGTTTTTCCTCCTTCAGGGATGTCGGCGACAGGCGCCGTCATCCGGAATGATTTATGCGGGAACGTTTTTCATCCCCCCGATCCGCTTCCGGAAATCGACCCACATGTCGAACAGGCCGAGGGCGGCCACGAGGATCAGCATGTACTGCTGAATCAGAATCAGCAGATAGAACAGCCACCGGATCATCGCCGGAACCCGCTTCTCCCGGAAAAAGAACGATGCGATGGCCAGCCCCTGGAATAGGTAGACCACGCCGCAGAGGATCAGGATGTTTGCCCCGACGAGGCCGAACCCCTCCACCGGGGCCATCACCATGACCCCGGCCGTGATCAGGACCCAGACCAGCCGTTCCGGGGCCTTCCAGGCGGCCAGGTCGCCGAAATCGGGGAAGGGCAGGGCGTTGATCTGAAAAAGCCGGCGTCCGACGAGCAGGTTGAACCAGACCGTGAAGATGAAGCCGGCCAGCGTCATCGCGGGGAAGATCCCGGTGAACACGGCGGCGATCTCGGGAGCGCTCTGCCGGATCAGTTGAATCTGCTCCTCCGAGAGGTTCAACTGGGAATACAGTTTTATGTTTTCCTGGACGATCCCCGATACGTAAATCTCCACCATCCGCCACGGCGTGACGCCCGAACGGGCGGCGTAATACAGAAAAAAGCCGGCGGCGCAGCCGAACAGGGCCAGCGAGGAGATCGCGAACGTCTTTTCGACGGAAAAGCGCCGTTTCAGGACCTCCGACAGCAGTACCCCGGTAAAACCGATCATGAGCAGAACGGCAAGATTGGGGCTTTGCCGCGCAAGGCTAAGGATGACGTATGCCGCCGTCAGCGACACCGCCAAAACGGTCAGCCCGTTTTTTCTTCCCAGGCGGGTGTGGAAATACAGGACCGGAAGCGGCGCGACGATCAGCGCAATGGGTCCGACATGGGGAACCGCGGCCGCAAAGAGAAAAGCGAGCGTCAGGATCACACCACCCTGGATCATGCCGCTATCCAATAGGGAACGCTTTTCTCTTTCCAAGTTTCGAACCCGCCATCTGCTTCGGTTATCCCTCGGATACGACAAAGGGCAGCAGGGCAATCGTTCGCGCCCGCTTGATGGCCACGGTCAGTTCCCGCTGGTGCTTTGCGCAGTTTCCCGTGATCCTTCGGGGCATGATCTTGCCTCGCTCCGTTGTGAAATCCCGGAGGGTCTGCGTTTCCTTGTAATCGATTTTCAGGTTCGAGTCCGTACAGAACCGGCAGAATTTTCTCCGGTGGAAGAACTTCTTCTGTGGTCTGGGCCCTCTGGCGGGACCCCTGGGTGCCGGTGTTATCGCCATGATCAGTGATCCCCCTTCGTTTCGGTTTTGGTTTCTTCCGGGGCCGCCTGCGGCTCTTCCGTCTGCGGCGCGGCATTTTCCGCCTTCCGGTCGGCGGGCGGCGCTTCAGTGGCGGCCGCGTGAGCCTCCTGCTTCTTCTCTTTCGCCTGCGCGGCCTCGGCGATTTCCTTCTCCAGGGCGGCGGGATCGGCCGTTTCATCCTTGAGAACGGTCATAAACTTCAAAACCCTGTCATGGATCTTGAGGTTTCTTTCCAGTTCGTTGACGACGGCCGTTTCGCCGGCATAATCGAACAGGATATAGAACCCCCTCGGCTGCTTTTTGATCAGGTAGGCCAGTTTCCTTTTGCCCCACCGCTCGACCTTGACCAGGATGCCCTTCTGTTCCGTGATGATCGTTCTGCAGCGATCGATCAGGGCGGTCAGATCATCCTCGGCCAGATCGACATGGGCGATGAGTATGGTTTCGTATCTCCTCACTGTTTTCCTCCTTTCGGCTCTAAAGCCCGGGCGCTCGGTCCGGGCAAGGAGAGTCCCTCTTTATTTTGGTACCCTTCTATAATACGTCACTGTGGAAATCAAGGCTTTTCGCTTTGCGGCGATTTTACCGTCCCGCGCTGGCGCGTCCCGTTTCGCCATCCATCGGCCGTGCAATACATCGCCTGCGCAACGTTCCTTCGTGTGACGGGGAATGACGCCGCGATCTCCGCCGGTAGTTTTGGAGGCGCGGCATATAGAACATAACGGGGCAGAATGCAATTCATTTCACTCATGGCCTTTTCAGCACCTTCTTCGGTTTATGTGAGGCAATTCGCACGATCACATTGGGCTTGATTAAAAGGGGCCCGTTGCTTGGAAAGAAACCATTGCACCATGTCATTTCGAGGAGCGTATGCGACGAGAAATCTTTCAACCCCCCGTGTCATTTCGAGTATTCTTGTATTTATAATACACAAAAAACGACATAAATTTGCATTACAGGTGAAAAATGCTAAGAGATAATGTCCTTCTTCAAATGATCCGGCAGACCGGCTGTTGAAAAGTGATAAAACCTGCATTCGGGAGCCTCTCAAGGCTCCTTTTTTTTGTCTTCCGCCAGGACGTGCAGCGAGTAGAGGTTTTCTTTCTGCGCGAATTCAGGCTGAACGTAATAATCCTTCAGGGGCTCCAGATCGAGAACGATTCGCGCCTTGCGCGTTTTGCGGTCCATGTGCGAGCGGATCTGCCGGATGTGCACGCCATCCACCTTGATGAGATTCTTTTCCACCTGGAAAGACGTGACATTTTCAAGGTCAAGGACGATCCGCGGCTTGTCCCCTTCGATCGAGGAGATCGACGGCGCGTAAAAGCGGTTGAACTCGATGAAGATCGAATCGCGCCCGTTGTCCCTTGCTTTGAAGCGCAGGCTTTTAACGGCGATGGCAGGCTTCTGATCCGAAACGGCAGGTTTCGGTTCATCCGGCGCGGTTTTCATGTCTGCCGTTGCGGGGCTTGGTGCAGAAGCCTCGGGCGTCGGGCCGGTCGGGGTTGGGATTGGTTTCAAAGCCTTGGGCCTCTGGTCCATCGGTACCCGCTTCGGCTCATCCAGAGCGGGTTTCCGCTTTGTCGGCGCCGGCTTCAAATCCGCCTGCTCCTGAGCGGGTTCCCGCTTTTTTTTGATGTCGGACTCCGCCGCGGCCGCTTCAGGCTTTTCGGAAGTCAGGCGCTCCTTGTAAACATACCCGAGCGCTTTTTTTCGTTTCTCTGCCTGGCATTCACCGGAAACACGGCATACCAGTGGTCCTTGAAAAAATCCGCCCTGACGGCCTGGTTCTCTTTCAGATGCCCCTTGATCCTGGACTTTACGGTTCTCTTTTCGCGGATGACCGTTTCCGAGCGGGTGTACAGGACCGTTCCCCAGTCTGCGGCAATGCAGACGGCGGCAAAGCATACGGCGATTGCGGAAAACAGGATGAGCGGGACCGTGCGGATCGTTTTCATCGCGGCCATCCCTTTCTCGGCAAGCAGACGGTTTCGCAGCAAGTAAAACCACAGGCTGCCGGATCATGATCTGCCGTCAGTCGTCATGGCTGATTGCATTGGCAAACCGCCATCACAGAGGTGATCGATCTCCAAATGCCTGCCCAGCCGCCGTAATATTGACAGGGGGAAACGCATCTGACGGCAGCCTCGGCATCGGTGCTGATCGGTCCGGCATTCTTGTCGTAGGGGTTATCGCTTGCCAGTCCCGAATTGCAGCCGCAAACAGACATGGTTGCCCAGGATATGGTATTCCAGTTCCCATTCCATCCGCCGTACCAATTGCAGACATTGGGACATTTTTGGTTGGCGTCGAACTGGTTGTAAAGCGGCCCTGCCTTGACGTCAAAGGCCGGAGCCGTGCCGCAGATGAAAAAAATGGAAACGATCGACAAAAGGGCTACTGTGCTCAGATGCTTTTTCATAAATTCTCCTCTGATGTATACGTTTTTTTACACGTCCTGTAAAAATTCGTTTCCGCTTTTTACACCAAAAAAGACCGGATCGCTATAGAGTATTTATTCTCTCGGGATAAATTCCCAATCCCAACCTGTCTCTTTTTCCAGGTGGTGACAGGCAGACAGGAAAAACTTTGCATCAGCACTGCCTCCGACTATTGGTCGGACGATTCTCTCATTTCAATACCCATTGGTGTGCGGCTGCCGCAATGATCCAGATTCCAAAGCTCGCCATAAGGACGATTGAAAGCGGCATCTGCCTCTTGAAACAGAATAGAGCCACAAGGAAGAAGAGAATGCTGGGCAGCATACCCCAGAGAGCACCCTTGGCAAAATTCTGCATGATCTCCGGGTTGCCCTGATGTTCTAAATACATCCATACAAGAACCAGCGCGCCGGTGAGCGGCATGACGCCGATCAGACCCGCCGCAGACGGAAACTTCTTCCCGATAGCCGTGGCGACAAGAATTATTGCCACACTCAAGATAACTTTGATCAGGAGTTGCATTCCATCCTCTCCTGCGAGAAGGAGGTCCGGATGATGTTCAAGGTCCTATCTTGCTTCACCTGATACATCCGTAATGATCTCCCCGGCACCATACATCCTTATCCTCTTCAGCGATTTCGCCGAAAGATCGAGTTTGTTGAGATCAATTTTTCTCAAGTTCATGTTGTCGTAAGTGCGGAAATAGATAATGCGATTTGTCAGATCACGAAAAGTAATCCACTGAGTTGTTTCTTTGAGATAGGTTTCATCCGGCATACGGTCGCTTATTAAGCCACGGGGGATATCCAGCGTGTTGATAATATGCTGGGCGAGATTAAGGGTCTTTGCAGCGTCAGGTTGCTTGTCGGCAAATCTCGTCAATACGGCCATGCGCGCAAATCTGCTGGGCGGAGTAAGGTCGCCGGGAATACCGAACATTCCTGATCCGTGGCCGGTCGTCATGAAATTGATTCCCCCCTGGGAAAAAGGTTTTGCCATCTCGCTGGTCATGCCCGCGTACTGGCGCAGGTTCGTCACGTGCCAAGGAAAATTCGGCGCATTGGTCATTATACCCAGTGGATTGTCGTAAATTTTGCAGACGCCTGCCTCATATTCAATAACAATGCAGCCGCCGTTAGCGTCGTAAACTATGTAATGTATCGTCGGTGAAAACTTTGTCTGCGGTTCGGTATATTTGAAAATCTTCACTTTTTGTATTTCCGGTTTCACCTCTTCCACCGTGGAAAAGTTCCCCAGAACCCAGTCCCCAACCATGGCCTGCGCGAGCGCGCGCTGATTTTCGCCGGGGCCGACATTCTGCCATTTCATATCCGTCTCGTACCATAAAATCGCGACGCCCAGACCCTTTTCATTCATGCCGTCTGAAATGCCATACCCAAGATGAAACGAAGCAACCCCCACATAACCGTAACGAGTTTTCCACGACATTCCTTCTTTGTCATCCGGCCCGGGGCTGTTGACCGAATAATCTCGTGGGATGATGATAAAATCGTATTGCAGGTCAGCAGCAAATTCCATAGAGCGGCCAACGATAATTGTTCCGTCATCGGCTTGCAGGCGGAATATCGAACAGGCATTCGCTGGAATAGCCGTCAGTGCGAACACAAACAAAAAAACGAATGCCGATAGTATGTCTTTTCGCATGATATTCTCCTTTCTTATTTTCTCATGGGTAAGGGATTTTTCTCTTTTGTCGCTAACGCCTCCTGCAGCTGGTATCCTATCAAGAAAGGTCGGCCCGTTGAATACAGGAAGCAGGCATCAACCGGATGAGCCTGGTTATGCCGAAACCTAAAACCTTCGATCCACTTTCCCGTTGGGCTCAATACGGGAATACGGGGCTACTCCTCCAACCTTACTTTTTCCACTTTGTTGAGGTCTCTAACATAAAAGAACGACCCGATAAGAAACGCCACCCCGCCCACCACAGCAAACAGCGGCAGGAACTTGAAGGCCGTAAGCAAGTCATACCGGTCCGAGATGAACCCGATGAAAATGGGACTCAACGAATAGCCCAGGAGCATCATGAAAAACTGGGCCAGGCTGTACGATATCGCCCGAAGGCCGGGGTGCATCACGTCCTGCGTGACCGCGGAACCGCCGGCGGCAAACATGGGGGCCGTAAACCCGAAGCAAATCAGGAAGAGGTATTGCGCATTTCCTCCCAGCAAGGAGAATCCGATAAAGAGAAAAAGCGCCGTCAGGAACGAGGTGATTGCGGGAACGATCATTCGCGCGTTGAGAAACTTATTCCTGATCTTATCGGTGATATAGCCGCCGATGGGCGCGCCGATGATTGCGAGCAAAAAAACGACGGATGTCTTCAGCCCTGCCTTGTCCATGGGCAGGCCATCCACCCTATGGTAATAGGTGGGAAGCCAGTTCATCAGGCCCGTGGTGACAAAGGTGTTACCCACGTATCCCAAATATGTGAACAGCACCGACGGTGTGTGCAGGAATTCCTCGACGATATCGGCAAACTTCATCTTCACCTGAACGGCCTTCACGCCGTCGTGGGTCGTTTTCAACATCTGCACCGTCTTGTAATCCTTCACCCAAAAGAAGAGAATGGCCACGATCAGGCCGGGGATGGCGAGGATACCGAAGGCGTAGCGCCATCCGAGCGTTTCTGCAATCACACCGCCCAGAATGACGCCGATGGCCGTGCCCATCGGAATGGCGGCCGTAAAAAGGCCGTTCATGGTGGCCCGCTTTTCTTCAGGGAAATAGGCGGCGATCATGGCATGGCCGCCGGAAGTGTAAGCTGCCTCGCCCACGCCTACCAGAGCGCGCATCGTGAAAAGTTGGGTGAAGTTCCGGGTTAAGGCGCAGAGAGCCGCGCCAAAGCTCCAGAGCACGGCCATGATACCGATGGCCTTTTTTCTGCTCCACCGGTCCACCAGCAGAGAAACAGGAAAAACAAACACCGTCATCATCAGTGTCACGATGGAGGCAAACCAGCCGCACTGGGTATCGGTCAATCCCCAGTCGACCTTTAGATAGGGAAAGATCGCCGCCACGACCATCCGGTCTACATAATTGAATAAGTAGAGAAGGAAGAGCAACAGGAAAACATAGTACGCATAGCCTTTTGACACCTTGAAGTCTTGTGCGTCGTGCTGATGTTTTGATGTGTCCATAAATGGGCTCCTTCCTTGGTGGTTGCAACGACAGCGATGGTTGATATCTTCCGATTGAATTGATTGAGTCGAGGTCGTGTAGAAATACGGTGCGCGAATATTCAGGGCACCGCCTTCCACTGTTTCCGCCGTTTCTGGTTTCGTGGCAAAGAGACGACAAGCTATGTCAGGTTTTCACAAATCTTTCTCAGAAGAACTTATCAATATCAGGACTACCGAAAATACAACATCAATGATTCAATGTTATAGAACTTGTGGCTCACCGGGAGGCGGGCGTCCTTCCCGCCGATCCGGTGCATCCGATGGTAGAATGGGCCGGGCCAATCAGTCTGTACGGACCCGCCCCCGATCTACACCGTCACGGAAAGGGGACAGTCATTCCATCAGTAACTAATTTTTACATCTCTCCAATGCTATCGACGCGTAAGTGCTGCAGCCTGAAGCACAACCCGCGTACGGAAGCATATTGCCCGTATCCCGATAGACAGATTGACAAGTATCGGTGCACCTGGTTTTTAATTCGTATAATGTGGCTGGGGTTATATTGCAAACATTATCAGCCGCACAGACATCTGCAGACAAGAATGAGAATAATGCGTGCTTTGACCATGAGCTGTAGCCGTCACGCTCTGCGTTGCTCGCCTTTTGAAACATGAACCCTGCGATGAAGAAGGCAGCACACACTCCGGTAATCAGACATGCGACTAACAATTTTCTCATCGGGCGTCTCCTTGTGTTGATAAGGTTGATAAAAACTTCCTTAATTTTCTCTCTCCCGGCACATGAGGACGACGAGCAGCCGTAAAACCCCGGACCCAGCAGGGCGTATGCGGCCGCGCCCGCTGTACCCTGCATAAATTGACGTCTCGTGATGCCGTAGGTTGACCTCCCGCCCGATCCTGTTTCGACTTTTCGGTTATTTATGTCGCTCCCATCACTTGCAACAGTTGCAGATGAAGAAGCCGCCGTATTGGACATTGCTGGTCATGTGGACGAGGGCCAGCGCCTCCGTTTTTTTGAGCAGGCCATAGGCTTCCTCGCGGGAGATGACCCGCCCCACGGGAGAATTGTCGAAGACCCCGGGAATCGGGGCGACGGCCAAACAGACCTGAAGAGGCCTGTCACAAGGATGGCCCAAGAGCCCTTTTTCCTTTTTGCAGATACAGTCATTCACCAGAAAGGACTTGCCGTTTTCGAGCATCGCCGAGACTCTTTCGTAGGGCAGGGGGTTCTCCCCATCGGGAATCCGGTCCTCTACAGGCAGGACCTGCATCAGTTGGGGCATTCCCGAAAAGAACTGCCGTCCGAATGCAGGGGCATACTCGGCGCAGAGCTCTGCAAATTCCCTGTCCATGCGATGGCTTTGAAACTCGTAGATTCCAAAGACCCAGGGGAGGAGCTTGAAAAAGCGGTCCTGTCCGAGCTTAATGGTGAAGAGCTGTCCGGCCGAGGCCATCTCCATGAGCCGATCCTTCAGCCCTTCGACGGATAGCCCCGTGCGTCCAGCGATCTGCTCAACCGTCTCGAAGGTCAGCTTCAGCAGACAAAAAAGCTCTGCCTGCTCCGGACTGAAGACCTTCTTCAACAGCTTAACCTCTACACCGCTGTCCGTTGCCGGGAAACCGTTGGGCAGCGTATCGAGCACCTTGGCCAACTTTCGATAAACCGCATGATCCATGGGCATCCCCTCGTTTATGATCCCGTCCGATGGTAATCGTCTTCAGTAAAAGTACAGGAAATTACACGGGGAAGTCAACAACAACGATGGAATCCTGTCGGGAACGACTCGATAATTGTAATTTGATTTTTTCACCGACAACTGTCAATTATCGGCACGGAGGATTACGGATCGGAATAGAATAACGGCGTAGTGTCGTAACCACTGGTTAAACTCTCATAATTCGTTCACAAATTAAGAAAATTGCCGCTGATTCCCCTGTCGTCGATAAGAGAATTGTCTATTGAGCGGCCATCGCTCCGCTCCTATGCCCCGGGGAGGTCGTTCCGGTGCGCCAGTACCGCCATGCCCTGTCTCAACGAAGCTCGATCTCACGGAAGGGCAGCTTCAACGCCCGGGCCATGGCTTTCAGGTCTTCCTCGAGCGTGACGGTGCTCCCGCCCGGCTTTTGCACGGGGATGGTCTTGTCGGCCACAATGTGGATCTGGAGCCGGCCGGGATCGAACAGCCTGCGGGCAATTTCGAGCAGTTCGTTGCGGTCGGCCGTGAAAAATGCGTCCTGGATGCGCCCGAGAGTGTCGAGCGGCTCTCCCCGCAGGCGGTAGCGCCCATAGGCCTGGACCAGGTCGCTTTTGGTATCCAGGTTGAAAACGAAGCTGTTCAGGGCATCCAGCCGCTGGCGCTCCATTTCGCGCTCCGGCACCGACCGGCGCAGGGACTTCATGATTTCCAAGGTTTCCAGAGTGGCATCAACAGCCTTATCACCCTGACAGTTGATCGAACCCACCAACAGGCCCGCCTGCCACTTGAAGGTCTGATAGAACCCCGCCGCGTAGACATAGCCCAGGTCATCCCGCAGACGGGTGTACATGAGGGAATCCGATCCCCCGAAAACGCTCATCAGCAGGTTGAGTTTCCAGTACTCCGGGTCGGTTCGAAGCAGGCCGGGCAGCGTCATCGTCACCTGTGACTGGGCCTGCCCGGGTTTGTGGATGAGGGTCACGATGGGCGGGGTCGCCGCCGGCGCCGGCAGCGAGCGCTCCGGCGCGGACGCCCCGGAAAACCCGTTGAAAAAACGCCCGAGGTCGGCCTCTACCTGGTCTCGGCCGATGTCGCCCGCGACGGCCACAACCAGGTTAGCCGGCACGAAATAGGCGGAGGTGAACCGCTTGAACTCTTCGCCCGTGATCCCCGGAATGGTCGTCGCAGCCGCCAACGGGTCGCGTCCGTAGGGGTGGCCCTTGAAATGCCAGATCTGGGCCTCGCGCATGGCCACCGCCCGCGCGTTCTCTCCTTCCCGCCGGAGGTGGACGATCATCTGATGTTTGGCCACATCGAGCACCTGTGGATCGAAGCGCGGCCGCAGCATAAGATCTCTCAGAAGTTCGAGCCCGCGGTGCCAATCCGAGCTCAGCACGGAGAGACGCACGACGGTTTCTTCCTCCCCTGAATGGATGCTCAGTTGGATCGCGTTGTCGTCGACGAGAACCGCCAGCTCGTCGGGTTCAAGCGACTCGGTGCCACCGCGGATCATCGCCGCGCTCAACACGTCGGTCAACCCCGCCTCGTAATCCTTCAGATCGACGGCACCGGCCTTGATAAACATGCTCATTTCAATCAGCGGAAGCTCCGGATCCGGCAGAAAATACACAGGCGCCCCCGCAACCGAGAATGTTTCCGCCGCCGGGTATTCGATCCGGCGGGGTTCGCGGTGGAAGGACAGGGGATGCTTCCAGCCTGTGGGGGTCGGGTAGATGGAGAGATTCTCCAAGCTGCCGCGATGCAGGTTGGCCCGGCCGGCGGCCGCGCCGCCGATGGAGCGCACCTCGGTGTAGGCTTCGACGGGCCGGCGCGACTCGCCGCCCGGCAGGATGTAGACCGAGGTTCGTTTGTCCGGCTTGAGGTAGGTCAACGCCGCGTTGCGGATGTTCTCTGCCGTGACGGCGTCCATGCGCTCCAAGTACTCGGTCAGATAACGCCATCCCACCTGGACTTCCAGGGTGGCCAATGTGCCGGCGACGCTTTCGTTGCTGCGCAAGCGGTCGATCAAATCGCGGCGATTTAGCTTTTTGATGCGCGCCAGCTCCTCAGCAGAGACAAGCTCGGTCTGCAGGCGGCCGATTTCCGCCAAAAGAAGCTCCTCCAGCCCCTCGCACGCCTCCCGGTAGGCCGTGCGTTTCTGCGCATCGTTCAGACCCGGCTGACGGCTTGCATCCGGTTCGTTGGGCGAGCCGCCCAGGACGAACAGACCGCCGTAGCGGCTGTCGGGGTTGCCGGCCCAGGCCTCGACCGCCAGCCCCCGGTCGACGATGTTCCGGGTGAGCCGGGCGCTGCGGCCTTGGCTGAGCACCATGGAAAGCGCATCGAGGGCGAAGAAATCGGGCGTGTTCATGGGTGCGCCATGAAAGCCGATTCTCACCACCGGGGTGCGCGCTCCTTCCAGAAAGCGCACGCTCGTTCGCGGCCCCTGCTGGGTCGGCTCGCCGGTGACGACTTCGGGAGAGCGCCGTCCAGCCGGGTAGCGCTCGAAGTAGGTCTCGGCCAGTTGCTTCGCCTGGGCAAGGGTCAGGTCCCCCACCAGAACGCAGACGGCGTTGGTGGGGTTATAAAACCGGCGGTGAAATTCCTTCGCGTCCGCTGTGCTGTAGCGCTCCATGTCGGACTTCCAGCCGATGACCGGGTTTCGGTAGGGGTGGGCCGTGTAGGCCGTGGCGTAAAGGTCCAGCCAGGCGGCCCCCTGCGGGTTGTTCACATAGCGAAAGGCCCACTCGCGCTGAACCACCTCTTTTTCGACGTAGAACTCGCGCCACGAGGGCTCGAAGAGCTGCTCGCTGATGATCGAAAACCACTGCTCGAGCATGTCGGCGGGCACGGAGGCCAAGTACTGGGTCTGATCGTGGCTGGTGAAGGCGTTCACCCCCACGGCCCCGTTGCGGCCGAGCTGCGATGAGAAGGCCTGGGGCACATAGAGCGCCTGGGCCTCGAGCCGCAGAGACTCCATTTCGGCGAGCTTGGCTTGGATGATCTCGGGATTGGGCGAGCGCTGGGCCTGCTCCTGCTGAACGGCGGCATAGGCGGTGTCGATTCTCTTTTGAAGCTCCTCGTCTCGTCGGGGATCAATCGAGCCGAAATTCTTCGTGCCCTTGAACAGCATATGCTCGAGCATGTGGGCGATACCCGTGCGGCCGGTCTCCTCCAGAGCCGATCCCGCACGGATGGCCAGTCTTACCGCCACCTGGGGCGTGGCCGGCCGCTCCACGACGAGAAACTGCATCCCGTTCTTGAGGTGGAACTCCTTGACCTCCAGATGGATGTTCAGCGGTTTTTCCGCCGCGGTCGCGGCGGAAAGGGAAAAGAGCGCAAGAACTGCGATTCCAAAGGCCAGGTTGCGAAAACATCTCACCGACATTCCTCCCGGGGCATATGAGCTTTTAGGGTTTTTAAAATTGATAGGAATTCGCTTTTGACGATACGAAGTATAAGAAGGCAGTTTTCTCAAGTCAAGGGGCATTTTCATCGAAACTCAGGGGCGCGGAATGGTATGTGTTTCGGCAGTGGTTTTTCTGGAACAATCGGCTCATCCTTTCAGGAAGAAAGTTGCAAATGAATGATCTGCCTTTCCCCAATTTGGTCTGTATTGAACGATCAGCGGCGGAGACGATAGTTGACATGGCCGGGAATCCGTTTCATGAAAGAGGCCTCCTGTTTCATTTTCGTCCGGATTGATCCAAATAACCGGGGCGGCGGCAGGGTGGAGCCAGCCCAGGATTTTTAAGAGGCCTTCTTCCGAGACGGCAATGCAGCCGGAGGTCGGCGCTCCTCTTTTTTCTCGGACATGCAGAAAAATTGCGCTGCCCAGGCCGGGGATGGCCGGATGCGTGTTGTATTCGATGACCAGACCGTATTTGTACTGATCGTCGTCGCGCTTCATTTTTTCGTATGAAGCGGCCTTTGTTTCATGAAGCTTTGCCCAGCGGTTGTAGTCCGGAGCCTCCGGGTCATCCACCCACAGATCGTCGGCCTGCGCTTGACGATACGGCATGCGCGTATCGACGGATTCGGCATATCCGAACGCTGTTCCCAACCGGTACAGTCCCGACGGGGTCCGCCCGTCTCCTTCGCGTTTTTCATGGAGAGGCGCGAAACCGTTTCGGCCGATGACCGCCGGCATCGGATCGAAAACCTCGGCCCAGAAGCCGTTTTGCTTTTCCATTGCATAAACGCTTGGGGAGGTCCAAAACAAAAAACGGTTTTCTTTCACCAGCAGGACCTGGCCTGCCGCTTTCAGTTTTTCCCTGGCGACCTTTTCGATTGACGCAGGCGTCCGATGCTGCGCTGCACAGGCGGCAAGCAACAGCAACAAGACCGGAAAGAATAATAAACGCCGTGCTTTGAAGTTTTTCATTTCATCCGATTCTGTGGAAGGGGCGCCCTTATCCTCTAAGGCTTTCGCTTGAGGACCAGGCATTGACCGCGCCATGAGCCGGAAAGATCCGGCCATTTGGCCTGTGGGACGGCGCCGACCGCACCCCGCTTCAGGACGGCATAGAAGGCCATGGACGCAAAACCGCCGAGTCTCTTGAAGCTCGCCATCTCCAGTTCCATCTCATCTTGTCCCACAAGACGAAACGAAAATTGTACGCCCTCTATGGTGAAAAGCCCATGATCGCCCTTCGGGCCGATAGAACCCACGAAAGGATTGCGGATCCATTCGGCAAGCGCCTTGACGGTTGTCCGATCAATCGGATGCCAGACGTTGACGCCCCAGAGCAATTCACCATCTTGACGGGTGATTTCGTAGCTGCTTTCGCGTACCAGTCGCCCCGACTCCGTGGGCGTGGCGTAGGTTGTCTTCCAGACACCGCGAAGATCCGGCATTTTGCCTGCCTGGGCCATGGCCGCAATGGGCACAATGAGTGCAGCCAACACTGCCACGAGCAGTATAAAAGCGAAAGGGACAGACTGCAAACGACACGAATGGGTTCCTGTTGGGTTCATGGCGGACGACCTCCTCGTTTCAATGCCATTTACGACAACACAAGCCATATGAAGGCGTACCTCAACGAATGGAACTTATTCACGGATTATTCCGGAAACCGTTGTATTACATGAAAAATCCTAAACTCTCACATGAGGAAGAAGCTTATACAAACCGCGCCTCGACCTGATCTGCAATCTTACGGTATTTCTCGTGAATCATGTTTCGATCGAACTCATAGAACTCTGCGAGCATCCGATCCTGTTCATCCCTGGTGAAATAATCCATGCAGGGAAAGAAAAAATGCTTATCCTCCTTTTCGATGTGTTTGGGATAAAAATTTGCCAGCTCATTCAGGAGAACAACAACTTCCCGTAGCGTATTTTCTCCTTTGAGATATCTTTGCTTGGCATCGACCAGCATGCCAACTTTACTTCGAGCATACTTATGCTCTTCAACCAACTCTTCCATGATGCGGGCATGTTCTTGGGAGAGCTGTTTTTTTATGAGATCCCGGAAAAGGATATCCTCTTCCTTGCCATGGTGCGTCCGGTCCGCGTACGTCCGGATGAAGTCTACCGCGGTATCGACAAACAGAGGATCGACCTTGTTCTGTTCCGTTATCTTCTTGGTTGCGCGCTCAAAGAAGCTCAGCATCTTTTCAATCAACCTATGTTCCCACATCAGGGGGCCTATTGGCTTCATGATGACACCTCCTTTTATCGTGTGGTTTTTATCAATTTAACCATCGGTGCCGCATATCAAGGATGTTGCCTGGTTTTCCAGCAGCGCTGCAAGATTTCGACGGTTCACGTGTGAACTCTCGCATAATTCTCGGAATCCGTCCATCCTTGATGAAGCAATGGTCCTAAGTCGCCTTTAGCGTCAAGAGCTTTTTTTGACTCTATGTTGCTGAGCAGTGATCCCGGCCACGGGATATCAATGGGCGGGATGATTTCAGGGAGTCGGAAAGGGGTTTTCAAAAAATGGATTCCGTGATAAAGCTTCGCCTAGTGAGGCCCCTCTCGTTAACGGTGACTTGCACCGGGTTCTTCAACGAACGGCGAGGAGCAAGGCAATGCAGGGGTTTGTTCTGGGTCTCAGCAGCGGGGCGGTCTGCGCCGCCTATTGCGCGCCGTTCCTCGTCCCGTACCTGCTGGGCGAGGGCAGGGGCGTACTGCAGAATTTCTCGGCGCTCGCGCAGTTTCTGCTGGGCAGGCTCCTGGGCTATCTCGCCTTCGCCTTCCTGGCCTGGGGCCTCAACCAATCCATCCTCCGGGACACCGGACAGCGAACCTTGCTCATCGGATCGGCCTACGTCGTCCTTTCGGTTGCGTTGATCCTATACAGCCTGTTCCGGACGGGGCGCGCCTGCCGGGCGGCGGGGGATCGGGGAGTCGCCAACCGGCTGCGGGGAACCTGGCCGGCGCTTGTCCTTTTCGATGCG
>JAXGRQ010000047.1:0-16654 GCA_040765725.1 Syntrophales bacterium
AGGGTATGGAACGCCCCGAGTTTGCGAAGGTATCTGTCCCCGGAGCCCGAAGGCTGTCGGGGATTTTTTCATACAGTGATGCCGCCCCCGGAAATGGAGTCCGACCGGGGTGTGGGCAAACCGGTTATTGGATGGATTAAGAAAAATATGGATGTTCAAACAGTCACGGCCACGGCGCCGGATGATACGAAACAGCAGGAGGTTTTCCGGGTGGACCGTCACCGGCGGCAGGAAATCGAGCAGCGGCGGACCTTCGGCATCATCAGCCACCCGGACGCCGGGAAGACGACGCTGACCGAGAAGCTTCTCCTCTTTGGCGGCGCGATCCAGCTTGCCGGCGCGGTGAAGGCCCGCAAAGCCGGACGCCACGCTACGAGCGACTGGATGGCGATCGAAAAGGAGCGGGGGATCTCCGTCACCACCTCCGTGATGAAGTTCCACTACCGGGATTTCGAGATCAACCTGCTGGACACCCCGGGCCACCAGGACTTCTCCGAGGACACCTACCGGGTTCTCACGGCCGTGGACAGCGCGCTGATGGTCATCGACAGCGGGAAGGGGGTCGAGCCGCAGACGGAGAAGCTCATGGAGGTCTGCCGGATGCGCAACACCCCGATCATGACCTTCATCAACAAGCTCGACCGGGACGGGATGGAGCCGATGGAGATCCTCGCCAACATCGAGGACAAGCTCCAGATCGAGTGCGCGCCGCTCTCCTGGCCGATCGGGATGGGAAAGGATTTCAAGGGGGTCTACAACCTCTACGCCGGGACGCTTCACCTGTTCACGCCGGGGAAGGACAGCCGGAAAGAGAGGGGGATCACGATCACGGATCTGGATGACCCGCAGCTCGACGGGCTTCTGGGGAGCCAGGCGGAGAAGCTCCGCGAAGAGATCGCGCTGATCGAGGGGGCGGCCAGCCCGTTCTCCCATGAGGAATATCTCAAGGGAAACCAGACCCCGGTCTTCTTCGGAAGCGCGATCAACAATTTCGGCGTCCGTGAACTGCTGGACGCGTTCGTCGAGATGGCCCCCGCTCCCGGCCCGCGACCGACGACCACCCGGATGGTCTCCCCGCTGGAGGAGGAATTCTCCGGCTTCGTCTTCAAGATCCAGGCGAACATGGATCTGGCCCACCGGGACCGGATCGCCTTTTTGCGGATCTGTTCGGGGAAGTTCACCCGTGGGATGAAGGTGATGCACCACCGGATCAGGCGGGAGATCGTGCTGGCCAACGCGACGATCTTCATGGCGCAGGACCGGACGAACGTGGAGGAGGCCTGGCCCGGAGACATCATCGGGATTCACAACCACGGCACGATCCAGACCGGCGACACCTTCACCGAGGGGGAGCCGCTCCACTTCACCGGGATCCCGAACTTCGCCCCGGAGCACTTCCGGCGCGTCCGGGTCAAAAACTCCCTCAAGATCAAACAGCTCCAGAAGGGGCTGGAACAGCTCTCCGAGGAGGGGGCGGTCCAGGTCTTCCGGCCGCTGTTCGGGAACGACTACATCCTCGGCGCGGTCGGCGTGCTGCAGTTTGACGTGACGATGGCCCGCCTGAAGACCGAATACGGCGTCGAGGCCTCCTATGAGCCGATCGAATACGCCGCGGCCCGCTGGGTCGTCTGCGACGACCGGAAGCGGCTGGCCGAATTCGAGAAGAAGTGCCAGGCAAACCTGGCCCGGGACGCCGACGGCCACCTGACCTACCTGGCCGCCAGCGAGTGGCGACTCGGCTTTGTGATGGAGGATTGGCCCGACATCGAATTCCGGAAGACCCGGGAGCACCACTGAAATCCGTCGATTTTATCCTTTGAAAAAACGGACGAACTTCAGATGTAACGGTGCATCATCGCGGAGAGATGTTTCTCCAGAGAGCCCTTGCCCATCGCTTCGTAGTGATCGACGACATTTTTCAGCTCCCCGTAGGCGCCCTCATCCGACAAATCATCCAACCTTCCGTATATCCCGCTTCTCCGGCCCAGTCGGAACACCAGCCGTTGTTCCTCGGAGAGAGAGAAATACCGGTCCAGGACATCCAGCATCTTTTTTTTATCTTGGGGAAGCCTGCCTTCGATCTCTTCCAGCAGGTTCAGAATGTGGTCGCTGACGATCGTGGTTCCGATCCCCTCCAGGGCGGACAGGAACGCCCGGATTTCCCGCAGGACCTCCTCATCGCCCAACGGGGAAAACTCCCCTTTCTGCATCATCTCCATGAGGGGCGTTCCGTTGACCACATGCAGGGTCCGCAGCCGGACGAAATCGGGATCGATCGCATTGATCACCCTCGCCGTTTCCGCTGCATGCTCCCGGGAATAAAGTCCGCCCCCCAGCCCCGGGATGACATATTCGCAGAGCGAAATCCCGGCGGCCCGGATCTTCTGTCCGGCCGCGATATGGTCCGCCGCCGTGGCCCCTTTTTGGATCAGCTTCAGCAGAGGATCCAGGCCGCTTTCCATCCCCACGTGAATCCGGGCCAGCCCGGCCTCCCGGAGCGAGCGCAGTTCCTGCACCGATTTTCGTGCGGCGGTCTTGGACCGGCAGTAGGTGGTGATCCGCGTCACGGAGGGAAACGCATCGCGTATATGCCGAAGTATGGTCACAATGTCGTCCGTTTTCATGACCAGCGAATCGGCATCCTGGAGAAATACGGACTCGCCGCCATGATAGAGCCACAGGGCGATGGATCGGTGATGCTCGTCAAAGCCGGGGTAGCGATCGAAAACGGTCTGGACGACCGCTTCCGTCATGAGGCCCCGGCCCCCTTGCCGAATGGAAAGCTCTTTCAGGGCATCCGCGATCTCGGACATGCTGTCGATATCCCGCAGAATCTCATCGACGCTCCTCAGCTCGAATTTTGCATTTTTATAGGTGCGGCAAAAGGCGCAGCGGTTCCAGGGGCAGTTTCGGCTGACCCGGATGAGCAGGCTGCCCGCTTCGCTGGGCGGGCGGATAGGTCCCTGTTCGAAGGATGGCCTCATGTTTCGCTCAAATCCTCGTCAACTGGCGGTACTTGATCCGGTGCGGCTGGGAGGCCGCGGCGCCGAGGCGCGCCTTCCGGTCCGCCTCGTATTCGGAGTAGTTGCCGTCGAACCAGACGGTCGCGCTCTCCCCCTCGAAGGCGAGGATGTGCGTGGCGATCCGGTCGAGGAACCAGCGGTCGTGGCTGATGACGACCGCGCAGCCGGCGAAATTTTCCAGCGCCTCCTCGAGGGCGCGCATCGTGTTCACGTCCAGGTCGTTCGTCGGTTCGTCCAGCAGCAGAACGTTCGCCCCCTGCTTGAGCATCCGGGCCAAGTGGACGCGGTTCCTCTCCCCTCCGGAGAGCTGCCCCACCTTCTTCTGCTGGTCCGTCCCCGAGAAGTTGAAGCGGGAGACATAGGCGCGCGAGTTGACCTCGCGGTCTCCGAGGACGACGATGTCCTGCCCCTCCGAGATCGTCTCCCAGATCGTCTTGTCCGGGTTCAGGACATCGCGGCTCTGATCCACATAGGCCAGCTTGACCGTCTCGCCGATCCGGATGGTTCCGGCATCGGGCGTCTCCTGGCCGGTGATCATCCGGAAGAGGGTCGTTTTGCCGGCGCCGTTGGGGCCGATCACCCCGACGATTCCCCCGGGCGGAAGCGAGAAGGACATGCCCTCGACCAGCAGGCGGTCGCCGTATCCCTTGGCGACGCCGTCCGCCTCGATGACGAGTTTGCCGAGGCGGGGCCCCGGGGGGATGTAGATCTCGAGCTCCCGGGCGCGGGCGTCCCGCTCCTGGGAGAGGAGTTCCTCGTAGGAGCTGATCCGGGCCTTCGACTTGGCGTGGCGCCCCTTCGGCGACATCCGGATCCACTCCAGTTCCCGCTGGAGGGTCTTCTGCCGCTCCGTCTCCGACTTCTCCTCCTGCTGGAGCCTCTTCTGTTTCTGCTCGAGCCAGGAGGAGTAGTTCCCTTTCCACGGGATCCCCTGGCCACGGTCCAGTTCGAGAATCCAGCCGGCCACGTTGTCGAGAAAGTACCGGTCATGGGTCACCGCGATGACGGTGCCCGCATAGGCCTGCAGGTGGTGCTCCAGCCACGCGACCGACTCGGCATCGAGATGGTTCGTCGGCTCGTCGAGAAGCAGGATGTCGGGATTCTGGAGCAACAGTCGGCAGAGGGCGACCCGCCGCCTTTCGCCTCCGGAGAGAACCTTCACCGGGGTCTCCCCGGGCGGGCAGCGGAGCGCATCCATCGCCATTTCGAGGCGGGAGTCGAGATCCCAGGCGTCCAGATGGTCCAGCTTCTCCTGCACCTTGGCCTGCCGGTCGAGAAGTTTGTTCATGGCCTCATCGTCCATCGGTTCGGCAAACTTCTCGTTGATCTCATTGAATTCATTCATCAGATCGACCGTCTGCTGGACCCCCTGCTCGACGATTTCGCGGACCGTCTTCGCGTCGTCCAGCTTCGGCTCCTGCTCCAGAAAACCGACGGTGTGGCCGGGGCTGAGGATCGTCTTGCCGATGAAATCCTGATCCACGCCGGCCAGGATCCTCAGCAGAGAGCTCTTTCCGGAACCGTTCAGTCCCAGCACGCCGATCTTCGCGCCGTAGAAATAGGACAGGTAGATCTCCTTCAGGACCGGCTTTTTTTCGTAGACCTTGCTCACTCCGATCATCGAGTAGATGACCTTGTTCGGGTCGTTCGCCATTTCGTTTCTCCTTGGGGGTATAAGTGCGCTGAAATCTTATCAGCAATCGGAGATGATGAAAAGGTTTTCCGCATGCTCATCCCGGTCTTCGCCGCCCGTTTTTTCGGACCCCTCGAATCCGCCGTTGCGGCCATGTATCTGATCCCTTTCTATGGTCTGATTGTCCCGATGCGGATCTTCGGCCATCTACGGAACGGTCCGCCCCATTGAGAACATCTGCCGATCCGTCCGGAATGGCTTACGGCGCGGCGGGACCGTCCGTTCAGTCTGGTGCACTTTTTACAAAAAATCAGGGATTTAAAGGGGTCCCCGGGAATCGGGGTTACAGAATCATGATAACGGCGGGATGTCGCCGCAGTCTTTCGTAGAAATCGAGGCGGTCCGGTTCGCTTTGCACCGTCATTTCGACATTCAGGCAGTGGTAGGCGCCCCCCTTGCTGCTTCTGGAGGGCACGGCTGAAAAGCTCCGTTCCGAAAGCACCTCGTCGACGGCGTTTCTGAGCAGCTTCATGTCGCGTCCGATCAGCTTGTAGACCCACCGGCAGGGGTAATCGATCTTCGGTTTGCAATTCTCCGGACTGGTCATCTCGGTTGACCTCCCCCAGCGCGCCGGCTATCCATGATGTTACTCTTGTCCGTGTCGCTTGTTTTCATAAAAGGATACCGATCAAAGATTGAAAACGGTCTCACCTTTCACCGCAGGGATTCAGGAATCGTTCGATCCGCCGGGCCGTCTCGACAATCTTCGCCGCACCCTTTCCGTTTCCGCCCCGCTCCTCGCCTGTCAGAAAAAAAGGGGTCGCCTCCACCGCCGCCTCAAAGGTCTTTTCAAGAACGGCGAGGGTCTCTCTTTTCCTTGCCTCCACCCGCGCGCTCTCCCCGTAGCGGTCGCCCTGCTCCTCGTTGAAACCGAAATCGTCGACGATCAGAATCGATTGAATTTTTCCTGGAGGAAGCCTCTTCTTTAGAAACTCCCAGAAGCGGGGATCGGCCTTCCAGAAACCGATGTCGGCGGAGTTGGCGATCAAGATGGGGGACCCTTGCCCGGAAGACGCCCCGGCTCCTTCCTCTGCCGGCCGGCAAGGCCCGATTTCCTCTCCGGCTTTCCGTGCCCCAATGTTCCAGGAATGGAGATTACGGATGATGGTTTCGGTCGCCTCGGCATAGTGGTCGGTGGCAATCACCGGGACCATTTCGGGATGGGCGGAGAGTCGCTCCAGGATCGGCCGCCAGGCCGGGTCGATCCGCGACCGGTCGAAATAGCCGTCCACGAAATGGGAGACGGCTGTGGCGATTTTCTCCTGCAGCGCATCCGGCGACGGGACAAGCGCCTCCATTCTCGCCGTCATGACCTTCTTGTATCCGATCGCCGTCGTGCTCCCCTCGATCCAGGTCGGATCGACAATCTGTTCCCAGAAAAAATCCGGCGTCGTCACGCCGAGCGCGAAAAGGCCGCTCTGTCTTAGCGCCTTCTCGAGACGATCCGGCCCGGCGAACCGCGGCCCCTCCAGGCTCAGCGTGCCCGAATAATCGAAGATGACGAGCTTATCCGTCGCGTTCATTGCAGCCTGTTTCTTAAATCCCGTCGCCCCATCGGGCGGACTTTCGATCGCGGGGTCCGGCCTATTTCTTTTGCATCTTTTCGCGTTTTTCCAGAGCCGCATGGATGATCCCGGTCAGCTCCCGCGACGCCTGAAAGGGGTCGGAAGCGGCGCAGATCGCCGAAACCACGGCCACGGAGTCGGCGCCGGCCAGGACCGCCGCCTCCGCATTTCCCGCATGAAGTCCGCCGATGCCGACCAGAAAGTGGCGGGAAAAGGCGCGGATTCGCATCAGACCGCCCATTCCCCAGGGCTCTTTGGTGTCCGTCTTGGTCGGCGTGGCAAAAACGGGGCTGACGCCCAGGTAATCGCAGTCCAGCGACTGCGCCCGCTCGACATCCTCCCAGGTTTCCACGGACAGGCCGATGATCGCCTTCGGCCCCATCAGTCGCCGTGCGGTTTCGTAAGGCATATCCTCCTGGCCGACGTGGACGCCGTCCGCCCGGACGGCAAGGGCCACATCCAGCCGGTCATTGATGATCAGCGGAACCCGAAACGGCGCCATCATCTCCTTGATCCGCAAGGCCTCTTCGATAAAAAAACGCGTGGAGACATCCTTCTCGCGGAGCTGGACGCAGGAGGCTCCTCCCCGGAGCGCCTGGAGCACGACATCCGGGAGCGGCTTCTCCCCGCACAAACCGCGATCGGTCACAAAATAGAGTCCTCTCATGGCTGGCTTTCCACCTTCAGCAGCCGTTTGATGTCGTCCGCATTCAGACGGTAAAGCGCATCGAGCAGGTGGAGCTGGAGCGTTCCCGGCCCCTCCGATCGGGCAACGGCGATCTCGCCCGCAATCCCCAGCACGGCCATGGCCTCAGCGGCGGCCACGGCGCGATCGGACGTGACCGCGGCAAATGCCCCGCAGAGCGCGCTTGCCGTGCAGCCCAGACCCGTCACACGGGTCATCAGGACGTGGCCGTTTCGGGTTTGAATGACCCCTGCCGACCCGATCGTATAATCTGTTTCGCCGCTGATGCAGACGACGGAACCGCACTGTTTGTGCAATATTTTGCCGATCGACATGGCCGCATCGGATGAGGCGCTGCTGTCCACGCCTTTCGTCTTTGCCTCTTCGTCCACCAGCGCCATGATCTCGGATCCGTTTCCGCGGATGATCTCCGGCGGAACGGCCCGGATCAGCTCACGCGCCGTCCGGGTCCGATAGGAGGTCGCGCCCGCCCCCACCGGGTCCAGGACGATCGGGATTTTCCTCTTTCGCGCGGCTTCGGCCGCCCGAAACATCGCCCGCACCCAGGCCGGGCTCAGCGTCCCGATATTGATGACCAGCGCGGAGGCGATCGCGACCATCTCCTCCATCTCTTCCTCGGCGTGGGCCATGACCGGCGAGGCGCCCAGGGCCAGCAGCGCGTTTGCCGTATTGTTCATGACGACATAGTTGGTGATGCTGTGGACAACCGGCGCCCTTTCCCGGATCGCCTTTACCGCCAACCCAATCTCTTCCGCGGTGATGTTCATCGGTTGACCCCGCAAATGAAATGTTCTTCAAGAAAAGCAACGCTCAACCCTGCGCCTCTTTCGCCTCCCGGACCTCCTCGAGGAGTCGACGGACCCTGTCAAAGTCCTTTCGGAAGCGGATCGGATTTCCCCGATGGTCCCGGAGATTGGTCTGCGTGCAACTGTCGACCCCCGCCGGCCGGACCCGGCCGATGGCCTCACGGACATTTTCGGGAGCGATGCCCCCCGCCAGGATCACGGGAATGCGGCTCGCGGAGACAAGCGCCGAGGCGATGTTCCAGTCGCAGGTTTCCCCGGTAAGGCCGACAAAGCCGGTCACCGGTTCGGAAAAGCCCTCCCCTCCGTTTCCTCGGAGGGTATCGGTCATGAACCAGTCGGTGCGGGGCTCCAGTGTTCGCGCAATGTCCAGAATGTTCTCCCGAATCCGATCCGCATCGGCCCGGCCGGGCCGGGGAACGGGGATGGAGCGCACAATCCCGAACGGGGGAAATTCCCTTTTGACGACGTTCTGGAGACGGACCATCTCCGCACAGAGGGCCTCCCGCTTCAGGCCCATCGCCGGTTCGATCGGAATCCATTCGCAGAAATGGACGTAATCGGGTTCGTAATAGTCCAGCGCACGAAGGATCTCATCCTCCTGCGTCATCAGCGGAATCAGGCTGCTCATGGTTCCCGATCCGCGGACCATTCGGACAACGTCCCTTAAAACGGGAACCTTCCATTTCTCCGGCGAGAGGATCACGCTGCCGATGCGATCCACCCCCATTTCGATCAGCCGCTCCGCTTCCCGGGGCTCCTGAATTTCGTATATCTGCACCAACATCTTTCTGTCTCCGAACATTTTGATCCTCTGCCGATTTCCCGTCCCGGTTGACAAGTACTTCGCTCAAAAAAGGGACATCGCAGATCCTTGCTTTCAACTACAACCGCAAAAGACAGCCAGATTGGATTTTCCGTCCACGGCGGCTTTCAAACGATCATTCTATGAAAAACAACCGGCAGCTGGAAATGTTTGGCGCCAACGATTGACGATCGACCTCAATAAAAAATCAGAAGACCCTATTTTTTTAGGAAAGACGATATCTGCACACCACCTTCCCACACCGGATCTTCATTTGCTGTCAGCGATCATAATGCACTCGCATCGGACCCACAATCGAATTGAAGAGCAAATCGCCGTTTTCGAGATACTCCAGGAGCGCGTAAGCCCCGTTCCCAAAATTCTTCCGGCCAAACAATGTCTGATGCCGTGTTTCTCCGCTATCCCAATCCATTCCGGTCACTTCCCAGCCATTCTCGTCGGTATACCCGTTTACCACGACCATATTTTTCAACCGGCTGTGAACGGGGATCATGCTGGTGGACGACACATCGTTGCGCACCCACACCGATCGCCATTCATCCATGGCCGGATCCCACTGGAAGCGCTCCACGCCATAGGAAGTGGGATAGGCAGGCCCCATCAGCGAGACCACCAGTAATTTATTTGCGGCGACCCTGGATAGAGCCTCGGTATCTTCGGGGATGTTGTTCACGACAAAAGCGCCATAGCCGCTCACCACTACGGACTGCTCTGACTGAATCCATTCGGTCGTCTGGGGAAGCCCGCAATTGACCGAAATCTGTCCGGCAATCCGTCGTGAAGCGGTACCCGGCTTCTGGACAAAGTCATCAGGAATCTGATCTCGCCAGAACGCCACCAGATTCATTCGCTTGGCTCCGTCCGTGATGACCACCAGTTTGTCCGCATCGGCGCCGAATCCCATCAGTGTCGGCGTGGAGCCCGTGCCGCTGTCAAACTTGATCACGGGCGGAATATCCTCCGGCGCATCATAAGGACTCGACCAGGCCCCATCGCCTTCCCGATCGGAAATCCCGGTGCCCGTCCAGACCAGTTTCCGCATGGTGCGATTGGTCGCAACATAAATACCGTTTTTCTCATCGACCGCGATGGAGTTGGTCACTTTTTCGGAACCCGTGCCGAGTTGATAAAATTGTGCGGAATCAACATCGAAATTGCGATTGATGATCGTTAAGCCCTGCGAGAAAACAACGATCAGGTAACCGTCATAGGTCAGGGAAAGACCCACGATCCGTGTCTGTTGAGTCCCACCCGTAATCACACTGGTATCCGCCAATTCCCGGTGAAGGACAATGCCTTGTGAGGGATCGAGGGGGTCTTTCAGTTTAAAAGCATAAATGCCTTGGCCGTAATTGGCATAGAGGATGTTATCCCGATCGACGAGCGCATAATTGCCGTTCAGCACCCGGTAGAAATAGTTCTCGCCGTAATTCTGCCGCAGTCTAAAATCCATCCCGAGAATATTCGTCCCCACGGCGCTCATCTCGCCAAAAGCCTGATGGGTGGAATCGGGGACGGATTCCAGAGGCGGCGTGACCGGATAATAGGCCGGCGCATTGTATGGCGCGGACACGCGGCTCCACTGTCCGGATTGCTTGTTCACGTAAGAGACGCGATCCGTGCTGACCGCCCACATATAGTCAGGTTCGGAAGCGGCCAACGTCATGATCGTGATCAGCCCTCCATTGACAATCGGCTGCTGGGACGGGTCTACCATGTACCTTCCATCGGGAGGTCCATAGGGTGTCGAGTCGCTCTGTGAAGAGTCGATATGCGTGATCCCGTAAAGCGAGGAGGAGAGGTAAGGATTCGGGGTGGGTTTGCTCACTTCCGGATTGGATTGACCGTTATCGCTACTCGAGCAACCCGCCAAGACCAGCAATGCGATACTGCTCATTGCCGCCCATAAAGTGAATTTCCTCATAAAATCGGACTTTGTCGTGTTTTTCATTTTTTCTCCATTGATGGTAAGGGAAGACTCCGCGCCGTAAAGTCTGCCAAAATGGTTATGAAATTGAAAATTTGACCCGTTTCCGATTTATTGAGTTTAAGTATGAGGAAAGAGGGCTTGTATGTCAAGTGTCTCTTGGGCAGACAAACCTTTCTTTCCTTTGCATTTGCGGCGGTCTGTGTTACATCCACCGCCGCTCGCAGCGGCAGCATCCGGGAACGGACGGAGATGAAACCCCGCCCCGATCATCCCGGAGAGAAAACCGGACATTCGTGAATCCCATGACGGACTGGAAACGGAAAAACAAAATCCTGATCACCTGCCCCAAGGGAATCTCCCCCTGGCTTGCCGGGGAAGTCCGCGCCCTCGGGTTTCCCGTCGTCAAAGAGGAGGAGGCCGCCGTCGAAACGAAAGGCACGCTTGCCGACACGATGTCGCTGAACCTCCGCCTCCGGGCGGGCCACCGGGTCCTCTACCACATGACGGACTTCGCGGCCGAGAACCCGGAGGATCTGTACCGAAATCTGCGAAACATCCCATGGGAAGAGATCCTTCACGAAAGAGGGGAACACGCCTATCTCTGCGTCACGTCGACCGTAGACACCCTGTCCATCCGCGACACCCGCTTTGCCAACCGGAAGGCCAAAGACGCGATCGTCGACCGGATCATGGAAAACTGCGGCCTGCGGCCCGATTCCGGCCCCGACCGCGACCGGGCGGTCGTCCATGTGTTCTGGAAGGGAAAAGCGGTTTCCCTCTACCTCGACACCTCCGGGGAGCCCCTCTCCCGGCGCGGATACCGGAAGATACCGCTTGCGGCGCCGATGCAGGAAACCTTGGCCGCCGCGGTGATTCTTGCCACCGCATGGAACGGACGGGAGGATTTCGTGAACCCGATGTGCGGAAGCGGAACGCTCGCGATCGAGGCGGCGCTCTTCGCCGAGGGCAGGGCGCCGGGCCTGCTCAGGGGCAACTTCGGATTTTTTCATCTGCGCGGTTTCGACCCTACCGCATGGCGGAAGGTCCGGTCTGCGGCGCACGCCGCACAGAAGGAAACGGCGGCACGGATCACCGCCACGGACATCGATCCGCGGGCGGTCGCCTCCGCAAGACAGAACGCACGAACGGCAGGCGTCGAGGCGCGGATCGACTTTTCCGTCTGCCCCTTCCAGGAAACGCCCGTCTCAAAACGGGGCGGCGTGGTCGTCCTGAACCCCCCTTACGGCGAACGAACGGGCGATGTTTCGGATCTTGTCGACCTCTACCGCGGGATCGGGGATTTCTTCAAACAGAGCTGCAGCGGCTATCGAGGATACCTCTTTACAGGCAATGCCGCGTTGGGGAAAAAAGTCGGACTTCGAACCTCCAGGCGCATCCCCTTTTTCAACGGCGAAATCGAGTGCCGGCTGCTGGAGTATGAGCTTTACGCGGGAAGCCGCCGGAACCGGAAAGAGGAGGGGAATGGCGATACATAACGGAAACGAAAAAAGACGTTTCGTCGTCATTCTCGCCCTGGGATTCCTGATCCAGCTCACGGCGCTGGGATTCGGCCGTTTTGCCTATACGGTCCTCCTCCCCGGCATGAAGACGGATCTCGGTTTGACGAACACCCACATGGGATTCTTTCAGGTGGCGATCCTCACGGGCTACCTTCTGTTTGCCTACCTCGCAAGCCACTTCGTGAAGCGTTGGGGCATGGCGGCCACGATCAACCTCTCGGTGGCCGTGGTCGGAGCGGCCATGATCGCGCTGGGATTCGTCTCCTCTTTTCCCCTCCTGCTGTTTTTGGCCTTCTGGGTCGGCGCCGGCGCGGTCGGCTCCTACATTCCGCTGATTCCGCTGCTCATCGGCTGGTCCTCCAGGAGCCGCAGCGGCGGCGCAATCGGTTTTGCGCTGAGCGGAACGGGTGTGGGCATTTTACTGACCGGGTATGTTGCGTCCTTTCTGCTGACCCGGTATGGCGACGTCGGCTGGCGATCCGCCTGGGTCGTGTTGGGCGCGGTTACCTTGCTGGTGGCCATGGCCGGCGGCTGCCTGCTTCGGCAAAAGGAGAAAAGCCATCAAGAAACAAAAGATGACTTCGGCAACGACGCGCTGTTGAACCTGCTGTACCGCGACCCGAATCTCCGGGCCATTATGGCCGTCTATCTGCTCGTGGGTTTCGGCTACATCATTTACGCGACCTTCATCGTCGCCTATGCGGTGGAAGAGATCCGGTTTTCTGTTCGGGAAGCCGGGCTGATCTGGTCTGTTTTTGGCCTCTTTTCCGTATTCGGCTGTATCTTCTGGGGCATGGTTTCCGACCGTCTCGGCCGAAAATCGGTCACCGTGGCGGCCCTGCTGTTATTGTGCGGTTCCGTTCTGCTGGCCATTCTCTGGAAGGAGAAGGCCGCAATATTCGTCTCCGGCGGACTGTTCGCCTTTTCCTTCAACGGCATCATTACGCTCATCGCAGCCCTGTTCGGCGATCTGATTCCCATGTCGAAAATCGACCGGTTTTTCGGAGTGGCCACGCTCGTTCACGGCTTGGCGCAGGCCGTCGGCGTTGCCCTCGCCGGCTGGTTGAAGGACGTCACCGCCACCTTTGTCGTTCCGTTTGTTTTGTCGGCCCTGATTATCGGCTTGTGTCCGGCCTTTCTGATGTCGATGAAGGATAAGGTCAAACGATAAAAAACTCTTTCGCGGGGCAAGTCAAAAAATGCGAAATGTATCGGAAGGGGTTCAGCGGCTGGACTTCGCAGCGGCGAGCTCGCCGTAGCGTTTTATGACGCTGTAGATGATGTGGTCGAACATCGTGATGGTCCGGTTGATGCTCTCCACCGCCTGATGCATGTCGAGCGTGGTGATAAACAGCACATTGAAATCGGCAAACAGCCAGATGTGCCGGCGCATGAGCGTCAGCGCATACATTACTTCATGCAGAGGTACTTTCGCCGCGTACATCTCTTCGGCAAAATTCAAAAAATATTCCATTTCCGCGGTGTGGGGTTTCTTGCTGAAATAGAGATTCCCGATGTTCTTGTAAAAACGTTTGGCATGGGGGACGTATTGGTCCGGGTTCAGGGAGTGAAAGGAAGGCGTTCGGGCATTTGAGCTGACCGCCTTGCCCCACTGCGTTGCGATCTCCTCCGTGTGCCTTTCCAATACGTCAACCAGCTTGTCCGCAAATGCCTTCATCGGAAATCTCCCTGTCTGGTGGGATTGTTTGTCAAAATCGTATGAAAATTCCATCCGACTGTCAAGATTTTTATGATAAATATTTATGATAGACCTTTACGATAGATTATAATTCCCTTTGCTTTCCTTTCCTTCCGTGGCATATTCACCGGCCACGGACGCAAATCGCAGGCGCGATTTGACGGCACCGGACAAAGGCAGGAGACACGGAAAATGATCGATGCGGGCATCAAAAAAAGACTCTGCGACATCGTCGGGCAGGACCATGTCCTCGATTCCGAACTCGGCCGGTTCGGCTATTCGTATGACTCCTCCTTCGTTCCGCTCATCCCGGCTAACAAACCCGATCTCGTCGTTCTGCCTCTGACCGCGGAACAGGTGTCTCGGATCATGGGCATCGCCTGCAAGCAGGGGATACCCGTCACCCCTCGCGGCGCCGCCAGCGGCCGCACCGGGGGCAGCATTCCTCTCCATGGCGGCATCTCCCTCTGCCTCGACCGCATGACGAGGATTACCGAGCTCGACGAGGGAAACATGATGGTCACGGCGGAGGCGGGGGTCCGGACGATCGATCTCTACAACCACTGCGCCGCAAAGGGGCTCTTCTTCCCGCCCGACCCGGCCAGTTGGAAATTCTCCACGATCGGAGGCAATGTCGCGGAAAACGCCGGCGGAATGAGGGCCGTCAAGTACGGGGTGACAAAGAATTACGTCATGGGGCTGGAGGTCGTGCTGGCCGACGGCGCCATTCTCTGGACGGGCGGCAAGGCTCTCAAGAACGTAACCGGCTACGATCTCACAAGCCTCTTTACCGGTTCCGAGGGAACGCTCGGCATCATCACCCGGGCCCTGTTCCGGTTGATTCCGATGCCGAAGCGGCGCGGCACACTAGAGCTGATGTTCCGCAGCCTCGACGACGGCTGCCGGACGATTCACACCATGCTCCTTTCGGGCATCCTGCCGGCGGCGGCGGAGATCATGGACCGCATCTGTCTGGAGGTCGTCGCACGACACCGAAAAACGGAGCTCCACCCGGAGGTCGGCGCCTGTGTGATCATCGAAATCGACGGCGACGACGATGCCTCTCTCGAAATGCAGGCGGGACGCATCAAGGATGTGGCCGCGTCGTGCGGCGTCGCGGCATTCCGCGCGGCACGCTCGCCGCAGGAGGCGGACGAAATCTGGGCTGTCCGGCGTGGCATCAGTTCCGCCGTCGCCGCCCTCGCGCCCAACCGCATCGGCGAGGATATCTCGGTTCCCCGCGACGCGTTCCCGGAGGTGGTACGACGCATCCGGGAAATCTCTGAAAGGCACGGATTCACGATCGCGGTGTACGGTCACGCCGGCGACGGCAATATCCACCCCTCCATTCTGTGCGACTTGGGCAAGCCGGGCGAGGAGGAGCGCGTCCACCGGGCGGTGGACGACATCTTTGCGGCGGCCCTGAGCGTCGGCGGGACCCTCTCCGGAGAGCACGGCATCGGCATCACCAAGCGGCCTTACCTCAAGGATGCCCTGGGCGACGTCGGCATCCGGACCCTCAGGGCGGTGAAGACGGCCCTCGACCCGAAGGGGATTCTGAACCCGGGGAAAATCTGGTGACGGCAACTCGCGCATGAAAGGCATTGAATGAATCACGCTGATTCCGAACTGCTCCGGAAAGCGGGGAAAATGGTCAGCGGCTGTGACCGCTGCGGCACATGCCTGCCGGTCTGCCCGCTCTTCGGGGTGAGGGGCATCGAGGCCACGAGCGCCCGGGGAAAAAACGCGGTCACCCGGGCGCTTGCCGAAGGCGGCATTGAACCGACGAAGGAGGCGCTGGATGTCGTGAATTTCTGCCTTCTCTGCCGGGCCTGTGTCGATGTGTGCCCGGCAAAGGTTCCGACGGACGACGCGATGGTCGACGTCCGCCAGCACTTGACCGATCTGGCCGGCGGGCCGGGAGCACAATATCGGTTTGTAGGCAGCGTCCTGAAACGTCCGGCCATCGTGAAGGCCGCCTCCATCGCGCTGTCGATCCTTCGCCGATCCCATCTCAACGGCTTGATTCCCTACGGCATGGCCCCGGAAGAGTATGCCCGGTCCCGTTTCCTGAATGCCTTTGCAGGACCGGCCTCTCTCGGAAAGCCGGCGACACCCTCCAAGGTCACGGTGACCGCACAATCGAAGGTGGCCTATTTCCGGGGCTGCGGGATGGAGATGATGTTTCCGGGGGCCGCCGCCGAGAGCCGCGCCATCCTGAAGAGCACCACCCGCCTCCGGGAGCCGCAAAACGTCTGCTGCGGTCTGCCCCATCTCGCCCACGGCTTGCGCGGCGACTTTCTGGACCTTGCACGGCGGAACATCCAGGCCTTCGAAGAGGCCGACGTGATCGTCAGCGACTGCGCAAGCTGCGGCTCCACGCTCAAACATCTGGGCGTCTTCCTTGCGGACGATCCGGTTTGGAAGGACCGGGCGGCCGTCTTCAGCGCCAAGGTTATGGACTTCGCCGAGTATCTCGTGGTGGTCGGCTACGAACCCCGGCAAAAAACAGATGCGGTTTTCACCTATCACGATCCCTGCCATCTGGTCCGGGGTCAGGGGATCACGGGGCCGCCTCGGGAGTTGCTGAAAGCGGCGGGGAGGTTCGTCGAGATGAAAGGATCCGACGTATGCTGCGGCGGCGCGGGCTCCTTCCACATCGATTACCCCGACGCGGCAGCGCAGATTTTGGACCGGAAGCGGAAGAACATCGAAGAGACAGAGGCATCCGTGGTTACGACCGGTTGCCCCGGCTGCCTGATTCAACTCGCGAAGGCGGCGAAGGCCTCCGGCGGAAAATTCAAAGCCATGCATATCAGCCAGGTCATCTGAAACGTCACGGATGGTAAAGGCGGGGCCGTTCGGTCCATTCCATCGGTGCGGGAATCA
>JAXGRQ010000048.1:0-16084 GCA_040765725.1 Syntrophales bacterium
GCCGGTTGTTTTTAGAAGCGATACAACAACCGCCGACACTCTAAGCGGGTTTCGCATGGAGCGTCGGCGGTTTTTTTTGTCAAGGCGCGTCTCTTGGGGTGGGACTTCAAGAGCGACCCGGAATCAGATGTTCCGGAACCTGAATTGCGACGACCTCGCCGCGGGCACAGATTTTTCCGTTGGCGGAAAGGGTCGATTCCACGATCACCTTGCGCCCCTTGATCTCCTTGACTCTGCCGCGGATTTCCAGCGGCACGCCGAGCGGCGTGGGGAGAAGGTAATCGACATGGAGGGAGGCCGTGAGGAAGCGAAGCGGCGGATCCGTGTCCATTCCCCGGCCTTCGGAGCGATACGCGGCCGCGGAGGCGGTTCCCGTGCTGTGGCAGTCGATCAGCGATGCGATCATGCCCCCGTAAACAAAGCCGGGTATTGCCATGTACACGGGCTTGGGTTCATGGATACAGACCGACTCCTCTCCATCCCAGTAGCTTTTGATCTTCAATCCCGCATCGTTCAGCCGGCCGCAGCCGTAACAATGGCTGAAGTGGTCCGGGTAGTAATCCTGAAATGCTTTTTTCATCATATCGCCCCCTGGTATCCGTTCTCTGATCAAACCTCCACCACCGTTCCGACATTGCAGAAAAAGAAGCGGTTTCCGAACTCGGAGGCCAGCCGCGACGCCGTTTTCTGTCCCGTGCAATGGGATACCCCGAGACGTTCGATGTCAAAGGCCTTGAGGGCGGCAATGCTCTTTTCTCTCTGCTCATCGCTGACCGGACCGAGATGGGTCCCTCCGATCACGGCATGGATCTGCCGTCGCCCCAACTTCTCCAGAATGTAACTCAATGTATTGATGATCCCGGAATGGCAGCACCCCAGCACGACAAAAAGCCCTTTTTCGGTTTCAAAAACCACCGACTGGTCGTCGAGAATGTCGTCCTTCACATATTCCGTACCGGATTTCAACACCAGATCGATGTCTCCTTTCTCGAAGTCCGTCTTGCGCGGAACTTCTCCCGTAAGCCACATCCCCGGGGCAATCTGCCGGAAGTCGCGGCTGAAGCTGAACTTTGCCCCTTTTGCCTCCAGAAGTGCAGGGGGGTAAGGCACACCGATGTACCGCGTTTTCCCCCCCCGGATGCTGTAAGTTTCCTTGAACAGATCCGGGTGGGCATAGACATCCACCGTTCCCCGCAGATCGAGGACAGGAACCATTCCTCCTGTATGGTCGTAGTGGTTGTGGCTCAGGATCACGGCCTTGATCGTTTTCAGGTCGATTTGCAAAACCAGCGCATTGTTGATGATGGTTTTGCCCGCCCCGGTGTCCAGCAGGTAGTTGCCGTTGTCCGTCTCTAAAAAGATGGAGAGACCGTGCTCGGCCAACGCGCCGGGAAGATGAAATACGCTGTTCTCACTGACAATCGTTGCTTTGATTTTCATCAGGAACACCTCCTTTGATGATTCTTATTCTTTCAAAGGATATGCCAATCTACCGAGAAATATCAAATTAGATTTAAAATAGGTCGGTTGCAGATTGAATCGGCTGCAAAATCCGGCCGGGGATCAGTCGCTTCCGGGCCGTTTCAGACCAGGGAGTCGCACAATTGCATCCTTTCATCAGTAACGCTGTTGTCATTTGCAACCCCGGCGCCGATCCTTTCCACGGTTTTAAACAGGCAAACAATGATTATAATTATGAAACTTTTCCTTTCAGTCCGTTTTTCCGCTTTTGGCATTAATATTGATGGGACAGGGAAAAGGGGGCGCCATGAAAGTTGCGGTGACCATCTGGGAGGATACGGTTTCAACGGTTTGTGATTTCGCAAGCCGTATCCTCGTTTTGGATATGATGGGAAATGAGATCAAGAGCAGATCCTCCATCCCGTTTGAAACCGGAACGATACCGGAAAGGGTGAGCCAGCTCGGCGCGCTCGAAGTTGAGGTGCTTCTGTGCGGGGCCATTTCCGGGCCGCTGGAAAGGAGTATCCGCGCATCCGGGGTGAAGGTGATCCCGTGCCTGCGCGGACCCATCGAAGAGGTGATTGGGGCTTATCTCGACGGTCATCTCTCCGAACCCCGTTTCTGTTTGCCCGGTTTCGGACAGAAAGAAAAATTCAAGCAAAGGGGATGGAGACGTCGCGTCAGCTTATGCCCACGATCCGGTACAGGGGAGCGGAGGAAAGGGCAAGACCAAAGGGCATCCGAACCCTTATTCAAGCACCCCACCAGAGGGAAAGGAAAATCGAAATGAAAGTGGCAATTACAGCGGCGGGAGCGAATCTGAATAGCGCTGTGGACCGTGTTTTCGGAAGGGCAAGGTATTTTATCATCACGGATCCGGAAGGGGATAATGTCGAAGTTCTGGAAAACAGCCAGAATTTGAACGCTGCTCAGGGCGCGGGCATTCAGGCGGCACAACATATCGCCGATCATTCCGTCAATGTCCTCCTGACAGGCAACGTGGGGCCGAATGCCTTCCGGGCACTGGAAGCAGCATCCGTAAGGGTTTTTCAGTTTGAAAGCGATATTTCGACCATCCGGGATGCACTGGCCGCATGGAGGGAAAGGCGCCTGCACGAAGTGAAATCGCCCACTGCCGAGGGCCACGGGTTTTAAGCAAGCAAGGGAAGATGCGCGATCTCAGCGGAAGTTTCGGAGCGCTAATCCGTGGCCTGCTATAAGCATGGTTCGAGCGTGTTACCCGGAAATAAAGGGAACGGCAAAGATTTCTAATCGTCCTGTGGTGCGCCGGCAAGGGGGTCTCCACCCCCTCCTATGTCCCCTTGCCGGCGTTTTTTCTCGGCAAAAGGAGTATGTGTTTTGAAGATTGCGGTTGCCAGCGGAAAGGGAGGGACGGGAAAGACGACGATTGCCGTGAATCTTGCCCGGAGCATTGCCTCTCTCGGGCAGCCGGTGACCCTTCTGGATTGTGACGTCGAAGAGCCGAACGGTCATCTTTTTCTCCGTCCGGAGATCACCGGATCCCGGTCCGTGACGATCCCACAGCCGAAGGTTCTGGAGCAACGCTGCGACGGTTGCGGCGTCTGCGCCGACGTCTGTGAATACCATGCATTGACCGTGCTAATGGGCCGGGTGCTGGTCTTCAGTGAACTCTGTCACGGGTGCGGCGCCTGCTTCCTGTTATGTCCCCAAAAGGCAATTGTCGAGGAGGCGCACCCCATCGGATGGGTGGAAGAGGGGATCGGTCACGGCATCCGGTTCATCCAGGGACGGTTGAACATAGGGGAAGTGATGAGTCCGGCCGTCATCCTGCAGGTGCTGGAACAAGCCGGAAGCGACGGCGTCTTCATTATCGATGCGCCGCCGGGGACATCCTGCCCCGTTGTGGAATCCGTCCGGGGCGCAGACTTTGTCTTGCTGGTCACCGAGCCGACCCCTTTCGGCCTCAACGACCTGACGCTGGCGGTAGAAATGACCCGCGCGCTTGCAAAGCCCTTTGCCGTTGCCGTGAACCGCTGTGATGCGGGAAACGAGGAAGTCCGTTCCTACTGTGAACGCGAAGGAATCGAGGTCCTGTTTTCGATCCGTGACGACCGGCGGATAGCGGAAAGCTATGCCCGGGGGGATGTCGACTTCTCGAAGTTTCCGGAGTACCGCGAAGTTTTCCCTCAAGGCTACCGGCGGATCACTGCACTGGTGAAAGAAAGACAGGATGAAGCGGTTCAAGGAAAAGGGGGACATGCCGCATGAAAGAGGTTGCCGTGATCAGCGGCAAGGGCGGTACCGGAAAAACCAGCATTGTCGCCTCTTTTGCCGCGCTGGCCGAACGGAAGATCCTGGTGGACTGCGACGTCGATGCCGCGGATCTGCACTTGGTCCTCAATCCGCGGATCGACCGCCGGGAGGAATTTTCCGGCGGGAAAAAGGCCTTGATCGCTGAGGATCGATGCACGGGGTGCGGGAGGTGCCTGGAGGTGTGTCGCTTCAACGCGGTGTCATCCGTTTTCGGTCCGGACGGACGGGAACGGTTTGCCGTGGATCCGATTTCCTGCGAGGGTTGCGGCCTTTGCGTGCGAATCTGCCCGGCGGAAGCGATCCGTTTCGATCCGGTCATCAGCGGTCAATGGTTCATGTCCTCGACGATGTATGGTCCCATGGTTCACGCGAAACTGGGCATCGCCCAGGCCAACAGCGGAAAGCTGGTCAGCCTGCTGCGCCGCGAGGCGCGAAGCATCGCGGATCAGGATGGATTCAATCTGCTGATTGCCGACGGTTCGCCGGGCATCGGGTGCCCGGTCATCGCATCCATCACCGGGGCCGATCTCGTGGTCGCCCTAACGGAACCGACCTGTTCCGGCCTCCATGATGTTCAGCGCGTCGTGGATCTGACCAGCCATTTCCGGATCCCGGTGATGCTCTGCATCAACAAATGGGACATCCATCCCGAGATGACGGACCGGATCGAAAGGGAAACCGCGGAACGGGGCGTCCGCATGGGCGGAAAGATCCGTTACGATCCGGCGGTAACCAAGGCGCAGATCTTGAAAACGACGGTCGTGGAGTACACAGGCGGCGCGATCTCTGTCGATATCCAGGCCCTGTGGAGAAATGTGGTCTATGCCCTGGGCTGATTCTTGAGGTTCATGGATAGACTTTTTCAAATGAAAGAGATAAGGGTGATTCAGGACATGTCGGATGAAAAAACAGAAAATCAAAGAGGCGGAACAGAAGAAAAACCTTTTTCAGAAAAACTTCTCCAGCATATCACGAAACCGACCCACATGGGGGAAATGGATAAACCGAGCGGTCATGCCGTGATCACAGGACCCTGCGGCGATACGGATGAGTTTTTTGTGAAGATTTTCAGCAGCCGCATCCGGGAAATCCGTTTTCGGACCACCGGCTGCTTTTTCACGATTGCCGCCTGTGATGCCGTGGCAACACTGGCGGAAGGCAGGATGGTCCGCGAGGCCATGCGGATCAACCAGGAGGCAGTCCTCGAATACCTCGGTGGGCTTCCGGAAGATCACAAGCACTGTGCGCTTCTCGCGGCCAATACCCTTCACAGGGCGCTCCGGGCCTATGTCATCCGGGGAACGGGGTTGTAAAGACGGGACAGACGCCCTGTCCCTGGCATAGCATCAGGAGGGCATAGAAAGGGGAGGTTAGGGAGAGAGAATGGAACAGAAGGATCAAGCCAAAATCGGGATTATGATCTGCGACCGTTACCACCGTTGTGCGGGCGGCAAGTGTTTCCGGGCGCTGAATGAGAGAGAGGGGGCCTTCAGCCGATACAAGGGTCGGGAGGTTCGCCTGGTGGGATATGCCACGTGCGACGGATGTCCCGGCGGCAACGTCGAATATGCCCCGGAGGAGATGCTTCGCAACGGGGCGAATGTGATTCACCTGGCCACCGGCCTGATCGTCGGATACCCGCCCTGCCCGAGGATCGGCATCTTTCGGGACTTCATCCGGTCGCGGTTCGGGACCGATGTGGTGTTCGGCACCCATCCGATCCCTCAAAAATACTACCTGCAGCATCAGAACCTGCACACGTGGGATTCCCCGTTCTGGAAGGAAATCACGAAAGACGTCATGGCCGATGAAGAAACGCGCCGCGCGTATGACTGATCACAGAAGAGGAATCGGAATGAAGGAATGATCCGGCATCGTGGGCGGTTGCAGGAGATGACTTCTGCAATGGCGTTGCTGACCATCGCCGGGGAATCCTTGATCGTGAGGCAGAGAATCGTTCTGCATGTTGGTCGTCTACCGGGTCGATAGTGTAACATTTCATAATACGGAGGGATCAATACGATGAAGAACAGGAGAAGGATCGTGGTCGTCGGCGGTTCGGCGTCCGGACCGAAGGCCGCGGCGAAGGCCAGGCGGATCGACAACAGTGCGGAGGTCACCATCCTGCAGAAGGAAGCGGATCTGTCCATGGCCTCCTGCGGCTATCCCTATTATGTCGGCGGGTATTTTGAAGACCGGAACATGCTGATCTGCACGCCTACAGGGGTTGTCCGGGATCCCAAATTCTATCTGAATGCGAAGGACATTGCGGCAAAGGTCAATACAGAGGTCATTGCGATTGACCGGGCGAAGAGGACCGTATCGTTCCGGCATACGGTCACCGGGGAAACGGGGGAGATGGCCTACGACAAACTGATCCTTGCGACCGGCGCCGTTCCCCGGATGCCGCCCATCCCCGGCACGGACCTGCAAGGGATCACGACATTGCAATCGATGAAGGATGCCGACTTCCTGAGAAAGGTCAGGGACGAAAGAAAAATCAGGAAAGCGGCCGTCATCGGCGGCGGCCTCATCGGGATCGAAACCTGCGAGGCGCTTCAGTTGGCAGGCATCGAAATCACCGTGGTTGAACTCCTGCCGCAATTGTTGATGTTCCTGGACTGGGAGCTGGCCAAGCTGGTGGAGAACCATGTCAAAAGCAAAGGGGCCAACGTCATCACGGAAAACGGCATAGCGGCCTTCCTGGGGGAAAACGGAAGATTGACGGCCGTCAAACTTCAGAACGGGACAGAACTGCCCTGCGAGTTGGCGGTCGTGGCCATTGGCGTTCGCCCCAATGTGAAGCTGGCCCAGCAGATGGGTCTCGAGATCGGAGAGACCGGCGGCATCCGGGTGAATGAATATATGCAGACCACGGACCCGGATGTCTATGCCGTTGGAGACTGCGTGGAGACCATTCACCGGATCACCGGGAAAAAGGTTCTGGCCCCGCTGGGGGATCTGGCGAATTTGCAGGGACGCGTGGCCGGGGAAAATGCCGCTTCAACAAATTGCGTAACCTTTCCCGGAACGATCCAGACGGGGATCTGCAAGGTCTTTGATTATGCGGCCGGATCGACGGGACTCTCCGAAAACTTGGCCAGGCGGCTCGGATATGCCGACATCGTTACGGTCATCAACGCCAGCCCCGACAAACCGGGGTTCATGGAGGGGAAGCTTCTGGTGACGAAACTCGTCGCCGATGCCAAATCGGGACGCATCCTCGGGGCCCAGTGTATCGGTCCCGGCAACGTGAACCGGCAGATCGCGCAGTGGGCGATGGCCATCCAGGGGCATCTGACCGTGGAGGATGTGGTCAACTCGGACCTCCCTTACGCGCCGCCGTTTTCGCTCGCGATCGACCACGGTGTTGCCGCGGCCCATATCCTGCAAAACAAGATGAAAGGAAGGATGAAGGGAATTTCCTGCGCGGAGGTCCACAAGAAGGTGACCGCCGGAGAAACCCCGTTCCTCCTGGATGTCCGGCAGCCGGAGGAATTCGAGCAGATGCGCCTCGGGATCGGCGAGGCGCTGATGCCCCTGGGCGCCCTCCGCAGGCGTCTCAACGAGCTGCCGCAGGACAAGGGGAAGGAGATCATTTGCTACTGCAAGATCTCCCTCCGTGGTTATGAGGCCGCGCTTGTTCTGGAGGGCAACGGCTGGAAGAACGTGAAGGTCATGGAAGGCGGTGTGGCGGCCTGGCCTTATCCGCGGGAAAAGTGACAAATTCTTCAAGGAAGGTGAAGGCGACAGCACATGATGAGAGATTTCAACGATCAAGACAGAAACAGGAAGAAAACGAGGATCCGACTACCGGAGAATCCCGCCAATCTTCCGCAAGAGACTTTGGGACGATTGGAGGCGGCCGTAACCGCCTCGCTCCGGGAAGGCTATTTGCCCTGCCCGGTGGCCTGGCGCATCGCCAAAGACTTCGATGTCCCCCGAATTGCCGTCGGGGCGGTCATGGACAAGCGGGGCGTGCGCGTCACGGATTGCCAGATCGGGTTTTTCAAGGTGGATAAGACCCCTTCCCAGGGGGATGCCCCGCAGCAACCCTCTCCGGAACTGGCCGCCGGACTGCGGGAACTGGATGCCTCCGGCCGCCTGACCTGTTCAGCGGTTTTTGAGCTTGCCCGACAGGTCAAGACGACGCCGTTGAAGGCAGCGGAGGCGGCCAACATCCTGGGGCTGAAGATCCGAAGCTGCCAGCTCGGCTGCTTTTAAAAAACTTCTCAGCGCATCGCGACTCTGGGGAAAGGCCAACCGGCCTTCCCCCGGAAGGATGCTGTTTTTCGCGCCTATTCTCCCTTCATCATCGCCGCGATGTCGTCCTGCACCGTGCCGATCGGCTTGATGGCGAACTTCTCCACCAGGACCTTGGCCACGGCGGGCGACAGGAAGGCCGGCAGCGTCGGACCGAGGCGGATGCCCTTCACCCCCAGGAACAGCAGGGCCAGCAGCACGGCCACCGCCTTTTGCTCGTACCAGGCGATGTCGTAGGAGATGGGCAACTCGTTGATGTCCTTCAGCCCGAAGGCCTCCTTGAGCTTCAGGGCGATCACCGCCAGGGAGTAGCAGTCGTTGCACTGGCCCGCATCCAGCACGCGGGGGATGCCGCCGATATCGCCCAGGGGCAGCTTGTTGTACCGATACTTGGCGCAGCCGGCGGTGAGGATCACCGTATCCTTGGGCAGGTTCTCGGCCACCTCGGTGAAGTAGCCGCGCGTCTTCATCCGGCCGTCGCAGCCGGCCATCACCACAAAGCGCTTGATGGCGCCGGACTTCACCGCCGCGATCACATTGTCGGCCAGGGCCAGGACCTGGTGATGGGCGAAGCCGCCCACGATCTTGCCGGTCTCGATCTCCTGCGGGGGCGGGCAGGTCTTCGCCAGGGCCACCAGGGCGGAGAAGTCCTTGCTTCCCCCGGCGGGCCGGTTGGCGATGTGCCTGGCGCCGGGGTAGCTGACCACCCCGGTGGTGAAGAGGCGGCCCAGATAGGTGTTCTCCTTCTTGAGAGGCACCAGGCAGTTGGTGGTCAACAGGATCGGGCCGTTGAAGGATTCGAATTCCTGGTTCTGATGCCACCAGGATCCGCCGTAATTGCCCACAAAATGGGCGTACTTCTTGAAAGCGGGGTAGTAGTTCGCCGGGAGCATCTCGCCGTGGGTGTAGACATCCACGCCGGTGCCCTCGGTCTGCTTGAGCAGCTCTTCCATGTCCTTCAGGTCGTGGCCCGAGATGAGGATGCCGGGATTGTGGCGTACCCCGATGTTGACCTCCGTGATTTCGGGATGACCGTAGGCTGTCGTGTTGGCGGCATCGAGAAGGGCCATGGTGCTCACCGAGGTCTCCCCGGCCTTCATCACCATCCCGATCATGTCGTCCACGGAGAGGTCCTTGGTGGTCGAGGCCAGGGCCTCCATGATGAAGCCGTAGATCTCCTCTTTTTCCTGACCCAGCACCGCGGCGTGATCGGCATAGGCTGCAACGCCCTTGATGCCGATGACGAGCAGTTCCCTCAGGGACCGTACATCCTCATGTTCCGTTGCGGTGATGCGGACCTCTCCGGATTGGGCCTTGGCCAGGATCTCCTCCTTGCCCTTCGGCGTCCAGACGGCGCAATCGGGCAGCGGGCCGGTCATGCCTGCCCCGACCTTGGCCCTGGCCGCCTCCCGGATCCTGAGGCCTTCCTCGATCTTGGCGATGATCGCCTCATCGTCCCAGGCCGCGTTGGTGATGGTGACAAAGAGGGCCTCGCAGACGAAGCGGCCCGTCTCCTTGTCCAGTGCGCCTTGTCCCTTTAGCTTTTCCCCGTAAACCGCAATCCCCTTGCAGACGTAAATGAGCAGATCCTGAAGATCAGAGGTCTCCTCGGGTTTGCCGCACACGCCTTTGACGGTGCAGCCGGTGTTCTTGGCCGTTTCCTGACATTGAAAACAAAACATGGCAATCCTCCCTTTCGTTTATGAAATTAGTGATCGTTTACCTGTTCTTCCTCTCGGGGTACGCTATTGGATGAGCGTGACGAAGGCCTCGCCAAAGGCCTGGGCCTGCGCCGCCTCCTCGTCTCCCGGTTCCCAGAGGGTCTTGAGCCCCTCGCCCACTACTGCGAATCCGGCCTTGGCCAACTCCTCGTGCATCCGCTTCACTGCCTCGCCGCTCCAGCCGTAGCAGCCGAAGGCCACGGCCTTCTTGTTCTTGAACTTGAGCCCGGCCATCATGTCCAGGATCAGGGCCACCGAGGAGAGGTAGCCCTTGTTGATGGTCGGTGACCCCAGCAGGATGGCCTTCGACTTGAACACCTCCGTGATCACGTCGTTTTTGTCGCTGCGGGCGATATTGAACAGCTTGACGGCCACATCGCCGTCGCTCTTCGTGATCCCCTGGGCGATCCGCTCCGCCAGTTTTCTTGTGCCGTCCCACATGGTGTCGTAAAGAATCGTGATCTGGTTTTCCTGATAGTTGTCGGCCCATTGCAGATAGTGCTGGACGATTTGCAGCGGATTGTCCCGCCAGATCACACCGTGGCTCGGGCAGATTGTCTGGAGCGGCAGATTGAACCCGACGATCTCGTTGATCTTCTTGGTAACCAGCGGCGAGAAGGGCGTCAGGATGTTCGCGTAATACTTGATGGCCTCCTCGTACAGCTCGGACGGAACCACCTGATCGTTGAAGATCCGTTCGCTGGCGATATGCTGACCAAAGGCATCGTTGGAAAAGAGGATCGCATCGCCCGTCAGATAGGTCATCATGCTGTCCGGCCAGTGCAGCATCGGCGCTTCGACGAAGGCCAGTTCCCTTTTCCCGAGCGACAGCTTGTCGCCGGTCTTGACCACCTGGAAATTCCAGTCCTGATGATAATGGCCCTTCAGGGATTTCACGCCGTTCGCCGTGCAGTAAACCGGCTTGTCCGGGATGTGCCGCATGAGTTCGGGCAGCGCGCCGGAATGGTCCGTCTCCGCGTGATTGGCAATCACGTAATCGATCTTGCCGAGGTCGATTTCATGTTGGAGGTTGGCCACGAACTCCTTGGCAAAAGGCCCCCATACAGTGTCGATGAGCGCCGTCTTTTCGTCACGAACGAGATAGGCGTTATAGGAGGAGCCTCTATGAGCCGAGTACTCTTCACCGTGAAATTTTCTCAGTTCCCAATCGATCTTACCCACCCAGTCGACATTTTTTGCAACAGGGATTTTCATCTGCGCACCTCCTTTTTTGGCTCACATCTTCTCTCGTGTTGCCATGGCATGCATTGACTTAAGTCAATCCGGGGGATGAAAAATTTTTCAGATCCTTGTGGATGGCCTCTCCGAAATCCGGATCGACCTGGGTGCGAACGAGATTGTAAAAGAGAACGGGACGGGGACTCCGGTCCGTGCAGAGGTTGAAGATACAAAACCGCCGGCTTTACTGTTTTGAAAGGCCTTTCAACGAAAATGTTTTTAAAAGGCTTCGACTCTTAATCAACGCCAATCATCACATTGGAAGCCTTGATAATTGCATAAACTTCCTTTCCGGGAGCTAAACCCAGACTTTCCGCCGAAGATTTTGTGATGATGGAAACGATTTCAGCACCTCCCGGTAACGCCACCAGAATTTCATCATTTACCGCACCGGTTTTTACGGCTTTGACTTTTCCCTTCAGGATGTTGCGAGCGCTGATCTTCATGGTACACCTCCAATCATTTGAGTAGCTCGATAAACATTCCGGCCTCATTTGAAATTTATCAACGATAATTTACAATGTCAACTGGAATAGAGTTCAGCGTGGAATAGACCTTGATAACTTCGGTGAAAAACCGCACAGACACTACCTTGCCTGACCTTGGGGGGCTTTCTATTGACCGAAACGATTGTCTGCATCCTTGGTTCGGACTCTCTTTAAGGCTTTGTCAAACCAGCCGGCTCGGGTGTTTTGGCGTGAGTCAAAGCGGGAAACCCAAGGCTTGATATCCAGTAGGGGGGTTTGGTTCAGGATGTCAACTTCACTGATATGAAGAATTCTCCCGTCGCGCTTTTCCAAACGGACTACCGAAAAGCCTATCGGATTCGGGCGACAGGGTGCACGAACGGCGAAGATTCCATGTTCCTTGTTTTGCAGGAATGGTTTACACAAGAGCTCAAACCTCTCTACCCTGTGCATATGATAAAGGAGAACCAGATGCGAGAATCCTTCAACATCCTTCAGACCATCAGCAAATTCGGGAAAAATCTCCACAGTGCCAATACTATTCTCCGATAGGCTTCCCTGGATGGGTACTCCGGTTTTTTGTTCGTAGGGACTGTGAATCAACCCTATGGGTCGATAGGTGATTTTACGAAAACTGACTTGATCTTTGTTGATTGTTCGTTTCATTCACATGAGGCTTCTGTAAGTCCGTCAGACATTATGGTTTCAGTTTCTGGACTGTCCTTTTGAAACGGTTTATCGGATGCACGCGCTTTTATACGAGGGGCTGTCGCTGTCTGCCACGAGACAGCCCCTCGTTGTTGCAACAGATCATGATTTTATTTTACATACTTTTTGAGGACCTCGGGCAGCTTGCTTTTATCGCTGGCCACTGCCGGATGGGTGGCGCTCTGACCGGTAGCTTCCAAGGCTTTGATTCCCTTTTCACTCAACAGAAACTCCACAAAGCCAACAGCTTTTTGCTGATCAGGGAAATTCTTCGGAACGGTAACGGCGTAGAGAATCGGCTCACCGACCAAATCGATCGTCTGTCCCGGCTTGGCGCCCTTGATGCTGACTTTGGCTTGACTATAGAAGGCTTCATGCTCGGCACTGGAAAGGTTGATCTTATCGGGCAAAGCGATGTATTTCAGGCCGTGCTGTTTGGCAACTGAATCATATTCGAAGGCATAATCCAGATCGCCGGACTGCAGCAGGGCAATCAAATCCACGGATTTGGCCCTCATCTTGTCGCCTTTTGCGCCGAAGAGTTTGTTGTAAATCCCGCTTGTATTGTAATATTTTTCGGCAAGCTGCCAAACCATCAAGGTACGGTAGCCGCAGGGATCCTGGTCCGGATCGCTCCTGCCGTATGTTACCCCTTCGTTTTGAAGGATCTGGTACCAGTTTTCAGAATTGACCTCTTTGGCGAACTTGGATTTTTCCGTGAAACAGAGGACCAATTGATTCGAAGCAAAAATGATATACCAGTCGCCGTAATCCGGAAACATCAGCTTCGGAACAATCTTGTAGTCGGCTGAACCGATGACACCGCACTCCCTTTTTAGTTCGGTCACCTTGCGGATGGTTGTGGCGCTGCCGGCGCCTTCGATCAGCACTTCCACCTTGGGATATACTTTGTTGTATTCCTTTGCAACCGCTTTGAAGGGCACCGTGAGACTGCCGGCGATAAAAACGGGCAGCTTCCCGGAGGGTTCCGCAAAAACCAGACCGGTTGACCCCAAAAGGAACGCCGGTGCCAATAAAAGAATCAATAAACCCCAAAGTGCCTCTGAACGTAAAATTTTTTTCATCTCTCCTGCCTCCTTGTCATTGTTTTTTCATGCTTGAAATACATGAACCGATGATGCCTTAAAAGAAACATTCACCCTCGTACCCAAGGATAAGCCCATTTCACTAAAAGCGTTCCGGGTCATCAACGCCGTGATTTCCGGAGGCAGATCGACGGATACATAAAGGGTCGAACCCCTGTCCGTAATCCGAGAAACCTCTCCCCAGAAGGTGTTGCCATTCTCTCCAGGAGAGGGCGTCCGTGTGATCGTAACATCTTCCGGCCTGACGATGGCCCGGTTATCGCCATTATTGCCAACGCTAACGGAAAAGATGGTTTGATCCGACTTGAAGCTGTATTGTCCTTTTTCAGTGGTGACGATCTTGCCGGGGAATATGTTGCGCGACATCGAAAAGCGTGCCACAAATTCAGAGTTAGGCCGACGGAAAATTTCCTCGGGAGGTCCGACTTGCTTTACCTCTCCATCGCCGATCACCGCCATACGCTCGCCCAGAGCGATGGCCTCCTCAAAGTCGTGGGTCACATGCAACGTCGTCACCCTCAGTGTCCGATGCAAACGCCTCAACTCTTCCTGCATAGATTCGCGCGTACGGGGATCCAAGGCGGAGAGCGGTTCATCCAAAAGCAGGACGTCCGGGTGGACGCATAACGCCCTGGCAAGCGCCACTCTCTGACATTCCCCCCCGCTTAATGTGGCTGGCCGGCGATGCATCAGTGAAGATATATCGCAGAGATCCACTACCAACGTCATTGCCTTTTTCATCTCGGCTTCTCCGGTACGATGCATCCTCAGACCGAACAAAATATTGTCCCGGACGGAGAGATGAGGAAAAAGAGCGTAGTCCTGATAGACAATGCTGACGCCCCGTTTCTCAGGATCGAGATCGGTCGCATCTTTGCCGCGAAGAAAAATCTGGCCTTGACGGATCGGGTAGAGGCCGGCGATCGTCTCCAACAGCACCGTTTTGCCGGCGCCGCTGGGACCGACAATCACAAAGTATTCTCCCTTTGCTACATCGATACTGGCGTTTTTGAGAGTGAAATCGCCCAACTCGACGCAGAGGTTCCTGATGCGGATCATGTTTTCTCTCCCCGGTAGATGAACAACCGCAGAGCCACAAATACGAGCATGGATAAAAGAATCAGGATGACGGCGACAGGCCGGGCATAATGGAGTCCATAGGTCTCGAATTTTTCATAAACCAGAACAGGGGCAATCATCGGATGATAGGCAATGATGATGACCGCTCCGAATTCACTCAAAGCACGAGCCCACATCATAATATTTCCAGCCATAATACTGCGCCAGGCCAAGGGAAAGGAGATCCTCACAAAGGCTTGCCAAGGCGAAGCCCCAAGGGTTCTTGCCACTTTTTCAAGCCGCGGATCGACTTTTTCAAAGCCATCCTTAGCGGAATCAATCAGGAAAGGGACGCTGACAAAAAGCATGGCGATGACGATGCCGGCCAGAGAATCAAGAAATTGGATGCCGACCGATTCAAAAGCTTGTCCCAGAAAATAATTGCGGCCAAAAACGAAGAGCAGAGCGATTCCTGCAGCGGAATGAGGAATAACGATGGGCAGGTCGATAATTCCTTCGATGAATCGTTTCCCCGGAAAATGGCTCTTCGCCAAAAGATAGGCCAGGGGAACTCCCAATAAAAACCCGATTATGGTGGCGATCAGGGCCGCATAAAGGGTCAGGACAATCGATGATGTCACTTCTGAATCAAACAGGGAAGCCCATAGAATTGAAAGATTGGAAGCAAAAATCATCTTGAGGATTGGGAAGGCGATAAAGACCAGAATCAGCCCTCCCAGCAGCAGGAATATCAGCTTCAGTTTATTCATGAAAAAAAGGCCTGACTTGCTCTGCAATCCCTGTCCAATTTGTGCTTGATGGGTAGAGGGAGAATCGCTTTCGGGTTTTTCATTCTCGCAATCGATCATGGTGTTTTCACACGGTTCTGGATACTTCTTCTACGATTTTGAGTAGAGAATTCGGCCGGCGTTTCCGAAATCGTAGCCCTTTAGATCCTTGATCCGCTGACGGAAGAGATCCCCGTTGAGAACCTGCATCAGGGCCTGGACCCCCTTCTGAAAAAAGATCGACTGGTCGCAGATCATGTCGAACCGTTCACGGACAATCGGAATGAAATCGAGACCCAGCAGCGTCGAAACCGCTACCGTGGCGATCCCCGCGTCCGCTTCACCGGAGAGAATCGACAGCCCGACTTCGATGTGGGTGAACACCTCGTTCTCATAACCGGCGATCCTGTCCGGTCGCAGACCGGCCTTTTGCAGGTTGTGGTCCAGCAGCAGGCGCGTCCCGGAACCTTCCTGGCGATTGATGAATCGGACCCCGTCGCGCGTCAGATCCGCGAATCCGGCAATCCCAAGCGGATTGCCCCTGGCGAGGAGAAAACCCATCTCCCGGTAGAAAAGATTGACAACCACCGCTTTGACACTCGGAACCCATTTCGCCAAATAGGGGATGTTGTACTCCCCGCTTTCTGGATCCAGCAGGTGCGACCAGGCGATATCGGTAAAACCCTTCTCCAACGCCAAAAGCCCTCCCCGGCTCCCCGTGTTCGCGGAAAAGATGAACAATTCGGGATGAGCCTTTTTCAGGCAGGTCTGGAGAATGTCGAGCAACGGATCGTTGCTCCCGGCCGCGAGGAGCGCCCCAGCGATCCGTTCGCTCTTCCGGCGGGCCTGCTCCAGGCCTGAACGGGCGTTTCTTTCGATCCAGTCATCGATCACGCTCTTGGGGAAAAGCCACTTCCCGGTCATCCTCGTTGCCGGAATCTTCTTCGTCTTGATCAACGCATAGACCCGCTTCTCAT
>JAXGRQ010000049.1:0-14254 GCA_040765725.1 Syntrophales bacterium
CCGCCGTCATGACTGCCCCGGAAGAAAGGCCAAGGCCCAGGTCCCCGGACCCATGTGCGCGCCGGAGGTAAGCGACATCGGATGGAGGAGGATTTCGGCCCCCGGCCGGCGCCGCTCGATTTCCGGCCGCACCTTTTGGGCCACCCAGGGAAAGTTGTCGGTATATTCGATCATGATCATCGCTTTTCCGTCCCGGCCCAACTCGGCGGATAGACGATCCAACGCGAATCGCAGCTGCTCCCGACGGTTCCGGACGACGCCCACCTTCCTGGCCCCGTCGGCAAACGGGCTGATCACGGGTTTCATTCGGAGCATATCGCCGAAGAAGGCTCCGGTCCGGGAAAGCCGTCCGCCCGCCGCCAGATAGCGGAGCGTATCCAGAAACACGTATTCCCGGCAGCTCTCCGCGCCCCCGCGGGCAAAGCGGATCACCTCCTCGGCATCACGGGCCTCGAGCGCATAACGGGCCGTGGCCAGGGCAAGAAGCCCCAACCGCCCCGACGCCGCCCCGCTGTCGATGACGGCAAACCGCCCCTCCGGATCGTTCCTTCGCTGCCAGGCCGTCGCCTCCCGGTAATTCCCCGTATATGCTGAACCCACACAAAGATAGAGGACCCGCGGGTGGCAATCCAGGACGCTCCGGTAATGTTCGTGGCGCTCGAAGACGGAGGCCTGCGCGGTGGAGACTTTGGATCCGCGGCGCATGGCCGAGTAAAGCTCCTCCGGACGGAAATGGGTTTCCGGCAGGGAGCGATCACCGACGGTGATGTAGCTGTCCAGGATGGTCACCCCGAGATCCGCCGTAACCTCGCGGCTGATCGAACCCGCGGCGTCCGTCATAACATGGATGGCCTGGCGGGCCGGCCGCCGATGAAAGGAACGGACCTGAGCTCCCAGGTCGTCGGCAGACCACCGGATCACCTTTCCGAAAGCGGCCAGACCTTTCTGCACCTTCCGGCTGTCGGAGGTGTGGAGGTGGACCTTCAAATAATCTCCGTCCCTCAAGGTCACGACACTTTCCCCGAGCGCCGCAAGCCCCCGGAGATCCTCTCCGTCTTTGCGATCGACCTTCAGCACGGTGTCGACGCAGCTTCCGGTTTCCTCTTCCGCGGAAAAGGTCTGAGCGACCTTGAGATAGCCTTGGAAGACCTCCGTAACGGATCTGAATTCCTGACCGTCGCCCGCGAGCATGCCGAAAAAGCCGTCCAGGTAGATGAACAGGCCCAGGGCGCCGGCATCGACGACCCCGGCGGCCTTGAGTTTCGGCAGCAGATCCGGTGTGGAGAGCACCGCCTCTTCGAGGCGCCGGATGATCCGCTCGTGCCAGGGACCTTCGAAGGCGGCGGCCCCCTGCTCCAGAGCCTCCGCCAGCGCGTCGATCACGGTCAGCATCGTCCCCGGCTTGGGGTCGTTCACCGCCTGCCTGGCCCGGTCGCGCCCCTGCCGGACCGCGCCGCCGAGCTCCGGGAGCGACCCGGCGAGCAGCAGGCCGGAAAAGAACTGTGCGGCGATGTTGCCGGAGTTTCCCCGCGCGGCCAGCAGCAGTTCCCGGGTGAGTCGGATCCGGCTTCGATCCGCCTGACGAAGCGGGGAAAGGCTGACCACGAGATTCCGTCCCGTATCGCCGTCGGCTACCGGAAAGACATTGATCTCATCCAGAAGATCCGCCCAGGCGGCGACCCTTTCGAAGCCTGTAATCAGGGCCTGCGGAAACGATGCATGCATCTCAGAATCCCAGAGCCCTTCTGATCTCATCCGGAATCGTGTACACCATCTCCATCTCCGGCGTCCGGACGGCAGCCTGTTCCGTCGTGCCGCGCGCGCAGAGTCTGCCGTTGCCGGCGAGACGGATCTCGAAGGCCACAACGATCTTGGAGCGGGCGTCCTTCACGGTGGCCCGGCAAATGAATTCATCGTCCCGCCGGAGCGGATGGATATGCTTGACGTTGGTCCGGATAATCGGGAAAATGGTGCGGGTCCGGTCGTGGTATTCGAAGAGATCCACACCCAGAGACGTGAAGAGTTCCGATCGGGCAATGTCAAAATACTTCAAATAGTTGCCGTGCCAGACGATCTGCAGAGGATCGAGATCGAAAAACGGCACCTTCATCGTCACCTCATAACTGCTGCGTTTCTGCTCATCCATTCCTGCTCCTGCGGGGAACCGTGATTGGAAATTGGCCGAGTCATGGCTCGGACATCAGCGTCCGGAATCTGCAACCGGTTTTTCCGGAATGCAACCGGCGACGGCCGTTCATCGGAAATCCAGGATCCGTTCCATATCGGGCGCCGGCCGGACAGGGAACGAAACCGGAAAACCATTGCAGCCCTTCGGCTACACGGGAAAGAAACAGATCGATCCTTGGCGCGGCCATTATATGAACCGGATCGGCACGCGTCAATGAATAATCGAGCTGAACAATCGGGCTGGGGAAATTTGGCACGAATAATCAGGCCGGGTTGAAAAAGATTCTTGACGGATCACCAGTCTTTCCGTATTCTCCAAGCCGTTGGGATCAGGCTCTGAACGGCAATGCCGGGGAATGGCGGGCGTTGATGACCGAGGGAAGGGAGGCAATATGCGGCAATGGGAAAAGGCGGTTCCCTTTTGGGACGCCGCTCTCCTGCTCGTTTCGGCGTTTCTGTTTATCCAAGGCTGCGACCTCAGCTCCGGTTCGTCTTCCAATCCGGTGAATATGAGGAAAGTCTTTTCAAGCAGCGAATTCAGCTTCCAATTCATCAGGACGGCCGGCGCGGCCCCGACGGCAGCCGACGTGAACGAGTGCCTGGAAGCCGCCGGGAAGATTGTCGACGGCGACACGGAAAGCTGGTACAAGGAATGGTACGCGCTGGCGGAGCGTGTGCAGAGACTCGGCGAGCTACACGAGGCGGACGGGAACGCCGAGATGGCCGGGTATGCCTATGCCAGGGCGAGCAACTACTACCGCAACGCGGGTTTCTTCCTCTCTGAGAAGCCGATCGATCCCCGAATCACGGACACGTGGTCCAGAAGCGTCGCCATTTTTCGCAAAGCGGCCGGAATGTTTTCCCCGCCGATCGAGTACATCGGCATCCCCTATGGGGGCGCCGTCATCCCCGCCTATTTCTACCGCGGAGGCCAGGGAACGGAGCGGCTGCCGACCCTGATCATCCACCAGGGGTTTGACGGCTCAAAGGAGGAAAGCATGCCGGGCGGCATCGCCGCTCAAAAACGGGGCTACAACTGTCTGATCTTTGACGGCCCGGGACAGGGAGAAATGATCCACGACCAGGGAATCCCATTCAGGCCGGACTGGGAGTCCGTCATTCAGCCGATTGTCGACTACCTCCTGAAACGTCCCGACGTGGATCCCGACAGAATCGTTCTGGTCGGGTTCAGCATGGGAGGTTATCTGGCGCCGCGGGCGGCAACCGCGGAGCATCGCCTGGCCGCGGTCGTGGCGAACGGCGGGGTGTACAGCGTCTTCGAGGGCGTGGCCGCCCATTGGATTGTCATCCCCGGGATGCCCCAAACCGTCCAGGAATTCCTGGAATGGATCCGTTCCGAACCCGAGGAATTCAACGCCATCGCCAGGGAGTCCATGAACTATTCGCTCAATTCCAAGTGGTCGATGATCCATGGAATGTATACCTTCGGGGTCTCCTCCCCCGCGGAATACCTGGAGAAACTGTCTTACATGACGCTCGACGGGCGGGTGGGCAAGATCACAACGCCGGTCCTGGTGGTCGACTCGGAAAACGACACCACTTTTCCGGGGCAGCCGAAGAAGCTCTATGAAAGCCTCTCCGGCGAAAAGACGTTTCTAATGTTCACCGCCGCCGAGGGGGCCGACCTTCACTGCCAAGCAGGCGCCGCGGATCTGTTCTGGCAGAAAACCTATGAATGGCTGAACGAAGTTCTCCGGTGAGTCCGCCGTTCGGCGGCCGGAAAACGAACCGCCTGAGGGAATCAGTTTGTGCTAAACCTCTATCTCCTTTCAAAAGGATAGAGAAATTGGGATTTTGCGAACCCGCGCTGTGTCATGTCTAAAAGGAGAATCCCCATGAATCATCTCTTACAGCCCAAGAAGTACAAGAGCCTGATGGCCGATCCGGGGTCCCGGGCCATCATGGACCAGACGATCGATTTTTTCGAAAACCGGATGGGAAAAAGCAAGCTGATGGAAGACTACTGGAGCCGTGTCTGGTATCGGGAGTTCCTCGATTTTCTGAAAAAAGAACAGATTTTCTACAAGCTGCTGACGCCGAAGCAATACGCCGATCACCCGGACTGCCGGTGGGATACGGCTCGAAACAGTGAATACAGCGAGCTGCTTTCCTTTTACGGATTCGGGTACTGGTATTGCTTCCAGGTGACGATTCTCGGCCTGGGCCCCATCTGGATGAGCGGCAATGAAACGGCCAAGAAGAAGGCTGCGGCACTCCTGAAGGAAGGCGCCATTTTTGCTTTCGGCCTTTCGGAACGGACGCACGGGGCGGATATTTACTCCACAGAGACCGGTCTCTTCGCCGACGGCAAGGGGGGCTGGCAGGCCCGGGGTGAGAAATACTATATCGGGAACGGCAATGAAGCGGAAATGGTTTCTACCCTAGGCAAGGTCCGGGACGGATCCGACGACTACTGTTTTTTTGTCACGAACTTCCGCAACAAGGCCTTTGAGTTGAAGCGAAATGTCATTTCCCACCAGGAGTACGTCGCCCAGTTTGCGCTGAACGACTACCCGGTAACCGAAGCGGACATCCTGAGCCGGGGTCCGGCGGCCTGGGATTCGGCCCTGAACACGGTGAATATCGGCAAGTTCAATATCGGACCTGCTTCCATAGGGGCTTGCCAGCACGCCTTTTATGAAGCGATCACTCATGCCGCGAACCGCACCCTCTACGGCTTTCGCGTGACGGACATGCCCCATGTGAAAAAGAACTTCATGGATGCCTGGCTGCGGCTCATGGGGATGAAGCTTTACCAGCGGCGCGCCACGGACTATTTCCGCAACGCCGGCGCCGACGACCGGCGCTACCTCCTCTACAACCCCACGAGCAAGATGAAAGTTACCCTCCAGTCCGAAGAGGTCATCGCGTTGCTGTGGGATGTCATCGCCGCCAAGGGCTTCGAGCGCGACACCTACTTTTCTACCGTCGCCGGCGACATCAAGGGCCCCTCCAAACTCGAGGGAACCGTCCATGTGAACGTCCAGCTCATCCGGAAATTTATCAAGGGCTATTTCTTCCACCCCAAGGCCTATGCCCCTGTGGCGCCGGATTTCAGCCTGAAGGACGATCTGTTCCTTTTCAATCAGGGGACGGCCGGCGGCCTGGGTAAAGTTCAGTTCCACGACTATGGGCCTGTTTTCGCCGAATTCAAGGATCTGTCCAACGTCGCTGCATTCATCCAACAGATCGGCCTGTTCAGGGGAATGCTGGAAAAAGCGTTCCCGGACAAGATGCAGGAAATGGATCCGTCCTTCTCTCTGCCCATGGGGGAGATGTTCTCCATCGTCGTCTACGGTCAGCTCATCCTGGAGCAGGCGAAGATCGACCAGTTGGACCCGGATGTGGTGAACCAGATTTTCGATTTCATGGTGAGGGATTTTTCGCGATTCGCCCTGGAAATCTACGGAAAGCACACGACGAACGACAACCAGCGGGAGTACTGTAAAGAGATCATGCTGATCCACTCCATTCCCGAGCCATCCCAGTATGAAAAGGTCTGGGGGACTTATGTCGTCGCCCTCAACGGCGAATATGAAATGACGAAATAGCGGACAACAGCCCCTGCCCGACCAGATCGGAACGCAGTGAAGCAGGCAGGGCATAAAGGAGAAACAGCATGCTCAAATACAGTCAAAAGCAAATTGAAGGGCTGGACAAATTTTATAAACATCCGCGAAATCTTGTGGACCTGCTTGAAGACACGGTAACGAAATGGGGCGAACGGAACGCCATTGGAACGAAAAATCCCCAAACCAAAGCGTATGAATGGATCACCTACCAAAAACTGGCCGAACGAATCAATCACGTCAGAAGCGCCATTCACCAACTGGGCATCAACAAAGGCGATGCCGTCGGAGTGATCATAGGCAACTCCGTTGAATGGTATGCGCTGGAAAACGCATCCCACGGGCTGGGCGCCATATTTGTGCCCATGTATGAAAAAGAATTGATGAAAACATGGCAGTACATCGTGCGAGACAGCGGGGTGAAATATCTTTTTGTCAAAGATGAGAAGATCGCGGAGCAGGTAAAGCATTTCAAAGGGGAGATCGAGACCCTGAAGGAGATTTTCACCATTTACGGCGACGGTGAAAAAAGCCTCAAGGGTTTGGAGGAGGCGGGAAGGCAAAACCCTGTCCCGTCCTACAAACCGCACTGGTCAGAACCGGCTGAACTGATCTACACGTCCGGAACAACAGGGGAGCCGAAAGGGGTCCTTCTTTCTCACGGCAACCTGTCCGCCTGTTCTCAGTCCGGTTACCACATCTTTCCCAGTCTCAACGAGAAAGCCGTCTCTCTGGCGATCCTTCCCTGGGCGCACAGCTATGGCTTGAGCGCGGAACTGCACAACTTCATGCAGTTCGGAGGAGCGGTCGCCTTGATGGAGTCGGTGGACACGCTGGCGGAAGATCTTCTCAAGGTGAAGCCGACGTTCCTCATAGCCGTCCCAAAGGTTTTCAACAAAATCTACGACGGGATTCAAGCGAAAATGCATGAAGAGGGCGGCATCAAAAAGAAGCTTTTCGACCTGACGTGCGAAGAGGCCGTGCGATGCAGAGGCAAGGCGACCAAATCCTTGAAGCTCAAAATTCTCGACAAGATCGTTTTTTCCAAAATCAGGGAAAGATTCGGGGGCCGGCTTGAAGGCGTTCTGACGGCGAGCGCGGTGATGAACCCTCAGATCGCCATGTTTTTTGCCGATCTCGGCATTCCTACGTATGACGCCTACGGGTTGACCGAAACCTCACCCGCGATTACGATGAATTCCCCACTCTGGGGAAACCGTTATGGGTCGGTCGGCAAATGCGTCGAAAACATGCATGTGAGAATCGACAAGTCTCTGACCGGGGAGGAAAGCGAAGAGGGGGAAATCCTGGCCTATGGCGCGCATGTGATGATGGGGTATCACAACAAGCCGAAGCTGAACTCGGAAGTCATGCTGCAGGATACCTGGAACGGGTTCCCGGGAATACGCACCGGGGATCAGGGCCGCCTGACCGCCGACGGATTTCTCTACATCACCGGCCGATACAAGGATGAATACAAACTCTCCAACGGCAAATACATACACCCCGAATCCATTGAAACCGGCATCAAACTCATTCGCAATATTGCCAATGCCTTTGTGTGGGGAGAAGGCAGGGATTACAACATCGCGGTGATCGTTCCGGACTTTGCGGCGATGAAGAAGGATGAGCGCATCTCAAACTGGGCGCAGGGCTCCCCGCAGGAAGTCGCGCAGAACAAGAATGTTCAGGATTTCTTGTCCGCGGAAATCAAGAAGCATCTTCAGAAATCCTTTGGCGGATATGAAATCCCTCAGCGCTTCCTTTTTACCGGCGAAGATTTCTCTTTGGAAAACGGTTTGGTCACCCAGACCATGAAGCTGAAGCGCAACGTGGCTCTCAGAACCTATCTGAAGGAGATCGAGAAACTCTATTGATTCTGCGTCTCCGGACAGAGGCATCGCAGGGCGGAGTTTTGAAATGGTTTGACGGCCCAAAGGCGAAAAGCGGGCCGGAAGGGGCCCCGCGTGGCTAACCGTCGCGGCCGAATCGTCGGACGGCCAGCTCCCGGCGCCGCGGGCGGAAGGTCCCGTCCTCCTTTTCCCTCTCCACCACCGTCTTGAAGAGCTTGAACATCTTGTAGCTCTGCGGCTCGTCGCGATAGAAGGTCTCCCAGGCGTAGGCCAGCAGCCCCTGAAGGCGTTCCGGACTCATGTGCCGAGGCTGAAAGACCACCCGGTCGGCCGTATAGAGATCCCAGTCATAGGTGTCGATCCGCCCTTCCCGCTCCAGATCGTCGAACGTCCGGGTATGGGGGAATGGGGTGAGCACGGTGAATTCCGCCAGGTCCAGCCCGATCTGCTGCAGGAAATCGATCAACCTCAGGATGTCGTCCTCGGTCTGGCTGTCCAGTCCCAGCAGGACCGTCCCCTCCACGGCGATGCCGTGGTCGTGATAGCGCTTCACCCGGTCACGGATGCGGTCCGAGGTGTCGAAGACGGCCTGATAGACGTACCAGGCCCCGGCCTGCGCCGCGAGGTCGAGGACCGTGTCGTCCTCCTCGATCGGATGACAGCACCATTTCTTTTTCAGCGGGATCATCTCCCGGAACAGTTCGATCTCCCAGCGGCGGTCCTGGGCCAATGAGTTGTCGACAATGAACAGCCGGTTGTTGTCGATCGAGGCCATCTCTTCGATCACCTTCCCCACCGGCCGGGGACGGAACCGTCGCCCGCCCAGGTAACTGACGCAGCAGGGGTAACAGTTGAACCGGCAGCCCCGGGAGGCGTGCACAAGGTCCACCATCTGGATCCCCTTGTAGTTGTAGAAATCCCTTTTCAAAATGTCGCGCCGTGCGGGACCGATGAGTTCCGTCGGCGGGGGCGAGGCAAAAAAATCGTATACGGGCTTCAGGCTGCCCCGCCGCCAGTCGTCAAAAACCTCTTCCATCCGGCCCTCCGCCTCGCCGAGAAACACGGCATCGGCATGTTGCCGGGACTCTTCGGCATGGAGCATCGTTCCGATGCCTCCGAGGATCACCTGGATGCCCCGCCGGCGGTAATCGTCCGCGATTTCCCAACCGCGCTTCACCTGGCAGGTCAGCATCATCGAGATGCCGACAAAATCGGCATGGTCGTCCGCCGGAAGCGGCTCCACATTCTCATCGATGAATTCCACCTCCCAATCGGGCGGAAGCGTCGCGGCAAAGACGACCGGACCATGCGGGGGCAGATGAAACTCCGTCTGTCTTTCCATTTTTGGCCAGCGGGGATAGATGAGGCGAAATTTCACCGGATCATTTTTCCTTTCCGATCTTCTCTTTCGGCCCGGAGGATTCCGCGCCGAAAGGCATCCCTTCAGGATTTACACTGTAACGCTCCTCCAGGGCTTCGCTCTCCAGGAGCCTGAGACGCAGCGTATACGGCGGCCAATGGCTGCCGATCTCGAGTGTTTCCGCCAGACCGGCCTTTTCCAGGCGGGAGGCCGACACGCTTTTCCGCAGCGCACCATCGGCATCATAGAGGCGGATCCATGCGATGCCGTCCCCACCCGTCATGACCTCCACAAGCCGTCCGTCCGCCCGCTCGAAGCGGCAGACCGGCGCGCCCCCTTTGTCGACTCCCCAGGCCGTCGGCTCCCCGTCCGGCGGGAGAAGTGCCAGACGGATATCCTCCGCCAGTCCCTCGGCGAAGGCCGGTTTGTCGAAAGGGGGAACCGCACGATGGATGACCAGCCTTTCCCCCGCCTCGGCGTCGAACAGCACCCATCCCTCGATGGTCATCATCACCGTCCGGAAATGCCGCGTCCGGGGATCGGCCACGACCACGCCGATGGCCGTTCCCCTTCCCCCATCGGGCGTCGCCGTTTCCAGCGCATGAACCAGCCGGTACTTTCCCGGGAGGAAGGGCCGTCGGCATCCTTCCAGCACATCGGGTTTCTGCGCGGGATCCAGGGGAATCAGCGGCTTCAATCCCGTGCAGGCTTGGATGCTCAGGAGCAGCAGCAGAAAAAGCGCGGAACTTCGGAACATCACATTTCCGAAAAAAAACTTTGGTAACGAAATCCGATATGGTATTTAAGTTTCGTCGAAAACAAATGATGGGGATAAATTCATGGTTTGCAAGAGATTTTTCGTCGATCATGAAGTTATGTTATTGCCACAGTTGCTGGAGGATTTTGAAAGTGCTTGTCGGTTTCGGCGAGTATGAGATTGAAGAAAAAGTCTTTAAGGCAAAATGAAGACGGGAAGGCAACGACGATTCTGGTTCCGGCAGTAGGTGCAAGCGAAGCAAAATGGCTCGGCATAGAACCGAAGAAGAGATGAAACGCGGCGCTGATGGTCGGAGAAGATCGGCAAGATGTTCGGCTGTGGAGATGACTGGAAGTCGATGCCAAGATGGATGTTGGAATGAAGAGGATATGAAGGTGCAGTACAAGATATCGGCAATTACAATGAGATTTAAACCTCTTGAGTTGAAAGCCTGAAAGGAAAGATCCAGCGCTGTTTGTGGCATATCCAGGCGCATTATGTGGAAAGACGCTGTCAAACGAAGGGGAGATGGATACGATCCAAGAGGACGCAAGACCATCGCCTATTGCCGGAAGGATTACAGTATCGTTCTTGAGAATGCCAATGGCGAGGGCAAGACAGAGAACGACTGTTTCGGACGGTGAAGGGTTTAGCGTCTTATTACTACAACGGGTTTGATGAATGGTACACCAGCGACGGAGAGACATTATTCCAACGCTACCATTTCATTCCACCTTCTCGAAAAGGGAAGCCGACAGGGGGCGGTTGACCCGCACACGGCTGAAATCGAGATCGGTGAAAGAGCGCTCGTCCTCCACCACCCGGACACTCTTCATCACCCCTGCCTGTTCCCGGGACAGGGTCAGTTCAATCCGCCGGATCATTTTGCCCCAGGAGGCCTCCCGCGGAACGAGGGTCACCTTCGTTTTCGGACCGGTCGACAGCGATGCCCGGAAACGGGGATTCGCGTCGAAACGGCCCTGCTGCCAGTTCACGATCTCGTCGAGGACGACCTGCATCGCGCTCAGCGAGGCGCCTGTTTCTTCGCGCCAGCCGCCCGGATCCCGCACGAAGCGTTTCACGTCGCCGCCGTTCATGATCAAAACGCTCCGGAGAGGGCGGTCATATTCCCAGCGAAGCTGAGAAGGGGCCTGGAAGAAAAATCGCCCTTCGGAAACGAAGGGACGGGAGAGCATCGGCAGGGTCTTCTTCTGCATAAAGTGCGCATCCACGGAGGTGATCCGGCGCGACGCCTCGCGGAGACCCTCCCAACTGTCGGCCCAGGCCGCGAGGAAAGGCAGAAGAAGGATCAATGATAAAAGCGGTGTGAGCGGACCGCACACCCCGTTGATTTTTCTAAGCGAACCCTGACGGCGAGGCTTCATCCTCAGAACATCCCCCCGTTGACGGAGATCACCTGGCCGGTGATGTAGGATGCGTCATTGGAGCAGAGGAAGCGAACCACCTTCGCCACCTCCTCGGGCCGGCCGATCCGCCCCATCGGGATCACCTGCTTGATGTGCTCCAGCGGGGCATCCCGCACCATGTCCGTATCGATCGCCCCCGGCGCCACGACGTTCACCCGGATGCCGAGCCGTGCGACCTCGGAGCTCAGGACGCGGCTCGCGGCGATGATTCCGGCCTTCGCAGCGGCGTAATTGGCCTGCCCGCGGTTTCCCACGAGCGCGGAAACGGACGACAGGGAGACGATAGAGCCGCTCTTTCGCCGCAGCATCTTGCGAAGGACCGGTTTCGTCATGTTGTAGAAGCCGTGGAGGCTCGTGTCGATCACCGCGTCCCAGTCCCGCCGCGTCATCATCAGGAAAAGGCCGTCCGCCGTCACGCCGGCGTTGTTCACCAGCGCATCGATCCGATCCAGCTGTCCCACCAGCTCGCCGACCGCTCCCTCCGCCTCGGCGGTGTTGCCGACGTCGAACTTCACTGCTTCCCCGCTCCCGCCGGCTTCTCCGATCAACCGAAGGGTCTCCGCCGCCGCCTCGTCGTTCGCCTTGTAGGTGATGATCGTGTGGTACGCGTTCGCGGCCAGTTCTATGGCGATCGCCCGGCCGATTCCGCGGCTGCCGCCCGTCACGATGGCAATCTTTGGCTCAGTCATATTGTCTTCTCCGCATGGATTGCAGCCATTTTCAGGAATGGTCCCTCCGGATAGGTTGTTGCGCGTTTGAAAACCCATTCCCCGACGTTCACCTTAGTTCCACCATTCTCATTGATCGCCTTTTTCGAGCCCCATTTCGGGGCAATGTCCACCTTCTCAAAGGCATTGTCTCTAAGGACTTATATCCTTGAGCGAAACTTTTGTCCAAGGGTTCTCGAACACGCCTTTCACGGGTGCGCCTCGTCCCAGTTTCTGCCCGCGGCAATCTCCACGCGGAGAGGCACATCGAGTCGGATCACCCCCTCCATCTCTTCCCGGACGAGAGCCGAGAGCCTCTCTCTTTCCGCGGCGGGCGTTTCGAAGACCAGCTCGTCATGAACCTGCATGATCATGAAGGACGAGAACCCCTCCCGTTCCAGACGCCTGGAGATCCGGACCATCGCGACCTTGATCAGGTCGGCAGCCGTCCCCTGGATCGGGGCGTTGATCGCCATCCTCTCGGCGAACTGCCGGACGGGCGCCTGGGCACTGCGGATCTCCGGGAGATACCGTCGGCGGCGGAGAAGCGTCGTCACGAATCCGTCCCGCCTGGCCTGATCCAGCACGCCGTCGAGATACTCCCGGACCCCCTGATATTTCTGAAAATAGCTGTCGATGTAAGCCTGGGCGAGCTTCTGCGTGACCCCAAGCTCCCTGGCGAGGCCGAACGCGCTCATCCCGTAGAGGACGCCGAAGTTGATCACCTTCGCCTGCCGCCGCATGTCGGGATTCACCATCTCGGGAAAGACGCCGAAGATGTCGGACGCGGTCCGGCTGTGGATGTCTTCGCCGTCTGCGAATGCCCTTCCCAGCGCCTTGTCGCCGGAGAGGTGCGCGAGGACCCGGAGCTCGATCTGCGAATAATCGGCGGAGAGGATTTGCCGGCCGGGAGGCGCGATGAACGCCTGCCGGATCCGTTTGCCCTCGAGGGTCCGGATCGGAATGTTCTGCAGATTCGGGTTGCTGCTGGAGAGGCGTCCCGTCGCGGTCATGGTCTGGTTGTACGTCGTGTGAACCCGGCCCGTCCGGGGGTGAACCATCTCCGGGAGGGCATCCACGTAAGTCGATTTGAGCTTGGCCATCCCGCGGTAGGCCAGGATCTCCGCCGGCAGCTCATGCCCCTTGGCGAGCGCGGTCAGCACATCCACGTCCGTGGAGTACCCCTCCTTGGTCTTGCGGCCCCGAGGCAATCCCAGCTTCTCGAAAAGGACGGTCTGGAGCTGCTTCGGGGAGTTGATGTTGAACTTTTCCCCGGCCAGCCGGTGGATCTTCTCCTCGGAAAGGGCCAGGAGCTGCTCGATTTCCTGCGACATCGCCTTCAGCAGCTCGAGGTCAAGCAGCACGCCGTGGCGCTCCATCCCGGCGAGGATCGAAACCAGCGGCATCTCCACATCCCGGAACAGCCCGTCGATCCCTGCCGCCGCGATCTTGCCGGCGAGATCCGGCGCCAGCTCCGTCACGGCGCCGGCGCGACGGCACGCGTAATCCGCGGCTTGCCCGACGGAAAGCCGCGCGAAGGGGACCGCCTTGGCGCCGCTGCCGACGACCTCCTTCTCGGCGGGAATCCGCCGTCCCAGGTGGTCGAGAACCGTTTCGGCAAGATCGAAGCTGTGCTTCGCGGGGTTGATCAGATAGGCGGCCAGCATCGTGTCGCAGCCCAGGCCCCGAAGCGGAATGCCGCATTCGGATAGAGCGATCGCCGCGCTCTTGAGGTCATGGCCCGCCTTCGAAACGGCCGGATCGGCCAGAAAAGGCCCGAGGGTCTCGAAGACCCGATCCGGGTGCAACTGCGGGTCATCGCCCTCATGCGCAATCGGGACATAAAAGGCCCTGCCCGGATCAATAGACAGGGCGATCCCCACGACAGAGGCGCGCATCGCCTCCGATGAGGAGAGAACCAGATCGACGGAAAACGCTTTCCGCCCGCGGAGCGCTGCCCCAAGCGCTTCCAACTCCTCCGGCGTCCGGACAATCCGGTCGTCCCGTGCTTTCTCTTCACTTCCGGTCTTGAGTCCCTGGAGCAGCGACGAGAATTCGAATTCCCTGAAGAGCGACATCAGAAGCTCGCGATCCGGCTCCTGACGACGGCAGGCCTCCAGATCGAATTCGAACTCCGCGTCCGTCCGGATCCGCGCCAGCTCGCGGCTCAGGCGCGCCTGTTCCACGTTTTGCAGGATCGCTTCGCGCATCTTCGCGTTGTGGATCCGTTCCGGATGGGAGAGGATCTCCGGAATGGAGCCGAACTGTTCGATCAGCCGCTGCGCCCCCTTCGGCCCGATGCCGGGGACGCCGGGAATGTTGTCGGAGGCATCGCCCATCAGGCCGAGGATCTCCACCACCTGCTCCGGCCCG
>JAXGRQ010000005.1:0-87900 GCA_040765725.1 Syntrophales bacterium
GGCCAATTATCCTGTTGAATTATTGCCGATTTTGGTTTAGCCTTTCTTCCACGGTCGCATTCCCTCGCGAGCTGTCGACAACATCGCGGCTCGCGGCGATCGGGGAAAAACGGAGATCCCATGGCAGACGCCCTTAGAGATATCGCCGTCACCGAGCTTGAAAAGAGGCTCCAGACCCGCCAGGCCCTTCTGGACATCACCAACCGGATTCATGCCGCACAGAACATCAAGCAGATCCTGGTCGATCTGAAGGATGGGATCCTGAACCTGTTCAACGCCCATTCGATCACCATCTATGTCGTCGACCGGACTCGAAACGAAATCTATTCCATGTTCCTCATCGGCGCCCAGGTCAAGGAGATCCGGGTCCCGATCAACAACCGGAGCATCGCCGGCTATGTGGCCAATACCGGAAAAACGATCAACATCGCCAACGCGTACGACATGGAGGAGCTCAAGAAAATCGACAAGGAGCTGGCCTTCGACGTCAGCTGGGACAAAAAGACCGGTTTCCGGACGAAGCAGATCCTGGCGGCCCCGATCTTTCACAACAAAACCCTGATGGGTGTCGTTCAGATCCTCAATAAAAAAACCGGGGCCGGCAAATTTACCGGAGACGAGACGGGGTTCCTTCAGGAGATCACCGGTGTCTTGGGCATCGCCTTTTTCAATCAGGAGCGGTTCGCAAGACGGAGAAAGACCCGTTTCGACTACCTCATCAGTCGCGATCTTCTCAAGGAGGAAGAACTGGACAGCGCGCTGGAGGAAGCGCGCGAGGCCAAGGAAACGATCGAAGAATACCTGATGAAAAAATACAGGATCGGCCGGGAGGATCTCGGACGGTCCCTCGAAGAATTCTACCACTGCCAATTCGTCCCCTTTTCAAGCCGGTTCCCGATCCCCGGCGATCTGATCAACAACCTCAAGCGGGACTACCTCCGCCGGGAACTCTGGGTGCCGCTGGAAAAGAAGGACGGCGTCATCCGAATCATCGTGGACGATCCCAACAACATCCTGAAGCGGGACATGATCGAGAGCCTGTTGAAAACCAAGTCGGTTCGCTATGACGTTTCGCTTCCGGACGATATCGTCAAGTTCATCAACCACTTCTTTCAGTCATCCGAAGGACAGTCCAGCCTCACCGAAATCCTCGGCAAGCTCGATGCCGAAGACAGCGCGCAGACGGATGAAGACGATGTGGAAGGGGTCAGCGAATCCGACAGCGTGATCATGCAGCTCGTCAACAAGATCATCCTGGACGCCCAGGCCAAACGCGCCTCCGACATTCACGTCGAGCCCAATGTCGCCAGAAAAAACGTGGAGGTGCGCTACCGCATCGACGGCGACTGCGCGATTCATCAGACGCTCCCATACAACTACCGGGCAGCCGTGGTTTCCCGAATCAAAATCATGTCGAATCTCGACATTACGATCCGCCGTCTTCCGCAGGACGGGAAGATCAAGTTCAGGAAGCCGGGCGGGGAAGAGATCGAACTGAGAGTGGCCACCGTCCCGACGGCGGGGGGAGTCGAAGACGTCGTGATGCGGATACTGGCACAGGCCGGGGACACCTTGCCCCTGTCCTCGATGGCGATGTCGCCGCGCAATTTCAGGGAGCTCAAGGCGATGATCGACAAGCCTTACGGCATGATCCTCTGCGTCGGCCCCACCGGTTCCGGCAAAACGACCACACTGCATGCGGCTCTGCATGAGATCAACCGTCCCGACCGCAAGATCTGGACCGCGGAGGACCCGGTGGAAATCACCCAGTACGGACTGAGACAGGTCCAGGTGCAGCCCAAGATCGGATTCGATTTCGCCGCGGCCATGCGCTCCTTCCTCCGGGCGGATCCGGATGTGATCATGGTGGGCGAGATGCGCGACTTCGAGACGGCCAAGATCGGGGTCGAGGCGTCGCTGACGGGCCATCTGGTTTTCAGCACACTCCACACGAACAGCGCCTCGGAAACGATCGTCCGTCTCCTGGACATGGGAATCGACCCTCTCAACTTTGCCGACGCCCTGCTTGGTATTCTGGCCCAGCGGCTGGTCCGGACCCTCTGCAAGAAGTGCAAGGAGGCCTACCATCCGGATCGGAAAGAATTCGATGAAATCGTTCTGCACTACGGCGAGGAGCAGTTCCGGAAGCTGAACATCGGCTACGACGAGAAATTCACTCTCTACCGCCCGAAGGGCTGCGACGCATGCGACAAGACCGGGTATAAGGGCCGGATGGGCCTCCACGAACTGATCGTCGCTACGGACAGCATCAAACGTCTGGTTCAGAAGCACGGTACGGTTGAGGTGATTCGGGAACTGGCCATGCAGGAGGGGATGACGACCCTTCTGCAGGACGGCATCTCGAAATCGCTGCAGGGGCTGACGGACTTCAAGCAGGTCCGGAGGGTCTGCATCAAATAGCCTTCCCTCCCCGTCGCTCTCACCTGCCCCTCAGCGCGGAACCGATATCCGAAATGACCTGCCTCGAAAACTGCGACATCGCCTGGCTCATTCCTGTGGCGAAACCGGCCGCCCCCTTCTCCGGGATCGGCGATTCCAGACGGTAGGTGTTCTGAAAGACCACCAGTTCCGCGGACTCCTTGCGGGAGAGATCCAGCAGCGTGACGGCCACCGTGAGAAGGGCTTTCCGTTTCCCCCCCTCCCATCTTTCGAGAAATTCCTCCACCTCCCCCTCCAGCGAATAGCGGACCTCCTCGATGTCCCGTGGGGACAGAACCGCCTGGAAAAGACGCGCCTCGCGAAGATCGCGCCGCAGAAATTCCGTGACCATATCCGCCGGACCCACCCGCCAGCGGTGCTCGGGATACGCTTCACGGCGGTTGTCCTCCTGCCGGTACAACATCGCCAGACCGCTGTAGAGACGGTTTGCGGAAAACCGCGCCACCCGGATGGTTGCCCCGACCGCGGATTGCTCCCATTTGAGAGGCGGCGGGTATTCCAGAACGTACTGCCGAATCAGAGGCTGCCTGCCCGTTCCGCCCAGGCATCCGGACAATCCGATCAGCAAGCCGAACAGCAGCAAGGGGATCCGAGCCTTTTTCATCGTCTGCTCTCCTCTCCCGCCCCATCGTCTTCCAACACGGGACGGCTGAAAATCAGGTCCGAGGGGTTGGCGTGCAGTCTGTCCAGCAGAAGCTTGAGGCTGTCGACCGCCTGGCGGATCTCGTCGGTGGTCCGCTCGACATCCGCGCTCATCCCCCTGGTTCTTCGGTCCAATCCCTCGATCAGGCGGCCTGCTTTTTCCGCGGTTTCCGCGGCCTTCAGGTTCTTGATTTCATCCTTCAATGCGGCGACAAGTTCCCGCGCATGGGCGATCGTCTCGCGTGACTCCCGGATGCCTTGTCTCGTCTCCTGCAAGCCCTGCCTTGCATCTCCAATCCCCTGCTTCGCCTCTTCCAGAATCTCCTCCACCTTTCCCTGCTCCAGGATTCGATCGATCCGCTTCAGGCCCCGGTCGAGACTGCCGGCCGTCGCATCGACTTTCGTCAGCACGGAGGTCATCTGTTTGCCGGTGAGAAAGGTCTCTGTGGCGTGCAGGGTCTGCTTCAACTGCTCGGAGATCCCCTTGAGATCCAGATGTTCGATCTTGGCCATGATCTGGTCCACGCTTGTCAGAATCTGCTTGCCTTGTGAGGTCTGCGACGCGATGACCGGGTAAGGGGTCTCCATTCCCGGAGGGGGGGTCAGAACCGGGGTTTCCGGACCTCTCCGGTCGAGCTCGATAAAGACGATCCCGGTGATCCCGGCGGCTCGAAGCTGGGTCACGATGTTCTCGCCCGTTTCCACGTCGAGGTTGATTTTCATGACCACCTCGACCAGCTTGCGGTCCGGGGCGACCCCGATGCTCTGAACCTTTCCGATGTCCACCCCGCGGTATTTCACGCGGGAATCGACCTGAAGACCCTGCACGGACTCGTCGAAATAGGTCACGTACAGCGCCCCCTTTTCAAAATAGGTCGACGCGCCGACCCAGATGATGGCCGCGACGCCGATCACCAGGCCTACCGTCACGAAAAGACCGATCATGAAACTTGAATTTCTTCTGGCCATCGCTTCACCCCTTTTCCGTCGACGCGTCTCCCCGGAAAAGAAAATTCCGGACTCGCGGATCGGTGGATTTCTCCCGCAGTTCTTTCGGCGATCCCGCTGCAATGATCCCCTTCAAGTCGCGATCCAGCATCAGGATCCGGTCGGCGATGCGGAGGACCAGGTCGACCTGATGGCTGACAATCACCATCGTCGTCCCGAGACCTCCGTTGATCCCCCGGATCAGCGTTTCCAGTTCCGCCGAGTTGACCGGATCCAGGCCCGCCGAGGGCTCATCGAAGAAAAGAATCCGCGGATCCAGGACCATTGCCCTGGCGAGACCGCCTCGTTTCCGCATGCCCCCCGACAGTTCGGCAGGATAGTGATTCTCATATCCCGCAAGATTGACCATGGCCAGCTTCAATCGGACGATCCGCTGGACGGTCTCCGCGGAGATTCCGGTGAAACCCGAAAGAGGCAATGCCACGTTTTCACCCAGCGTCATCGAGCCGAACAGCGCATCCGACTGGAAGAGAACGCCGATTCCTCTGCGGATCCGGTTGAGCCTCTCACCATCGATATCGGCGATGTCGGCGCCGCCGACAAGCACCCGCCCGGCTTTCGGCCGGATAAGCCCGATCATCTGCTTGAGAAGCGTCGATTTGCCGCAGCCGCTTCCCCCGACAATACAGAGGATCTCTCCGCGCCTGACACTGAAACTTACGTTTTCAAGAATCGTCGACTCGTCAAAACCGGCCGTCAGGGCCTCTACGACGATGACCGGATCTTCCGATTCTTTCGAAGTCTGGGGTTTATTCTGCATTCCGTTTCCACATACGGGCCTTCTTCAGCCGTCTTTCAGATATAGTGCAGAACCACGGCGAACGCCGAATCCACGATCACGATCAACAGGATGGAGGTCACCACGGCCGACGTGGTTGCCGCGCCCACCTCCTCCACGCCGCCCCGCACCTGGAATCCCCGCTGGCATCCGATCCAGGAGACGATCACCGCGAAGACCGCCGCCTTGATCAGGCTCGCGTTGACGTAAAACACGGTGATGCTTCTCTGGCTCACCTGCAGGTAGGTGTAAGCCGTCAGATCGAGCCCGGCGATCCCGACAATCATCCCGCCAAGGATCCCGAACAAATCCGCGTAGAGCGTCAGCAGCGGCACGACGATCACCGTCGCGATCATCTTGGGAACGACCAGAAACCGGATCGGGTCGAAACCCATCGTGATCAGTGCGTCCACCTCGTCGTTCACCTTCATGGTTCCGATCTCCGCGGCAAACGCGGACGCCGAACGGCCGGCCACGAGGATGGCGGTCATGATCGGGCCGAGTTCCCGAACGATGGCCACCGCGACCAGCGAGGCCACATAGACATCCGCTCCGAACTGCTTTAACTGCAGCGAAGACATGAACGCAATGATCAGGCCGATCAGGACGCTGATCAGTCCGACAATGGGAAGCCCTTCCACCCCGACCCGCCGCATATAGAACAAAACGTCCTCCACGCGGATCTCGCGGGGCCGCCGGACCAGATAAACGACGGTCTCCACCAGATCCCCCAGAAAGGCCGTCATATCGGCCAGATCCCTGGTCGTCCGCACGCTGGCCGAACCCAAACCTTCCACGATGCCGATCGGCTTGCCTTGGGCGCGGAGCACCGGACGGGCCATGCCTTCCCGGTCAACCAGCGCCATGACCCTTTCGATCTCCTCCGGGACATGGATCAGTTCGACGGGAATCCCCTCTTTTCGGCTGCCTTCTTCCAGACGCAACAGTGTCAGAACACCGGCGCTGTCCATATAGAGCACCCCGGCCAAATCAATCCGAACGGCCGCGGGATGTCGTTTGGCCACGGCCGTCTGCAGATCGGAAAAGAGGCGATCCGCATCGGCGAGCGTGATTTTCCCATGAAGGGAAAGGGTCAGCGCGTCTCCTCTTTCCGAATCCGTCCGAAGATCGTAATTCGCTTTCGCAGTCATCTTCCGCGGGACCTGTCCGATTTTACCGAGGTCATTGGAGCCTCTGTTTCCATTCGTTGATCCGCTGCAGCGCATCGAGCGGCGTCAGGTTGTACGGATCGATGGTGCGGATTTCTTCAACAATCGCATCACCTTCCTTCGAAAACAGGCTGAGTTGATTAGCATTTTTCCGATCGATCTTTCTGCCGCGGGCGATCTTCGGCATCCCGGCTTCATCGAGCTCCCCCTTTTCCAGATTGTGGAGAATCTCCTTCGCCCGGGCGATCACTTCGGCGGGAACGCCGGCAAGTCGCGCCACCTGGATGCCGTAACTCCGGTTGGTGCCTCCCTCCATGATCTTCCTCAGAAAAACGATTTTTTCACCCCACTCCCGGACGGCGATGTTGTAATTCCGGACCCCCTCTTTTGTGGCGGAAAGTTCGGTCAGCTCGTGGTAATGGGTGGCGAAAAGGGTCCTTGCCCCGAGCGTCGGAGAGTCGTGGATGTATTCCGCCGTCGCCCACGCGATGCTGAGGCCGTCAAACGTGCTGGTCCCCCGTCCGACCTCGTCCAGAATGATGAGGCTCCGCCTGGTGGCATGGCGCAGAATTTCCGCGACCTCGTTCATCTCGACCATGAAGGTGCTCTGCCCCCGCGACAGGCTGTCGGTCGCTCCGATCCGGGTGAATATCCGGTCGGCCACGCCGATCCGCGCCCGCTTCGCGGGGACGAAACTCCCCATCTGGGCCATCAGCACGATCAGAGCGACCTGACGGATGTAGGTCGATTTCCCCGCCATGTTCGGGCCGGTAATGATCAGAAAGCGGTTTGGGCCCGAATCGAGGAGAACATCATTGGGAACGAAACCGTTTCCGCCGATCCGGCGTTCCACCACCGGATGGCGACCCTCCTCGATCTCGATGGCATCCTCCGCATCGACCGTGGGGCAGCAGTAGCGGTACCGTTCGGCCACCTCGGCCAGCGAAGCCACGGCATCCAGATCGGCAATTCGCGCCGCCGTCTGCTGGATTCGGCGGATCTCCCCCGCGATCCTGCCCCGGATCTCCACGAACAGATCGTATTCCCTGGACTGTCTTCGCTCCTCCGCGTGCAGAACGGTCTCTTCGTGTTTTTTCAGCTCTTCGTTGATGTACCGTTCCGCGTTGACCAGCGTCTGCTTCCGGATGTAGTCCGCCGGAACCAGGTGGGCATTGGCCTTCGTGACCTCAAGGTAATATCCGAAGACGCTGTTGAAGCCGATCTTCAGCGAGTTGATCCCCGTTCGCCGCCTCTCTTTCGCCTCCAGCGCGGCAATCCATTGCCTGCCGTCCCGCATCGCTGCAATCAAACCGTCCAGCTCCGGATCGTACCCTTCCCGGATGATCCCCCCTTCGCGAATCGTCAGCGGCGGATCATCGACGATCCCGTCCGCAAGCAGAGCCAGCAGGTCCGGCATTTCGTCGATGGCGCCGTGAATCGCCTTCAGCAATGGGGCCCCGCATCCGGCGATGGATTCGCGAAGCCCGGGCAACGCCCGCAGCGATGTCCGAAGCGCGGCAAGGTCCCGGCCGTTGGCCATTCCGACGGCGATCCGGCTTCCCAGACGCTCCAGGTCGTAAACCGATTTCAGAATGTCCCGGAGCGATCCCCGAAGAAGATGGCTTTCCCGGATCTCGGAAACCGCGGCGAGCCGCTCCCGGATCCGGTCCGGATCACAGAGGGGATGGTTCATCCACCAGCGAAGCCTTCTCCCCCCAAGGGAGGTCACCGTCTCGTCAAGGGCATGAAACAGGGACCCGCTCTTCTTCCCGTCCGCAATCGTGCTGAAGAGCTCGAGATTCCTTTTGGCGGTCTCGTCCAGAAGCAGATGGTTCCCGCTTCCATGGCGTGTGATCGTATTGATATGGCTGAGACGGTCCCTCTGCGTTTCCGCCATGTATGAAAGAACGGCCCCGGCGGCCGCGACCGTCGCCGGGCGGGACTCAAGGTTCATTCCCGAAAGCGACTCCTCCGGAAAGTGTTCGCGCAAGAGCCCCATGGCCGCTTTCGGCTCGAAGCGATCCGTCGGCAGACGGTTGATCAGGCAATTTTCGTTCTCCCCGGCTACGGTCCGAAGCAGCTCTTCATCCTGAAAGTCTTCCGGCACCAGAATTTCGCGGATCGGAAGCCCCGCCGTTTCCGCCAGGAAAAACTCCCGATCCTCCGCTTCGGCAATCCGGAATTCGCCCGTGGATATGTCGACAAACGCGAGCGCAAAGCAGCCGCCCCGGACGGTCAGGGCCGCGAGATAATTGTTGTCCTTGGCGTCGAGGTTCTCGACGTCGAGGACCAGGCCCGGAGTGACGACACGGATCACCTCCCGTTTCACCACCCCCTTTGCCAGCTTCGGATCCTCCATCTGCTCGCATATCGCCACCTTGAACCCTTTTTCGATCATCTTTGCGATGTAGGAGGATGCCGCATGGTACGGGAAGCCGCAAAGGGGAATGGCGTCCTCCCGGTTCTTGTTGCGCGATGTCAGTGTGATTTCGAGCACCCGGGAGGCGGTCACGGCGTCTTCGAAGAACATCTCGTAGAAGTCGCCCATCCTGAAAAAGAGGATACAATCGGGGTAGCGCTCCTTGACCTCCATGTACTGTCGCATGGCCGGGGTCAGATCGCTCACTCCCATCGGCCTCCCCTCTGTTTCAGATCGATCACGTCCCCCGTCTCCACCCTTCCCGCGGAGCCGATGAACCGGTTCAGCAGCCAACTGGTCACCGAGATGATCAGCGCACCGAAAAAGGCCGTCCAGAATCCCAGCACGTCGAATCCGGGAATGACCGCGGATACCAGCAAAAGCATCAGGGCGTTGATGACGAAGGTGAAGAGACCGAGGGTCAGGATGTTGAGGGGCAGGGTCAGCACGATCAGCAGCGGGCGCAGGACCGCGTTGCAGATCCCCAGCAGCGCTGCGGCCAGAATCGCCGGGAAAATGCCGTTCACCCGGACCCCGGTCAGAAGCCAGGACGCCGCCAGCACCGCCGCTGTCAGTATCAGCCAGCGCAGCAGGACACCTCTCATCGCGATCCTCCGGTCATGGCCCTTCAGTCGAAGGTCTCAAACTGCTCTTTGCCGGCTCCGCAGACCGGACACGTTTCCGGACGGACGCCGTCCGCGACGTATCCGCAGACCAGGCAGACATGGTAGGTGGTCTCCCGCTCTTCGAGGATGTGGTTCATCGCTTCCTTGTAGAGTTTCGCGTGCGTCTCTTCGACGTCGCGACTCTGGCTGAAATGGAGAACGGCCGCCCGGTCCCCGGCCGCTTCGGCCTCCTTCACGAACCGGTTGTACGCAACCTCCGCAACCCCCTGCTCGGCGCGGAAGCTTTCCGCGAGATTTTCCTCGGTCGTCTTGATCTCCTTCAGAACACGGAGCGCCCTCGCCCCGTGGATCTCCTCGGAACGGGCTACCACACGGAAGAGCTTGGCGATCTGTGCATATCCCTCCTCCTCCGCCTTTTCCGCAAAGACCTTCAGGCGCAGGGCCGCCTTGGCCTCGCCCGTATAGGCCTGCCACAACGCATCCTTCGTTCCCGACATGTCGATTCTCCCTCTGAAAACCCGCGTCTCTATTCGGGTGAAAATTCGTCCTTGCCGGCGCCGCAGATCGGGCAGACCCAATCTTCGGGAAGCTTGTCAAAGGGAACACCCGGTTTGATTCCCGAATCGGGGTCTCCCGCCGCCGGATCATAAACATAACCGCAGACATTGCATACGTATTTTCCCATGATTCCTCCTCTTCCTGATGGTATTTTTGATGCTGCTACAGGCGGGACAGCGCCTGTCCGGCCATGTCTTTCCCCAGGTCATAGCAGCGGGAGAGCGCCTCGGCATCCGGAACGTTCTTCACCCGGATCCCCTCCCCCGTTTTTTCCAGCTTCATCTCCGTGAGAACCTCCTCGATTTCCCTGACCGCCTCCCCGCTCCAGCCGTACGATCCGAATGCAGCGGCAATCATGTTCCTCGGCTTCAACCCTCTCATGTACGTCAGGATGTCCGCCATGTTCGGGAGCATGTGGTTGTTGAGCGTGGGCGAACCGACGGCCACGGCCCCGGCGCAGAGCAGTTCATACATCACGTCGCTCCGGTGCACCTCGTCCATCGACATCACCTTGACGCGAAGCCCGCCCGCCGCCAGCCCCTCGCTGATAGCCCGGGCCATCCTTTCCGTGCTGTGCCACATCGTCGCATAGACCACAACCGCCCGACCCTCCGGCTTCTGCGCGGCCCATCGGGCATACCGGCCGATGATGCCGTCCGTTTCCTTCCGCCAGATCGGCCCGTGGTCCGGAGCAATGATCTTGAAGGAAAGTTTCGCGGACTTCACCTTTTCGATGAGCTTCAGCACCTGCGGCGAGTACGGCAGGAGGATATTCGCATAGTAGGTCGCCGCCTCATAGGCCAGCGCCGCCGGATCGCACCCGTCGGCAAACCTCTCCAGCGATGCATAGTGCATCCCGAAGGCATCCTGGGAAAAGAGGAGCTGCTCCTCGTTGAGATAGGTGAACATGCTGTCCGGCCAGTGCAGCATCCGGGTTTCCAGAAAGGTAAGGGTGCGGTTGCCGAGGCTGAAGGTCTCTCCGTCCTTGACGGGCGTAATCTCTCCCGGATTCGGAAAGAGCTCCGCAAGGGTCTTGGCTCCCACCACCGACGCAAAGACCTTCTTGGGATTCACGGCGGCAATCACCTGCGGCAGGGAACCGGAATGGTCCATCTCCGAGTGGTTGGAGACGATGTACTCGATCTTTCCCGGATCCACCACGGAGGCGATCCTCTCCATCATCTCTTCGCGGAACGGGGCCTTCACCGTGTCGATCAACGTGATCTTGTCCGCAAGCACCAGATAGGCATTGTAGGTGCTTCCCCGCCCTGTCCGGTAGCCGTGAAAATCCCGGATATTCCAGTCAATGGCCCCAACCCACCAGACATCTTCCGTCACCTGGACGGCCTTGAACGTATTATTCATCCCTTCACCTCGCTTGATGAAACATCCTGTGCAGCCTCTATCCGCGATCTTCAGGCGGCGGCCGTCTCTCCGATCGCAAATGCGCGCAGATTGGCCTCGACCCTGGATGCGGGCATCCCTTCACGGATCACCTTCTCGAACAGCTCCCGGTCGATCGGCAGAACCCCGAGACCTGCCACGGCGCCGATCATCACGATGTTTCCCAGGATCGGATTCCCCAGACGGATCGCCTCATCGGTCGCGGCCAGAAAGCGGACCTCGGCCGCCAGCGCCGCGACCGTCTCCCGGATCACGGTCTCCGACGGGTATTCTTCCGCGCCGGTAATCACGCCGACGGGATAGACCGGACGAAGATTCACGATCACTTTCACGGACGGATTCCCGTAATCCGCAAGGACGCGGATCGCTTCAACAGGCTCCAGGGCAACGATCAGATCGGCCTGCCCTTTCGGGATCTGCGGGCTCCAGACCGCTTTCGACGACACCCGGACATGGCTCATGACCGAACCGCCCCGCTGCGACATCCCGAAGGTTTCCCCGATCGTGACCCTAAACCCTTCATGAACCATCATGTTCGAAAGCACTCGGGAGGCCATGACGTTTCCCTGACCCCCGACCCCCGTGATCACGATATTGTAAGGATCTTTGTTCAGCCGCCGTTTCGTCACGCCGACGCCTCCTCTTTCCGGATGGCCCCCGCCGGGCAGATCGCGGCGCAGAAACCGCAGCCGGCGCAGATCACCTCGTCGATTTCGGCCTTTTTCCTCTCGCGGTTCCACAGCAGCCCAGGGCAGCGGAAGATCCTCGTGCAGAGGCGGTTGCAGCCGCAGGCATCGCCGCGGCAGAGCGCCTCATCCACCCGAACGTGAAATTGCTTTTTCCCCTTTTTCTCCGGGGAGAGGGCGCAGGACTGCTTGAGGATGAGCACCTTGACCCCACGCTCCTCCAGCAGGCGGTTCAGCGTTTCCCGGGTCTTGGTCAGGTCAAACGGGTCGCACGTGACGACCGGCGCGCCCGTCGCCCTGCAGAGCGCCGCGATATCGACCATCGGCGTTTTCTCTCCCATCGCGTTCACATCGATCCCCGGGTGGGGCTGGAATCCGGTCATCGCAGTGCCGCTGTTATCCAGCGCAATAAACGTAATGTCCGCACGCTGATGAACGGCGTTGATCAGGGCGGGGATCGCCGCATGGTAGAAGGTGGAATCCCCGCAGACGGCCAGCACCGGTTGCTCCATGCCGAACGGCCCCAATTTCCCGAACCCGGAGGCAATGCCCGTCCCGGATCCCATCGAATGAAGCGTCTTGGACGTATGGAACCCGGCCGCGGGAAAGAGCGAGGCCATTGCATAACATCCGATGTCCCCGCAGACGAATCCTCCGCGGTGATCCCGCTGCAGCGCCTCGCGGATGCTCCAGAAGGAAGCGCGGTGGGGGCAACCGGGACAAAAGGTCTGCTCCCGTTTCGGCACGGCAGCCGTCAGCGCCCGGAGCTTATCGCGATAAGCTTCCGAAACTTCCGGCGGGTCGATTCCCAGAATCCGTCCGATGGCGGCGACCAGCAGATCGGGATTCAGTTCCCCCGCCATCGGCAGCGTTCCGTCGTTCTTTCCGTACCACTCCTTGATCCCGACATCGTTCGCGTGTTCCGCCGCGAGGATCTTGACCTGCTCCTCCAAAAACGGGATCACCTCTTCGACGATCAGGATCTTCTTCGCGTTCAAAAGGTGCTTTTTCAAAAGCTTCGGCGGGACGGGCCAGGTCGTTCCGAGTTTGAGGATGCCCGCGCGTTTCCCCGCATGGAGAATCGACACGGCTTCCCGGCTGTAAAGCGTGCAGGCGCTGCTGGCGATGATCAGCAGTTCCGGGTTCTTCGGCCCCTCATAGCGGTTGAAGGGGCTCTTCTCGAAGAGTGTGGCCGCCTTCCGGAGCTTCTCCTGCTGGAGACGGTGTTTGGCCACGACCGGTGTGCTGATCACCGGCCCGCAATCCGGATCCGATACGGGTCCGTCGCAACGAAAGGCGGCGGTTGCAGTCCCCTCCGGAAGCCGACCCAGCACCACGTTTCCGCTCGCATGCGACATCCGGGTCACGCTGCGGACCATCACGACGTTTCGGATCTGTTCCGAAAGCTCAAACGCCCAGCGGGTCAACTCCTTCGCTTCCTGGAAGTCCGCCGGTTCGAGAAGGGGAATCTCCATCAGCCTGGCAAAATGCCGGGACTCCCCTTCGTTGACGCTGGAAAGCGCGCCCGGATCGTCACAAGAGACAAGCACCATCCCGCCCCGGGTTCCGGACCCGGTCAGGTGGAGCAGAAAATCGGAGGCGACGTTGACCCCGTTCTGCTTCATCACGCAAAGGGAGCGAAGGCCCGCGAAGGATGCCGCGGCGGCCACCTCCATCGCCACCTTTTCGTTCGTGGACCATTCGACGTAAAGCTTTCCCGGCTCCGCAAAGCGGGACAGCGTCTCGATGATTTCGGAAGAAGGCGTTCCGGGATAGGCGGCGGCCACCCTGACCCCGGCTTCAAGCGCACCTCGAGCAATGGCCTCGTTTCCCATCAGCAAAAGCTCGGTCCCTTCCTTCTGTTCCCGACCCAGAGTCATCCGATTCCTCCGTTTGCCGCCCTGTCCCGCCCCGTCCGTTTGATCGGCCGGGGTTTTGATGTATGACCCACAACGGGTTTTACCGTTGGTTCGTTGCTCAAACAGCGATTCTCCGTCGATCGGCAACCTGTTTTGCGGACCACTGCGCTGCCGCCCTTTTCTTCCCCAGCGAGGCCATCTTCAGTTTTTCAAGATTCCCCTCCGGCACCTCGCGGAATTCCAGGATCCTGCGGGCGCGCGCCAGTTTGAAAAGGTCCATGCCCCGGTCCGTGCGGACAATGACCTGATTCCAGCCGCGCGCCGTCTCCCACCCTTCCGGCAGTCTGGCCGATCCCACGGAGAGGTCGCTGAATTCCGCCGTCATGTCGTCGCAGGAACGACAGGCCTCTCGAACGCAGGGATTGATTTCATCAAGGGAGACCTGAACGGTATCCCCGGACGAATAGATCTCAAGGGTATGGTAACGGCTGGGCGGGATGTCCATCCCCGTGACACGCGCAAGATCCGTTTTCTGTTCGAGCAGGGAAGCCAGGTCCCGCCAGGACAATGCCCATCCGCAGAACAGCCCGACGACAAGCCGCAACTTATCGATCCCGCCCCCCGCCTCCGAAAGCGGCAGGCCGCGCATCTTGGCAAGCGCCAGCGACTGGCAGGGTGTCGCCACGACACCGATGCTCGAAGCATCCCCCAAGGCGACCCGGTTGAATTCCGCAACGGTCGGTGAAACAACGAAACGGCTGCCCCCTCTTTTGCCGACGGCTTCCGGATCCGTGACCGCCACGCTGCGGGGCAGCAGACCTTCGCCCTCCTCCGCAAGAATGGCCGTATCAATAAGGCCTTCCCGCAGGGCCAACGTCACCAGAGCGGTCACCGTGCCCCCGTGCTGCGCCCGCCGCCGCAGATTCTCATCCGCCGCCCGGGCGATAAAGAATCCCTTCACCGCGCCCAGTTCCGGAGTGAAGTCTTTCGCGTCCTGGAGCTTGCGCCGCAAGGCGTCCCGGTCCGTAGGCGTTCGGGGACAGAAGGCATAGCACCGTCCCTTTGCCAGATCACAAGGATGGAGAAGAACCGTCCGGTCATGATAGTTGGCCTGATAGGGACACAGGTTCACGCAGGCGCCGCACCCCGTACAAAGTCCCGTCCGGAGGACCTGTTCCTCCAGCTCTTTCTGCCCGCCCTGACCGTTCGGCCGGGCCTTCGACTCCTCTTTATGTTCTTTTTTATGCTCTTTCGTCATGCGGCTCTACCTTGCTTTACCCGACTGTCGAACCATTTTTTCGGACGGTTCGGAGCGCGCATTCTAACACAGCCCCCCGTTTTTCTGTCAACCCTAAAAAAGCCCCAAAATGCCCAAAAAATGAAGAATTCTGCGCCTTCATTTTCCCTCAATACTCCTGTTGACAAATCTTTCCCCTTATATTAAGAAGCGCCTGCAAACCGATTTTCCCCAGTAGCTCAGTCGGTAGAGCAGATGGCTGTTAACCATCGGGTCCGTGGTTCGAGTCCGCGCTGGGGAGCCAAACAAAAATAGGGGGTTAGGCAATGAAAGCCTAATCCCCTTTTTTGTAACCATGTTCCTTTTGTCCCACTATTGTCCCACAAATTAAAATTCTCCCTATAAAAAATCCTGACATAATGCCAGAGGTCAAACGTCCAATCCGTATGAACAGGAGGGTAAAAGCCCTGTTGTGATTGACCTGTGTGATCTAAAGACATGGCGCAAAGCAATTCTTGCTGCACCAAACAACAATTGAGTTATTCTGGGTACGCAGTAGAAAAAGAGATCTCTGGCTTCGCTCTCTTCTTGCCGGGTTCATCCTGATCGTCATCACCGCAACCAACTGTGCCCTTCCCTATCTCCCGTCGGCTGTGGCAGAAACATCAAAACAGTTGCAAATACAAGGGCTGATACGGGACCCCAGGCAGATTTTATTGAATGCCGAATGAAACATGCAGAGTCGTGACAAATTACTTTCAATGAAAATTACTTGACAGCAACAATCATCAACTGTTATTTGCACAACCAAGATATCCCCTTTTCCTGACTTCAGATTGCTTAGAAAGGAACATCCATATGGATGAATCTCCAGGAGATGTCCTTACTATTGAAGAGCTCGCAACCTACCTGAAAGTCTCCAAGTCCAGTCTTTACAAGATCGTTCGCGAAGGCAAGATCCCAGCTCAAAAAGTAGGTCGTCATTGGCGTTTTCGGAAGGGGGCCATAGATCTATGGCTCGAAGAACCGCGAGTCATTAAGTCGAATTCTGGAGAAGTTGATGGCGGAACCGCTCGCAGATAGGCTCATAAGTAAGATTGACCAGGCTGCCGATCTCTATCATCGCCTCGTCATCTTGCCTGGCCCGACCGGCGCAGGCAAGACTGCCGTTCTTCGGACCGTCCATGAGAAAACCGCTGCACCACTGATCAACGTCAACCTTGAACTATCGAGGCGACTACTCGACTTAACTGCCCGCCAACGCTCGCTCCAGTTACCCATCCTTTTGGCGGACATCGTCGCCGCAACAGGCGCCGAGGTAACCCTGCTCGACAACATCGAAATCCTCTTCGACATCAGCCTCAAGCAGGATCCTTTACGTCTTCTCCAAGGAATTTCCAGAAACAGGACGGTGGTCGCCGCTTGGAACGGCGCCATTGAAGGGAACCGCCTGGTTTACGCAACACCGGGGCACGCCGAATACAGGCGGTATCCTTTGCAGGATTGCCTGATAGTAGCGCCGGAGGCGACCTCGCTGTGAGAATGAACGAAAACACTGGGAGACTTAGACGATGACAGCTCCTCAAGGTGAAAAGTCGAAACATACCTCAAAAGAGACGACAGGGAGTATGGCGCAAACGGGGCGACTTGAGTATCGGGACTTGATCCAGTTCGACCCCATTGAATCGGTCGTTCAACTACGGGACGCCGACCAGACAGTCGCCGCTCGCCAACTTGTCCAAACATACGTCATTTCTGCGGAGATGTCGGAAAAACTCATTAATCTGGTCGTTCCTCAACTCCAGTTCGACCACCCCATGGACAACAAGGGCCTGCTCGTGGTCGGCAACTACGGCACTGGTAAGTCTCACCTGCTGTCGGTGATCTCCGCCCTGGCGGAAAATGCAGAATTGGCGGTTTGTCTGAGTGATGCGAAGGTCGCCGATGCGGCCCGGGCAATCAGCGGCTGCTTCAAGGTGATCCGGAGCGAAATCGGCGCAACCACCATGTCTCTTCACGATATCCTCGTGGCGGAAATGGAAGAGCATCTGGCCGAAATGGGTGTGTCTTACACCTTTCCATCCGCTGACAAAGTACCGAACCATAAGCGGGCCTTCGAAGACATGATGACCGCGTTTGGTCAAAAGTACCCCGAGCAAGGTCTGCTCCTGGTGGTCGACGAGCTGCTCGACTACCTGCGCACCCGAAAAGACCAGGAATTGATCCTCGATCTCAACTTCCTCCGTGAAATAGGCGAAGTCTGTAAAGATCTAAAATTTCGCTTCATCGCCGGGGTCCAGGAAGCCATCTTCGACAGTCCCCGTTTCTCCTTCGTCGCCGACAGCGTCCGCCGCGTGAAGGACCGTTTTGAGCAAATTCTCATCGCCCGCCGGGACGTCAAGTTCGTCGTGGCCGAACGGCTCCTCAAGAAGACCGCCGACCAGCAGGTCGCCATTCGCGAGTACCTGACACCTTTTACAAAGTTCTACGGCCGCATGAATGAGCGCATGGATGAATTCGTGAGCCTCTTTCCCGTTCACCCGGACTACATCGACACCTTTGAACGAATAACGGCCGTGGAAAAGCGGGAGGTGCTCAAAACCTTGTCGTTGGCCATGAAAAAGCTGATCGCCCAGCACGTTCCTGTCGATCGACCGGGGATCATCGCTTACGACGATTACTGGACCACGCTGCGAGAGAATCCGTCGTTCCGGTCGGTGCCGGACATCAAGGCAGTCATCGACTGTAGCCAGGTTCTTGAATCCCGCATCGAACAGGCGTTCACCCGGCCCGTTTACAAGCCCATGGCCCTGCGGCTCATCCATGCCTTGTCGATCCACCGTCTCACGACAGGCGATATCTACGCCACCCTCGGCGCCACGGCCGAGGAACTCCGCGACGGTCTTTGCCTTTTCCAACCGGGCATCGAAGATCTGGGGGGCGTTCCGGCCGACGACCTGCTATCCCAGGTGGAAACCGTCCTGCGGGAGATCCATAAAACCGTAAGCGGGCAGTTCATCTCCGCCAACTACGACAACCGACAATACTACCTTGACCTCAAAAAAACGGACGACTTCGACGCTCTGATCGATAAAAGAGCCGAAAGCCTCGACGCCGCACAACTCGATCGCTACTATTACGAAGCCTTGAAGCGCGTGATGGAAGTCACGGACAGTCCGACCTGCGTGACGGGCTACAGGATCTGGCAGCACGAATTGGAATGGCTGGACCGAAAAGCCGCGCGCCAAGGCTATCTCTTTTTCGGCGCACCCAACGAGCGATCCACAGCCGTGCCGCCCCGGGACTTCTATCTCTATTTCATCCAGCCGTTCGACCCACCGCACTTCAAGGACGAAAAGAAACCGGAGGAGATGTTCCTGCGCCTGAAAGATCCGGATGAGGAATTCCGAGTCGCGCTGCGAAGCTACGCTGCCGCCTTGGACCTTGCCTCCACGGCGTCGGGACATGCCAAGGGTACCTATGAATCCAAGTCATCCCATTTCTTGCGGGACCTTGTGCAATGGCTCCAGAAAAATATGGCCACCGCCTTCGAGGTCACCTACCAGGGGCGCACCAAATTGCTGACCGAGTGGGCCATGGGCAAATCCATCCGATCCATCTCGGGCATCGGCGCCCACGAGCGCATCAACTTCCGCGATCTAATCAACACCATTGCGGGCATCTGCCTCAGCGCCCACTTCCAGGAGCAGGCGCCTGAGTATCCTTGCTTCTCGGTGCTCATCACCGGTGGGAACCGCGCCCAGGCCGCACAAGACGCCCTGCGCGCCATCGCCGGCCAGAACCGCACCAGGCAAGCCACAGCGGTACTCGATGCCCTGGAATTGCTCGAAGGCGACAGGCTCGATGCTTACCGATCGAAGTATGCCGACTACATCCTCGGCATCGCCAAGAAGAAGGGGCAAGGGCAAGTGGTCAACCGGTCTGAACTCATTCAAGATGAAAGAGGCGTGGAGTATCTCGGCGCCGACAGGGGATACCGCATCGAACCGGAATGGGCCGTGGTTGTATTGGCTGCGCTGATCTACGCTGGAGAGGCGGTCCTTGCAATCCCGGGCAAGAAATTCGACGCCACCGGTCTTCCGCAACTGGCCGGAACCGCCATCGACGAACTGACGCAATTCAAGCATGTCGAACGGCCCAAGGACTGGAACTTGCCCGGAATCACGGCCTTGATCGAGTTGCTCCACCCCTACTGTGCCAAGGGCGTTGCCCTGACGCCGGGAGAAGCGCAGGTTATCGCCATGGGAGGTGAGAAGGCGGATGGCGTCGTCACCAAGATACAGACCACCATTTTGCGACTCGTCGAGGCGATCGTCTTTGCCCGGCAAACCCTGCAGACCGGCTTAATCTTCTGGGGACGCAACCTGCTGACGGATGACGACGCTCGGAAGCTGAGCGCCAAACTGGACGAAACGAAAACCTTCCTCGAATCTCTTCAAGCCTACACCACGACCGGCAAGCTCAAGAACTTCCGCTATGACGCCACGGAAGTGACTGGGCACCGGGATGGGCTTGCAGCCCTTACCGAAATAAAATCACTGGAGGAACTGGTCGCTGACCTTGGCACGACAGCGGCGTACCTCTCCACGGCCGAGGCGGTCCTGCCAACGGGCCACGACTGGATCGGCAAGATGAAGGCGGTAAAGGACGATACCCTGGCCCGGATTGTCGATCCGGAAAAACGCAGGGCCGCTGCGTTCAGGCAGCAAACCCAACGAAAGCTGGTCGAACTGAAGAAATCCTTTTTAGCGGTTTACCTCTCCATGCACGCCAAAGCGCGCCTGGGAGTGAAGGAAGATAAGATCAAGGCGCGACTGATGGGAGATGAACGACTCAAGGATTTGCAGAAGCTCTCCACCATCGACCTGCTGCCGCGGCAGCATCTTCTGGAGTTTCAATATCGACGGGGGGATGTGAAAAGCTGCTTTACACTCACGGAACAGGACCTGGACGCGACGCCCGTATGCCCGCACTGTAATTTCAGGCCGGGAGCGGAACCGGTGGCTAAAAGCGCGGCATCCCTGATCGATGATCTGGACAGTGAGCTCGACCAGATGGCCGAGAGTTGGACAAAGACCCTTCTTTCCGATCTCGAAGACCCGACCACCAAAGAACGGATCAGCAAGGTTCTTTCGCCGAATCAAAGAAAGATCATTGAGGCGTTCCTCAAATCCCAGACCCTCCCTGCCAAGATCGATCAAGAGTTTCTCGCCGCCGTCAAGGAGGCATTGACGGAGTTGACCTTGGTCCCAGTAAGGATTATGGACCTGCGCGAGGCCCTTTTCTCAGGGGGTACACCCGTCACCCCGGCGGAGATGAAAAGACGTTTTGAGGAGTATCTGGAAGGACTTACCAAAGGCAAGGAAGCCGGTAAATTGCGGATCGTTTTGGAGTAAAACCCTTATGGATATGGATAAGCGGGAATTGAAAACGCTTCTGGCCCAGGGCGAAACGCTCACTGTCGAATTTAAGAGCGATGCCAAGGGGCTTCCGGATCGCGATCTCGTGGCCACTGTTGTGGCGATGGCCAATACGGAAGGTGGGCGGATTTTGCTGGGTGTCGAGGATGACGGCATCGTCACGGGGACTCAACCGGCGCATCAGGATGTCGCCGGTCTTGTTGCATTGATTGCCAATCGCACCAGTCCTTCAGTGACCGTTCGCGCGGAACTTTTGGCACACGAGGGTAAAAAAGTGCTCAGCATCGTGGTGCCGAAATCCAGAGGCATTGTTTCGACCACCGAAGGTCAGCTCTTGCGCCGCCGAATCATGGCGACGGGGAAACCGGAGTCCGTTCCCTTCTATCCTCATGAGTTTATCCAGCGACAGTCATCCCTGGGGCTGGCCGATCCTTCCGCAATACCTCTGGAACAGATCTCCGTCGATCAGCTCGACTCGTTGCAGCGACTTCGCATTCGCAATGCCATCAAGAAATACGGCGGCGATCAAAGCCTGCTGCCGCTGGCGGATGAGGAGCTGGACGGCGCCCTGGGGCTGACCGTAGATGTCCAGGGCCAAAGGCGGCCGACCGTGGCCGGGTTGATGCTTCTTGGCACCGAGGAGCTCTTGCGCCGGCATTTGCCCGCGTATGAAACCGCATTTCAGGTTCTTCGCGGCACGCAAGTGCTGGTGAACGAGTTTTTCCGCAAACCGCTACTGGAGACCTTTGAGGCGGTCGAGCTTCTGTTCAATGCCCGCGTGACGGAAGAGGAGATCCAGGTGGGGCTCTTTCGCGTACCCATCCCCAACTTCGATCGCCGCGCCTTTCGGGAAGCCTTTGTCAACGCCTTGGTTCACCGCGATTACGGTCGGCTGGGCGCTGTGCATGCCAGACTGGACGACGATGGTCTTGCCATCAGCAATCCAGGCGGGTTTGTGGAGGGAGTGACCATCGATAATTTGCTGGTTGCCGATCCCCGTTCCCGCAATCCGCTCCTGGCGGACGCAATCAAACGGATCGGACTGGCGGAGCGCACCGGCCGGGGCATCGATCGTATCTTCGAAGGCATGCTCCGCTACGGCCGTCCTGCGCCCGACTATTCCATGACGGACGCATATACGGTTTCGGTCAGGATGCAAAGCGCCGAAACTGACCCGGCATTTTTGAGGATAGTGATCAAGCAGGAGGAGAAATCGGGCGATATGCCGGTTGACGCCCTGATTATCCTTTCCAGCTTGCGTCACGAACGGCGTTTATCTACGTCGGACATGACCGCCTCTACACAGAAGCCGGAACAAGCCACGCGCACCGCTATTGAAAAACTCGTAGAAGCGGGACTGGTAGAAGCGCACGGTCAGGGCCGGGGGCGGACCTATACGCTCAGCGCAAAAGTGTATCGACAATCCGGCCAGAAGGCCGCCTATATCCGTCAGGCAGGATTTGACCCGATTCAGCAGGAACAGATGGTCCTGGCCTACATCGACAAACACGGGTCCATCAAACGTGCCGACGTGATGGAATTGTGCCGAATCACAAAGGATCAGGCAGCCAAACTTCTAAAAAGACTTACAACGGAGGCAAAAATCACGAAGCTTGGAGAGAGAAGAGGGTCGTATTATGAGCGCACGCCATAAGTTATGCGCCGGGCTCATAAGTTATGCGCCGGCTCATAATCAGCTCATATATCGCAGGCGAAAGTAGAAGAAGAAAACAATGGGCGATCTATTCAATCTTGAGTCGAAAACCGCGCCAGCCGGTCCAGTGGAATGCCTCGGTATCACTTTTCCCAATGACGATGCCCGACGGAAATATTTCTTGCAGAAGCTGCGAGAGAAGTTAAGGGATCCAGAGTTTCGGAAGATCGACGGATTTCCGGTCGGCACAGACGAAGATATCCTGGCCATGTCCGATCCGCCGTATTATACGGCCTGCCCGAATCCGTTTCTTGCAGATTTTATCAAGCAATACGGCAAGTCTTACGAACCAAGCAAACCATACAGCAGCGAACCGTTTGCCGCAGATGTAAGCGAGGGTAAGAATGAGCCAATCTATAACGTTCATGCCTACGCGACAAAAGTCCCTCCTGGAGCAATAGAACCGTTAATCGCACACTACTTGGCCAGCGATGATTGCATTATACTAGATCCATTCGCTGGTACAGGCATGACTGGCGTTGCTGTTGCTCGATCAAACAGAAATGCATATGGCATCTTGCAGGATCTTTCGCCGGCTGCGGCGCATATCGCGGCAACAATACAATCAGAAATCACCAGCCCGATTTTTCGCGAACATTCAGAAGCCATTCTAAATGACGTTGAGAGAGAATTCGGCTGGTTTTACTCAACAATGATCGAAGGAGTTGAATCTCAAGTTCGCTACTATGTATGGTCCGATATTTACGCCTGTGACGCCTGCTCGCAGCCGGTGAAAATTTGGGACATTGAAGGTCGGCAAAGTGTAGGAGGACTCAAAGAGAAAGTCCCATGTCCACATTGTGGATCGCTTATTTCAAAGCAGTGCATGGAACCCATTACTGAAACCTATTTTGATCACGTGCTTGGCTCTAAGAATGTTAGAATCAAGTCTACGCCGGTTCTAAAGGTGATTAACAAGGGACACCGGTCGCATAAGCTTTCTGTCGATGACGGTGACTTAGAGTTACTTAGAAAGATCAATGCTCAAACCATACCATTCGCTGTACCCACAGCAAAAATGCTATTTAAAGAAGGCTGCTGGGGTGACCAGTGGAGATCCAGTTACCATCTCGGCGTAACACATGCGCATCATTTTTATACTTATCGCAACTTCTGGATTCTCTGTGCAATATGGAATCGTATTCAAGAAGTCCCCGCTTACTCAATCAAACGCCTTCTTCAGTTCTGGTTTACCGCGTCTTTATCTCGCGTCACCAGATTAAATCGATATATGGCCCAACACGACAGGCATGTTGGGCCACTTGCGGGAACTTTATTTATCGGACCAATTCAAGCAGAAATCTCGCCATTTTATTTTTTTAGAGAAAAAATAGAGGATGTCATAGCTGCATTATCTCAGAGTAGCGCCTGTGTAGAACCTCGTAATTTCGTATCTGCATCTTCCTCGACCAAGCTCTTATTACCCGATAATTCAGTGGATCACATCTTCACTGATCCCCCTTTCGGGGATAACTTGATGTACTCTGAATTGAATTTTCTTCTTGAAGCTTGGTTGAACATCTTCACGAATCAGAGAAATGAAGCGGTAATTTCAGAATCGCAAGGTAAAAACTTGCGAGATTTTGAAACGCTAATGGGTCGAGTATTTGCTGAATGTTACCGAGTTTTAAAACCTGGCAGATGGATGATCGTAGAGTTCCATAATTCCAGAAATACTGTTTGGGCAGCAATTCAGGAAGCATTGTCTGTTAGCGGCTTCGTTATCGCCGATGTCCGGACGCTGGATAAGCAAAAAGGAACAACAAAGCAACTCACTCAGTCAGGAACTGTAAAACAAGATTTAATCATCACAGCCTATAAACCGAACGGCGGCCTTGAAGAAAGGTTTAAGCTCGAAGCAGGCACCGAAAACGGCGTATGGGACTTTATCCGAACACACCTGAAACAGCTTCCCATATTCGTTTCTAAAGGCGACCAGTCTGAAGTAATCGCCGAACGTCAGAACTACCTCTTATTCGACCGGATGGTCGCATTTCATGTTCAACGCGGAGTAACGGTCCCTCTATCTGCGACAGAGTTTTATACTGGACTCGCACAACGGTTTTCTGAACGCGACGGGATGTACTTTTTACCCGAGCAGGTAGCCGAATACGACAAGAAACGTCTGACCGTTCGAGAGGTTCTCCAACTGCAACTTTTCGTTACAGACGAATCGTCGGCTATCCAATGGCTTAAGCAGCAACTTATGAAAAAACCGCAGACTTTCCAGGAACTCCACCCGCAGTTTCTTAAAGAAATTGGTGGATGGCAAAAATACGAGAAGCCGCTGGAACTGTCCGATCTCCTGGAGCAGAACTTCCTCGGCTTTGACGGGAAGGGCCCGATCCCGCCTCAGATCGTCTCCTGGATAAAGCAGAGTGAACCCCTGCGCAAACAGATCCAGGAGGAGATCAAAGCCGGAGAGGCAACCGAGGAGATGATCGGCTTGGCAACCTCAAACAGTCACCTCCTGAATCTAGCCAAGGGACGTTGGTACATCCCCGACCCGAACCAGGCCGGCGATTTGGAGAAGCTACGCGAGCGGGCACTGTTCAAAGAGTTCTGGACTTACCTGCCGCCGGGATACCAGCCGGTCAAGGCAGCCGGTCAGGCGGGATTTCTTTCTGGACTCACCCCTGGCGTCCAATCCATCCCCAAGGGGAAAAGACTGAAGATTATACGCCTGGAGGCGGTCCGGGCAGGGTTTAAACTGTGCTGGCAGAACCGCGACTACCGCACCATCATCGCCGTGGCCCAGCGGATCCCCGAAAGCGTTCTCCAGGAAGACCCGAAGCTCCTGATGTGGTTCGACCAGGCAATGACTCGAACAGGGGTAGATGCATAACTATGGCTGAAAACTATCAACCAAGTCTCTTTGGGGAGGATTCAGTCGCAGAAGCTCCGGACAAATCCTCGTCACAACCAGCGGAAATTTGGGAGCAGGACACCGCCAAGCACGCATTGGATGAGCTCTTTACCCTCACATATCAGTATAAGACCAGCAAGTCATACCATGAACTGATGAAATTCGTTGCGCGTTTTCGGTTCTACTCGCCTTTCAATGCTATGTTGGTGCACGTGCAAATGCCGGGTGCAAGGTTCGTCGCACCGCCACACCGCTGGTTCAACGACTTCGGACGACGAATCCGGGTCGACGCCAAGCCGCTGGTTATCTTACAACCGATGGGACCGGTCATGTTTGTATTCGATGTCAGTGATACGAACCCAACGGAAGATTCACGGCCACTCCCAAAGTCAGTCGAGAATCCCTTTGAGGTGAGAAAAGGAAAAATTGGGAACGGCCTTACATTGCTCATTGACAATGCCAAGCGTGATGGCCTCAGGATTACAGAATCACAGCAAGGCTCTCAGTCTGCGGGTTCGATATGCCGGGCATCAAATGACTCAAAGGGATCGCAGAAATTTCAAAGAGGGGTGGATAAAGACCGGAACCCGGTATATGTCGACATTCCTGTCCGTTACGACATGGTGACCAACGAAAAGCTGAGCCAGGAGGCCAGATATGCAACGATTGTGCATGAGCTGGCGCATCTTTACTGTGGCCATTTGGGAACACCTAATGATAAGTGGTGGCCGAACCGGCGTGGATTGAACCATGATCGATGTGAGGTCGAAGCTGAATCGGTAACGTACTTGGTGTGCTCGCGACAAAATATCGACAATCCATCGGAGCAGTACCTCTCCGAGTTCGTCAGTAGAAATGATGAAATGCCGTCAATAAGCCTTGAGTGCGTCATGAAGGCAGCTGGACTGATCGAAACAATGAGCCTGGAGAGAATGAAACTCCGAAAGCCGTGACCTATCTGGAGTATAGTCTGAGTGAGTAGCTGGCGTGATCAAATACTAAAAGAATTCACCCCCAAGGTCTCCAGACTTACTCTGGTCGCCGATCCGGACGGGCTCCTTCTCGAGGAGGGGATTCTCGAAGGCATCCGAGAACGTGGCTTCGAATTGATCCCCTTTGAAGACCACATCGCCTTTCGCTACGCCTACGAATCGAAATTCCGCTCCCGTTGGGATCGTGGCGAACAGACGGATCTCGTGGTCGTATTGCGCTCCCAGACGGTCGATCTCGGTGGATTGCCCTACGATCTGCTCCAAGCCGGCCGTAAATTGTCGTTCAATCTCGGCGATATTTTCCCGAATCTCAGTTATCCGGTCGTGGCATCACTGGATCGCGCCGATCTCGACGCCCTGTACGAGGCTCAGCAGAAACACGCCCCCGGGCGATTGGGGGACAACGCCACCAAAGAATTCATCCTACGGCACGTGTTTGCCGTGGCGCCTGAGCTGATCAAGCAGCCTACGGATCTACTGCGCGTGCTCCTCCGCCGCCATCACCAGGGCTGGCGCGTGCCGTCCTTGTTGAACGAACGGTTCATCCAACTCCTACGGCAGAGCAGCGTATTTGAAGACTGGCCCCTGGAAGCCCTGGTCGCGGACCGGGAGGCCTTTTTCACCTTTCTCCAGGAGCGCTGGCCGATCTTCCTGAACCGGCTTGTCCGGGATCCGCAAGCAACCGTAGCAGAATCCTCCGGGTACGATTTCCAAGTTCCGGGGCCTCAAGATTTGCCCTTCGACCATCCCGACGTTCGCGTCTACATCGACACCTTCTTTCTTGAAGGATTTCTCCACGCCGTGTCCCACAGCGATGCCAGGACACTGGCCCCGACCTGGGCATGCATCGGCGTCCGCAATGATCCAGCCGAGGACAGGTCGCGCCGACTGAAGAGACTTGTCGAGCGTTTAACGGCGACCCTTCCGGCTGAAGGGGCAAAGCATACGGATTGGACCCATTTTGCCCATGCATGGGCAGAGCTGATTCTACTCATAAACGAGGAGCCCACCGCCGTTCCGGAGGAGACACTTGGACGGTTTGATATTCTCCGGAATGAGGTAGATCGAGGCTTTACCGCCTGGCTTCTCAAACGGTACGCCGGACTCGTCAATCTGCCGCCGGTGCCTCCGGTCATGCTGCATCACCTCCCCCGGTTTCTCGCGCGGCAGTTGGATGACCATCGTGACAGGAAAGTCGCTCTGATCGTCCTGGACGGGCTTTCTCTGGACCAATGGCTGGTCGTCCGAAACGCGCTCGCCGCGCGTCAGCCCGATTACCGGTTCCGAGAGCAGGCCATCTTTGCCTGGATCCCGACACTTACTTCGATTTCGCGCCAAGCCATGTTCGCCGGCAAAGCCCCTATCTTTTTCCCGAACAGTACCCAGACAACGGACAAAGAACCTGTCCTCTGGATGCAATACTGGGCCGATCAGGGTTTAGCGGCCGATGAAATTCTCTACCTCAAGGGCCTGGGCAACGGGAATCTGAATGCCGTCGCGGAAGCGATCTCTCATCCTCGCGTAAAGATTGCCGGGCTGATCGTGGACAAGATCGATCGGATCATGCACGGGATGGAAATGGGCAGCGCCGGGATGCACAATCAGGTGGGCCAGTGGGCCAAGCAGCCATTTTTGGACGAACTTCTCGATATGCTATTGAACCGGGGTTTCCGTGTCTATTTGACTTCCGATCACGGCAATATCGAGGCTGAAGGCTGCGGCCGACCCGCGGAGGGCGCCGTGGCCGATACCCGCGGAGAACGGGTCCGTATCTATCGCGATGCGACCCTTCGCGGCAAAGTGAAAGAGCGTTTTCCCGCCGCGCTGGAATGGGGGACCATTGGACTCCCGGATGATTGTTTGCCCCTCCTGGCGCCGGCAAGACAGGCCTTTATCCAAGAAAAGCAGCGCACCGTGAGTCACGGAGGTATTTCCATCGAAGAAATCATCGTCCCTCTGGTGCAGATCGAGAGGGAAGAAAAATGACCACACGGACAGATCAGATCGGATTCAGTCAACGGGTGCGCCTGGAATGGCTTGAGAGGACGGCCAGCCTGGTACTGGCGGGAAATGATAAGGCCGCGACCACCGACACACTGCAAGAACTACTGAAGGAGAAGGTATCCATCGGCGGACAGGCTGAGCGGGGCAATCGCGAAAAGATCATCTCGATCCTTCTAAAGACGTGGCTGACGCCGCCTTCTGGGCTCGATCCGCTGCACAAAGATGGGCTGGAACTGCTCAAGCGAGTTCCTCAAAGTGATCACCTCGTCCTCCATTGGGGCATGGTGACGGCCGTCTATCCCTTTTGGGCTGGCGTGGCGGTCCACGTCGGCAGGCTGCTGCGCCTTCAGGGATCCGCCGCGGCGCCACACGTCCAGAGGAGGGTCCGCGAGCAATACGGCGAACGGGAAACCGTTGCCCGGGCAGCTCGTCGAGTTCTGCGTTCATTCCTAGACTGGGGCGTACTTCAAGAAAGCGGCAAAAAAGGGATCTACACCCCCGGACCGACATTGCCCCTTGAAGACGCACGACTGATCGCCTGGCTCACCGAAGCAGCGCTTTACGCACGGGCCAACGGGGCAGTCCCTCTTAAAGACCTGTTCGACGCGCCGAGTCTGTTTCCGTTCAAGATTAAACCGATTCACGCAGAGGCGCTAGTCGCCGCCTCAACCAGGCTCGACGTGCTCCGTCATGGGCTGAATGAAGATCTCATCATGTTGAGGATACCTTCTTTGAGAGGCAGAAATCCGTAGGTCGAATTTGCGCATTGCTGAATGAAACCTACTACTAAAACGCGTTCCTCCAAAAGCAAGACTTCAATAAAAACGGATGACAGCTACCCATGACAAAATGACCCCAAGGGTGGAATCCAATCACCAGTGCGAGATCCATAACCCCGAATACCAGAATCTGCAATAAAACATGGTCGTGGATATCCTCTTTATTAAAACAGGAGGCAACAGTGAAAAAATCAATTCGAAAGGACTAAAAAAAGCATAGAGACCCAATGTCCATAAAACTGATTCCATCTCTTCGTAAGATAATGCCAGAAAGGAGCCAATTCAAATGATCAATCCAGCCAAAGATTCTCTGGATCTCGGAATTATTGTAAGCGATATCAAAGCCAGCCTCGACTTCTACCAGAAAACCTTGGGATTGGAGTTTGTCGGAACCACGCCGCTGTGGTTTGGAACCATGCACCGGTTGAGATTCGGAACGAGCGACTTCAAGCTAATCGAACCCAAGAGTGTCCCTCCAAAAGGGGCTATTGGGCTGGAGAATCAACTTGGGTTTCGCTACGCAACTTTTGTCATCAAGAACCTTTCCGAAATCTGTGCCGAGTTGCGGCAGAAAGGGATAGAGTTCGCTCTGCCGGAGAAAGAAATCCGTCCCGGAGTCCGCATTGCAATGGTTAAAGATCCCGACGGGAACATTGTCGAGTTTGTGGAACGAAGCTAAGGCCCCATTCCTACCGGTGACCGGGTTCTTTTCGGAAGACGGAGGATATGAATGTATCGTCCAAGAATAGAATTGAGATTCCATTGCATCCCCCCAAGAGTATTGGGGTTGAAAGGAAGAGTGGAAAAATGGCTCTGATGAATTGCCCGGAATGCAGCAAGCAAATATCCGATCAGGCCAAATCGTGCCCCAATTGCGGTTGGGTGGTCCCGAAAAAACAAATCCCCGAGGAAGTGCTCCTGACGGCAAATCCGGCCATGTTCAGGAGCAACCCGATAGGATTCATTTGCTCGGTTATTCTTATCGCTGCTTTCGGTCTGGGCCTGGTCATTTTGTTTGTCTGGTGGCTGAAGTGTAAAACGCGAACGATCACAATCACCAATAAACGGACAACGGTGAGGGAGGGGCTGATCTCAAAGAACACGAGCGAGATACTGCATTCCCACATTCGGAACATTCAGGTCATACAGGGAGTCTTTGACCGCATCTTCGGCGTAGGCATGCTCGCCATCTCAAGCGCAGCGCAATCGGACATGGAATTATCATTTTCAGGGCTGGCTCATCCTGAAAAAATCAGAAGCTTGATCGATGAACATCGGGTATAGAACCGCAACGATCCCGAACGGAGGGGTATTCAATGAGCTTTCTTGGCCTCTGCCTGACGCCTCCTGCGCTCTTCACCTGCCCGGGCGAGGGCCTCGCGGTTGCCGTCGTCGACACGCATGTAATGGTCCCGCCAATCGTCGTTGTCCCAGTGAAAAGAGGTCTGGACGGTGGTTCGCGGCATCCAGGCCCTACCCAAGAGGTCCAGGGCCATCCCCACAATCGCGCTCTGCATCGGCACATCCCACGGCTTGCCGCAGGGATTCCCCAGCGGAAAATCTGTAAAGACGTAGCGGGCAACGCCGCATTCCTCGACAATGTCCCGCGCACTGCCGAGCACCACCGTGGGGATCCCGTTGCTCTCCAGGTGCCGCGAAACCAGACTCACGGTCTGGTGACAAACGGGTCAGAGGCCGGCGAGCAGCGCGGCATCCACACCGTCCTGCCGGCACCATGCGAGGATTTGGGGGGCGTGGCGTTGAATCGTGTTGCTTTGGCTGTAATCGGTGGGTACGCCGTAGAAGCGGGGCGACAACGACCCGATGCGGCCTGCGGCGGCCATCTCACTCAAACGGTTCAGAGGCAGAAAGCTATCGACATCGTCGGTATGGGTGGCCTGTTTGTCCCAGGACAGGTCATCGGTACGCATGCGCGTTGGGGCCGGACTTGACGGCGCTGCATAAAGCTCCCTTATCGGCATGAGCAGCCCGGGCTGATTACGCTGTGCGGTGGTCACCAATCCCACCCGGCACTGGGCGAGGGGTTTCTTCAATGTGCTGAAGGGCACCTCGTCATAGTGGGGCCAGGCATAGGGACGTTCGTAGCCCTGGGCGGCATAATATTCGCGGCTGCGATCGATGTAACTGACAAAGGTGCGGCAAGAAACCGTGCGATCCATTCTCTCCTCCTCGAACCAATTTCAAATGGCCTTGTTCACGACCACACACCGTTGAGAGCCAACGCATGAAGAGGGTTCCTATGGTATTCTGCACTCATGGCATACTCCCGATAATGGCTTAGTGGAATGGCCGTGGATCCCTGGGTTTTTGAAGTCGAATTTTTTCCGGGCAGTGCCGATCGCTATGACCTTTTCGAACCGCCATCCTTTTTATTGGCCTTTCTGCTTTTCCTTTTGGCTTTTTTTGTCTTGGCTTTTTCCTCGGCCAGTACACTCCGTTTCAAGCCGTCGATATAGTCATCGTATGTCATGTTCCTTTTTCGCCGAGACCTCAACCATTGCCCTATCGCAAAGCTTATGAGGCAGGCAACCGATACAATGATCCATCCTTCTGCGGTTTTGGGGAAAATATCCATTCTGTGCACTATTCCTGCTTAATTTTTTCCGGTTGGAAGACACCTTTCCTGGCCGGGATCATGTCTGCAGGTCAGGAAATCGTTCCCGATCAAACATTTGGATTCATCACTTAGGAATGGATTGAAAAACCGTGCAAACAGGCTTCTTCGGACATCGTGTCAGACAGAAATCCAAAGGCGCTTTCTGTTTGATCAACTCGATCCACTGTTTTGAAGTCTTCGTGTCGCCATAGGATATCCCCATCCCTTTCAAAATGAGATGATCCCATTTCCGGACAGATTCTTCACTTCCCTGAGGACTCCGGCATTGATCCCCTTGGAGATCGATACAGGAACGGCAGAGGTCATCCACTCCTTCGGACACTTCCAATAAAACATGATCTTCTTTCTGAAGCAAATCCTTCATTCTCTGTTCAGCCAGTCGATACACCTCTCCCCGTTCCGGGAACTCGATCTGTAAAAATCGGAGACAAAAAAGATGATGGGGGCGAATTTTAATTTTTTCCATGATTCCCCTTTTTGCAAACGATATTTAGCAATTCCTCCGGGCACGAATTCGGAATGACGGATCGATGCTCGTCATCGACAAGTCTCATAAAAGTTCTGTTTTCTCCACAGAATAATATGCTGAGAACGCGAAAACTCATCTGCTCGCAGTCAATTTCATTATACGTCAGTATTTTATAAGGGTCGATGTCATCCGTATCGAAATTTTTTCTGATATAGTCCCTCGCCTCATCAGATAACAAAACGCTGTTCCACAATTTGATCTTGCCGGACGAATAAACAACCGATTCCTTATCATAGTAAAATTTGGAGTCATCCTCCTGCTCGCAATAGAACAGTGTCTCTTCACCGAACAAATTTCCGGCAAAGAAAATGGAGATGATCACGATGAAAAAAACCATGATCCGAGACTTTGATTTTTCCATATTCTCCACCCCGAAAAAGTTGAAAGCAAAACCTCTCTCCAACATCCCCTTGGTTACATTTTAATGTGAGTCAATGAGTCCATACGGTCGGATTCCTACTTCTGGATCAGCTCCTCGACAACCTTATAGATCGCGGACGTGAACTGATCTGCGGCGCCCTCAATCTTGCTCGGGTATCGGTTGATAAAAACGACGATCGTTGCGCCGTTTCCCCCGGCTTGAGTATACGCCGAACTGTTGTAACCGGTGATCTCCCCGGAGTGTCCGATAAATACCCCTCCGTTCATGACGCCAAGTCCGTAGCCGGAGGTATTGGGAGACGCAAAAGTCAACTGCTCCGTGTGCATTTCCGGGCTTAGCAGCCTTCCACTCGCCAATGCCTGCAACCAGGTCTTGATGTCCATCAGCTTAGAGATCGCAGCCGACACGATACATGCGCTGCCGATTGTCTCTGCGCCTGATTAACATTCGACTCTGCCTTGCGTCACCGTCAAGGCCGGGCCGATTTCGATAGACAGATAGCGGCCTTTCTTGAAACTTCCCGAATTGGCCACCAATGTGCCTTGAAACGGTTCGATTCCAAACGCTTCGTGAATATGTCCGCAGAGGCATAAAGCCACTTTTTTTTCAAGAAATGCCTTGACGCTGTGACTTCCGCCTCGAAGGCCGATGAATGACCTGTCGCGGACTCCGCGGGGCGGAACGTGCGAGACCAGAACGACTTGGGAAGCCTCCCGCACCTGCTCATATCCAGTCCGGAGTGCATGGCCGATTTCTTCCTCGGAGTACACGGTCGGTGTACGAATGGGTGTCGGCGAAGACCCGCCGATGCCGAAGAATCCTATTCCGTTGAACATCCGGCCTTTGCCGTGCAGACTGATCCCTTTTTCTTCGAGATATTCTTTGACTTCCAGGCGATCCCAGTTGCCATGAACTGCAAGAATGCGGTTTGAATACTGTTCAATGCAGGCAAGGATGTCGGCAGCTTCCGATCGCGTTTTCGTGCGGGTGATATCTCCGGCAACCAAGACCAAGTCCGATTCCCGGATCAGCGCCGCTGCATGTTCGATCGGCTTTGTGGCGCCGTGGATGTCACTGACGGCAAAAAGCCTCATTCCATTCTCCGTTCTTGAACGATCGATTACGTACCGCTTTTTCAATGGAAAATGCAACCGAAAATCCCTCCAGGGCTATGAAATCTTACAGTCCGGAGGGCGCCGAAAACACTATTAACCCTGGCCTTGTTTCTCCTTCCCCCTCCCGGATAAACCGGCCGCCATGGGTTGATGTCGCTATTTATATAAGGCTTTCCAACAAAGGACATCTTGCGATTTGGAGCGACCGGTAGTAATGAATGCATGGAACCTCATTCAAGGAGGAAAGATCATGCCGAATAAGAAGAAAATGACCATCGCGGATTTCAAAAAATTCAAACAGGAGGGAAGAAAGTTCAGTTTTGTTACAGCCTATGATTACACCACCGCGTCCATTGTAAACGACAGCGATGTCGAAATCATATTGGTCGGCGATTCGCTGGGGATGATTATGCTCGGTTATTCATCGACAACGCCGGTGACCATGGAAGACATGATCCACCACATCAGGCCCGTTGTGAAGGGTGCGCCGGACACATGGGTCGCGGGCGACATGCCTTTTGGCTCCTACCAGGAAAGCGACGAACAGGCGGTTCACAACGCGATTCGCCTGATTAAGGAAACCGGATGCGACTGCATCAAGCTCGAAGGCGGCGTCGAAATGGTTTCACGGATAAAGGCCATCGTGAAAGCGGGCGTGCTGGTGATGGGTCATATTGGTCTTACGCCGCAGACGGCAACGGCTTTGGGCGGTTTCAAGGTTCAGGGCGGAACGCCTGAAAGCGCAAGGAAGCTCATGGATGACGCGAAAGCCCTCGAAGCCGCGGGCTGCTTCTCGATGGTCATCGAGTGCGTGCCCAGCATTGTGGCAAAAGCCGTCACGGAAGCCGTAAGCATCCCCGTGATGGGAATCGGCGCCGGCCCTCACGTCGACTGCCAGGTGCTGGTCACTCAGGATCTTCTCGGAATGTACGGTGATTTCAAACCGAAGTTCGTCAAGCAGTTCGCGCAGGTCAGAAAGGTAATGGTTGACGGCCTCAACGAATTCCACAGGGAAACCATCGAAGGCAGATTCCCTTCGCCTGAATATTCATTCAATAAAGATGTCGATCTGAGCAGATTGTATTAAGGAGGAGGCTCGGGACTATGTATATGGGGTCCGAGATCGCAGAGACATGAAGATTGCCGTCCTCGGCGCCGGCGCCATGGGATCCCTCTACGGCGCCAAATTATCGGCAAACGGCAAAAATGACGTGCATCTCATCGATGTCTGGAAAGATCATATCGACGCCATCAACTCGCACGGTCTCCAGATGGAGGAAGGGGACGATGTGCTCTTGTATGAAAATCTCAAAGGACACACATCGTCGGAAGAAGCCGGGGTGTGCGATCTTGTCCTTGTGTTCGTTAAGTCTACCGTAACGAGGACGGCCGTTGAAAGCAATGCGGCGGTCTTCGGCCCGGACACCGTTGCCCTTACACTCCAGAACGGCTTGGGCAACATCGAGCAAATCAGCAGCGTAATCGGCGCGGAGCGGGTCATCGCAGGCACGACGGCCCACGGGGCAACCATGCTTTCTCCGGGAAAGATCCGCCATGCGGGCAAGGGAAAAACGATTATCGGCGAACTCGGCGGACATGAAAGCGACAGAATCAGAAAGATGGCCGCGGTGCTGGAAGATGCGGGAATGGAAACGGTGATTTCCGGAAATGTTTTGGGGCGTGTGTGGGATAAACTGTTGGTGAATGTCGGGATCAATGCCCTGACCGGGATAACGAAACTTTACAACGGGCAGCTTCTGGATTATCCCGAAATCGAAGAGCTGCTGGAAAAGGCCGTTTCCGAAGGTGTCGCCGTTGCAAGGGCTAAAGGCATCCGCTTAGGGTTCGATGATCCGGTTGCGCATACGAAGGATCTCTGCAGGGCAACCGCCGCCAACAAGTCATCCATGTTGCAAGACATCTTAAACGGCCGGCAGACCGAAATTGAAATGATGAACGGCGCAATCGTGCGCGAAGGGAAGGCATTGGGAATAGAAACGCCCGTCAACCTCGCTCTGACGAACCTCATTACATACCTGTCCAGGAAGAAGAAATAAGCCCGCCCTGCATTTCAGTGCAACTCAGGCAAGAAAATAACGCAACAGATAAAAGTAGCCCAGGCCAAAAGCAAAAAGGAGTAAAGAGGGCAGCCATAACAATCGATATGCGCGATGGAGGCTGCAGGAAAAGTATTGATTTGTGAGGATAAAACAAAGATGAAGCGGTGAAAATAACCCGCTGATGAAACCGCTCGCCATGGCAAGCATGACATACGACATCATAAATGGATCCTCGCCATAGGATTGAATCAAGAGAATCAGGATAGGGAAAGTGCTGCCTACAAAAGCGATGGTGATCCCCGTCACAAGGTTGACAAGAAAGGGCAGCAGGATCGTAAGCCCTAAAAGCGGCACATGCAGGGCTTTAAACTCCTGGCTGATGATGGCCACGGCATGGCAGTCTTCCAGCATTCCTTTAAAGACCAGAATCGCGATGACCATATACATCATGTTGAGGAGGCCGGGATTGGTCAAAATCTTGAGAATATCCGTTTTCGGCCAATGGTTTTCATGCCAGATCCAGGCAATGGCCATGAGCAGGGCCGTGATGAGACCGATTTCCTTCGAGACGGTCCAACCGGGAAACATCCAGGATAAAAGGATGCCCATCCCGAGACCGAAGACAATCACGAAAAGAATCGGAGACAATTCTCTTAAAAAGGGCGTCAAGGGAGGTCTGGCGTTTCCCTGAACTTGACCCTTTCGAACCCGCCCGTTTATGTCACGGATGGATAAATAGCCCAATAATGCGGCCATGACGGTAAAGGGCAACATGGTGAAAACGAAAGACCATAAATTGAGGCCCGCGAGAGCCGTTGCCAAAAGGACACCCGGATACAATGGCCACCAGTACTCCCAGATATGGCGGTACCAGTAATTGATAAAACTCATTTTTTCAGCGGTCATTTGCATGGCTGTCCCGAGCTCTTTCACCATCGGGGCGGAGAATACCGCCCCTCCCGGCATAGGCAGCAAGCCGATGAGGGCGGGAAACATGGCGAGATTCAAGATGGGTCGGGAGATGAGCCCCCGAAAACGCATCAGAAGCCTTTTCATCTGGCCGACGGTTTCCATGGTGTTGCTGAGCACCAGAATGAGCGATACGACCACGGCGAGGGACAAGGTTTTCGGGGAAAGGATGGATGACACCAAAGATTGCAGCATCTCTTTGAGTTCCATACCAAAAATCAATCCTATGAATCCGGCGCCGATCATGAAAGCGTTTCCAAGGGACATTTTTTTTCGGATGGCCATCAAGACAAAAACAAAAACCACCATGACCTTGATGACTGCCGGTATGGATTGCAAAATAGCCATTTTGGGAACCCCTCACGTCTAATGGTGATGGACTCTCTTAGCAAACCAAGGAAATGAATTCAAGAAACATCCTTCGATGATACCGCCTGATCGGCCGTAGAGAAGTGCAGCATTCAAAATGTGCAACCCGGCGCCCGCCAACCTTCGGCAGAATTATGATCTCCTCATCCTCTCATCCAACAGCGTATACCGCTTCTGTGTTTTGTTGTTCCGGACCGCAATCGCCATCGCCTTTTGGGTGCCGATCATCACGACAAGCTTTTTCCCGCGGGTGACGCCGGTATACAGCAGGTTTCGCTGAAGCAGGATGTAATGCTGTGTCAGAATGGGAATCACTACCGCCGGGTACTCGGAACCTTGTGATTTGTGTATGGACAGCGCATAGGCATGGACGAGCTCGTCCAATTCTGAATAATCGTAAGCCACCTCCCGGTCATCCATGATTACGACGATCTCCTGCTCCTCCCGATCGATCCGGACAATCCTGCCGATATCCCCGTTGTAGACTTCCTTGTCGTAGTTGTTTGCGATCTGCATGACCTTGTCGTTAACCTTGTAGAGCCTTCCAAAGCGGCTGACACCCTGGTCGCCCGGATTCAGGGCGTTTTGAAGCTCGATGTTCAGATTGGACGCCCCGACGATGCCCCGATGCATGGGTGTGAGCACCTGGATGTCGTCAATCGCGTCGAACCCGAATCTCTTGGGAATCCTCTCTTTGACCAGGCTGATGATCAGCTCCATGACTTTTCGGGGATCTTCCTGCTCGATGAAATAGAAATCGTTTGTCTCGTCCCGGGAACTCGTCAGGTTCGGCATCTTCCCCTCATTGATCCGGTGGGCGCCGACGATAATCGAACTTTCCCTGGCTTGCCGGAAAATCTCATTCAATTCGACCACAGGAACGGTTTGAGATTCGATGAGGTCTCGCAGAACATTACCGGCGCCGACGGAGGGGAGCTGATTGACGTCCCCCACCAGGATTAGGGTGGCATTGGCCGGAACGGCCTTCAGAAGATGGTGCATCAACAGGGTGTCGATCATCGAGGCTTCATCGATGATCAGAAGGTCGCAATCCAGCGGCGAATCCCCGTCCTTCTGGAATCCTCCTTTCCTCCTGCTGTATTCGAGCAGGCGATGGATGGTCTTGGCCTCATGACCGGTGGCCTCCATCATCCTCTTGGCGGCCCGCCCGGTGGGGGCGGCCAGCAGGATCCCGGCCTGGATGCCGGAGAAGATCCTGAGGAATGCGTTGATGATGGTCGTTTTGCCCGTTCCGGGGCCTCCCGTGACGACCATCACCTTGTTTTCGGCCAGGCATCTCACGGCCTCGATCTGCTTGTCGGCAAGGACGATCCCGAGCTTTTCCTGAATCCACTGGATGGCTTTTCCCGGGTCAATCTTTCTGAGGGTCCGGGGGGTGTGGATGATCGTTTTCAAACGGGTTGAGAGGCCGGTTTCAGCCGCATGAAACGCTGCGAGGTAAACCGCCCTGCGGTCCCCTTTGAAATCACGGATCTCCTCCTTGAGGTCTTCAATAACGATTCTCTTGTCCAAAGCAAGGGTTCCAATGGCCTTCGCGATGATCTCCCGGTCGATGCCGAGGATCTCCCTGCACTTCTCGATCAAGGGCTCATAGGCGTAATAGACATGGCCTTCATCCGCCATTTCATGCAGAACATGGAGGATCCCCGCCTCCGCCCGGAGTTCGGAATCCTTGGCAAAGCCTATGTTTTGGGCGATCTTGTCGGCGGTCACAAAACCGATGCCGAAGATATCGGTTGCCAGCCGATAAGGGTTCTCCTTGACAATCCGGATGGAGTCATTGCCGTACTGCCTGTAAATCTTGGCGGAATAGCCGGAACTGACGCCGTGGGATTGGAGGAAAATCATGATGACCCGGATTTCCTTCTGCTCGTCCCAGGCTTTCTGAATCATCCCGATGCGCTTTTTGCCGATGCCTTCGATATCTGCAAGCCGTTCAATATCGCTTTCAATGACGTTCAGGGTTTCTTCCTTGAACTTCTTCACAATGCGCTTGGCCATGACCGGACCGATGCCCTTGACCAGCCCTGATCCAAGGTATTTCTCGATCCCGTAAACCGTGGCCGGCGTGGTGCTTTGGCAAAAGGCAAGATTGAACTGCTCTCCGTATTTTGGGTGATTGATCCATTCTCCCTTCATGGAGATGACTTCCCCGGGCGTGGGATTGACGATATGGCCGACGACCGTCACCAGGTCCTTGCGGCCATAAACCTTCACCCGAGCCACAGTATAGTTGTTCTCTGCATTGGTGTAGGTCACACGCTCGATTTGACCGCGAAGATCGGTAAGGTTGTCGGCAGGCATGCGAATCGAATTCCTTTGGTATGCCGGGGATGCATTCACATCCGATTTATTCCGTGGTAATGTAGACCTGAGCGGAATCGAATGCAAACCTTTTCAGAAAAAACCGGTTTCATTATCCTTTGACATCCGAATGGATGCAATGTATGAACCCAACGGGTAAGACAGCTCCGATTCAGACCCGCGAAATCGATAACCGGCGGGTCAAACCGGAACATCATGAGATACGAGATTCCCGAGGGCTCCTTTCGGCTGTGGACACGGATCAGCTTTTCCCGAAGAAGCAAGAACCGAATGGAATGCCGGTTTGTCATCCCTGGTTTTATTCTGTTTGCGATCCATCGGCGCCTGGATTGCAGTTGAAAGGCTGAAGAGTGGCAAAACTGAACCGGAAAAACATCTGGGCCGATTATCGGTTTTTGTTCCTGCTCGTCGTTTTGGTTTTTCTGGTCTCCTGCATCGGCTGGATATTGGAGAAACCCTCTTTCGTCCTCCGCGGGATCATCATCAAACCCCGCTCCTTTTCCGAGATGACCCTTCTTCTCCGTCTGGAGGCGAAAAATCCGAACCACTTCGATCTCACTCTCCGGTCGTTCGAGTACACGGTTGATCTCGCCGAAGAGGAAGTCGCAAAGGGCCGCCTGGAAAACCCTTTCCTGCTCTCCTCCTCATCGACAACGGAAATCGAGGTGCCGGTCGCCGTACGGTTCAAAGACCTGGGCGCAAGCCTGAAAGCCGTTCTCACCGGGGGTGAACTGCCTTACAAAATCAAAGGAAAGGCCGAGGTCCGGGCGTTTTTTACAAACGTCCATTTCCCGTTCTCTAAAGAGGGACGGATTGATTTGAAAAATTGAATTGCGGCAACACGGTTTCTTCAGGCTTTCCTTGAGAATTTTCCCCGCAGCCTCTCCCAGAACTTGGTCTGCCCGACGACCATGAAGACAATCGACAAGGTCAGGACCAACGTCAGCGGGTTCACGAAAAGCTGGGTCACGAAACCGATAAGGCTGTTCTGCTGGTCCGTCATCGCCTGGCGATAGCCGGTCTCCATGATCGGCCCCAGGATAACGCCAAGGATCACCGGCCCCACCTGGAAGCCGTAAAGCTTCAGAAAATAGCCGACGATCCCGAAACCGAGCATCCAGTAAACATCGTAGATGCTGTTGTTGATCGCATAGGCGCCGACGATGGAGATGACGATGATGATCGGCAGCAGCAGACCCTTGCGGATCTCCACCATCTTGGCAAAGATCCGGATCCCGGTCAGGCCGAAGATCAGCAGAAAGACGTTCGCCGCCAGCAGGCAGCCGACGGAGAACCAGAAGAGATGGGGGGTCTCGATCATCAGCATCGGACCGGGCTTGAGGCCGTGGATGTAGAGCGCCCCGATGACGACCGCGGTTACCGCGTCCCCGGGGATCCCCAGGGTAATCATCGGGATGTAGGCGCCGCCGATCGCCCCGTTGTTGGCCGTCTCGGGGGCGATGATCCCCTCGTAGGCCCCCTCGCCGAACGGACGGGTCGGGTGTTTCACACTCCTCCGCGCGTGTCCGTAGGCCAGCAGTGCCGCGATGTCGCCGCCGGCGCCGGGCAGCGCGCCGATCCCGATCCCGATCAGCGCGCTCTTGATAATCAGGTACAGGTGCTTGAAGAGGAGCCGCCAGTCGGGAAGGATCTTTCTTACATCCTGCTTGATCGACATGAGGTTGATGTCGTGAAGCTGGACGAGGGCCTCCGAAACGCCGAACAGACCGATCATGATCGCCACGAAGTGGATGCCGCTCATCAGGCCGACACTTCCGAAGGCAAAACGGGGCTGTCCGGTGAAGTTGTCCATCCCGACCAGGCTCAGCAGGATGCCGAGCGCCCCCGCGAAGACCCCCTTGGCCAGGGATTCGCCGGAAAGGCTGCCCACAAGCAGGATCCCCATGATCGAAAGCAGGAAATAGTCACGCGGCGCGAATTTCAGCGAAAATTCCGAAATGATCGGCGCCGCGAAGATCAATGCGATGATTCCCATAAAACCGCCGATGACCGAGGCGGTCGTCGAGAGGCCGATGGCCTTGCCCGCCTCGCCCAGCTTGGCCAAGGGGTAGCCGTCGAACCCGGTGGCTACGGCGGCCGGCGCCCCGGGGATGTTCAGCAGGATCGAACTGCGGGAGCCGCCGTAAACCCCGCCGGTCCAGATGCCGAACATCAGACAGAGGGCCGGGTTGAGCTCCCACGAAAAGGTGAACGAGATCAGAATCGAAACCGCCATCGTGACGGAAAGGCCCGGGATCGCGCCGATGTAAATCCCCGACAGCGTCCCGAGCGCCGTCAGACCCAGCAGCTTGATGTCCAGCAGCGACATCATGAAATATTGAAGGTTGAAGGCCGCGGAGGCTGCTTCCATAAGCTTATGCTCCCATCACCAGAGGATGACTGTGAACACTGTTTGAAACAGCACATAGACGATCGCCACCATGAAGGCCGCGATCAGGAACGACTTCCATATCTTATCCGCTTTCAAAAAAATGAACGAACCGACGAGGAACAGGTAGGTGCTCGGCAGAAAATGGAGCGGCGCGGTCACCAGGATATAAACGACCAGGATTGCCGTATAACCGATCACGATCTTCGGCAGCGCAAAGGGCCGGGCCCGGCGGATCTCCTCCATCAACGCCAGCTCGGCATACCGTTTGCGGTTCTTCCAGAGGATGGTGGCCGCGGAAACAAGCATGATCGATGTGATGAAAATGGGAAACGCGCCGGAGGAAGACAGGTTTTTCAGATTCGGGATCCTGATTGCCGTAATGAACATGAAAGCGCTGAAAACCAGAAAAAACCACAGCAGGATGCGCTCCCCGGGCCGCTGTCGGCTCTTTTCTTCCATAGCGGAAACTCCTCGCGAAGTCGCCAGCCGGGAAGTCACCCGGCCGGCATATGAATCAGGTATCTCTTTAAAGAATCAGGCTATGGTCTTGGAATCCCGAATTTTTCTGGTGAGAACTTCGTGGCCCCCGCCTCGTGCAGGAGCCAGGTGGTGGTCGACTGCCATTTGTTCAGGAACTGCTCCGCTTCGGCCCCGGAGATCCCCATGTAAATGGAGCCGAAGTTCTTGATGAACTCCTGGGCCTTGGGGTCTTCCACACCTTTCTTGAACGCATCGACCAGGACCTTCTTGATCGGGTCCGGGGTTTCCTTTTTCACGAAAACACCGTAGAAAGGACCCCACGGAAGGTACTTCTTGTAATTGGCGTTCGTGGCGGTGATCAATGGAACCTCTTCCAGACCGGTCACCGGCGTGTCCGATACCATGGCCACCGCGCGCAAACGGCCCGCCCGGAGATGCTCCCTGCAGGCCGCCATGCCGAACGTTGACCACTGGACGTGGCCGCCCAGGAGTGCCGTCGTCAGGGGACCCTCTCCTTGGAAGACGATCTCATTGAAGGTCACGCCATCGATCGCCTTCATCATGGATCCCACCACATGCGGGAGGCCGCCCGGCCCGGTCTGACCCATCTTGACCTGGCCCGGATTCTTCTTCGCCTCCGCAAAAATGTCGCCGAGGGTTTTCCACGGCGAATCGCTCTTGACGACAACCACGCCGACGTTGCGGGCGAACAGCATGACCGTGTAGAAGTCCTTGTATTCGAGCTGCGTGATGTCCAGAACGCGGTAGAGGTTCGGATTTTCCGCACCGTACAGAAGGGTGTAACCGTCCGCCGGCTGGTTATGGACCCACTGCATGCCTACGGCGCCCGTCGCGCCCGTCTTGTTCTGCAGGACGATCTTCTTTCCAAGCACCTTTTCGACATACGGCGTTACGGCGCGGGAAACGTTATCCGTCGCCCCGCCGGCCCCCCACTGGATGACCCCCATGATGTCTTTGGTCGGATAATCCGCCGCCTGGACAGGCACGGTCCATCCAATGGCCAACAACGCAACGATGACACACAACCACTTCATCTTTCCCATCTTCATTCCTCCTGTCAGTAAAGTGTTTGCTGCCTTTAGAAAGACTCTCCCTCCGGATTGCAAAAGGTTTACATCCACCGCATGGGCTGCATTTCATCGTTTAGATTTTACGGCGTTCGCGTACCCTGCATCCTTCTATTTGTCAAGACCATTGTACACGGCGGATTGCTGTCGACGGGCATTCGGATATCCCGTCGAAATGCCTTCCATTTTCTGTCGGTCACGGTTTGTAGGGTCCGAGGACCTTCACCGCATTGGCCGTAAAAGAAGTGTCGGCCATCTTCTCCTGGGGAATCTCGGTCGTATAATTTGTCCAGAATCTGATACGCAGGATAACCGGACGCTATTTACAGTTTTTCGGTTTGGAAATCAAGAAGGCTTCGCAGACCCTCGAAAGACGTCAAGCCAAAGTAGAGATGTCCTATTCATGCTGTAATCCACTATCCTTATCCGTTCCAACACATATACACTGCCTGAAGAGCCGCTTGGAGGACTTTACGCAATATGAAGATCAGATCCCGAGACTGCGCAACTCAGATTCCCTCCCCTTTTACAGCCCCGGCGAGAACTATGACAGACGGACGGGTTGACCGATTTCACCGGACCTCCGGACGGCAAGGGTCGCTTCGAGGGTTCTTCTCGCGTCCTCCCCGGAGACCCGGGATGCCTCCTTTCCCAGGACAACCCGGCAGAAATGATTGAATTCCTTGATGTAGGGATCCTCCCGACTGATCTTGTATCCCTTTTCGGTCACGGGAAAATTCCACCCATGCTCCGTCGGATCGCTGTAGTAGCGTCTCTTCATCTGCGGGAACAACAGGGAGCCCTCCGTACCGAAAAACTGGCAGCAATTTCCGAAATCACTGTAAAGGAACGGGTTTTCCCCGGTCGTTCCTTCCCAGGAGGTCAGGGAAGGCGTGCAATCGGTCATAAAAATTGTCCCGAGCACCCCGTTCCTGAATCGCAACGAAATGGCGGCCGTATCCTCTACCGGGAAATTTCGGACTTTATTGCTGACATTGGCATAGACTTCCTCGATCTCGCCGCAGATATGTCTCAGGTTGTCGATCTCGTGGATCAGATTGATCAGGATCGGCCCGCCGCCCTTTTCCTTTCGCCAGGAGAAAGGCCCTTGATAATAGGATTCCGGTTTCAGCACGGCCCATGTCACGGTAACCCCCACCAGCCGACCCAGCTCGCCTCCGGTCACGATCTCGCGCGCCTTTTCCACAAGGCTGCTGAATCTCCTCTGATGTCCCACCAGCATCCGGACCCGGCATTCCGCGGCCGCTTCGATCAGGCGGTTCGCATCGTCGACGCTTTGGGCAATGGGTTTTTCAACAAAAAGATGCAGCCCCTTCCGGGCGCAGTCGACCCCGATCGGCGCATGGAGATGATTTGGCGCGGCGATGACGACCCCCTGCAGATCCTCCTGCCGGATCATTTCCAGGTGGCTTTTGTAAAAGTGGATCCCCATCTCCGCCGCGATTTTTTGTCTTCCCCCGTCAGCATCCGAGGCGGCGACAAGGTCGCACAGCCCGATTTTTTGCAGGGTTTCGGCATGGGCCGTCCCCATCAAGCCCAATCCGACCAGACCGATTCTGACCTTGTCCATCTTGATCCTCTCCGTCATCAGCGGTTCACAGACCGTGCCGCTGCCATACCTCTGGGCACATCACAAAGCTCGTCGAAGTAAAGCTGCCAGCAATCACCCGAAAACGACGGCCTGTCCGGTTTTGCCCGATTGTTCGATCGCCAGGGAAACCTCCAGCGTTTTCCGGGCATCGACCCCGTCGATCTTCGGGGCCTCCGTGCCCTGGATGACGCCGCAGAAGTTTCGGATCTGCCGGGTGTAGGCATCCTCCCGGTCAATCTTGATTCCTTCCTCGCAAAGGGGGTATTGCCATCCCGCCTTCGCAGGGTCCCGATAGAAGAGTTTCCTCATGCCCGGAAAGGTCACCATCCCTTCCGTGCCGTAATAGTAATAGCAGTTCCCCGGGCTGTGGTAGAAGAAGAGATTCTCGCCGGTGTTGGCTTCATACCCGATATTTCCGGGAACCGTGTCGGAGAGGAATATATTCGCAACAGCGCCGCCTTTGATTCTGAGGCTGATGCTGACCGTGTCTTCAACCTGGAATTTCCGTGCCTCGTTGCTCACCTCTGCATACAGACGCGTGATGTCGCCGCAGATGTAGCGGATGTTGTCGATCTCATGGATCAGATTGATCCGGATCGGACCTCCCCCCGGTTGCGTTCTCCATGCAAAGGCCCCCTGAAAATAGTCCTTCGGCTTGTACATGGCCCACAGAACCGTCACGCCGACGAGTTTTCCGATCTGCCCGCCCCGAACGATCTTCCGGAGCTCTTCGATGAGCGGATTGTGTCTCCGATGGTGTGCCACCATCAGATGAACCTCGTTTTCATCAGCGGCCTGAATCAGCCGGTCGGCGGATTCCAGGTCGCCCGCAATCGGCTTTTCCATCAAGAGGTGCAATCCCTTTTTCGCGCAGGCTGCCCCCACCATCAGGTGGGATTCATTCGGAACGGCAACCACCACGCCGTCCAGCTTTTCTTTTCCGATCATCTCCTCAAAGGAAAGGTAAAATTTCGTTCCCAGCGCCTCGGCTATCCCTTGAAGTTTCGGATTGATGTCGCAGGCGGCCACGAATTCGACATCCTTCATTCTGCTCATGGTCTCGGCATGAAGTTTCCCGATCATTCCTATTCCAATCAGACCCAATCGCACCTTTTTCATACATCCTCCATTGACAACAAAATTCAGGATCATTGGCCAACTTGTCGCAGGCGTCCTCCGGGACGTTTCGTTTTCTTGCCTTTGCCGCCCGGACACTCCGAGCACACGGAGGCCGGCCGAAAGCTAACAGACATCCGCCGATTGTTCAACAAGCGAATTGCGGATGGAAGATATCGCTGTTCTGTTGAAAAGATCTGGCCGTCCGGTTCACTGCCGCGGCGTCAGTTCCACCGCCATAAAAATCCCCCTGGTCGTGGTTTCGTACTGATGCCAGGGGTATTTAATGTTCACATCGTACATGGGCGGATGCGCCGCGCCGGGCGCCATGGGATCCTCGCGGTAGAGGGTTTTGAGGTCGTTTTCGTAATACTGTTGCATCCTGCCCACACCGACGATCTGAACATGCACCTCCTTGATCGGCGGGCCTCCCCAATGTTCCCGGTGCAGGCCAACGTTCAGCGGCACGCTGCCCGCCAGACACATGTTGACCGCGATATTGCCAAGATTGATCTTTGGCGAACGCCAGAGCGCCACCCCCCTGTGTCTCTCGGCGTGTGTGGCATCATAAGCGAGCATCCAGCTTTTTTTTACCCGCTCGAACAGAGCCTCCTCGTTGGGATAGGCGGAAAACTTTTCGACGACGAGGGAACGCGCCACATTCCGGACTGCCGTATGAATCGCCACGGTGGAGCAAAAGAAGCTGATCGGCCGGCCGTTGATATAAAGGTCCTCCTCCGACAGGTTCAAAACGATGCTTTTCTCACCGATCACGTACTCCGTCTCTTCCTGCACATAGGCAACGGGGAAAAAAGGGGTTGCATAATCGAGGGCCGTAACGCTCATGTTATCCCTCATTTCCTATCGTGGTTCGTTCAGCAGTGCCGCCACACGGGCAAAGGCCGTCCGGCCGGCATAGAGCACCGGAACGGACCAGGACTGCGCCTCGACCCTTTCCATCATCAGCGCGAATGGAATCTGCCCCATCAGGATGCAGTCCACGCCCGCCCGCTCCATACGCCGCATTTGCCCCAGCACCAATTCGTCGTGCGCAGCGAAATCGCCGTTGTTGAAGAGGGTGAGCGCCCGCTCCGTATCCCTGTCGGAAAATAAAAGATCAAGATTTTTCTCCAGTTTCTCGGCACGCGCCGTGAGTCCCAAGCGGAGGTACGGCACCGCATAGGGAGTGGTGTTGATCACGCCGATCCTGCGGTAGTTCGCCGCCGCCTCGTCCAATATCACCGCGTCCAGTTGGATGAAGGGCACGTCCACGACCGCCGAGGCATACGCCGTGGCACGCGGCATCAGACTGCAGCAGGAGACGATCACACCGCAGCCCTCGCGTTCCAGCTCCTCGGCAAATACCGCGTAGCGGAGAAGATTGATCTTGGGTGTGACGCCGATGGGCGAGGCGAAATTCGCGATCTTCACCCTGCTGTCATACCGATGGATCCACTCGACGCCGGACAGGCAGTCCTTCATGAATGTCTCAACCATACCGATGGTCGCGGGAGTCGTATGGATGAATCCGACCTTTTTCGCTTTCACAAATCCTCTATCATTTGCTGGGTCTTGAGTTTCTTTCGCTTCGCTCATGTGTTTTGGGGGAGGTACACCCAGTTTTTCGTCTTCGCGGATTCCTGTATCTTTTCCATCACCATCTGCACATAGACGCCGTCCGAAAGCGAGGGCGATGCAGGCACTTGGTCCCTCACGGCACAGAGGAAGTTGTAGATGCTGTGCAGGTGGCCACCGAGCCATCCGGGAGAATGCCTCGGTGAGGGAAAGCGACGCATAGGGTAGCGGTTAAAGCACTCAATGCGTTTGAAGCCCCTGTCGCCGCCGTAGGGTCCGGGTTTGTCGTTCGCGTCATAGCAGAACAGCCAGTCCGGGTTTTCGATATCGAACTTGAGCGCACCCTTCTCGCAGTAGATCTCTACGGCGTAGTCATTGTTGGCGCCCTGGGCAATCTTGCTGGCCTCGATGATGCCCTCGGCGCCGTTCTTCATTTTCACGATGGCAAAGAAGGCATCTTCCGTCCGTTGCGGATCGGCGGGATTAAGGTACTGCATGTCGCCGATAAGGCTGGCGAAATCACCCAAGAGGAATCGTGCCATGTCCAAAAGATGGGGCGACAGGTCGATGACGGTGCCGGAGGCGAGCGCGTTGGGGCTGGCGGTGCCCTCGAGGCGGTTCATGGTGAAGTATCTCATCTTGAAGCCCAGCGTTCCGCCGAGTCTTCCGCTTTCGAGGATCTCCTTTGCCCGAATCGTACAGGGATAGAACCGGGAATGGAAGCCGATCTGCCCGATGCTTTGACTCCCCTTGAGCGCTTCCCGGATCTCCATTGCCGCTTCATAGCTGTCCGCAAGCGGCTTCTCGCAATAGATGTGGATGCCTCTGTTCAAGGCCTCCACGACGATGGGTTTGTGCATCTCGTTCGTGGCACAGACATGGACGATATCCAGGCCACTGTCAAAGAACTCGTCGAGATCCGCCGTGGCGATCTCGTATCCGTAATCCCCGGCGGCCTTCTGCGCGTCCTCAATCGGCAGGCTGCAGATCGCCCGCAGATGGACCCCAATGGGCAGCGTCCCGTAAAAAAAGGGGATCGCTTTATAGGCATAGGTATGAGCCTTTCCCATAAATCCTGAGCCGACCACGCCTACGCTGTACATCTTCATATGCCTGCCTCTATTTCAGCATTCTTCCTTGCCGCAATCGTAAGGGTATCCAGTGCGTTATATCATTCCGAATAATTTCGGGAAAAACAGCGTCGCCATCGGCCAGTATGTGATGACCACCAGGGCCGCGAGCTCCACAATAACAAAAGGCCAGACCTCCTTGATGAGCGCCTCAATGGAGGTCTAACTTCAGGAGCGACCTTCTCTGCTTCTTTCTCGTCAGTCCTTCCGCTCAGTTTGTCAGCCCAAAGAGCCGCGGAAGCGTCAACGTAAACCAGGGCACATAGGTAATGACGAAGAGGATCACAATCTCCACCATCAGAAACGGAATAATCTCTTTCAGTAGCGGTCCTATTTTCATTTTGGCCACCCCGCAGACTACAATGAGACAGAGGCCCATCGGCGGCGTGATCAGTCCTATCATTAAATTGACCACTGTAATGAGAGCAAAGTGCATGGGATTGATTCCGACCTGAGCCACCAAAGGCATCAGGATGGGGACGGTGATCATGATGGCGGCCAGTCCCTCCAAAAAACAGCCAACGATGAGGAGAAATATATTCACCAGAAGAAGGATGACATACGGATTTTTTGAGATGGAGAGGATGTATTGACTCACCCTTTGAGGAATTTCCTGTGTCGCAAGGATCCAGCTGAACGCATTGGCCATGGCAAAGACAATCAGGATGGTGCTCGTCAAAACCATGCTCCTGCAGAAGATATTCGGAAGATCCTTCAGGGATAGGGTCCTCATGACAAAGAATCCTACCAGGAGCGCATAAGCAACGGCCACTGAGGCGGCTTCCGTGGCTGTGAAAATTCCGCCCAGAATCCCCCCTAAAATAATGAGAGGCATGAGCAAGGGAATGATGGTTCCCGAAAGGGTCTTGAAAAAGGTTTCCCAATGAATGGGTTCGACAATTTTCTGATAGTTTCTTTTTCTCGATATGACATAATTTACGGCCATCAATCCAAATCCGATGAATACACCCGGCAGGACCCCTGCCAGAAAGAGCCCCCCAACGGAGAGATTGGCGATTGTTGCGAGAACCACCATGGGAATACTGGGAGGAATGATGGGACCGATGATGGAGGAAGAGGCAGTTACAGCGGCACTATAGGCCCTGCTGTAGCGCTCCTTTTCCATGGCCGGAATCAAGATGGAACCCAAAGCAGATGTATCGGCTACTGCGGAACCGCTGATGCCCGCAAAAAACATACTTGCCACGATGTTCACATGACCCAATCCCCCGCGAATCCTTCCAACCAGCAATTTGGAAAATTCTATAATGCTGTCGGTAATTTTCGCGGCATTCATCAAATTCCCTGCAAGAATGAAGAAAGGGACAGCCATGATGGGGAAGGAATCCATTCCCGTGAACAGCCGCTGCGGAATGAGATGAAGGGGAACATTGGGAAGAGCAATCACGGCAACCAGTGCAGTTATCCCCAATACAAATGCAATTGGAATTCCGAGGGCCAGCGTAAAAAAGAAACTGATTCCCAATAACAGGTTCATAACGCTTCACCTCGTTTCTCGATACTTTGATCACTTTTGAAAAAGATCATGATGAGGACTTCGAGAAGGATCAGAAGGCAACCCATCGGAATGGCCAGATAGGCCCAGCCCATGGGGATCTCCATTGCGGCGGAGGTCTGCCCCTTGATTTGATAAACCAGAATAAACCCTTCGATCGTCACGATGGCCATGAAGAGGGCCACGATGAACTGCGCTGCCTTTGTCAATACAATCGCTGGCTGTCCTTCAAGCCGATCCATGATCATCGTCACTCCGACATGGGAGCCCTCTTTAAAAGCCACAAAGGCCCCGAGAGAGGCACCCCATACCATCAGGTAGCGGGCCAGTTCTTCCGACCAGGGCAGAGGCGCCTCAAGAACATACCGGAAGAACACACCCAACAGTACGATGACCGTCATGGCTCCTGTGACCAAAAAAAGAACCCATTTCATGAAATTCTGAACAGATTGTTCGGCCTTTAGAATCCCTTCACGAATGCCACTCATCGGGGTCCTTCCTTTCGATGAAAAAATAAATTTCAGGCTTTTTGGATGCTATCATGCCGTTTCAAACCCAAAATTTACCGTTGCTTCGCCAATTCGTGGAGAAGAAAAATTTGCGCGGTTACAATGGTGAAGCACTGTGTTCATGTAATGGGCTGAGCTCAGAGTGGTCAAATGATGATCCGGCCATCCCCTCCTGAAAGGGAGTGGGATGGCCGGATGATGACGATCATTTCGCCAACTCGGCCTCAGCCTCACCGATGGCCTTCATCAACTTATCGATCCATTCCGTACCCACCTGACTCGCAACATAGTCCCTGACCGGCTTCTGGGTGGCTGTCTTGAACTGCGCCCGTTCCGCAGCGGTCGGCGCATAGACCTGCATACCCTTTGTCTGCACTTCAGAGATCCCTGTGGCAGAATTGAGGTGTTGAACGCCCCGGCCGACCACTGCTGACGTATAGGCCGAGGTCTTGAGGAGCTCCTGGGTCTCCTTGGGCAAACCCTGATAGAATTTTTCATTGATCAGGAAGAAATCACAGCCATACGAATGGCCGTCCAGGATCATATACTTCTGGACTTCGTAGAGTTTGGCCTGCATGATGGTTGCGACGGGATTCTCCTGCCCGTCGACGACCTTCTGCTGCAGGGCCGTGTAAGTCTCCGACCAAGCAATGGGTGTCGGAGCGGCGCCCAGGGCCTTCACCATATTGACGTAGACCGGGGTCTCCATGACCCTGATTTTGAGCCCTTTCATGTCTGCTGGAGATTTGATGGGCCCTTTGGAGTTCGTGAAGTTTCTGAATCCCGTCTCTCCGTAAGCCAGTACCCTCATGCCCGTCTGTTTGAGAATGTCCGCGGCCAGCTCTTTCCCGAACCAGCCGTCCATCACCTTCCAGGCCACGGGCCCCGAGGCGAAGAGGTAGGGAATATCCAGAACCTGGGCGGGTTTGTAAAACCCCGCTATGGCTCCGGAGACAAAGGCCATCTGAATGGTGCCGAGCTTTACACCCTCGATCAGCTCTCTTTCATTGCCCAGTTGGCTTGCGGGAAACACCTTTACGTTCACATTACCCCCGGATCCGCCTTCGACGAGCCCCTTGAACGTGGCCCCTGCCGCCCCCTTCTTGGAAATGCATACATCCGCGGGATCCACATGACCCAGTTTGATCTCGATGGGAGCAGCCAGACATGAAGCAGCGACCAAGGTCAGACAGAAGAACCCTACCACACATCCCCATACCAGTTTGCTCTTCTTCATTTTCCCCTTCCTCCTTTCATTCATCCCTCTTTCGTTTGCACACGTTTAAGATGGATTGACCCGCTGAACCTCGAACAGGGATAGCTTCATGGCTGTTCCGGGCAAAGCGGGGAATCCCAAACCTGAAAGGAACGCCATCTCGACTCTCATCTTCATGCACTCTCCACGAGAGAATGATGCAAAGATTTCTTTATCGTTCTTGGCGACATTTCGTCCGAATTTTGGGTTCACCCTCTGACCGATACCGACTCTTCTGCATTCGATATCCGGCGATTAGGGTGGCCAGGCAACCGTGTAGAGGTGCCTGCCGCCCCGGTCCGGTCCCTTGAGCAGCAGGTCGATCTCCTCGTTGCCCCTCTGAGTCATGTACTTGGCATCCGGCAGAACGCCCGGAGGAAACTTCTCCAGGACGTCGTTGTGCAGCTTGACCACATAATTCAGGTAGTTCTCGATGGCCTGGTAAGCCTTCTCGGCCTTGGCAAGCGATGGCTTCCCCAAAACGCCTTCCGGATACACGGCAAACTCCACACCGCCGCCGCCGATGTGGCTCTGGCCGGGGATCGGGTAGTTGTAGATGTCGCCGCCCTTGTCGATGTGCCCTTCGGGCAGGAAACCCCACGTTTTGTTGTCCACGCAGTCCTCCATCTTCACAAACTCCGGAAACAGCGCCAGGCAGATCGAGCACTCCGCCTCGTCGCCGTGGCGGAAAGGCGTTTCAAAAGGGCCGCCGTGGGCCTTGTCCTTCAGCGCATCGCCCATGATCTTCATTACATCCAGAAAGATGATTACGGCGGGGACCTGATACTTCTTGGCCCACTCCTGGATGGCCGACGGGATGATATACTCCTGGCCGTGGCTGCTCATCAGGATCTGCTTACGGAATCCCGCGTTCCAGTAGCCTGCGACGATCGAGCGCACCAGCGCGGAGGTCAGGTCGTCGGGAATGGGCACGGTTCCCGTCTGCCCCAGATGGGCGAACGGGTGCGACGCGTACCAGAGCGGCTCGGCGACGGTGCAGCCGGTCTTCTGGGCGATCATCTCGCACATCCGGGTCACGATAAACACGTCCTCGCCGAAGGGCTGCGCATCCCCGTGGTTCTCGGTCGAACCGAACGGGATCAACAGGATGTCATTGACCTTCAACCGTTCCTCGATGTCCTTCTTCGTCATCGTCTGGTAGTAGATCTTTGAGGGCTTTTCCATGTGTCCACCGCCCGGCGGAAACTTCCAATTTCCCATGTTTCAACTCCTTTCCAAGGTTTAGAAAATTTTATCTATTCCTCTTTCAACCCCAGGAATTCAAAAACCTTCCCCAGTTTGTTGAACTCCACGCTGGAGACCCCCGACGCAAGCTGAGCCGCCTTCTTCTCCTCCGAATCAACCCGGGCAAGTGACTTGGCCAAAACATCCTCGCATTCCATCCGCGCAACGATCACCATACCGTCGTCGTCGCCGAGGATGATGTCGCCCGGATTCACGATGGCTCCGCCAAAGAGCGTGGGGTGGTTGATCAGCCCCAACGCCGATTTCGCCGTCCCAAGGATGCAGCGGCCCCGGCAGAAGATCGGAAACCCCATGCGGATCATCTCCTCCGAGTCTCGAACGCAGCCGTCGATGGCCAGTCCGGCAATTTTTCTCCCCATGGCGGACGTCGCCATCAGCCCTCCCCAGTAGCCTGCCTCGTAATATCCGCCGACGGAAGCAACGATAACATCTCCCGGCTGCGCCCGCTCCAGGGCCTTGTGAAGCATCAGATTGTCTCTGGGATGACATTGGACGGTGAACGCGGGACCGCAGATGCGGACGCCCTTCGCAATCGGTTTGATGGCGCAGTCGACGTATCCTTTTCTACCGGAGGCTTCATGGACGGTTGCCGTCCCTATGCCCCGGAACCGATCAACGGTCTTCTTCGCGGGTCGCTGGAACCGGTTGATCACGTGAACCATGCTCTTGTCCTTTCCGTCCTGTTAAATCACGGTCTTCAGGTATTCCAACGAATTATGGAGGTGGATTCGGATCGCCTTTTCCGCCCGCTGTGGATCGCGGGCAATCAATGAATCGATGATTTCTAAGTGTTCCTTGAAGGAATTCGCCGCCCGCTCCTGCCTGTTCGGGGTCAGAAAATAGAGGGTGATCCGGATGATCTGCTCCTGCAGACCCTGGTATTCCCGGATCAACTTCCGGTTCCCGTAGGCATAAAAGATGAAGCTGTGGATCTGATCCCCCGCGCTGAAATAGTTCTTGCCGTTTCTCCCACCGTTCGTTTCCGAGGCTGTAAATTTATCCCGGATGGACCGGGCCTCCGCAAGGTTCAGATCCCCCCTTGCAGCCACCCGTTTGATCACTTCGCATTCCAAGATCTCCCGAATCTCGAAGAGCTCACGGATGTCCTGGAAGGAGAATCGGGAAATAAAAGCCCCTTTCCCGGGGATATTCTCGACGAGCCCCTTCTTTTCGAGCTGCTGAAGAGCCTCGCGGACGGGGGTCTTGCTGATCTTGAATTCTTTCGAGAGGATCCCTTCATTCAGAGGATCGCCCGGTTTGAGGGCATTGGTGATAATCCTCCGTTTCAGGTTTTCGTAAACGATCATCTTCTTGCTCTTCGTACTGTTGGGCATTTCCCTACCGTTCGGAGCGCATAAAGATATTGGGAATATATTTTGAAGATATTGCCGAAGATTCGTGACATACAAACAATATCCTGTCAAGAAAAAAATGGAATATGTTATAAAGACGATCAAGGACGGTCACGACACGACACAAAGCCTCGTCCGCTCCTTTTTGAAGATGGAGGTCTGAGATGGCCGGCGGGAAGACGGAACAAAGGGCAAGATGGCCGGCGCACGGCTGGTTGGGTCTTGCGCTGATCTCCCTTTTCTGGATCCTGAACTGGTCCCTGCCCGGAACACGAACCCACTGGGGGTTTTTCCCGCTGTGGCTCGGCTACGGCCTGACCATTGACGCCCTCGTTTTTCTACGGAAAGGCCATTCCCTGCTCACCCGGACGCCCGGCGTCTGGGTGGGCCTATTCCTGGTTTCAGCCCCCGCCTGGTGGCTCTTCGAACTGATCAACCTCCGGACGCAGAACTGGATCTATCTCGGGGAGGAGAGCTTCTCGACGCTGGAGTATGCGGCGCTTTCCACGCTCAGTTTTTCCACCGTGATGCCGGCCGTCTTCGGCACGGCGGAATGGGTGGGGACCTGGAGACGGGTGCAACGACTCGACACCGGACCGGTCATCCGGAAGACCCCTGCCACCCTGCGAGGTTTTTTTGCCGCCGGTGCACTCATGCTGCTCCTGCTGCTCGCCTGGCCGGAGCTTTTCTTTCCTTTGGTCTGGATTTCCGTCTGCTGCATCCTCGAACCCCTGAATGTGAGACTGGGCAACCGCTCGCTGCTGGATGATCTGTCGCGGGGCGACTGGCGGCCCGTGATCGCCCTGTCGATCGGCTGCGTCATCTGCGGCTTCTTCTGGGAGATGTGGAACATCCTCTCCTGGCCGAAGTGGATCTACCGAATCCCGTATGCCGATGTTCTTCGCCTCTTCGAGATGCCGCTTGCGGGCTACCTCGGCTATATCCCGTTTTCCCTCGAGCTTTTCGCGCTCTATCATTTTGTCACGGGATTCTTCCGCCGGGAACAGGCCCGGACCGATCTCTGCCTGTGAAAGCCTCTGCTGCGGGAGCATCTCACGGCATTGATTTTGCCGGTATGAGCCGCCACAGGCACACGTGGGTCGTTGAATCATGAAAGCCTGCTTCATTTTGGCGACAGGCATCCGTGAAACAGGAAAGCCATGGTCCTTCATTTAGGTATTGCTCGCCACGGAGCGGAGTGGTAATGATTTTTGCACCCAAAGGAAAGCCCGTCGAACAGACGATAAGGGAACTTAAGCCTTCCGTAGAGGAGACATGACATGATTACAACCAATACAAAATTGATCACTTTGTTGGGATATCCGTTGAAGCAGACCTTCGCTCCCCAGATGTTCAACGAAACCTTTCAAAAATTGAATATGGATTATCTCTACTTCCCGACAGAGATCGAAAACGACAAACTGGAGGCGGTTGTCAAAGGAATCCGATGCATGAATTTCGCCGGATTCAATGTCACCAAACCCCACAAGATCACGATCATGAAATATTTGGACGAGTTGGATGACCTGGCTGAAAAAATCGGATCCGTCAATGTCGTCGCCATCCGTGACGGCAAGCTGAAAGGATACAACACCGACGGAATCGGTTTTGCGCGGGCTTTGGCGGAAGAGACGGGCATGGATCTCAGCCGGAATACATTTTTTATCTTCGGGGCGGGAGGCGCCTCCCGGGCTTTGAGCTCGACCCTGGCGTATCAAGGCGTAAAAAAATTGTATATCATCGATGCATTCGATGAAGTCAGCGCCTCCCTGGTCAAAGACATCAACGGCAGGATCAGAGAGTGCGCGGAATTCGTTGCCTTCGACAAGGCCCCCATCCGGCAGTTGCTTCAAAAGTGCGACGTGCTGGTGAATGCGTCCGGAATCGGTATGGCCCCCCACCTCGGCGAGTCCCCGGTCAATCAAAAGTTTTTGTATAAAGAGCTGTTTGTTTACGACATCACCTATAACCCGCCCAAAACCCAATTGCTGATCGATGCCGAAGAAGCGGGCTGCAGAACAATGAACGGAATCGGAATGGCCATCCACCAGGGCATCAAGGGATTTTCCATCATGACCGGAATGCCTGAACCCACCGAAATCATGAGAGACGCGATGTACAGAATCATCGGCAAAAAATAAACAAGCTCAACGAAGGTTTCGAACAGAAAGAGAAAAGCCATGGAATTCGGTTTGAGTGATGAACAGAAAATATTGATCCGAAGCGTTCGTGATTTTATCAAGGGATGGTTGACGCCGCTGGAAGAAGAAGTCGAAACCACCGGCCGTCTCGATCCGGAAAAAGCCAGGGCCATTTTTAAAAAGTCAAAAGAGCTTGGTTTTTACGCGATGAATATCCCGGAAGAATACGGCGGCGGCGGGCTGTCGGCCGTGGATACCTGCCTGACCGAAGAACAGTTCGGCCATGCGAAGGATATTCTGATCCGGCGAGCCTTCGGCAACGTGTATGAAGTGCTGCTCGTATGCAATGAAGCACAGAGGGAGCGCTGGCTGCTTCCCTGCGTACGCGGCGACCGGACCTGCTCCATCGCGATAACGGAACCCAACGCGGGCACGGATGCCGCGGCGATCAAGACCAAAGCGGTCAGGGACGGCGACGGTTGGAGGCTCTCGGGAGGGAAATGCTTCATCAGCGACGCGGAGTATTCCGATTTTTTCGTCGTTTCGGCGGTGACCGATCCCGGCGCCCGATCAAAGGGCATCTCGCTGTTTTTGGTGGACAAGGACTCGCCCGGCTTCACGCTGGGCCGCAACCAGTTGATGATGGGCCTGGTCGGCACCTCTCATTCGGAACTTTTTTTTGACGACATCCGGCTCGAACGGGACAACCTTCTGGGCAAAGAAGGCCAAGGCATGCAACTGGTCCTGGACACACTGGGCCGGGTCCGACTCGTTCAGGTCGGGGCACGGGCCGTCGGAAAAGCCGCCAAGTTGCTGTCGATGATGACCGATTATGCCAAGGAGCGCCATCAGTTCGGGCAGCCGATCGGTCATTTTCAGCTCATCCAGGAGAAGCTCGCCGACAGCGTCATCGAGGTCAACGCGGCGCGTTTGCTGTTGCTGCGTGCCGCCTATGAAATCGACTTGGGAAACGATGCGCGGGATTGGATCTCCATGGTCAAGGTGCATGCGACAGAGACGCTCGGGCGGGTTGCCGACCGGGCGGTGCAGCTCTTCGGAGGGATGGGATACTGCAAAGACCTGCCGATAGAACAACTCTACCGGGATTCCCGCATCGCCCGAATCTACGACGGCACGTCGGAAATCCACCGGATTCTGGTTGCGCGCGGCGTTCTGAAGAAAGGGGCATCGCTTTTCGATCTCGTCTGATTGGAAACGGTTTCCCCTTGCCTTGTCCGGCCAGGCCGCAATACGGCCCGGCCCCCGGAGAAAAGTCCCGTGTTGTCTGCTCTTTCTTTTTTATCGGGGCGGTCACATGACGAAGATCACTTTAGCGGCCTCTCCCGCCTTGAAGGCCTCGAACGCCTCCTTCGCCTCGTCCAGACGAAACGGACGGCTCACGATCGGCTCAGCCGTCACCTTCCCGTATTCCACCCAGCGGATCCCCCTCCTGAACCACCGCGGGATCGAGGCGGTATCGGCCCAAATCCGGAGACCGCTCCGGACCATGTTCAGCGGGCTGATCGTTGCCTCCGGATAGAGGCCGAAGAGCATCACCCGTCCATTGGCAGCCGCCAGGTTGATGGCCAAATCCACCGTCGAGGGGTGGTTCGCCGTCTCGACAACGATTTCGCAGCCCAGACCTCCCGTCAGTTTCCTGACCTCCGCGACCACATCCACCTTGCTGCCGTTGACGATATGGTCCGCACCGAATCTTTTCGCCATCTCGAAACGTTTGGCATCCTGGTCCAGACCGACCACAATGATCTTTGCGGCGCCCGCCGCCTTGAAGGCCTGCACGTGAAAGAGGCCGATAGCGCCGGGACCGACGACGGCGACGGTCTCGGCCAATTGCGGTTTGAGGTGTTCGAAGGTGCGGACCGCCAAATTGATCGGCTCCACGCAGGCGGCGTTGATCATCGAGACCGAATCGGGCACCTTGAAGGCCGTAAAGAACGGAACCGTGAGGTATTCGGCAAAGGTCCCGCCGCGGGTGATTCCCAGGTGGGTCCAACTCGTGCAGAGGTTCGGAAAGCCGTTCAGGCAATTCCCGCAATGACCGCAGCCCCAGACCGGCAAAAGACTGACCTTATCCCCGACCTTCAGGTTCGTTACTCCCTGGCCCAGCCCCGTTACAAAGCCGGCGCCTTCATGGCCCATGATCAGCGGAAACGGCAATGCCGCCCTCCCTTTGTAAAGCCCCTTGTAGATCATCACATCGCTGTAACAGATCCCGGACGCCCCCATTTTCACGAGGATCTCACCGGGACCGGGCTCCGGCATCGGCAGATCCCTCACATCAACGGCCCCCGCCTCTTCACTGACTTTAAAAATGGCCTTCATCGCAATGTCCTTTCTTTCGTGAATTATTCGGAGAAATCTCCCCGGCCGATCCGCCTTATATCTCCCGGGCAACCTCCGCGCCGTCGCTGACCGCACCCAGGATGTACTGCGATTCTTCTTTCGCGTCGCCGATGAGATACACCTGGGGAATCTTGCCCCGCAAGGCCTCGAAAAGGGCTTTGTTGGGGTTCGGAGGGATGACCGCCATGATCGTGTCGGCCGTCAACTCCCTGCGCTCTCCCTCTTTGGTGATGATCTCGATCCCTCCATCCGTGATCTCGGCGACGGTCACACCGGACAGCAGGAAAACACCCTTTTTCGCCAGCCACCACAGGAGCCTCGGCCGGTAAAACGACGGAATGCCGGCCCCCAGTTCGTCGGACGCCTCCAGAACGGTCACCCTTCTTCCCAGCTTGACGAGGAATTCCGCGGTTTCGCATCCCTGGATCGAACCGCCGATGATGATCACCCTCTTGCCGATGGGCAGGTAGAACCGGCTCAACCATCGCAGCAGTCCGGGGCCGAAGATCCTCATGAAGAACTTGGATTGTTTGTGCAGGGCCTGGGTGCTGACGACATGAGGCTTGTCGATGCCCGGAAGGTTCGGAACGGCGGGCAATCCGCCGCCGGCGATGATGACGGCATCGGGCTTCTCGCTTTCGATCCGGGCCGCCGTCGCCTCCGTGCCGCAACAGACCCGGACCCCTTCGTTTCGCACCTGCCTCTCCAGGTAGCGGTTGATCCGCGGCAAATCCTCGATCTCCGTCCCTTTGATCATCGCGGCCAGAGGTAGCAGCCCGCCCAGTTTGCCTTCTCTTTCGTAGAGCGTGACCTGGTGCCCTCTGAGTGCGGCCACCCGGGCAGCCTCCAAGCCGGCGGGCCCGCCGCCGACCACCACGACTTTTTTGGGGATCTCCGCACGCCGGATTGCGAAGTCATATCCCCTGCCGAAGGCGGCGTTGATGCGGCAACGGATCGGTAGAGTCTTCTCCTGCCGGGAGAGGCACTCCAGACAGGCCGTGCAGGGGGCGATGTCCTCCATCCTTCCCTCGACGACCTTTCGGGCATATTCGGGATCGGCGAAAAACCGCCGGGTCATTCCGATGAGGTCCGCCATGTTGTTCTGCAGAATCCATTCGCCGAGTTCGGCATCCAGCCTGCCGATGGCGAGAACGGGGATGGTCACCACCCCCTTGACGGCCGCCGCCAGCGGAACCAGCGCTCCCGGTTTTTTCACCTGATCCGCCAGAGGGTTTTGCGGCTCCGGATAGAGCATCTGCTCCGGATAGCACAACCGGTCGTAGGGACCGAAACCCCAGGCGGATACGCTCAGGTAGCCTACCCCGGCCTGTTGCAGGATCCGGGCAATCTCCCGGCTCTCCGGCACGGTCAATCCGTTCTTGATCCCGTACTCGGCGCCGTTCATCCGAAAGCCTACGATAAAGTCCGGTCCGACCAGATTCCGGATCGAACGGATGATCTCGACGGCAAAGCGGGTCCGACTTTCCATATCCCGGCAGCCGTACGCATCCTGCCGCCGGTTCCAGGCGCGGGAAAGGAACGTGTTCACCAGGTAGTTGTGGGCGCCGTGGATCTCCACGCCGTCGAATCCGGCCTTCTTGGCCCGCTCGGCGCCCCGGGCGAATTTTTCCGTGAGGGATTGGATTTCAGAGACAGAAAGCTCCCTCGCCTGGGGATACGTCGGCTGAGGATTGTCCGTTCCCGCCAGCGAGGAAGCCGCTACGGGCTGCTCTGGAATTTTCTTCCACTGCGAGGGACCGGCGTGACCCAGCTGCGCGATGCAGACGGCGCCGCCTTCGTGCATCACCGCGGCGAGCTTCGTCAGACCCGGGAGGTATCGGTCATCGCTGTTGGCGATACGGCCCGCCCCGGTCATGCCCCGAGGATAATCGACAAAGCCGTGCTCGACGACGATCATGCCCACGCCGCCCCTGGCCAGCGTTTCATAGAAGCACAGAGAAAGGTCGCTGATCTCGCCGTCGGCCGTGGCCACGCCCAGGGATGATGCGGTTTTGACCATCCGGTTCTTGAGTCGGAGGCTGTGGATCGAAATGGGGGATAGAAGCCGGTCGAATCTGCTTTGATCGGGCATGACGATTTTCCCTCAGGGACTTCCCATTGAGAACGATCTTTATGGGGGCTGAGGATATGGAAAGGGATATGGCCTGTCAAGAAGATTGTATCGGGCCAGGCGATCGTATCGCTGGACGCGCAGGTTGATAATCCGGGGGACTTCTGATAATTTGCAGCTCATCAAACTTGCGCCGAAAGGATTGCTTATGTTCGCCGTCATCATGGCCGGCGGAAAGGGTTCACGGTTCTGGCCTCGCAGCCGGGAGAAAATGCCCAAGCACCTGCTGGACATTCAGGGGGAGCGGACGATCATCCGCGAAACGGTCGATCGGATCCGGCCGCTGGTGCCTCCCGAACGCACACTGATCGTCACCGGACGGAGTCATGCGGCGGAGCTGATCCGCCAGCTCCCGGAGGTTCCCGCGGAAAACATCCTCATCGAACCCGTCGGGCGGAACACCGCCCCCTGCATCGGTCTCGCCGCGCTTCACATCCAGACGCGCGTCCCCGACGCGGTGATGCTGGTCCTCCCCTCCGATCACCGGATCGCTGATGAAGGCACGTTCCGGAAGATCCTGTGCGAGGCCGGCAGGATTGCCGCCGACAAAGACCTTCTCGTCACGATCGGGATACGACCGACCGGCCCGGAAACCGGATACGGCTATATCGAGCAGGGCGACCCTTATCCGTCCGGCGGGCAGGAAGAGATCCACAGGGTCCGTTCGATCCGCGAAAAGCCGCCCGTCGAGCAGGCCCGGGAATTTCTGGATCGGGGATGCTTCCTCTGGAACAGCGGCATGTTCGTCTGGAAAACCTCAACGATCCTGAAGGCCATCAAACAATTTCTGCCCGAACTCCATCGAGGGCTTCTGCAGATCCGCCAGGCAATCGGCACGGAGCGGGAGGAGGAGATTGTCGGAGAGGTCTATTCGGCGCAGAAGCCGATCTCCATCGACTACGGCGTGATGGAAAAAGCGCAAAACGTGCTTGTCTTTTCAGCGGATTTCGGCTGGTCGGATCTGGGAAGCTGGGACGCGCTTTGGGAGGTATCCGGAAGGGATGAAAACGGGAACGCCGCCCGGGGAAACCTGATCGGAATGGATGCGTTTGACTGCCTGGTCCACAGCCCCGGGAAACTGGTCGCCCTGGTCGGAGTGAGGGACCTGCTTGTCGTCGAAACGGACGACGCGCTGCTCATCTGCCGCCGGGGCCGATCGCAGGACGTTCGGAAGGTCGTCGAGGCTCTCGAAAAGAACGGCCTGAAAACCTACCTGTAGGAAAACGGCGCCTCGGCAGCCTGCGTCGATTTCCCGGGAACGTCCACGCCCCCCTGAACCAAAGCATCCGTGATCTTCCCGGGATCCGTTTTCCGGTCATCGTAGGTAATCCGGATCCGGTGTTCCCCTGAAGCGGTGACCGCGATGACCCCGTCCACATTTTGGAGGATAGACCTTATCCTCGCAAACGGTCCTCAGGCGGTGCAGCCAGGGATATTCAGCTCGAATGTCTGTTCCTCCGCTCCGGCCGGAACGACCGCAGCCACCAGCAACACCAGCGCCAAAAGAATGGTTCGAATCTTTTTTCCGATCATGCGGCTTCTTATAACAGATCGGTTATCGAATGGAAACAGATAAAACGGATCCATCACGCCATTCGCCCACACCCTGTCCACCCATACACTTGACAGCATCCGGCCGTTCTTCTATAGAGCACAGGAAACAGCCTGCTCACCCGTAGGATGGGGGGCAGAGTTGAAGGATATCTTGCATGCGTATCGTCATCTCGGGACGACTGGTCCTTGCATCCGCTTCGCCGCGCCGCGCGGAGATGCTGAAGCTGCTCGGCGTCGATTTCGACAGGCTGCCGGGCGACATCGACGAAACCTTTCTGGAGGGAGAAACGCCCCGTGAGCATGTCCTGCGGCTCTCCGAGGGGAAGGCGGCTCTCGCGGCGCGCGGTCGCCCCGATGCCTGGATCCTCGGCGCCGACACCATCGTGGTCGTGGCGGGGGAGATCCTTGGAAAACCGGGATCGCCGGCGGAGGCGGCAGCCATGCTTGAACAGTTGAGCGGCCGGAAACACGAGGTGCTGACAGGGTTCGCCATCATCCGGCAGGATCTGTGCATACGGGTCCGCGAGGTCGTGCGGTCCACCGTTCTATTCCGCGAAATTTCCGGAGACGAGATGGCCTGGTACACGGGAACGTCGGAACCTTACGACAAGGCGGGCGCCTATGCCGTCCAGGGGATGGGCGCATGTTTCGTCCGCGAAATCCGAGGCTCGTTTTCAAACGTCGTGGGTCTTCCGCTCTGTGAGGTCTTCGAGGCATTGAAACGCGTCAACGCGATCGTTTTTGAAAAAGGGATTTGAATCATGGACATCGCCGGCAACATCCGCAAGGTTCGGGAGGTGGTGGCGCAGGCGGCAGCCCGGTCCGGCCGTTCGCCGGCCGAGGTCCGGCTCATGGCCGTGACCAAGACCGTGAACGACGAAGGAATCGCCGAAGCCATGCACGCCGGGGTGGATATCATCGGGGAGAATTATGTCCAGGAGGCCCGGCGGAAGATCGAAACGCTGGGAAAGGGATGCGAGTGGCACCTGATCGGCCGGCTTCAGACCAACAAGGCGAAGTACGCCGTCCGGCTCTTCGACATGATCCATTCGGTGGACCGGTTCGACCTTGCCGTCGAGATCGACCGGCGCGCCGCCGCGGCCGGACATGTAATGAAGGTCCTGATCGAGGTGAGTGTGGCCGGGGAAGAGACAAAAAGCGGCGTCCCGCTTGCCGATGCCGCCGATCTGATCCGCCGGGTCGCCCCGCTGGCAAACCTCTCGATTCGCGGGCTTATGACCATGCCTCCCTGGTTCGACGACCCGGAGGAGGCAAGGCCTTTTTTCCGGGCGCTGCGCGAATTCCGGGACCGAATCAGAGCCGAAGGCATCCCCCGCGTGGAGATGACCGAACTATCGATGGGAATGACCGGGGATTATGCCGTCGCGGTCGAGGAGGGGGCAACGATCATCCGGGTGGGCCGGGGGATCTTCGGCGAACGGGAGAAACAGCCGAAACCTGAAACCATGTGAATATTGGATTCCCAATGAAGGAGAACAGACCATGAACAAATCCGCATTCTACAAACTGAGCTACGGCCTTTATGTCATCACCTCGGGAAAGGAAGGACGATTCAACGGCCAGATCGCCAACACGGTCTTCCAGGTCACCTCGGATCCGCCCACCGTGGCGGTGAGCATCAACAAGCAGAACTTCACCCATGAGCATATCTCGTCCAGCCGCCGGTTCGCCGTTTCGATCCTGGAGGAGGCGACCCCGATGACGATGATCGGCCGGTTTGGTTTCAAATGCGGCCGGGACATCGACAAGTTCGAGGGCATCGGCACCCGGGTCGGAAAGACCGGGATTCCGATCGTCACCGACCACGCGATCGCCTTTATCGAGGCGGAAGTCGTTGGGGAGATGGACTGCGGAACCCATACGATTTTTCTCGGGAGGGTAGTCGAATGCGACGTCCTGGGCACGGCGCAGCCGATGACCTATGCCTATTACCACACGGTCAAGGGCGGAAAGTCTCCGAAGAACGCCCCGACCTACCAGCAGGCAGAACCCCCGAAGACCGTCGAAGCCCCCGCCGCAAAGGCCGCGCGATACACCTGTTCGGTCTGCGGTTACGTTTACGACCCCCAAAAGGGAGATCCGGAAGGGAATGTGCCTCCGGGAACGCGGTTTGAAGACCTTCCGGAGGGTTGGGTCTGCCCGGTCTGCGGCGCGGAGAGAGACCAGTTCGTAAAGGAAGGGTAAAACGTCTCACTCGGGAGATTCGATTTGCGACGGCCGCCGTCTCAACGCGGGGACCGTCGATCAGCGAACAGGGCAACACCGGCACATTCAATCCCCGTGCACCGGCTTTTCCCGGCGCGGCCTGCATCCTCGATTCAATTCCTTTTGACGGATATTGAAAGGATCCCGGCCGGTCACTGTGACGACAGCAACGAATCGATCTTTTTCAACAACTCGTCAACGACAACGGGTTTGGCAATGAACATTCGGCCGCCCAAAAAGCCCCTGGCCCTTCCGGTTTCTTCTTTCTTGACGATTGCCGTCACAAAGATGACGGGAATGGAGGCCGTGGCGGGATCCTGCGATAACTCCTCGGCCACCTGTGTGCCCATCATGCCGGGCATCACGATATCGAGCAGGATCAAATCCGGTTTTTGAGTCCTGGCCAACCGCAATCCCTCATCCCCCCTCGTGGCCGTCAACACCTGGAGATCCCGCTTCATCTCGATCGCTTTTTTGACGGCGCGGCAGAAATATTCTTCGTCGTCGATCACCAGTAGTTTTTTCATAGGCATCCACCGTCGTTTCAGATCCTTAATTCAGAAGCTGAATCAATTTGACCATTACATACGTTCCGATGAACTCGAGATGAATCGGTTTGACGATATAGTCATCGGCGCCCAACTGGAGCATCCTTTTGGCCACCTCCTCATCCACAACCGCGGTCACCATCGCCACCCAGATTTTGGAATTTATTTTTTTGATCTCCCGCAGGGTCTCGATGCCCCCCAGGCCGGGCATGATGATATCCAAAAATACGATATGGGGCATTACCTCTTTGACCTTTTCTATGGCCTCAAGTCCGTTCGTTGCGGTGTACACCTCATAATTTTTCGATGTGAGATAATCCCGCAATAATCTGATCACATGGGCTTCATCATCGACGATCAGGATTTTCCCCATAACGACAACCTCCCCTTTCAATAGTGTTTTCTATAATATCCGTTTTAACGGGCAGCCTGAAATAAAAAGATGCTCCGCCCCACTCGTTGTTGGCTGCCCAGATCATCCCGCCATGATCCTGGATGATCCCGTAGGAGATGGAAAGTCCCAGCCCGGTCCCTTTCCCGGGTTCCTTGGTGGTAAAAAACGGATCATAGATTTTGGCCAGATTCTCGTTGCTGATCCCCTTGCCGTTGTCGGCGATGGTGATTTTCAAGAAATCCGACCCACCCGTCCTCTCCCGTTCTGTTCTGATGCGCAATACCTTCTTCTCTATCCCCTCCATGGCGTCCGCGGCGTTCGTAATCAGATTCAAGATCACCTGCTCGATCTTTTCCTTGTCCATGGAGATCATCGGCAAATCGGGCTGGAATTGCATCTTTGCTTCTATCTTCTCTATCTTCAATTGAGTCGCATACACATTCATAATATGGGCGATGGTGCCATTGATGTCGGCCATGACCGTTTTTCCTGAAGGAAATCGGGAAAGCTGTTTGAGATCTTTCGTGATTCGGACAATGCGCTCGATTTGAGCCATGCAGATCTTCAATTCTTCCAGAACGTCAAGGGGCAAATTCCCCTTTGCCGTCAGCAACTGCAGTTCCAAAGAGATGATATTCACCGGGTTGAGGATCTCATGGGCCACCCCGGCCGACAATCTGCCGAGGGAAGCCAACTTTTCCGCCTGGAGCAAATGTTCTCTCGCCGCATGCAGATTTTCCTGCGCCTGCTTGAGATCGGTGATTTCCCGGCCCACGCCCACAATCCCGATTCGATTTCCTTCCCCGTCCAGCAGGGGGACCTTGGTTGCGAGGCTCCACCGCGTAACTTTGCCGTCCTCGGTCATCAGAGGCTCCTCGCGGTTGATCATCGGCTTGCCGGACCGAAGGATTTCCTGTTCGTCCTCGTAGAATCGTTGCGCAACCTCCCGGGTTAAAAAGTCGAAATCCGTCCTGCCCAAAATCTCGTCCATACGGGTCCTTCCCATACGGCGAATCAGCGCTTCGTTGCAGAGGATAAATCGGCTCTCCGTATTTTTGACATAGATGCGATCCGGGATGTTGTTGATCAAACTTTGCAACAGCCGATGCTCGCTTTCCAGCGCCTCCTCCACCTTCCTGCGCTCGGTGATGTCCTGAGCGGTGCAACGAATCCCCATGATTCGCCCCTGTTCATCGCGAAACAATCGATCCTGAACGAGAACGGGCAGCAGGGAGCCGTCCTTTCGGCGGTACAGCCGCTCCACTCCTTTGAAAGGCGCCACCGTGCCGGCCAGCTTATCCAGGATCTGCTGCCGGGCCCTCTCGTCCTGAATAAACTCCCAGGCGGGCTGACCGATCATTTCCTCACGTTGATAGCCCAGCATCTCCGAAAATGTGTGGTTGGCACGGTTGATGTGGCCCCGGACATCGTACTCGAAATAGCCCACGGGCGCCTCATTGAAAAGGTCTTGAAAGTCGGCTTCGCTCTTCTGCAGCGCCTCCTCATGCCGCCTCCGCTCGGTGATGTCCGTAATGAATCCATGCCATAGGGTGCCGCCGTCGGCCAATCGCTCTGGCGTGGAGTGGCCCAATATCCATCGGATGGGTTGACCGGGGATCTGTACACGAAATTCACATTGCCAGATCGACATCTGTTCGGCGGAAGATTCTATCGACCGGATCACCTCTTTCAAATCATCGGGCAGGATGACCTTCTCGAATGGAGAAAAATCCTCCCGGACATCCTGAGGCAGGCAACCGAAAATATCCCTTATGAATTCAGTTGAGTACGGCATGCAATAGGTCCCGTCCGGCCTCCTCAGGAATTGATAGATCATTCCGGGGACCTCGGAGAACAGTTTCTTGTAACGGGCATCCCGTTCCTTGAGCGCCTCTTCCGCTTGCTTACGCTCGGTGATGTCGCGAATAATTATGTTTGCTTTTTGCTGACCTTTTTCATCCGTAAAAATGGATGACGTCATTTCCACGGGAAACTTTTCACCGTTGGCGCGGATCATCGTGAATTCAGCCATCGTTGCACCCTCGGCGGCCCGATTTTTCAATGCGGCGTGCAAACGGGGATCCTCGGTATCCACCAGGCCGTTGCGCCCGATTCTGACGATTTCCTCCCGTGGTCGGCCGAACATCGTGCAGGCGGCCGGGTTGGCATCGAGGATTGTGCCGTCCGGCCGGGTCAAAAGGATCGCATCCATGGAATGGTCGAACATGGAACGATATTTCTCCTCGTTCTCCCGGAGGGCCCTTTCCGCCCGTACGCGTTCGGTGATATCTTCTGCAATGGCATACACGCCGACGATCTTGCCTTCCACGGTCACCGGCGTGTTGGTCACCTGGATGATCACTTGGCCACCATCCCTACGCAGAATGGTTGTTTCGTAATTTTGCGGTTCTCCGTACAAGGCTTTTTGAAAGTGCGACCGAATCCTCTTTTTCTCGTCCGGGACGATCAGAGGGTCGAACTTCATTCGCAGGAGCTCTTCCCGCGAATAGCCGGTTATCCTGCAAGTGGAGTCGTTCACGGACAGGAATCCGCCCTCGGCATCCAAAGCATAAACCGCGTCCGGGCAATGATCGAACAGGGAACGATATTTCTCCTCGTTCTCCCGGAGAGCCGTTTCCGTAAGCATGCGGTCCGTGATGTCGCGGGCCACCGAAACAATCCCGATGACCTTGCCGTCCTGATTCAGCGGGGAACCGCTGACTTCGCCGTATATAAGGGTCCCATCCCTGGCGATGAATTCATACATCGTCGAGGCAATCCTTCGACCCCCGAGGATGGCGGCCACATCGGCGATCGCGCGCTCAAAAGATTCGGGCGTCAGAACCAGGCGCCCGAATTCAGTGACGGGCCGGTCGACGAAATCCTTCGCTTTGTAGCCCAGGATACGCTCCACACTCGGCGAAATGCTCCTTAGAATGAGATCGCCGTCTACCGTGTAAATGACATCCGACGCATTCAGGAAGGTCCGGCGGTAGCTTTCCTCGGAGAGCTTCAGGTCCCGGTTGGCCGTTTCCAGATCCGCCAGCTTCTGTTCGAGCTTCTGGAAGAGGATCTCGTTGTACTGCCGGAAGAACTGCATCTCTTCCTCGAGGGACTTGGCCTCCACCTGCCTCGCCCGGTAGCCGTCTTCGAGAAGCTCCCCGATCATGCCGACCAGAACATCCGGTTCCTGGGGCTTGGGGATGAACCGGTCGACCCCGAGATCCATCGCGAATTTCTCGTCCCCGGAATCCGTATGGGTAGCCGTATAAAGGACAAACGGCCTGTGTCGAAGCGTATCGTCCGCCTTCCATTCGCGGCACAGGTTATAGCCGTCCATCACGGGCATCAGGCTGTCCGAGACGATCAGATCCGGCGGGTTCGAACGGGCCTTCTCGAGGGCCTGCTCGCCGTGTTCGGCCGTGGTCACGTCGTACCCGCATCCCTTCAACAGGGTCTCCAGCATGTACAAATTGTCGCCGCTGTCGTCCACAACCAGGATCTTTCTTTTCATCTCATCCTCTCCCGGGGCAGGGTAAAACTGAACGTGCTTCCCGAGCCCCATTGGCTTTCGACCCGAATCTGTCCCCCCATGAGCTCGACCAGCCGTTTGCTGATGGGCAGCCCCAGCCCCGTCCCCTCGTGCCTGCGGTTCGTGCCGTAATCGACCTGGCGGAAGGCCTGGAAAATCGTCTCCTGGTCCTCCGCACGGATGCCGATCCCCGTGTCCGTGACGCTGACCCGGACGCCATCACCGTCGGAATCGCATTCCACCGTCACCGACCCCCCTTCCGTGAACTTGACGGCGTTGCCGATCAGGTTCAAAAGAACCTGCTCCACGCGACGACGATCGGCCCGGATCGTACAGATGCCCTCGGAAACGGCGCAGGACAGCGCAAGGCCCTTCTTCTCGGCCAGGGGCCGCGCATTCGCCACGGTCTTCTCCAGAACCTCGCGCAGGTCGAAAGGCTCAAAGGTCATCCGCAACTGGCCCGCCTCGATCTTGGAGATGTCCAGCACGTCGTTGATCAGCGAGAGCAAATGGTGGGCGCTGCCGCGCACCATGCCGAGCTGCTTCTTCTGTTCGTCATTCAGGGGCCCCACGATCCCCTGCAGGATGATGCCCGTGAAACCGATGATCGAATTCAGCGGCGTCCGCAGCTCATGCGACATCGTCGCCAAAAATGCCGACTTGATCCGGTCGGCGGACTCGGCCCTCTCCTTGGCCCGGGCCAGTTCGGCGGTGCGCCTGGCGACACGCCCTTCAAGTTCCAGGTTCAGCCGCACCAGATTGTCTTCCGCCATTTGCCGCGCGGAAATTTCGCGCTGCAACCTGTTCCACTCGCGGTAGAGCAAAACATAAAGCAATATGCCCGTAACCCCAACAAATCCCCATCCTTTGTAAGTCTGTAGAAAGGTCATCTGCGTGGGATCGGCGGTGAGTTCGCTGATCAACCGGTCCGACAGCAGGATCCACAAGCCGGCAATCAAGCCATACGAAGCGGCCACGCGAAAAGGGAATCCCCCCAGATTTCTCAAAGTCATACTCGCCTCAGTAAAGAACGGTTTCAGGCCTGAGCCTGTTGTCTCCGATCATCAGCGCGCCGGAGAAATTCCATGAGCCCGTCCGCGATGATCTCCATGTTGCGCCTGGCCGGTCGGAAATTCCGCCAGACATCTCTATCTCGGACCCAGCGTAAAAAATAAGATTGCAATCAGCTATTCATCTGTTGCTGATGCATCAGACTCTCTTTGTTTTTCTTGTCTTTGAGTATGCACAGTCCATGAAAAAATCAAGGAGAAACTCCATGATCCTTGTCCGGACAGTGTGGTTAAGTCTGTGTCGGCACACGGCGCCAGCGGCGTCGCAGGCGAAGCGAATTGCCCACGACCGAAACGGAGCTCATCGCCATCGCGGCGGCGGCGAATTCCGGATTCAGCAGAATGCCCCAGAGAGGATAGAGGACGCCGGCAGCGACCGGGATGCCGATGATGTTGTAGATGAAGGCCCAGAAGAGGTTCTGGCGGATGGTCCGCATGGTTTCGAAGGAGAGGCGGATCGCTCTCGGCACGGCCAGAAGATCGTCCCGCATCAATGTGATGTCGGAGGCCTCGATCGCCACATCCGTCCCCGCGCCGATCGCGATTCCGATGTCGGCGGCCGCGAGCGCCGGGGCGTCGTTGATCCCGTCCCCTACCATCGCCACGATCTCGCCCTCCTCGCGGAGTCGATGGATTTCGGCGGCCTTGTCGCCCGGAAGCACCTCCGAAAGGATGCGGTCGATGCCCAAGGTCTTGCCCATCGCGTTCGCCGTTCCCTCATTGTCCCCGGTGATCATGGCGACCTTCAGGCCCATCCCCTTCAGCTCGGCGATCGCCGCGGACGCGGAGGGTTTGGGTTGATCGGAAAATCCCAGCAACCCGAGGATGCGGCCCCCCTCTGCCACGAAGACGGAAGTTTTCCCGTCACCGGCAAGCCGCACGGCCTCCGAGTCGATATCGCCCCCGCCGGTCACCACCCCCTCCACTTCCAGAAGACGGCGGTTTCCCAGCAGCAGGGCCTTTCCGTCCCGGAATGCCTTTACGCCGAGGCCGGACATCGCCTCGAACCCCGTCACCGTGCCGGCAACGAGGCCTGCCCGCTTTCCCCGTTCGAGGACCGCCCTTGCCAGCGGATGTTCGGACGCGGCTTCGATGTCGAGGGCCACCTGCAGGAGGTTTTTGGGATCGACTCCCCGCGCGGGAATCATGTCCGTCACTTCCGGCTCTCCGCGCGTGAGCGTTCCGGTCTTGTCGAAAACGACCGTCCGGAGGCGGTAGGCGTTTTCCAGGCTCTCCCCCCCTTTGATCAGGATGCCGTTTTCCGCCCCGAGTCCCGTCCCGACCATGACCGCCGTCGGGGTCGCGAGTCCCAGCGCGCATGGACAGGCAATGACGAGAACGGACACGAAATTGAGGAGGGCGCGGCTGAACGCCGCATCGGGGACCCAAAAATACCAGACGGCGAACGTGACCACGGCGATCCCGAATACGGCGGGAACGAAGATCGATGCGACCCTGTCCGCGAGACGCTGAATCGGGGCCTTCGACCCCTGCGCCTCCTCCACGAGCCGGATGATCTGCGCCAGCGCCGTCTCGGCGCCGATCCGTGTAGCCCGGAACGTGAAGCTTCCGGTCCGGTTGAGCGTCGCGGCAAAAACCTCCGCCCCCTCCGTTTTAGCCACCGGCATGCTCTCTCCGGTCAACATGGATTCATCGACGCTGGAGCTGCCGGAGACGACCACGCCGTCCGTGGAGATCTTCTCCCCGGGCCGAACGACGATCCAATCGTCTTTCACGACCTGATCGATCGGAATGTCCCTCTCCACACCCTCCCGGATGACATGCGCGGTTTTCGGCTTCATCCCCATCAGGCGCTGGATCGCCCGGGAGGTCCGTCCCTTCGCCCGGGCCTCCAGAAGCCGGCCGAGGATAATCAGCGTCACGATGAAGGCCGCCCCGTCGTAATAGACGTGGGGCAGGATTCCGGCTTCCGAGAAGAAGCGCGGGAAAAAGGTCGCAAGCGAGGAATAGAGCCAGGCCGCCAGCGCCCCGACGGCCACCAGTGTGTTCATGTCCGTGGTCTTCTGCCGGGCCGCCTTGATCGCGCCGCTGAAAAACCGGCTCCCGACCCAGAAAACGACCGGCGTGGTCAGGAGGAAGAGGGCTATGAGGAGCGGCTGCCGGGGGATCCCCATCAGAAAGGGGAACCAGTGTCGCATGGAGCCGACGAAGATGACGATGCTGAGCACGATTCCAACGGCAAAGCGGATCTTCAGATCCCGGATCTCCTTTTCACGGGCCGCACCGATCGGATCCTCCCGGGTGTCGTCGGGAATCCCCAGGTAGTCATACCCCTGTTCGGTGACGACCCGGCGGACCGCCTCGATGCCGGCCCATCCCGGAATGTGAGACACCGTGGCCCGCGCGGTCGCAAGGTTGACCGCGACGTCGGTCACGCCCGGAACCTCCCGGATGGCGTTCTCCACACGGCGGACACAGGCGGCACAGCTCATCCCCCCGACGGAGACGGTCGTTTTTAGATCCCGTTTATCCGACAACCTCGTACCCCGCTTTCGATATCCTTTCCCGGATCAGCGCCCGGTCCACCGGCATCTCCTCCGTGAAGGACGCCTCCCCTGTTTCCAGGTTCACCCGCACATCCCGGATCCCGTCCATGCCGCTCAGCGCTTTGGCCACGGCCATGACGCAGTGTCGGCATGTCATCCCCTTGATTTTGATCGTCGTCATTTCATCCTCCTTTGTTTCTTTCTATCATATCCCGGTTCATTTCGACAGCGGGAATCGTCCCTTCCGATGTTAAAAAGTTCTTTTTTTACGATGATATCCGCGAACAAGACCGTTATTAAATGCTTGACAGAAGGATTTCGACCCGATATTTTACAGCCGCTCGCGATTGTCCGGAATTCTGGAACAGCGCCGTGAATCCTGCCGGTTTCGGAGCGGGAAAGACGGATTGGTGACATTGATGCCCATGATCCGATCACTGTTCAAAAGCAAACCCCGCCGCCGGTCCCTGATCGCCTTCCTGTTGGCGCTGGCGCTCCTGCTGCCGGCCTGGTGGTATGGCGGTCTATGGCAACAGGAAAGGCTGATCGTCGAAAAAAGGACCCAGACGGCCGAACTGCTGAAGGTCCAGGGCCGTTCCCTGAGCGCGGAAATCGGCGGCCGAACGGCCCTCGTCAAGGCGCTCAAAGCGTTCCTGATCGAATATATCAGTCATGACCGGGAAATCGTTCCGGCAGAATTCAACAACTTTGCCGCCGGCATCAGCAGCGCCGCAAGCGGCGTCCGCACCATTCTTGTGGCCCGTGACGGAATCATCCAGTGGATCTACCCGGAAGGGAGCCCCGACGGCCGTGCCGGCCGTGATCTTCTTCGCGACGCCCGACCGCCATTCCGCGCCGACGTTCAGCGTGCGGTTCGTTCACGCAAAATCGTGATCGGCGATCCTTATGCGCTTCGTCCCAAGGGATTCGCCTTTGCGGCACAGGAGGCCATTTACGCCGGAGACCGTCTCTGGGGGCTGATATCCGTCGTTCTGGACCTTCCTCTCCTGCTGTCGGATGCAGGCATGGACTCCCAGCCCCAAGGTCTGCAGATTGCCCTGCTGGACCGCTCCGATCATCTGTTGTTCGGGGAGAAGACCGTCCTGACGAAAAACCCGGTTTTTCAACAGGTCGACACCCCGGACGGATCTTGGAAGCTGGCGGCGCTGCCCGCCGAAGGATGGACCGCGTCCGTGAAAAAGCCCCTCCTCCTGTTCCGCGGGATCACGCTGGGGATCGCGCTTTTGACCGCCGTCCTGATCGGACTGGTGGCCGGTTATCAGGCACACCTGACCCAGGCCATCCGTCGGCGAACCGGCGTCCTGCAGCGCTCGCTCACCGATCGCCGGGAAACGGAAGAGCAACTGAATCTGACGTTGAACAACCTTCGGCAGGCGATGGGGGCGGCGTTGAATACACTCGCCCTGACGGTGGAGTCAAAGGATCAATACAAAACGGGCCACCACAGAAGGGTCGCCGATCTGGCAAGAACGATCGCAACGGAGATGGGGCTCTCCCGGCAGATCATCGACGGCATTCGGATGGCATCCTCCCTTCACGATATCGGAAAGATCTCCGTTCCCGCGGAAATTCTGAGCAAGTCCTTCGCCCTCTCCGATGCGGAACGACACCTGATCAAGATGCACCCCCAGTCGGGATACGATATCCTGAAGCAGGTTGAGTTTCCGTGGCCTGTGGCCAAGATCGTCTGGCAGCATCATGAACGGATGGACGGATCCGGATATCCGCTGGGTTTGAAGGGGGAGGAAATTCTGCTGGAGGCGCGAATCCTTGCCGTCGCGGATGTGGTCGAAGCCATGGCTTCCAACCGTTCCTACCGAACGGCGCCGGGACTGAACAAGGCATTGGAGGAGATCGCGGCGCACCGGGATGTCCTGTACGATCCCACCGTCGTCGACGCATGCCTGTGCATTTTCAAGGACAAAGATTTTCGGCTGGTTGAGTGAACACGCCGATTGTGCCGGCCGGGAGCATTGCGGGCTTTTCCGCAGATCACCAAAGGACCCCGGCCGTGATTTCCGAAGATCCACAGCGGCGTCGGGAGGAAAGGCATGCTGATCCGTTGCTGGGGGGCAAGAGGATCCATCCCGGTTTCGGGGAGGGAATACCTGCGCTATGGGGGAGACACGCCCTGCATTGAAATCCGCACCGCAGAGGATCGCATCGTCATCATTGATGCCGGATCGGGCATCCGCAGGCTGGGAAACCGACTCGTCGCCGAAAAACGTTCCCAATATACGATGATCTTCACCCACGCCCACTGGGATCACATCATGGGCTTTCCGTTCTTCAAGCCCATTTACCGGTCCGGCACGCGGATCTCGCTTTTCGGGTGCCCCTTCGCGCAAACATCCATCCGGAAAATGATCTCCCACATCATGGCTCCCCCCAATTTCCCGGTGGGTTTTGAAGAGATCCGGGCAAGCATTCAATATCACAGGAAATGCCGGGAAACATTGCAATTCGGCGGCCTGAACGTGACCTCCATTCCGATCAGCCATCCCAACCAGGGACTGGGGTACCGCCTGGAGGAGGATGGAAAATCGTTTGTCTTTCTCACCGACAATGAGCTGACCTATCGGCATCCGGGCGGAATGGCTTACGAGGACTACCGCGCCTTTGCGAATGGGGCGGATCTTCTCATCCATGACGCCGAATACCGGCCGCAGGATTACCGCATGACCCGGACCTGGGGCCACTCGGTGTACACGGATGCGGTGCGGCTCGCCCTCGACGCCGGCGTCCGCCGTCTCGGCCTCTATCACCACAACCAGGAACGAACGGACGACGCTTTGGAGGAGATGGTCGCAAAATGCCGGAGAATGACCGCCGGGCAACCGCTGGATTGTTTTGCCGTCCATCAGGACATGGAGATCGTTCTCTGACACGGGATGAAAAGCCTTTGCGGTCCGCGGGATGACCGAAACCGGAAACATCGTCGAAAATCGCCGGTATGTATTGAAATCTTATCGGCGGCACCCAACAAACCCTAAAACGAAAGGAGTCATTAAAGATGTGTATCCAGGAAGAAAGGCATTGCGCGAATCGGCATCACAAGGGTTCTCTTCACGGGTATCGGATTGCAATATCCCTGCTCGTTGCCGTTTTTCTGTTGGCCTGGTTTCCCGCACCCGGCGGGGCGCATTCCCCGAAAGAAGTTGCGCTTTCCTACGATCAGGCCAAAAAAGCGCTGGAGGTGCGGATTACACACGGCGTGGATGATCCGGTCAAACACTACATCGACGGTGTCGAGATCAAAAAAAACGGCAAAACGCTTTCCAAAACCGAGTACAAAAGCCAGCCCGGAGAGGCGACCTTCCTCTATACCTACCCGGTGGATGTCGTGCCCGGCGATATCCTCGAGGTGAAGGCGTCGTGCAACAAGTTCGGCTCCAAGACGATGAAAATGACTGTGGGGAAATGACCCGGTCGAACGGGCTGTCCGTGCAGCGCCTCCGCGCGACCCGGAAACGCATCCGGGAAACAGCCGCAACGCGCTTCGGGGGGAAAAGGGTGAGCCATGTTCATCCCGGCCACCGCTGACGAGATCCGGAAACTCGGCTGGACCAAGCTGGACGTGATCCTGATTACGGGGGACAGTTACATCGACAGTCCCTTCGTCGGCGTTTCCGTGATCGGCCGGCGTCTGCTTGCCGCCGGATACCGTGTGGGGATCATCCCCCAGCCGGACATCGCTTCCGGAAGGGATATCACCCGTTTCGGCGAGCCGGAGCTCTTCTGGGGCGTGACGGGGGGATGCATCGATTCGCTGGTGGCGAACCGGACCGCCTCCGGGAAAAGGCGTCGGAAAGACGACTTCACGGCCGGCGGGATCAACAACCGCCGCCCCGACCGTGCGGTCATCGCCTATGCCAACCTGATCCGTCGCCATTTCAAGGAAACGGCTCCCGTCGTCCTGGGGGGAATCGAGGCCAGCCTGCGACGGATCGCCCATTATGACTTCTGGTCCAACCGGGTTCGCCGCTCCATCCTGATCGACGCAAAGGCCGATTTCCTCCTCTATGGAATGGCGGACAACTCGATCCTGCATCTGGCCGCGAACCTCCGGGAAAACGGGGACGTCTCGGAGCTGAGGGGCCTCTGCTACGCGGCGGCCGCGCCCAGGCCCGGCTTCCTGGAGCTTCCCTCCTGGGAGGAGTCGGCGGCAGACCCGGCGGCCTTCGAGAAGATGTTCCTGGCCTTTCACCAAAACCAGGATTCCCGGACGGCACGGGGGCTCTGCCAGAAGCAGGATTCCCGCTGGCTCATCCACAACCCGCCGGCCCACCCGCTCACACAGGCGGAGATGGACGAGGTCCACGGGATGGACTTCGCGCGTGCGGTTCATCCATGCCATCAGAGCGCCGGCGGCGTCCGTGCGCTGGAGACGATCCGTTTCTCCATCGCCACCCACCGGGGCTGCTATGGGGGGTGTCATTTCTGCGCGATCGCCGCCCATGAGGGACAAACGGTCGGCATGCGGAGCGAGGCCTCGATCGTCCGCGAGGCCGCATGCCTGACCTCCCTCCCCGGCTTCAAGGGACGTATCCTCGACGTGGGCGGGCCGACGGCCAACATGTACGGCTTCGAATGCAAGAAGAAGCTTCAGCGCGGCGCCTGCACGAACCGAAGCTGCCTCTATCCTGTCGTCTGCAAAAATCTCCGCCCCGATCACGGCCTCCTGATCGCGCTTCTCCGGAAACTGCGGAAGCTTCCCGGCATCAGACAGGCGGTCGTCGCCTCCGGCATCCGGCCGGACCTGCTCCTGGCCGACCGGAAGAACGGCATCCCTTGCCTCCGCGAGATCATTCGACACCACGTCTCCGGACAGATGAAGATCGCCCCCGAGCACTCGGAGCAAAAGGTTCTCCGGTGCATGGGGAAACCGGGAACGGAATCCCTGCTCGCCTTCCGCGATCTTTTCCGAAGGTTCACAGGGGAGACGGGGAAGGAACAGTTCCTGACCTGCTATTGGATCGCCGCCCATCCGGGCTGCGAACAGGCCGACATGGAGGCCCTCCGCCGCTTCGCCGTTCGCGAGTTGGCCCTCCAACCCGAGCAGGTTCAGATCTTCACCCCGACCCCCTCAACATTATCGACGTTGATGTACCACACAGGGCGGGACTTCCGGACCGGCAAAAGGCTCTTCGTTGAGAAGACAGCAGCCGGCCGTGAGCTTCAGAAGAAGATTTTGGTTGCGAAAACGCCTGGATTCGGGTATGGGGGACGCATCCGACAAACACCGAAGCGGGAGGGAAAATCATGGGAAAAGACAAGAATGTCAAAAAGGATACCAAGAAAAAACCTTCCAAAACGCTGAAGGAAAAGAAGGAAGCCAAGCGGTTGAAGAAGATGGGGAAGACCGCGGAGGTGTGAGGCTACGGGGGTAAACGACGGCCTGCGCCGGAGAGAAAGGCTTCAGGAACGACCGAAGTCATCCTCGAGCCGCTCGATATCGTCTTCTCCGAAATACTCACCCCTCTGGATTTCAATAAAGGCGGCCTCCTCCTTCCCTGCATTCCGGAAACGATGTTTCGCGCCGCAGGGAATATCGACGGTATCGCCGGGCCGGAGGCGGATCTCCTGCTCCCCGATGGTCACGACGGCCTCCCCCCGGATCAGGTGCCAGTGTTCCGACCGGCGCCGGTGGCGTTGCAGGCTCAGGCGTTTTCCCGGTTTCACGGAGATCCGCTTGACCTTGTGATCCGGTTCATCAGCCAGGACCGTGTAGCACCCCCAGGGACGCTCATCCGTTTCCATGAAAACCCCCTGCCTACAAGCCGTTTGAGGAAGCCCGGCCCTTCTCCCCCCGCCGGTTTCACGAAAACATCACGTATTGATGCTCCAGGGTCCCGACACCCGTCCGGATCGCCGCCTCCGCAACCCCGCGGGCAACCATTTCCGGCACTTTTCGATTGAAAACGCTGGGAACGATATGTTGCTCCATCAATTCTTCGGGGGCGACGCAATCGGCGATCGCGTTGGCCGCCGCGATCAGCATCTCCCGGTTGATTTCACGGGCCCGGCAGTCGAAAACCCCCCGGTAAAGCCCCGGATAGCAGAGGATGTCGATCAGTTGATTTTCATAATCCGGACGGCCGGTGGCCATCACGCGCACAAAAGATCCGACCTTCTCCGGCAGGATTTCCGGAACGGGATTCGCCATCGCGAAGACGACGGCATCGCCGGCCATCTTCCGAACCTCCTCGACGGAAACCGCGTTTGCATCGGACACGCCGATCAACACATCGGCCCCGATCAACGCCCGGCCCACAGTCCCCTTCATCTGATCCGGGTTGGTCAGTCCGGCGATCTTCTCCTTAATGGGATTCATGTTCTTCCGACGGCCGCGGTAAAGGATTCCGGCCCGATCGCAACCGATGATTTGTTTTGCTCCGGAGGCCAGCAGAAGCCGGATGGATGCGATGCCGGCGGCGCCGAGGCCACAGACGACGATTCGCACATCCTCCAGTCTTTTTCCGACAACCTTCAACGCATTTTTCAGGCCTGCCAGAACGATCACGGCCGCACTCTGCTGATCGTCGTGACAGACGGGGATGTCCAATTCCTTCTTCAGACGGCTTTCGATCTCGAAGCAGCGGGGGCCGGAGATATCCTCCAGGCTGATTGCACCGAAGCCGGGGGAAATCCATTTGACCGCCTGGACAATCTCCTGCGGATCCCGGGTATTCAGACAGATGGGAAAGGCGTCGACCCCTGCAAAGTTCTTGAAGATAATGGCCTTGCCTTCCATGACCGGCAGTGCCGCCGCCGGCCCGACATCCCCGAGGCCGAGAACGGCCGTGCCGTCCGTGACAATCGCCACGCTGTTCTTTTTCATGGTCAGCTCATAAACCCGTTCCGGCTCCTCGTAAATGGCCCTTGTCACCCGCGCCACATCCGGCGTATAGGCGGTTGCGAGGTCGCTCCGGGTCTTCAGCGGAACCTTGCTGGCGGTCTCGATCTTCCCTCCCTGATGGAGCAGAAGGGTCCGGTCCGCCACGTTCAAAATCTTGATCTCCTTGACCCTCCGGACCGCGGCGGTGATCAGCTTTGCCATATCCAGGTCGGCGGCGTAGGCCTCGATATCGCGGATGATGCCGCCGCTTTCGAACCCGACCACATCGAAGGCGCCGACAACCCCTCCCGCCCTGTTGATGACGGAGATCACCTTTCCCAGCGCACCCGCCTGCTTGGGGATCACGAGCCTCAGCACCACACTGTACCCAGTAGCTCCCCTGTTCATCATCCTGTCTCCTTGGGGTCGATCAGTTGATTTCCTTTGACCAAACGAACCAAAATTCGATGGCCCTTTTATACTCCATATGCGGATAAAGTCAAAGCGTCTTTCTCGTTTCAAACAGAAGGCAGGCGTAAGTTCCCCCGAAGGAGATTCCGCTCAGCAGCCCCTTCCGCACGGGCCGGCGTCGCGCCTCCCCGATCACAAACGGGAGGGGAATCAGCGGCGCCGTCAGGCCCGTAACCGGCGGGACAATCCCTTCCCGGATCGACAGCGCCAGCGCTGCGGCCCGGATACCGCCGGAGGCAAAGATCTCCCCCGTGGCCCCCTTCAGCGATGTGATCAGCGGTCCGCCGTCGATTCCGCTGAAAAGTCGTTCATACGCGGCCGCCTCGGCGGCATCGAGCCGGAACCCGCCGTTCCCGGCGGCTTGGATGCAGTCGATCTCCGACGGCTTTGCACCGGACATTCGCAGCGCGCGCTCCAGGGCCATGGTGAATCCGCGGGGATCATCCGGCCATTCCGTGGACGGCAAGGCCGAAGAGGAAAGCCCCCATCCCGAAATCTCGCAATAGGATGCCGCGCCGCGCTCCCGGGCGAGATCCTCCGCTTCGAGACAGACCATTCCGCATCCCTCCCCCACGACAGCGCCGTTGCGCGTGATGTCGAACGGCCTGGCGCCCTCGGTTCCGCCGTCCAAGGGGGAGAGACTACGAAAATGCCCGAGGGCCTCATAGAAAAAAGGCGACAGCATGTCCGCCCCGCCGGCCAGGATCACATCCGCGGCGCCGCGCCGGATCTCCATCGCGGCATAGGCAATGGCCGTTTCGGCGGAGACGGCCTGATGGTTGACCGTCGTGTTTACCCCGCGGAACCCGAGCTCGATGGAGGCGTGACCGGCGGGGGCGTTCATCACCGTATTGGGCACCTGGATCGGACTGATCCTGCCGGGACCTTCCGTGAGCAGAATCCCGGCGCTCTGCGCCTTGAGCTCCGTGTTCCCGAAGGCGGTCCCCATCACGATTCCGATCCGGTCCCGATTCGCCGACACAACGATTCCGGCATCCTCCAGGGCCATCCGGACGGAGGCGGTCGTCATTGCGGACAGCCGGTCCATCTTCCGCAGGTTTTTCAGAGAAATAAAGTCGCGCGGCTGAAAACCCCGGACCTCGGCCCCGAGGTGCGATCCGAAGCCGCCGGTGGAAAAGGAATCGATCTCCCGGATGCCGGTCTCCCCTCGGCAGAGGGCATCCCAAAACCGCTCCCTTCCCGATCCCAGCGGTGTGACCATCCCGATCCCGGTCACGCTGACCCGTCTATCCAAGCCGCACCCCCTCGTCCCGGAACCGGCCGAGAATCACCGCGGTATTGTTCCCCCCGAAGGCGAACGAGTTGGAGAGAACCACGTCCGGCGCAACAGGACGGGCGCCTGTCGTCACGTAATCCAGATCGCATTCCGGATCCGGTGTTTCGCAGTGGATCGTCGGCGGGATAAATCCCTCCGCTATGGCCAGGACGGAGACGACCGCCTCCAGCGCCCCGGATGCGCCCAATGTATGGCCGTGCATCGATTTCGTCGAACTGACCGGAATCCGCCGGGCACGCGCGCCGAAAACCTCCTTGATCGCCCGCGTCTCCATCCGGTCGTTGGGCGGCGTCGCGGTGCCGTGGGCGTTGATGTAATCGACCGCCTCCGGTCCCAGGCACGCGTCCCTGAGTGCTTCCCGCATGGCCCGGACCGCCCCGGAGGCGCCGATATCCGGCGCAGTCATGTGGTGCGCGTCGCAGGTCACGCCATAGCCCAGCATCTCGGCAAGAATGGTGGCGCCCCTCTGTCTGGCGCCCGCAAGGGATTCGAGGATCAGGATGCCTGCCGCTTCTCCGAGGGTCAGGCCGGCGCGGTTTCCGGAGAAGGGGCGGCAGTACTCCGGATCGATCGCCTTGAGCGCATTGAAGGAGGCAAAAGTCATCCGGCAGAGGGGCTCTGTCCCGCCGGCGACCATCGCACGGGCGGCGCCGCTGCGGATGAGGTCCCTTCCTAACCCGATGGCCGTGGCCCCGGAGGAGCAGGCCGTCATGATCGTGGCCTTCGGACCATAGAGGCCAAGCAGCGTGGTCAGATGGTTGGCCGTGGCGGCGCACGATACGCTGGAAAGCCGGGAAAAACGCGCACGGCGCCCTCCGCGCTGAAGGTAGTCCCGGTAAAAGGACTCCGCTTCCAGCAGACCGCCGGCCCCGCCGCCGATCACGACGCCCATCTCCTGCCGGAGATCGTCCGGGATCGGGGAGAGCCCCGCCTGGGAGAGGGCCTGCAGTGCGGCGGTCAGCGCAAAAACATCGGATCGCGACATCCGTTTGAGCGACAGGCCGCGCGGGATCGCGTCGCGGGGGCGGAAATCCCTGACCTGGGCCCCGTTGCGGGTGAGAAACCCCGCTGTATCGAACAGCGTGACCGGCCCGATTCCGCATACGCCGTTGCGCAAGGCGGCGGCGAATTCGGCGGGATCGTGCGCGACGGCATTGACCGTCCCCAGCCCCGTAATCACCACACGCTTTTCGTCATTCCGCATTGCCGCAGACTATCCCTTCCGCCGATCGAATCGGCCCCCGTCCGGAAATCATCGTGCAAGATTTTCTTCCGTTCCGGCCGTATCCTACCATCCTTTTCAAAGGGTTTCAAAATCATCTTCCGCCGGTTTTACCCGAATGCGACTATGGAGGAAAAACAACACAAGAACGCGGCAAAGGGTGGGGGGGAAAAAAGGATTTGAGCGGCCCGAACCTCATGGCCGAGCGGGACAGCGGACGGCTGATCAGGCAAATCGCCTGATCAGCAGGTTTGTGTTGACGCCGCCGAACGCAAAGTTCTGGATGCCCGCGACGCGGATCGGCCGTTCCGTCAGTTGCAGGGTGTGCCGGATCATGGAGCACCGTTCATCGGGCTCCTCCAGGTTGAGTGTGGGAGCGACAAATCCGTCCTGCATCATATAAAGGGTCATGATGGTTTCTATGACGCCGCAAGAGCCCATCGTATGCCCCATGTATCCCTTGAGACCCGTCACGAGGGGTCCGCTGCCGTATACGGCATGGATGGCCTGGGCTTCGATCACATCCCCCATCTTGGTCCCGGTGGCGTGAGCGCTGACGAAATCCACCTCGTCCGCCGCCAGGGCCGCATCCTCAAGGCCGAGACGGAGCGTTTCGCCGATTCCGGTTCGGTTCGGCAGGATGAGATCGCCTCCGTTGTTGTTGCAGACGAAGCCGATAATCTCCCCCAGGATCGGGGCGCCGCGCCTTTTGGCGTGTTCGAGTTCCTCCAGCAACACCGCTCCGGCGCCCTCCCCGACGACCAGCCCGTCGCGCTGCCGGTCGAACGGACGCGGCGTCGACTGAGGACGGTCGTTGAAGGCCGTGGAACAGGCCAGCAGATTGTCAAAAACCGCCACGGTGGTCGTATCATACTCATCCGCTCCGCCGCACAGCATCGCGTCCTGCATGCCGAACTTGACCGCCTCATAGCCGAAGCCGATCGACTGACTGCTCGTCGTGCAGGCCGTCGAGGAGGAGATCACCCTGCCGGTGATGCCGAACATCTTCGTGATGTTCACCGCCGTCGTATGGACCATGGATTTCAGGTAATCGACGGCTCCGATGGAGCGGAACTCGGACGGGGAATCGCCGAAGAAAATCTTGTAGATTTCCCGCTGAACGGTCGGGCTGCCGTGCGTGGAGCCGAAGGCGACGCCCAGTCGGCCGGAGGCCACAAATTCCGGCGGCAACCCCGCCTGATCGAGAACCTCCTTCGCCACCTGACAGGCGTAATATGCGACGGGGCCCATGGTCTTGCGGTAAAGTCTCCGAAAGTCGAAGACGGGCGGAGGATCCACCGTCCCGAAGACCTGGGAGTGGATGTATTTCGAAAGGAGGTGATCCTCCCGCAGCGGTTTGACGCCGGAGACGCCTCTCTGCAGGCTCTCCACGATCTCGGCCCGCGAATGACCGATGGGCGTGATCGCCGAACAGGCCGTGATGACGACTCTCCTCCCCTTCACGTGCGGACTTCCACTCCCTTCCCCACCGGAACCGGTTTCCGGCGCCTACCCACCCTGCGACCCCCGCTCTCTCGCCCGGCCGAGCGTCTCGACATAGTCGAGAATGTCGTTGATGGTCCGGATATCCATCGCCATTTTCTTCTCTTCGTGGGTCAGTTCCGACTTCAGGAAACGTTCGATCCCGATCAGCAACTCGATGGCGTCCACGCTGTCGAATTCGTAGGTTTCGCGAAGATCGTCGTCCAAGCCGGGATCCTCGATCTCAAATTCGCTTTTGAAAATCCGGAGGATCTCCGACGTAATCTCTTCTCTCGTCATGGGGCTCCTATCCCTGCGTTCACACGGTTCGTCTTTTCGCCCCCGATGTATAGACGTTATTCTCGCTCAGATCAAGCCCGACTTGTCTTGCATCGTTTTTCCTTCCAATGCCGAACGCACGTCGGCCATCAGGCCGGACAGCGAAAAGCGATCCTCCTCATAATCCGGTTCGATGCTCCCGGCCAGCTCTACGTCAATGACATATTCGCCGGCGGTGTTGAATAAAAAGCGGTCCGGGGCAAAGAGCCTGTCTGTATTGCGGATCCGAACCAAGCGGATCGGCTTCGCCCGGCAGAGCCTGGCGATTTTGAACGCACCCTGATCAAACGGGCCGAGCCTGCGGTCGCGGGAGCGGGTTCCCTCGGGAAAGATGAAACAATTCCCGCCGGACATCAGATAGTCCTTCATGCTTTTGATCTGGTCGATCCTGTGAACGGTCAACGGGCCCTCTCCCGCGGCGGGGATGTAGCCGGATGCCCTGAGAATCCGGCCGAAAACCGGAAACCGGAAATAATCGCTTTTCACGATGGTCTTCTGCCTTTCGAACAAAGACACCAAAAGGATCGGGTCGAGAAAGGAGAGGTGGTTGGCAAAGATCATGCTTGAACGGAGCGCCTTGACCTCCTCCGATATGCGCCATGTCACGTTGGGAACCAGCGCCCGCAGCAGGGTGAAAAACGACCGGTAGAAACGGTGGTTCAGCCTTTGAAAGGCCTCTTCCCGATGGGATGAAAAAAAGAAGGCCCACAGATAAAAGGGTGAAAACCAGATCAGGAAGCCCAGGACATAGAAGGCCCAGAGGACGACCGTGACCATGAAATCATGTATCCATTTCTGCAATCTGGATAGCCGAGCCCGCATATTGTGTTCTATGGTTTCGACTCCTTGGAGAGCTCTTCGTAAACCGCTGCAAAACGTTCCTGGCCGATCATCTGCCGCACGGTCTGAAAGGATCCCAGAACCGTCCCCAGAATTCCCGGCGCCATGCTGTTCTGGCCGGCAAAAAAAAGCCCGCCGATTGCAACGCGGTGGAAGGAGGCGGCAACCGGGAGCTGCTGCACCGACCGCCGGATGCCGTACGGCGAACCTTCCGGGCTGCTCACCCAATCCCGGATGGTCAGCGGGGTATAGGCGTCAACGATCTCGGCCCCGTTCAGGGGCCCGAAAACCTCCTCGGCCTTTCCGAGCATCAGGCCGGCCCTGCGGATCTTTTCCTCCCCGTATTCCGCGCCGCGCCGGCCTGTCGCTGTATGTTCCCACCGGCGCCACTCCGAGAATCGACTGCGGGTAATCATCAGCAACAGGCTTTTGCCTTCCCCTCCGCTGCGCAGCTGATAAAACACACCGTCGGAAATCCGCCCCTCCCCGTCCGCATGCAGCCGGTAAACGTTGTGCGGCAGAGCAGGGTGGGTGTCGGCATTCAGCAGGGCGTTCACCGCAAACAGGCCCTCCGTCTCGAGCAGGTCCCGGATCCTCCTTGCCCGGCGGGGTTTCACGGCCCCTTCCGGCAGCATCGACAAAACCGTTTTGGGGTGTGCCGCGGCCACGACACCGGCTCCCCGGAGGACCCTTCCGGAGGCGAGCCTCACGCCGGACACCTTTCCCCCGTCGGCCAGGATCGCCTCTACCGGATCGTTGCAGATCAGGCTGCCGCCCAGTTCCTTGAATCGCGAAGCGAACGAATCCGCCAGGCCCGGGCCGCCCCCCCGCAAACGCCAGGAAGAGAGCAGATAGGAGGTCAGCGCCAGGTGGTGGTAGATCACGGGGCAGTCCTGTTCCGAAAGCCCCATCCATCTGGAGGCAACGGCAAGAACGCTTCGCAGCCTCCTGGAACAGTTCATCTTGCCAAGATAGACGGCAAGCGGCAAAAAAAGATCCGTGTCCGGGAAAGGCGTTGCCGCCGAAGACAGGAAAACCAGGGAATTCTGTAGATCGGCGATGACGCGGAGATTTCCGGCAATCGCCGCGATCGACCGCCGATCCTTCGGAAACGCCGCCGTCAACGCATCGGCGAATGCATCGATCCCTTCCGGCAAATCGAACGTAAAATCATCGAACCAATATCGGTCGATGGGACCGGCGCTCCCCATCCGCTCCGCCGCCGCCTGAATGCCCAGATAATCGAACATTCTCCGGAGAGGCTGACCCTCCGCGAAAGCCCCGATATAATGAACCCCCACGGGGCAGTCGACTCCGTTCCGTTTATAGCCGCGCATCAGACCGCCCGGCAGAGGATTTTTTTCAATGATCGCCACATTTCGGAACAACCGGGCAAGGATGATCCCGATCGAAAGTCCCCCGACCCCGGAACCGATGATCAGCGCATCAAAAGGTTTCTCTGTTTCCATTGAGGATCACCTGGATGGCGACGCCGTATGCAAAAAAACCGCGCCGTTGAAAACCCGGTCCGGGAAACGCGGAAAGGGAATTTTCGGCCGCACCGTCAGCCAAAGGTCCGGGTCTTCATCAAGGACGCCGTTATTTTGTGCGATTTTTTGCAACGAATTCGGCCAGTGCGCGGACGGAAGCAAAGGCCTGCACCCCCACCTCCTTGCTCTCGATCTTGACGCCGTAATCCTTCTCCAGCATAAGAACCATTTCCAAAACATCGATAGAATCGATCCCCAGATCCCCGCCGACGAGCCGGTCATCGTCTCGGATGTCCTCCGGAAGGACATCCAGCAGCGACAATGTCTCGATGATCTTGACCTTCAGTTCCGCAACAAGCGCGTCCATTTTGACCTCTTTTGTACGATAATGTTTTCGTTCAACCTGCAAATCCCGATACCGGGCAATGATCCCCCTATGATCCCATGGGTTTCTTTCAGGGCTCAGGTCCTACGGATTCGACGCCTTCTTCCGGGCGAAAAACCTGGATGACGACAGTGGCAACCGGATCCGATCCGAGGCGAACCGTGCCTTCGAAGACGGCATATCCTTCCATTGCATAGCCCCTTCCGGCCTCGGTCACCAGCTTTGCCGACAGCGGGATGCAAGGCATTCGGAAATCGGCATCCTTGATGCCCACAAGCCAACCCTTGGTTCCGCCCCGACCGCCGGACTGCTGTTGCTTCCATCCCTCGAGGAGCGCCGCTGTCTGTGCGACCAGCTCGACTGCAACCAGCGTATCGACGGCTCCGTCCCGATAGAGCGGCCAGTTCTCCGAAACGGTGGAAGAGGTCAGGGCCCTGTCGTCATCGAGGGTCAGAACCTCACCGATCAGCCGCATCCTGCCCCTGTGCGGAATCAGGTTCTCGATATCCATATCCGCCCCTTCCCTTGGGGCCTCATAACAGAATTCCCTCCTTGCGGCAAGGAGGTTCCACGCCCCGGATCCCTCATCTTCACCCTGGCGTATCCGGCCGATTCGGACCTTTCATTTTTAGATTTTCACGAATCCGGTTCAGGACAAGGAAGATCCGGGCGGGGCTCCGGTCAAATCCGTGTTGGAGGGGGTCAAG
>JAXGRQ010000050.1:0-13862 GCA_040765725.1 Syntrophales bacterium
TCTTCGTGAAACGTCACCGTTCGGGAATACTGCAACCTCCATGGACTCTGGAAGCTGTAAGATTCCAGACGATCAAGACCGATGATCAAGATTCGTCTGTGCCCGCTGCCGTTGCAGCCGGGCACAGGCGAACCACCCGCCTTCAAGCCCGGCGGCCGGACCTGGAGAGAAGTCGCTCATCGGTTGCAGCGGTTCGACTTTCCCGCCTTTGGGCGCCGCTTTTACGAGCCGTTCATTGATCAGCCCGATATTTGCTGCCATGGTTCAAACGCTTCGGGGAGGAGCCGCCATGGAGGAGTGGGTGTTTTTCGGGGAGAAAGGGATGCGCCTGGAGGGGCTCTACGCCGCGGGGGCTGCGAAGCGCGGGGCAGTGGTCTGCCATCCCCATTCCCTGATGGGCGGCGACATGCACAATCCGGTGGTAGAAACCCTGGCCCAGGCCCTGTTCGGAGCCGGGTTTTCCACGCTCCGTTTCAACTTCCGCGGTGTCGGCGCGAGCGACGGGATCTTTGACGAGGGGCGAGGAGAACGGGACGATCTGCAAGCAGCCAAAGCTTTTCTGGAAGCGCGCGGGGTCCGGGAGGTCCTGCCGGCGGGATACTCGTTCGGGGCCTGGGTGATCGCCGGCGCCGCGGCAGGACATGAAACCGTGCCCGCCCTCTTCGTGGCGCCGCCGGTCGTCCTGTTTCCTTTCGATCTGAAATCCCTGAAAAGCCGGGTGGGGCTTATCGTCTGCGGAGACCGCGATCCATATTGCCCCGCCAAAGAGGCCAGGCGGATGGCCGCCGAGGTTTCCTGCCCGCTGGCGCTTTTGCCGGGAGCGGATCACTTTTTCAGCCGGGGCCTGGCGGATCTCGCGGAACGCGTTGGGGCCTTTGCAGCGGCGCAAACATTATCCGCGGACAAAGGCCCCCAGTAGAAAATCCGACTGAGTTTTTTCAAGGTCGGCTTCTTCAATATCGATTCTCTTGTTGTCCAAGCCATGCTGTCCTTTTCATTTTTACCCGAACATTTTAAGAAGACGAATCAGGGTCTCCTTTGCGTTTCCCAGAAGCATGATCGTTTTATCGTTTTGATAGAGAGGATTATCCACGCCGGAATATCCGGGTCGCGTATCCAGATTAAGGACAGCAACCTGCTTTGCCTCGTGTGCAAGGAGAATGGGCATCCCGGAAATGGGCGTTCCTTCCACATGGATGGCCGCCGGATTGACCACGTCGCAGGCGCCGACCACAAGGGCGAAGTCGGTCCGGGAAAAGGTGGGATTCACCTCATCCATTTCTTGAAGCAATTCATAATCCACATCCGCTTCCGCCAAAAGCACGTTCATGTGGCCGGGCATCCTGCCTGCAACCGGGTGGATGGCGAACGTTACATCCTTGCCCATCCCGATCAGCTTCTTGGCAAGGGAAACCACCTCGAACTGGGCCTGGGCGATTGCCATTCCGTATCCAGGGATGATCACTACCCGGGCGGCGTCTTTCAGTCCTTCAACCACCCTTGCTGAATTCTCCTCCGGGGTCATGCTTTTGGCCGTGGGTGGAGTGGATACGGCTGCTGAAGGGGTTGCCTTTTCCAGGCGGTGGTCTTTCGCCTTTGCGGGTTTCGCCGCCGAAGGAAGGAACAGTGCCGGCAGAGACCGGTTCATGGCCTTGCACATGACATGGGTAAGGATCGACCCGGAAGCAGCCACACAGGCGCCGCAGGCGATCAGCAAGCGGTTCTCGATGACGATCCCGCAGAAGGCTGCCGCCAGGCCGGCCGTTGCGTTCAGAAAGGAGATCAGAACCGGCATGTCTGCGCCGCCGATTCGGACGGCAAACAGCACCCCGAAAGAGATGGACAGGAGAATCAGGGCGAAGAGATCATAGCGCATCCCGATCGTGTCCCCTGCCCGAAAGACGGCCAGGACGACGATTGCGGCGGCATTGGCCAGAAGCCACCAGCCGTGACCGGAGAGCATGGTCGGCGTCTGCTTGATCAGGTTGGCGAGCTTTCCACCCGCAATCATGCTGCCGCTGAACGTCGCTGCGCCGATGATGGTCCCGATCAGACCGGAGGTTTCGTTGAGAAGGGCCATTTGCCCTCCGCCACGGGCAAGCTCCACGTAGGACACGAGAAAAGCCGCAATGCCGCCCGCGCCATGCTGAAAGGCTACCATGGCCGGGATTTGAATCATGTTGATCTTCATGGCCACATAGTAGCCCAAAGCGCTCCCCAGGATCGCCGCGGTCACGACAATGGCCGGGTTGAGTATCGGATGGCGCGCCAGGACGAGAATCAGGGCGCACGTCAAGGCGGCTGCGGCGGTTATGTTGCCCCGCCTCGCGCCAGGGGGGGTCCTGAACTGCCAGAAGGCGGCAAGCAGGACCAGGACAACGGCCAGATCCAGAAGGTAATCGGACAGGAGGGTCATTTCGCGGACTCCTCTCCCTTCTTCCTGAAAAGCAGGAGCATTCTGCCGGTGATCGCAAAGCCTCCAATGACGTTGAAGGCCGCGGTCAACAGCGCGACGGCGCCGAGGAGTGCCTCAATATGGCTGGATTCGACCGAGAACAGCAGCAGTGCCCCGATGATCGTCACCGCGGAAATGGCGTTGGTCATCGACATCAGCGGCGTATGCAGAAGCGGCGGAACCCGGGAAATCAGGAGGTATCCGACTACGAAGGAGAAGCCGAACACCCCGAGAAGCAGGATTAAATCGGTCATTTCGCCCCCCCGGTTCCCAAATCGGGGATCTCGCCGAGCGCCTTGAGGGTTCCCTGATGGACGATCTTTCCCTCATGGGTGATGAGTGAACTTTTGACGATTTCGTCGTCGAAATCAAATTGGCCGCCGCCCTTCTTGAGGAGATTTTCAACATAATGGTACATGTTGTTTGCGTAAAGCCAAGATGCATGCACCGGAACGGAACCCGGGATGTTTTTGATGCCGCAGATGTAAACGCCGTGTTTGACCGTCTCGGCCCCGGGTGTGGTCAGTGCGCAGTTACCGCCCTGGTCGATTGAAACGTCGACAATGGCCGATCCCGGCTTCATGGCGGCGACCATCGACTCGGTGATCAGAAGCGGTGCCGTTTCACCGGGCACCAGGGCGCTTAAAATGATGATGTCGGCATTCGCCACGGTCTCGGCAATCGCCTCCCGCTCCCGGACCAGCCATTCCTCGGGGAGGGCTTTTGCGTAACCGCCTGCCGCCACGGCAAGTTCCGCGGGGACATCAAAACCCGCCACCTTTGCGCCCAGGCTTTCCGCTTCCTGCCGCGCATTCGGCCGGATATCGATGATCTTGACAATCCCTCCCAACCTCTTCGCCGTTGCGATGGCCTGGAGACCGACGACGCCAATTCCGATGACCAGAACATTGGCGGGTTTGATCATCCCGATGGCCGTGCCGACCATGGGAATGATTTTGGGGTAGTGGCTTGCAGCAATGAGGAAAGACTTGTATCCGGTCAGCGTGCTCATGGAGGTCAGGGCGTCCATCCGCTGGGCCCGTGAAATGCGGGGGATGGCATCCATCGAAAATGAAGAGATCCTCTTGTCCCGGAGCGTTTTGACCATGGCGTGGTTGACCGGCGCGGCAGGGTGCAGAAAGGTGATGAGCGTCTGTTTTTCTCTCAACAGGTCGATTTCGTGCCGGCTGTGTTGCCCGTCGTAAAGAGGCTCTTTGACCTTCAGGATGATGTCGGCCTGTCCATAGACATTCTCCGCGTCCGGTGCGATCCGTGCGCCGGCCTTGGCATAATCGTCGGCACTGTAATAGACTCCCTCGCCGGCGTTGGCTTCGACGATAACATCCAGCCCGAGTTTCACGAACTTGGCCACCGTTTCCGGTATGGCTGCCACCCGGTTCTCATGGACCATGATTTCTTTCGGCACTCCGATAATCATTTCAGTATCCCCTTTCTTTGAGTCAGGCTCAAGATTGATTTGGCAATGAAAAGGACGCTACCCCTTTACGATCCTTTCAAGAGACTCCCGGACCGCTCTGTGGAGGATCGGAGGCTGGGGATCGCTGAGGAGGCGGTTCATGCCTTCGATGACCCTGTTGAGGGTCTCCTTCATTTTATCGCCGCCACGCCGATTGGTCCGGGAATCCTTCTTGAGGGTCTTCCCCAGGGCGTCGGCGGCAAGAATTCGAACATCGTAGTAAAGATCGTCGCGCATCATGATTTTCAGCGCTTCATCGATGAGGGCGGGGCTCGGCTCAGAAATCCCCGGCAGGGCCGCCAGCGCCGCTTCGCGCAACCGCCAGTTGTCGTTGTAGCGCAGGACCCTGATCAATTCCTCCTGGCAGTCTCCGAGCTTTCCCGACTTCGCAAGCGCCTCCATCTTCTCCAGGACTCTTCCCCATTCCCTGAGATTTCCGAATCCGTCGACATTCATGGCTGTCTCCTGTTTTTATTTATTATGGATCTGCTGATCCACAGGAGCACATCGCATGCCAGTCCGGATGCATTGGGGGGTGAATGACCAAGTAGCGGATAACAGGGGAGGATTACAGGATGTTGCTGAAAGCGGGTTTTTTATGGAGGGAGAAATGGCATTGCACAATGCAACGGGCGTTGCCTTCTGCAACCTTGAACGGCTATTTCGGCAGGAACTCGCCGTCCTCGATCTTCAGCTTCTGCATCATGCGCCACAGGGTCGTCCTGTTGATGCCGAGGATAGCGGATGCCTTGGCCTTATTCCCTTCCGTTGAGCGAAGCACTTCGATGATGTGGTTTCTTCCCACCTGCTCCAGCGATCCGTCGGATTCGCTTCCGCCGGGTTCTGCCGGGGGCGGATGCTGAAGATGGCGGGGAAGATGCCCGGGGTTGATTTCATCGTCGTCTGCCAGCAGCACCGCCCTCTCGATCACATTCTCCAGCTCCCGGACATTTCCGGGCCATGGAGCGGCTTCGAGCAGCGCCAGCGCTTCCGGCGAGATGCCCCGGAGTTGTTTGCCGTTTTCCACTGTATACTTGTGGAGAAAATGGCGGGCCAGAACGCCGATGTCCTCCCGACGCTCCCGAAGGGGCGGGAGATCGACAGCCACCACGTTGATCCGGTAATAGAGGTCTTCCCGGAACTTCCCCTCCCTGACCAGTTGTTCAAGATTCCGGTTCGTGGCGGCGATGATCCGGACCGACACTTTCTTCCTCTCCGTGGAGCCGACCGGCTGGATCTCGCCATCCTCCAACACCCGGAGGAGTACCTGCTGCAGCCCCAGGCCGATGTCCCCGATCTCATCGAGGAAGATCGTCCCGCCTTCGGCCATCTCGAAGATCCCACGTCTGTCCCGGAAAGCCCCCGTGAAGGACCCTTTTACATGACCGAAGAGCTCGCTTCCGGCCAGGTTTTCACTCAGGGCGGCGCAATTGAGGGGAATGAAAGGGTTGGCTGCCCGGACGCTGTTGAAGTGGATGGCTCGGGCGACCAGTTCCTTGCCTGTGCCGGTTTCACCCCGGAGAAGCACGGTGGTTCGAGAATCCTTGACTTGTTCGATCATCCGGTAGACTGCAATCATCGCCTCACTGTTGCCGATGATATTTTCGAACCGGTATTTTCTGCGCAATTGGCTTTCCAGAAGGGCATTGCGTGTCGAAAGTTCCCGCTTTTCCAAGGCCTTTTTCACGACCAGACGGATGTGGTCGATGTTAAAGGGCTTGGTGATGTAATCCTCCGCCCCGGATTTCATGGCCACGACCGCCGAGTCGATGGTGCCGTAGGCGGTAATCACGATGACGCCGACATAGGGCTTGTATTTCTTGGCCGCCCGCAACACATCCATGCCGTCCATTCCCGGAAGTTTCAGATCCGATATGATCAGCTCGTAATCGGTTGTTTTGAGCTTTTCCAGCGCGCTTTCTCCTTCTCCAACGGCGTCGACCCCATAGCCTTCCTTACGCATGATGTACTGCAGCGCATCCCTCATTTTCGGGTCGTCTTCGACGATCAGAATCCTGTATCCCTGCATAAGATCATCCCCTGACGCTCCCCTCGATCTCGACGGGCAGCTCCACTGTGAATATTGTTTCCCCCCGGCTCGGTGCGGTTCCCTTCGAACTGATCACCTTCATTGTGCCGCCCAGCCTCCTGGTCATCTCATGGCTGACGAAGAGTCCCAGGCCTGTGCCTTCGCCCTGCGGCTTTGTCGTGAAAAAGGGATCGAAAACCTGCCCCAGCAAATCAGACGGTATCCCTTTGCCCGTATCGGCGACGTCGATTCGGACCTTCTCCAGAAGCGGCAGATATCGGGCCGTCAGTCTCAGGACACCGCCCTGCGGCATTGCATCGATCGCGTTGGTGACGAGATTGGTCAGGATCTCCTGCACGATGCCCGGCTCGGCCTTGACCGGGGGCATCGATGGCTCGATATCCTTGATCACCTTGATTGCCTTCGACTCGCAATGCGGCTCGGCAAGATTCAGCAATTTTTCGAATGTCTCGGAGATGTTCGTGGTCTTTGCGCCGCCTTGCGTGTGCCGGGTGTATTCCAGCAGGTTTTTCACGACGTTGCTGCCGTGCTTGATGACCTCTTCGATCGTGGCCAGCCTCTTGCGGATCAGATCCTTGTCGTTTTCCTCAAGCTCTTCCTGTATCATCTGCGTATAGAGCAGCGCGTCGGCAAACGGGGTGTTGAGTTCGTGCGCCAGTCCTGCGGAAAGAAGCCCGAGCGCCGCCAGTTTGTCCTTCTGCGTGACCTGAAATTCGAGCTCCTTCTCCCGCCGATATTTCGCTTTCAGTTGGTTGACCAGAAGGGTGGCAATGAAATAGGCCAGGCCGAAGACGGCCAGAATCGTCGCTGCCAGGTAGAGAAGTATGATTTTTCGAAATTGAAAAAGTTCAGAGAGCACTTCCTCCCGGTCCTGCTCGGCAATGACATACCAGTTGAAGTGATCGATTCGTTTGTAGGCGTGCAGAACCCTTACCCCCCGGTAGTCGATCGGCTCGTCGATCCCTGCGATCGGATCCCCGGTTCTTTGCAGCGAAGACGGGATCTTGTCCTTGAGGATTTCCACACCGAAGCGCGACGAGGAGATGAAATAACCGTTTCGGTTGACCAGGTAGACCTCTCCCGTTTTTTCGATCACAGTCTTTATTGTGTCGGCGACGTGTCGGAAATCGATGAGGCTGAAAAGGGTTCCCATTCGATGCCGATCATGGCCGTACACCGGCGTGGATAGCAGAAGGACAGGGATCTTCTCGCCGCTGTAATCAAGGAGAAAGACGTCGCTCGCCCTGTCCTCCGTCTCGGAAAGTCTGATGTTGGGTCCGTGGCGAACCAGATGATCCGCTGAAATTCCCGGTGAGGATCCCTTGAAAAGGAGTTTTCCTGTGGAATCCGTCACAAAGAAATCGAGGTAGACCTGATAATTTTTCTTCATCCGGTCGAAATGCCGCTTCAGTGTTTGCTGCGAGCCGATATCATCGGCGTAAATCACATAGGAGAGCATCCGCATGTCGTTTTTACGTTCGAGGATGAAACGGGAGATCGCATCCGCGCATTTTTCCGACAATCCGAGCAGTTGGAATGACACCTTCTCCCGGATCGATTGTTCGCCCGTGGTCTCGACCAGGTAGATCAGGCCGGATAGCGGGATGACCGCCACGAGCAGGAAGGCGACAATCAACGATGATTTTAATCTTTCGAATCTCAAGGGAATTCCCCGCTTTCGGCGAATCGGTCGGTCGCATGTCAAACCTTGCGTCTCAGCTTACACGGAATTCCTCTTTTTACAATGGGTAACCGAAACGTCCCCTTACAACCCGCTTCCATAGGCAAGGGCGGTCCGGTCGATCGCGACCCGGAGCGCGGCATGGAGCAGTTCGTTGTGATGCGAGACAAAGGGATGAAACTCCAGGCGGGCTTCCTCCGGCGTCACCTTGATCCCGTTTATCACCGGATAAAATCGCCGCTTGTCTGCAATCATCTGGGAGAGATTGAGCAGGACGCCTTCGACCGCCTCGCCCAAAGAGAGGCTCACCGGATGGAGGTTCCCGGCAGGGAGGTCTTCGCTCTCCTCGCCCAGCGGACGAAAGACGGTCATCTGGCGCGACCAGCGGGCGTAGAGGGCCGGATTGATTTTGAAGGCCGGCGACCAGAAGTAAAGCGGGGCCGATGCGAGGTTCGGAGTGACCGCCTTCGGCAGGTTGGCGATCCGGATCAGGTCGGCCCAGGACCGGAGGTCGATTCCCTCGAAACGGGGCTTTATCCGCCAAAAGGGAAGATGGAGGGCGGTTTCCTCCGATCCGGGCAGCGGTGCCATCCGTGCAAACAGGACCTTTTGGAAGTTACCATCCGGACAGGACCAGGCTGAATTGCAATTCCTGCAAAACAGGACCAGCGAATCCTTCTCCGCTTCCATATCCCATCCGCAATGGGGGCAGAGGGTCGGGATGAAGCGGACCCGGCCCTGCGGACGCGAGGACAGCGCGAGCAGAACATCCCGATTGGGGATTTTCCCGGAGGCGGCGACCCGTCCCAAAACGGCGTCGTAGAGCCTTTCGCCCCGGAGAAAAAAGGGGGCGTGGATCAGGCTCACCGTTTCGCCGATGAATCCCCGGTAGAAAACCCCCTGGGGCGTTTCCCTCAGTTCGGGGATCGTCAGCTTGGCGGGCCGGTTCGCGGCGATGAAGTTCCCCTCCGTGGCCGGCAAAACGAAGCGGAGCTTGAGAACCTGCGGCCGGAAGCCCAGCGTAAAAGGCAGCGCAGGAATGTCCGCGGCCAGCGCGGTCGTGTCGATAAAGCGGGTCGTCACGCCGGAGGCGGTGACGCTGAAGGAGGTGCCGCGGAGCCGCCAGTAAGGAACATAGAAGAGTTCCCCTTCTCCTGTCGCGGCGGGCGGGATCAGGTAGCGGAAGGTCCGCTCCGGAACGAGGTGCAGTTTCACCCGGCAGAAGGGGCAGGCGAACAGGCGATCCGTTTCTTCCAGGGTCGTCGGCGCCCCGCACTGCGGGCAGCCCTGTTCGATCCGCCACAGGATTCCGTTTGCCGATGCCGCGGCCTTCACATTTTTTGTCCGCACTGGTTACAGAAGAGCGCGTTCGGCAGATTCGCCGTTCCGCAGTGTGGGCACTTCTTCTCCGCAGTTGTTTCCTGGACCGGCGCCCCGCACCGGACACAGAACTTCGCACTCGGAGGGAGGTTCTTTCCGCAGGCGGCGCATTTCTGGAAGATCAGCAACTGATGTCCGCAGTGCGGGCAGAATTTGGCCTCCTTCTGGACCGGAAGCCGGCAATCGGGGCAGGTAAAGGCGTCCGCCGTGACAGCTTGGGCGGCTCCGCCCCGGAAGGCCTCGGCAAACATCGCCGGCATCATGAATCCCATCCCCATGCCGAGGCCGGCGCCCGCCTCCCCCTGCGTCCGGGCCGCGCTCTCCAGGGCCATCGCGGCCTTCATCTTGAGGAGCTTGTTCATGTCGTCGAAGACGCCCAGCCGGCTCTTGTCGTCGATCGCCTGCTGCACCTCCGGCGGCGGGGTGATCGAATTGATGTAGAGATCGGTCAGCCCGAGCCCGAACTGTGTGAAATCGCACTCGAGAAGCTTCTTGAGTCCGTCCGAAAGGTCGCCGTAGCGCGACGGCAGGTCGAAGATGGTGTCGATCTTCTCTCCCATGAAGTCGTTGAAGCGTGAGACGATCACCCGGTTCAGGTATTCGGCTACGGCTTCGGTGGTGAAGACCCCCTGCGTTCCGACGAGGCTGTTGATGAACAGCACAGGTTGGAGGATCCGGAGGTTGAAGACGCCGAACGCCCGCAGCCGGATCAGGCCGAGCTCCCTGTCCCGGAAGGCGACCGGGTCGCGGGTGCCCCAGGTCAGGTTCGGAAAGATCTTCATGTTCGTGAAATAGACTTCCGCCCGCAGAGGGCTCGTCATCCCCCAGGGGATGCTGAGGATCTTCGTCAGCAACGGGATATTGGCCGTTTTGAGGGTGTGGCGTCCGGGGCCGAAGGCGTCATAGGCCTTGCCGTTATAGAAAAAAACGGCGGCCTGGCTTTCTCGGACGGTCATCTGCGCGCCCCACTTGATTTCGCCGGAACCCGTCTCCGGGATGCGATGAACCAGCTCTTTTCCCGATTCATCGAACCATTCGATTACTTCCAGAAAAACGACATTGTCGGTTCCCATGGTTCACCTATGCGTGGGTTTGAAAGGGATGGCGATCGTCATTCGCGGCGGGCCTTTTTTCGATCCCGTGCAGCCGGAATATAGAAGGGCGCCTCCGCAATGTCAAGAAAGGAAACCTCCGGGTTGCTATTCAGGCGGGAATATTGTAAATGGTGCATCCATGAAAAGGAAGCCTGCCGAATATGCGGGAACCTATCAGGGGATGGCGCTGATTGCAGACCCCATTTACCGGTATGCCTCCTTCACCGTTCCCGCCGCCGACAACCGCGAAAAAACCGAAAAGGACCTGATCGACTCTCCCTGGATGCAGCGCCTCCGGCGCATCTTCCAGCTCCAGAGCGCCCGCTGGGTCTATCCTGCGGCCGAACACACGAGGTTCCAGCACTCCCTCGGAACGATGCACATGGCCGGCGAGTTCGGCCGCCACCTCTACCCGTCCCTGAAGGAGGTCTGCCCCAATGCCCCCTCCGCGAACTGCGTGGAGGAGCTTCTCCGGGTGGCCGGCCTTCTTCACGATGTCGGTCATGGCCCGTACGGCCATTTTTTCGACGACCACTTCCTGGGCCAATACGGTCTGACCCATGAGGATTTGGGGCGGATGATCATCTGCCGGAAGCTGGGGAGGGTGATCTCGAGAATCCGGCGGAGCCCGTCGGGACCGTTTGCCGACGGAGAGGCCCTCGATCCCGCCCAGGTGGCCTTTCTGATCCGCATGCCGGGACCGTATGACAAGGGGCCCCGATGGCTTCAACTGCTCCGTCAGCTCTTCTCGGGCACCTACACGGTGGACAATCTCGATTACGTCCAGCGGGACGCCTTCATGACCGGTTTTTCCCTGGATATCGTGGACATTGTCCGTCTGCGCTTCTACACCTTTTTTACCGGGGAAGGGTTGACGCTCCACCAGGCGGGCGTCTCGGCGCTCAGCCGTTTTCTGAACGCGAGACTGAATCTCTACTCCAACGTCTACTTCCACCGGACGACCCGGGCGCTGGACCTCCATCTTCAGGAGATTTTCCGGCAGACGATGGATCTGATCCTGCCTTCGAGTCCCGGTGAGGATCTGGACGCGTATCTGGATTGCGACGAGTGGCATCTCTTTTCCGAGGTCCGCTCGTGGACGGCCGGCAAGGATCCCTTGCGGAAGCGACTCGCGCGGGAATGGGAAAAGCTCCACCGCCGGGAGGTCAAGTGGAAGATGTCGTTTTCAGCGGAGCTTCCGATCGACCGGATCCAGAGGGGCACCCGTTTCGCTCCCGCGCCGGACTACGAGAAACAGATCCGGGCCTGCCTGCCCGGTTCGTTGAAGAAAAAACCGTTTCGCGTCGATCTGGCGATGCAGGACCCGCGTCCGGTGAATCCGATGGCGGAGACGGACAAAAGGGTGAACATCTTCGACCCTGCAACCGGTGCGACCTCCCCCGAGCCTCTCCGGGAGATCTACCGTTTCATCCCGGCCCGGGTGGTTCACCTTCGGGTCTTTTCCCTGAACCACGACCATGACGACATCCTGGCGCGCGCGGCGGAGCGCGCCCTCGGAACCGTGGAAGAAGCCTCCAGGACCAACATTTGAAGCCGACGATGACGATCGATCCCGAAACCACCGACATCACGCTTTTCGTCCGCACCTCCGGGGAGGAAGCCGTCCGCTGGGACCGCCGGCGGATCGTCGAGGCGCTGATCCGCGAGGCGGGGATCGACGAGAGAACCGCCGAGGCGATCAGCCGGGAGGTCGAAAAGCAGATCGTTTCATCCGGGATCAGCCTGCTGACGACGGCGCTGGTCCGCGAGCTCGTGGACGCCAAGCTGGTCGAGCGGGGGCTGGAACAGGCCCGCCGGCTTCATGCGCGCCTCGGCTTTCCTCTCTATGATGTCCGTCAGCTCATTTTCCACCGGAACAAGGAGAATGCCAATGTTCCGCACGCCCCCGAGGGGACGAGTCTGGCCCTTGTCGAGGGGATCAAGCGGGAATACGCGCTCCACGACGTCTTCACCAGGGATGTCGGCGACGCCCATGTCTACGGGGATCTGCACCTCCACGGCCTGGGCTACATCGACAGGCCCTACAGCTCCTTCCAGTCGCTCGAGTACCTCAAGCGGTTCGGCCTCAAGCTGCCCCATTCCGTGACGGTCGCCGGCCCGGCCCGCCACGCCGAGGTCCTGCTGGCCCACATGGTCCGCTTCGGGGCGTCGCTCCAGGGGCACTTCGCGGGCGTGGTCGGCTGGGATGCGGTCAACCTCTCCTTTGCACCCTACCTGACCGGAATGGGAGAGAGGGAAGTCGAGCAGTTCGCCCAGATGCTGGTCTATGAATTCTCGCAGCTCACCTCGCTGCGCGGGGGGCAGGCGATGTTCACGGACATCCACCTCTATTGGGAAGTGCCCGACTTTCTGGCCGGCCGGCCCGCCATAGGGCCCGGCGGAAAACCGACCGGCAGGACGTACGCGGACTACGGAAAAGAGGTGCGGCGGTTCGCCCGGGCGCTCATGGCCGTTTACCGGGCGGGCGACGCCGAGAGAAAACCGTTCATCTTTCCGCGGCCCGTCATCCATATCACGGACGCGTTTTTCCGGACCCCCGGCCACGAAGCCTTTCTGTCGGATTCGTGCGGCGTCGCCTCGGCGAAAGGGAATCCCTGCTTCGTTCTCGACCGGGACGGCGGCTCCCGGATTTCTCCGTGCGGCGGACCGGGCTTCGACGGAGATCAAGCGGGAATCGGGCTCGATCCCTGGAAAAGACGCTGCGCTTCGATGCAGAATGTCACGATCAACCTGCCCCGTCTCGGGTATCGTTGCGCGGGGGATGACGACAAGCTCCTGTCGCTGCTCGGCGAAGTGACCGCCCTCGCGGCAAAGGCGCACCTCCAGAAGCGCGAGTTTGTCGAAAACCTGCTCTCGCTGGGCGAAGTCGGACCGCTGGCCATGCTCGCGATGCAAAACGACGGGGTCCCCTACCTGCGCACGGCCGACGCCGCCTGTCTGATCGGAATCGTGGGCCTCGACGAGCTGGTCCGGATTCGGAGGGGGCAATCGCTGCACGAGTCGGAGCAGGCCCTGGATTTCGGGCTGGCCATCGTCGGCCGCCTGCGGGAGGAGGCCGACAGGCTCGGCGGCATTTACGGGCTGAGGTTCGTTCTGGAACAGACCCCCGCGGAAACCACGGCCTACCGTTTTGCCCGCCTCGATCTGAAGCATTTCTCCCCGCCGTCGGGCCGCTACGCCCTCGGCGACGTTGCCCGGGGCGAAATCTACTACACGAATTCGTCCCACCTCCCGCCTGCGGCGAAGGTCGATCCGGCAGAGCGGATCCGGATCGAGGGGCGGTTCCACCCGTTCTTCAAGGCCGGGGCGGTCACACACATCGAATTGGGCAACGCCGAGCCTTCGGCGGACCGGCTCGCCGGTCTGGTCGTATGGGCCTTCCGGGAGACGCAGAACAACCAGGTCGTCTTTTCGCCCGAATTCACCCTTTGCGGGGGCTGCGGCAGCGTCATGCGGGGTATCCTTGAGCGATGCGGCCGCTGCGGGTCCGGGGAGGTCGACGGCCTCGCCCGGATCTCCCAGTATTTCAGCCGCGTCTCCGGCTGGAACCGGGGAAAGCGGGCCGAGCTCCGCGATCGGAACCGCAATGAGGATGCCTTCAGGAACGATTCCCTTTAATCTCTCGGGATCAATCTCCCGAAACCTGCCTTGTTCGTCAGGAAAAAAAGAGCCGTCCCTTTTGAGAGGGGGACGGCTCGGCGAGC
>JAXGRQ010000051.1:0-13744 GCA_040765725.1 Syntrophales bacterium
CGAACGGCGGATCACCTCGTGATCCCAGGGAATGTAGTAAGCGGCCAGAAATCCGGCCGCGATCAACAACAGTTTGGTTTTTTCTTTCATGGTTTCTTCATGTCCCTTTATCGCCGTCCGTCGGAAGCACTGCCGGGCGGGCTGCCCGGAGTACCCCTTACCGCCGTTTCCCCGCAGGGCCGCTACCAGACCCCTCTTCCCGGACCCCGCAGAGGTCCTCCCGGCGCAGCCCCTCGCTCTTCGCGAGCAATTCGCGAACCTTGGCGTCGTCCTCCAGCCAATGTCTCAGATTTCCCAGGAGGCTGGCGGCATAGGGACTGCTCCCCCCGTTACTCAGGTGATAGTTGACCCACAGCCCGTCCTTCTTGCGGCCGACAAGCCCCGCCCCTTCCAGCACCTTGAGGTGCTTTGATACTGTGGGCTGAGCGATCCCTAGGGCGGCCTGGATCTCGCAGACGCACCGCTCCCGCCGCTGGAGCATCTTCAAGAGCTTCACCCGGTTGGGATCGGACAGGGCCTTCATAACCTTTATGAAATCCTTCATGGCGCCTCCATATATTACCCGATGGCTATATAGTGCCGCTGACCTATGCTGTCAAGAGGGAAGTTCGCAGGTCCCCTTTTCATCCCATCCCCATCTTGGCGAGCTGCTCCTTGATCCTCTCTTCGCTCATGAATCCCTGGTGACGGAAGACCTCCTTGCCGGCTTTATCAATGAAAACCACCGTGGGCATCACCTGGATCTGGTACTCGGCGGCAAGTTGCTGATTCTTCTGAATCTCGATGATCAGGACCTCCAGCTTGCCCTCATGGTCCTTGCGGACCTTTTGCAGGACCGGGCGGAGTTGGCGACAGGGGATGCAACTGTTCGAGCCGAAATCGACGACCATGGGCTTGCCGCCTTTCAGGGCCTTGCGGAAGTCCGCTTCGGTCTGGGTTTCCATGCCCGGTTCGACGACAGCCAGTTTCTGCAGCACCTTACCGTCGATCTCGATCCTGGCCTCCTTGCGCAGCTCGGCCATGATCCTGCCCGTCTCTTCCTCCTGGCGCTGGGCCTCGACCATCTGCCGGATCAGGGGGAGCACCTCCTCCTTCTTGCGGCCGGCCATCTGGCCCTTGTAGGCTTCGTAGATCTGCTCCACCTCCCCGTCCGCGATCGGCGGCAGGGCGGCCACCTTCTTCTCCAGATAGGCCACGATCATGGCGGACTCCGGGTCCTGTTCCTGCGCCGCCCCAGCCTGACCCGGCTGACCCACTTGCGGAACGCGGGGGGCGGCAGTCGCCCCCTCCTTTTTCGCCTGCTGCAGGAGCAAGGCGCGATTAACCATGAAATCGAGCAGCTTGGCAGGGTCCTGGGCAATGAGGCCCCGGGTTGCAGGATCGAGCTTGGCCAATTCCTTCTGGAAGAGGGCAACGGTGATCTTCTCGCCGTTCACCGAGGCAAGGACGGGGTTTCCAAAAGGGCCGATGGTGAACAGGTAGGCGGTTGCGCCGCCAAGAACGAGCACCGCTAGAATCGCTATCGTGATCTTGATCTTCTTCGTCATGAGCTTCCTTTCAATGTGGTCTTTCATCCCTTGAGGCTAGGCCATGGGGAAAAGGGACGGCAGGGCAGCCGGCAGAGCCTTGAGGATCGCCTCCTTGGCCCGGGCAATCTCACCGGCGTCCGGCGACTTGCCATGCTCCTTCTTCACCCCAAGCTCCGTCATGATGATGTGACGTTTGAACGGGATTTCAGCCTGTTCCAGGTTCTTGGCCGCACAGGACAGGGGGCAGCCGTCGAGCACCAGGATCTCGTCTGCCTTTTTAGCGGAAGAGACAAAACCGGGAATATGGGCGCCCACACCTGCCAGGCAGAAAAGATTCCCCTGACCTTCCCGTGTCAGTTCCAGGGCCAGTTGGTAGGTCATCTGGCCGGTATTGGCCGAACCGGCGCAGGCCATAATGAGCCGGTTGCTTTTGGGGGTGCGACCTGTGTCGGATATATCTCCTCCTTATCGGGGAAATGGTTGGAATGCCCTGTTGCCAGTCCACTGCGCGGCATCATGCAGGTAGCAGGCGATTCGTGCAGGCAAAGTCCATATATTGCCGATTGGCTATATTACTTGAAGCCGTCCGTGTCAAGACAATCTTCATGGCAGGATTTAACATATCCTGGATCAGTCGGGCGTCTTCCCGGCGATGATCCTTTTCAGGCAAGCCCTGCTGCAAGGCGTCTCCAAGTCTGCGTGGAAACGCCGGGAGCTGGGAAAGAGGGGGACCCTTTTCACTTTTCTGCATTATGACAGTGTCCCCTGGAATAACAACAATGCAGAGCACGCCGTGAAGGCTTTTGCGGGACTGCGAGATGTGATTGGTGGTTCCTCTACTGCAAAGGGAACAGATGAGTACCTAGCGCTTCTAAGCATTTGCCAGACATGCGAATACAGTGGGCTAGATTTTCTCGATTTCCTCCGTTCCGGAGAGAGGAACATTGACAGGTTTCTGACAACCAAAAAGAGGCGGCGGGTAAACGTTTAATCCGGAAGAGTAGCTGATTTTTCGACACCGTTTGAGACTATAGTTCAACCAGTAATCATTACTTCAATTCCAAACCGAAAACCCTTGACTCGTAGGTGCTATACGTAACAAAATGATGATTGTGCCTTAGCTTTTTTAGGTTCATCATCTATCTGTATTTCCTATTGAATCAACAGGAAAGGAGGTAGTGATGGACCGGATGGCCATAGGAAATTGCAGTATCGTTTCAGCGAAAGAATCCCTGCCGGAATTTGGAATCAATGATCGACAGGCGGTGTTTCTCCCCCCTCTTATTTTACCCGAGATCGATAGGATGAAATCAACAAAGATGGTTTTCCCTGCGTACACGCAGGAAGAAAAAGCTCTTCACCGGGCATTGGATCGCCTTTCAGGCTGGGACTTGCCTGGGAAAGCGCATGTTGAGGAATATTTTCGGAGCATGTATCGGCGGAACTTCCGACCGAGGACATATGCCAGTGCCTTGATTGCGATTTACGACTTTCTATCGGGGATTAGGGATTCGGGTAAAACCTGTCTGGAAGAGATCAGCAAGCGGGACATTGAAGCTTTCATTGAACATGAGCAAGATCGCCATTTGATGTTATCGACGGTGCGGACGAAATTGCACTGCGTCAACGCATTTTTGGGTTATGCGATTGACACAGGGATTGTCCGCGCTGAAGTGCTGGCAAGAAGGATTCGCCTGAAAAAGCCAGAGACATTGCCGCGAGTCATGGATCCGGACGATGTGAAGCAATTTATCTCCGGAATCGATAACCCGAGAGACCGGGCCATGATCATGGTTCTTTTACGGACGGGCATGAGAATTGGCGAGCTGCTGAACACCAAGATGAACGATCTTCACCTCAAGGATCGCAAGATCAATATTTACGAGGGAGAAAAGAACCGGCAGGGGCGTGTTGTTTATCTCAGTGATGATGCGATGGACGCCTTAAAGGCGTGGCTCAAGATAAGAGACGCCCGTCCTGAGTTTTTCTTTTTTGCTCAGGGCAGGAAAAGCATGGCTTATAGTACGGCCCGCCTTATCTTTGAGCAGTATATCGTGAAAGCCGGTCTTGCCCATAAGGGCTATTCTCTTCACGCGCTTCGCCATACCTTTGCCAGTGAGCTTCTCAATGCGGGCATTAGGTAGGTGTAAGAGCCAAAAGTACGCATCAATCGGATGAGCCAAAATTAAGGCAGTCTGATCTTGGAACTCGAGCCGGAACGGTTTTCGTCTTTTTATGGGACTGCGCCCGCATGGGCGCAATGGCGCGAGAATCGCCTGGGGCGCTATGGAAGGAGGGGGGCGTTCGGATCTTCTTCATCCGCGCCCAGTTGCTGAGTCCGCTCGATTTCGCGAAGCTTCATGCGGATCACGACGATCAGCGCGACAAGGACGATCCAAAAGACGGCCAGACTCTCGTAAACGATGTAGCCGTCGTAGGGCACCCCGGGAAAGACCGCGACCGGCTCCGCCGCGAGGCAAGGGAGGGCGCAAGCCAGCGTGAGGAGGGCCGTGACGACCGGCCCTGCAAGGCGTCGCAGGGATAATCTTATGATCTTTTCAAAGGCTCCTAACGCTTGCATGGGAACTCCTAACTCAGAAAGCCCATCGCCGTCATGACCAGGAAGTAGACGATATAGATGACGCCGATCCAGGTGAACAGCGGGCTTTTTTCTCCCCGGCTCGACTTCCGGTCCAGAAAGGGGATCAGGAAGAAAAACAGGATCCCCGCCGTAACGCACAGGATGGCGATCGTTTCCCCGTTGAACCCCAGAATTGTCCCAGGGAAGAGCTTCAGCGTTTCCAGCATGAACAGGAAATACCATTCGGGCTTGATATTCTCCGGCGGCGGGGCCAGCGGGTCGGCCTTCACGCCGATCTCCGGCGGCAGCAACACCGCGAGGGTCACGACCGCCCCGAAAACGACCAGCCAGATCATCAGGTCTTTCAGGAAAACATTGGGGAAGAAAGGAATATCCCGCCGCTTTTCGCCCTCCAGCGACAGCGGAACGCTCATCCCGTGGAACTGGACGAGCAGGATGTGCAGGCCGATCAGCGCAAGCGTCACGATCGGCAGAATCGCCACGTGGAACGCGTAGAAACGGAGCAGCGTGTCGCCGGTCACGTCGATGCTGCCGCGCAGAAAGGCCTTGATGAAGCCGCCGATAACCGGAAAGGCGCCGGCCCCCCCCGTCGCCACGCGGACGGCTGCAAAGGCGCGCTCGTCCCAGAGCAGCAGGTAGCCGCTCAGACCGAAAAAGATCGAGATGCCCAGCAGGATGAATCCCGTCACCCAGACCATTTCCCGCGGTTTGCGGTAGGACTTCAGCAGCAGCGTGCCGAAGAGGTGGATGAACAGAAAGACGATGGCCAACTGCGCCCCCCAGTGGTGGAGCGAGCGGAAGAACCATCCCATGTTCAGTTTGGTGACGATCTCGATGATGCTCTCGTAGGCGAATTTCACGTGCGGGACGTAGTAGAGGGCCATCAGCATCCCGGTCAAAAACTGGAGAATGAACAGAAACAGCGTGATCCCGCCGGTGTAGTACCAGAGATCGTAACGATGTTCGGGGACGAGCTTTTCCCGGGCCAGAAGTCGGATGCCCCGCAAGTCGTAGCGCTCTTCGAACCAGTCTTTAAGCCTTGGGCAGTTCAACCTTGACCCCCTTCCGGGCGATGATCAGCTTGTCCCCTTCTTCCGAAATTTCGAAAACCTCAAGGGGTTTGGGCGGCGGCCCGGCGATGTTGACGCCGTTCTCATCAAACCATCCCTGGTGGCAGGCGCAGTAAAACTTACGCTCCTCCGGCTTGTAAGCCACATTGCACTCCATGTGGGTGCAGACACCCTTGAGCGCCAGGACCTTGCCGTCGGCCTTCTTCAAGTAAAGGCCGACCGTCCCCCCCCACGGAAACGGCTTGACCGAATTTTGGGGCAGGCCCTTGAAGTCCTTTTTGTCCAGCACGACAAAGTCCGGTTCCTTGCCCAGTGTGGGGAACGCGAATTTCATCAGGGCGTAAAACGTTCCGGAGAAGAAAGCGGCGGCCCAGCCGAACAGCAGTGTGTTGAGAAACGTTCTTCGCGTGATGAGGGAATATTTCAGTTTCATTTTCCCCCTCCCGGAAAGATTCTTTTGAAGCGTTCTTTCACCAGGGTCTTGCGCAGGCCGACGACCGCATCGGTGGGCCGCACGTCCTTCGGGCACGCGTCGATGCAGCGAAAGACGGTATCGCAGCCCCACACCCCCCTTTCGTTGTTGACGATTTCAAGGGCATCGGGCGGCCGTTCATCCCGGGAATCCAGCGCGAACCGCTCCAGCTTGGCCGCGGCCGCGGGGCCGATATAGTCCGCCTGCCGCGAGGGGACGGGGCAGGCCCCGTAACAGCAGGCGCAGAGAATGCAGTTGACGTACTGGTCGATCCTCGCGCGTTCCGCCTCGCTCTGCGGGATTTCCTTCTCCGGGTCGGGCGACTTTCGGATCAGGTAGGGCCGGATCTTTTCGTACATCTGCCAGAACGGCGTCATGTCGACGACCAGATCGCGGATCACCTCGAAGTTGGGCAGGGGTTCCAGGATGATCGTGTCGGTGTTGAACGTGGCCACCTGCGTCCGGCAGGCAAGGTCGATCTTTCCGTTGATGACCATGCCGCAGGACCCGCAGACGGCGGACCGGCAGGAGGAGCGGAAGGCGAGGGTCCCGTCGATCTCGTCCCGGATCCGAAGCAGCACCGCCAGCACCGTGAGGCCCGGAATGACCTGAATCCGGTAGCTGGAAAAGCGCGGGCCGATTCCCGGTTCCTTTGCGTCGTAACGGAGGATTTTAAAGGTGTACGCACTCTCCCTGATCAATGTTTGTTCCCCCGCAGTCCATATTTGCCGTTATCAATACTTTCTCTCGACCGGCTGATACCGTGTAATCACCACATCCTTGAACGAGATGACGGGCGCGCCGTCCGACCCCTGCGTGGCGATGGTGTGTTTGAGCCAGTCGCGGTCGTTCCGGGTCGAAAAATCGGTCCGGTAGTGGGCGCCTCGGCTCTCCTCCCTCAGCAGCGCTCCCAGGATGATCGTGTGCGAGACCTCCAGCATGTACTCCAATTCCAGCGCGACGGTCAGTTCGTAATTCATGTGCCGGACCGGCGAGGAAACGCCGACGCCCCGATAGCGCTCCTTGAATCCGATCACGCTTTCCAGGGCCTGCTCCAGCTCCCCGCGGGTCCGGAAAATGCCGACCTTCTCGTTCATGACGGCGCCGAGATCCGCCTGCAGCCGGTAGGGCCTCTCCCGGCCGGGTTCGGTCAGACGTCGCATCTTTTCTTCGACCTCTTCCTTCAGCCGCAGCAGGGGTTTCTGATCCGGCGGGGGGAGGTGGGGCAGATCCTCGGTGATCGCCCGCGCCGCCACCTTTCCGAAAACGATCGTTTCCAGCAGCGAGTTGCCCCCCAGGCGGTTGGCGCCGTGAACGCTGACGCAGGCGCATTCGCCTCCGGCATAGAGACCCCGGATGTCCGAAGCGCACCGTTCGTTGACGTCGATTCCCCCCATCGAATAGTGCTGACACGGCATGATCGGGATCGGTTCGAGAACGGGATCGATTCCGATGAAATCGATGCAGATGGTCCGGATGCCGGGAAGCCGCTCCAGGATCTTCTTTTCCCCCAGATGGCGGATGTCGAGCTGGATGTATTTCCCCAGCGGGTGATCGAACCCGCGCCCCTCGTTGATCTCCGTCTGGATGCACCGGGAGACGATGTCCCGGGGCGCCAGCTCCATGGCCGAGGGGACATACCGCTGCATGAAGCGTTCATGCTGGTTGTTGAACAGGTATCCCCCCTCGCCGCGGCATCCTTCCGTCATCAGGATGTTGGTGCCGATCAGCGATGTGGGATGGAACTGGACGAATTCCATATCCTTCAGCGGTGCTCCTGCCGCATAGGCCATACCGATTCCGCTGCCGTTATTGATCAGCGCATTCGTGGAGTGCTGATAGACCCGCCCGTATCCGCCGGTCCCGAAAAAGGTCGCGTCGGCGGCAACGGGGATCAGCTCGCCCCGGGTCTGATCCAACGCGATGACGCCGTGGCAGCGGCCCCCTTCGATGCATAGCGCCGTCACGAACCATTCGGGATAGATCTTGACTCCTTTGGCGACCGCCCGTTCGTACAGCGTGTTGAGCAGCGCATGTCCCGTGATATCGGTGCAGTAACAGGTCCTCGGATAGCCGGCGCCGCCGAAGGGACGCTGGGCGATGGTGCCGTCGGGAAAGCGGCTGAAGGGGCATCCCCAGTGCTCCATCTCGTAGACAATCTTGATGGCCTCCTTGCACATGATCTCGACGGCGTCCTGGTCGGCCAGAAAATCGCTCCCCTTGATCGTATCGTAAGTGTGCTTTTCCCAGGAGTCGTCCCGGCTGTCGGGATTGTTGGTCAGGGCGGCGTTGATCCCCCCCTGTGCGGCGATCGAATGGGAGCGTGTCGGATAGACCTTCGAGATCAGCCCCACGTTGAAACGGTCGCACAGGCCGACAGCCGCCCGAAGCCCCGTGAGACCGCCGCCGACAATGAGGATATCGTGATTCAGCATGCCCGCGCCCTATGAAAACCGGAAATAGAGAATGATCAATGCGATGGAAAGGATGCCCGCGGCGATGTTTGCCGCCCAGAACAACAGCTTCTCCTTCCGGCAGCCCAGGTCAATGGCCACGGTTCTGAGGCCGTAGATGCTGTGAAAGGTGAACAGGACCAGAATGAGGATGTCCAGCACGGGGTGCCGGTGCAGGCTGAGCGCCCAGTCGGGTTTCTGGTCTTTTGTGAAGAGAAAAAAACTGGTGAGGATCTTGATGCCGAACAGAATGATCAGGGTCACGCCGCTGATGCGGTGAAAGAGCCAGATGAACATACGCCCCCCTGTCTGATGTCAAGAAAGCAACGGGTTTGGATGTCAACCCCGGGGCCGCTCCCGGCCCCGACGGATCATCTCACGTGTTCAGGGTTCCTAACAGCTAATTCCCGGTCTGTCAAGCGGGGACTTCTGTTGTTCTTCAGCGTGATGTTTTCAGGTGCCGTTATGTTTTGCCGGACGATTGCAGTACCTCCCGGACGCGCCGGCCGATTTCGGCGGGGTTTTTTTCCACCAGAACACCCGCCCCTTCGAGGGCCTTGAATTTCTCGGCGGCCGTTCCTTTTCCGCCGGAGATGATCGCGCCGGCGTGCCCCATCCGCCGCCCCGGGGGCGCCGTCCGTCCGGCGATGAAGGAAACCACCGGCTTCGTCACATTCCCCCGGATGAACTCGGCCGCCTCCTCTTCCGCCGTTCCTCCGATCTCGCCGATCATCACGATCGCCTCGGTTTCGGGGTCTTTCTGAAAAAGCTCCAGCAACTCGATGAAACCGGTGCCGACGATCGGGTCCCCGCCGATGCCGATCGAGGTGGACTGGCCGATCCCGAGTTCGGTCAATTGCCAGATCATTTCGTAGGTCAGGGTCCCGCTGCGGGAGATGACGCCCACGTTTCCCTTTTGATGGATGAAATTCGGCATGAAGCCGACCTTGCCGACGCCGGGGGTCGCGATCCCGGGGCAGTTCGGCCCGATCATCCGCGTGCCCGATCCTTTCAGAGCCTGCTTCACGCGGATCATCTCCGCAACCGGAATCCCCTCGGTCATGCAGACAATCAGTCCGACCCCGGCCTCGATGGCCTCGAAAATCGCATCCGGCGTGAACGCCGCCGGCGTGTAGATTCCCGAGACGTTGGTCTGCTGTTTTTCGACGGCATCGCAGACCCGGTCGTACACGGGAATCCCGTCCAGATCCGTTCCCCCCTTTCCGGGCGTGACCCCGGCCACGACCCGCGTTCCCATCTTCACCGACTCGCGGGCGTGAAAGCTTCCCTCCGAGCCGGTGATCCCCTGAATGACGATGCGCGAATCCTTGTCCAGCAGTATGGCCATCCGTGTTTCTCCTTCAGGCGCGCGCCTGTTTCCGGCGACCCGGCGCCGTTTTCATCCCAGCAGCGCCACGGCCTTTTCGGCCGCCTCGTAGAGTCCGTCGGCCACCGTGAACCGGAGGCCGGAGTCCCGCAGCATCCGCCGACCCTCCTCCACATTGGTCCCCTGCAGCCGGACCACCATCGGCAGCTTGAGGTCGATGTTTTTGGCCGCCTGGATCAGTCCGGCGGAGACGCGGTCGCAGCGCAGGATGCCGCCGAAGATGTTGATCAGGATGCATTTCACGCTCGGGTCGGAGGTCAGGATGCGAAACGCCTTTTCGATCTGTTCCGCCGAAGCGCCGCCCCCCACATCCAGAAAATTCGCCGGCTCCCCCCCGGCCATCTGGATCAGGTCCATCGTCGTCATCGCAAGCCCCGCCCCGTTGACCATGCAACCGACGTTGCCGTCCAGTTTGATGTAGTTCACGGAGGCGTCTTTCGCTATGACCTCCAGCGGATCCTCCTCGTCCGGGTCCCTGAGCTCACGGATCTCGGGGTGGCGGTAGAGTCCGTCGTCGTCGAAGTTGATCTTCGTGTCGAGCGCCAGAAGGCGGCCGTCTTCGGTGACCGCCAGCGGGTTGATCTCCACAAGGGAGCAGTCCTTTTCGAGAAAGAGGCGGTAGAGGTTCCGGACGATTTCGGCAAACACCTTTCGCTGCTCCGCGTCCAGCCCCAGAGGGGCGGAAAGCTTTCGGGCCTGGAACGGGCTGATGCCGACGACGGGATGGACTGCGCAACGGACGATCTTTTCCGGGGCGGTCGCCGCCACCTGTTCGATGTCCATGCCGCCTTCCGCCGAGGCCATAAACACAACGCATTCCTTTCCCCGCGACCGGTCCACGACCAGGCTCAGGTAAAGTTCCTTCCGGACGGCGTGGGCCTCTTCCACCAGGGCCCGGCGCACCTTTTTCCCCTTGGGGCCGGTCTGATGGGTCACCAGTTGCATCCCGAGGATCGCCCTGGCGGCATGAAGCGCCTCGTCCGGCGAGGAGGCCGTCCTGACGCCGCCTCCTTTTCCCCGGCCTCCCGCGTGGATTTGCGCCTTGATGACGGCCCTGCCCTTCAACTGTTCCGCCGCGTGGCGTGCCGTGTCCGGCGTGGAAGCCGCCTTGCCGCGCGGAACCGGGATGCCGTAACTGCGCAGCAGCTCCTTCGCCTGAAATTCGTGGATCTTCATCTTTTCCCTCCGGGGCTTTGTCGTATCGGACGGCTCTGCGACGGTGCAGGTCTCACTCTTTCACCGCAGCGGGACCCTGACGGGGGCGGGGACTTCAGTCACCAAGTCCCTCGGTCAGCTTCAGCCCGAGATCGAGGGCCCGGCGGTTCATCTCGAGGAAACTGGCGGGTATCTGCGTTTCCAGGACCTTCATGATCGATTCGGGTCGGACCAGCTTCGTCAATCCGAGGACGGCGCCGAGCATGCAGATGTTAAAGACGATCGGGCGGCCGATCTTTTCCATCACGGTCTCGTACATCGGCAATTCCACCTGCCGGGCATCCACCTTTTTCCCCAGTTTGACGTAATGGGTGTCGGTGAGCAGCAACCCGCCCGGGCGGAGGATGGAAAAATAATTCGCGTAGGCCTGCTGGGTCAGGCATATCAGAACGTTGGGCTGGATCACCTTCGGATAGTGGATCGGGGATTCCGCGATGATGACATCGGAGCGGGTCGCGCCGCCTCGCGCCTCCGGGCCGTAAGATTGGGACTGGACGGCGATGAGGTTCTCGCACAGCACGGCCGCCTCGGCCAGAATGATCGCGGCCGTGATCACCCCCTGCCCCCCCGAACCGGAAAAGACCATCCTGCATCGCTCCATCGTCATTGACCTTTCATTGCCCGATCGATGATCTTCTGATACTCGGCGCAGTACTCCGGCATCTCCTTCTTGACGAAAACCCCCCTCTCGATCAGCGAAGGATTCTCCTGTTTCGCCTTCGAGCCGATCGGGGTGGTCCCCGTCTTCAGGTTTTCCATCATCTTCACGACGCTTCCCTCTTTGTTTTTCCGCCCGAAGTACGTCGGGCAGGGGGTCATGACCTCCACCACGGAAAACCCCTTATGACGGATCGCCTCCTCCAGAATGCCGGGGAGCTGCTGAACGTGGTAGGCGGTCGCGCGCGCGACAAATGTGGCTCCCGCCGCCGTGGCGAGCGTGACCACGTCGAATTCCTGGTCGATGTTCGTATACGGGGCGGTCGTCGCCATGGTGCCGTGTCCCGACAGCGGTGAAAACTGCCCGCCGGTCATTCCGTACACGCGGTTGTTCATCACGATCGCCGTCATGTCGACGTTCCGCCGGCAAGCGTGGATGAAGTGGTTCCCGCCGATGGAGAGCGCGTCCCCGTCTCCCATCGGCACCAGCAGGGTCAGGTCCGGGCGGCTCATTTTCACGCCCATGGCGAACGCGAGCGCCCGTCCGTGAATCGTGTGCAAGGTGTGAAAATCGAGGTATCCTGCGATCCGCGAGGAACAGCCGATCCCCGATACCATGACGATGTCGTTCTTCCTCAGGCCGAGCCCCTCCACCGCGCGCACCAGACTGTTGAGCACGATGCCGTGCCCGCAGCCCGGGCACCAGATATGAGGGAAAAACCTCTCCCGGATATAATCCTTGACGGCCATGTCAGACTCCTTTGCCCTGGATCAGCCGGAGGATGTTGCGGATATCGATCGGCGTGATCAGCGTTCCGTCCACCCGGTTGGCCAGAAATACCCGCTCGGGCCGCTCCACCGAAGCCTTTACCGACAGCAGGACCTGCCCCATGTTCATCTCCACGACCACCACGAACTCGGCATGGCGGGCCTTCTCCCTCACCAGCGCGGCGGGAAAGGGCCACAGGGTCTGAAGCTCCAGCAGCCCCACCTTCTCTCCGTGCTGTCGGCGATCGGTGACCATGTGGAGCGATGAGCGTGCCGACGCTCCATAGGAGACCAGCAAAACCTCAGCGTCTTCCACATAATATTCGCGATAGCGGGTCATCCTTTCGACGTGGTTTTCGATTTTGTCCACCAGATGCCGCATCAGCTCGTGGACCACACGCGGGTTCTCCGACGGAAATCCCCACATGTCGTGAAACAGGCCCGTCACGTTGTACCGGTGCACCCCGCCGAAATCGGACATCGGCAGGCGGCCGTCCTCCCTCTGCAGGTACGGGTGGTAATCCACCCCCTCCCGGACCGAGGTCTTGAGCCTTTCCACCAGATGAATGCCCCCGGGCTCCGGAATCTCCAGCCGCTCCCGCATGTGTCCGATCGTCTCGTCGAACAGCAGGATCACCGGCGTCCGGTAGGTTTCTGAAAAATTGAAGGCATCGACCGTGATCGAAAACACGTCCTGGTGGTTCGAAGCCGTCAGCGCAACGATCGCGTGATCCCCGTGAACCCCCCAGCGCGCCTGGTTGATGTCCCCCTGGCTCACCTTGGTCGGCAGGCCCGTCGAGGGGCCTCCCCGCTGCACATCCACGATCACGCAGGGGATCTCTGCCATGATCGCGTAACCGAGGCCTTCCTGCATCAGCGAGAACCCCGGTCCGCTGGTGGCCGTCATCACCTTGCTTCCGGTCAGCGACGCCCCGATGATCGCGCAGATCGAGGCGATCTCGTCCTCCATCTGCAGAAATCTGCCGCCCCTCCGGGGCAGGCGGGACGACATCAGCTCCGCGATCTCCGTCGATGGCGTGATCGGATAACCGGCGAAAAAATCCAGGCCGGCATACAGCGCCGCCTCCACGCAGGCTTCATTTCCCTGAACAAACCTCAAATCGCCGCCCATATTACTCCTGCTCCGTCTGAACCTCGATCGCCAGGTCCGGGCACCGCAACTCGCAGAGTTTACAGCAGATGCAGTCCTGCGGCCTTGCCGCCGCCACCTTTTCGAATTCGTCCAGTTCGAGGACCTTCTTGGGGCAGAAATGCACGCAAATTCCGCATCCCTTGCACCACTCGCGGTTGATCAAATGCGTTTTGAGCTTCAGCTTCGCCATATCCGTTACCGCCCGGTCAAGATCCGTAAGAGGGGCCTCCGCCTCTGCAGGGAAATCTTTTTGCCCGTCATGATCCCCCATCCCCGCGAAGGCGTGGGTCGTTGATTGATTGGGTATGATTCGGATGAAAATCTGTTTTCATGAAACGCGGGTCCGCCGCGATGGTAAAGACGTTTCCGATCTCAGAATCGTTGTCGGCGGCCCATCATAAAAAAACCCCCTTGGTATGTCAATAGGAGTTTTGCCTT
>JAXGRQ010000052.1:0-13270 GCA_040765725.1 Syntrophales bacterium
GCAATCATGACGGCGGTAACGGCAAGCGGGATTCCCGCCGGCCGCTTTGCGGTCCTGATTCCGGTATACAACCACGCCGAAGGCGTCGTTTTGGTGATCCGGCGGGCCCTTGCGCTGGGATGGCCCGTCTGGGTTGTCGACGACGGGTCGACCGATGGAACGGCAACCGAACTCTCGCGGGTCGAAGGCATCGCCGTTCTAAAACATGAAAAAAACCGGGGCAAAGGGGCAGCCCTGCTGACCGGTTTCACGGCCATGGCGGGAAAGGCGGACTGGGCGGTAACGCTCGATGCGGACGGTCAGCATGACCCTGCCGACGTTCCCGGAATGATCCGGGCCATCCCGACGGGCCTTCGCCCCATCGTCATCGGGTGGCGGGAGGGGATGGTCGGGGACGATGTTCCGTGGACAAGCCGATTCGGACGGGGTTTTTCCAATTTCTGGGTCCGGGCGGCGGGAGGGCCCATCCTGTCCGACAGCCAGAGCGGCATGCGCGTCTACCCGTTGCCCGAAACGCTTGCGCTGGGCGTGCGCGCCCGGCGGTTTCAGTTCGAGGTGGAGATCCTGGTCCGGGCGCGATGGGAGGGGATTCCCGTTCTGGAGGCGCCGGTCTGGGTCTCCTATGCGCCCGGCAGCAAGAGGATTTCCCATTTCCGGCCCTTCGTCGATTTTTGCAGGAACTCCGAAACGTTCACTCGTCTGATCTTCCTGAGGATCATTCGGCGGATCCTAAGAAGGGAATGAGGATGGTTTCCACGCGTTACCGATTCAACTGGCCGCTGATCGCCGTGATTGCGGTGATCTTGGGGGCGGTTCTGATTTATGAATCCCATGTCATCCGGATCGAAACGGACATCCTGAAATCGATTCCCCTCCACGATCCCGTTCTGGCGGACGCCCACCGGGTCATCCGGCACCTTCCTGTCCAGAGCCGGCTGGTGGTCGATGTCGCCTGCCCGGGCGGCGATCGTGACGCCTTGGTCGCCGCGGGGAATGCGATCGAAGAGGGGCTCCGGGCAAGCGGTCTGTTCCGGCAGGTCGGCGCCGGGCGGATCGAGGCGCTCTTTCCGGAACTCATTGCCCGGATCACCGACAGCCTCCCGCTGCTTTTCGATGCGGAGCATCTCGAAACCCAGGTGGCGCCGCTTCTGGAGCCGGAGAGGATGCGCGCGATCCTGGCGGAGGATCTGAAAACCCTGCAGGGAATGGAGGGAATCGGCCAGGCCGGCCTCATAGCCCGCGATCCGCTGGGCTTGCGGAACCTCGTTCTGGAAAGAATGTCCCAGCTTCTCCCCAGCCGCGAGGCCCGGCTCTACCGGGGGAAAATTCTTTCCCGGGACGGGAATCACCTGCTGGTCATGGCGGAGCTCGGGGGTTCCGCAACGGACACCGCCTACTCCCGAGCCATTCCGCCGCTGATGGCCGGTCTGGAGGAGAGGATCAACAACAACCGGCCCGCCGATGCGCCCCGATTCACACTGACGCCCGTAGGGGCCTACCGCGCCGCGCTGGACAACGAGAATGCCGCCCGCCACGACATGCGGACGGCACTTCTGCTGACGATGCTCGGAATCGCCTTCCTGCTCGTGGCCACCTTTCCCAGACCCCTCGTCGGCCTGATGGCCCTGATTCCGTCCAGCGCCGGAGCCATTTTTGCGCTGCTGGCCTGCTCCCTCGTCTTTCCGTCACTGTCGATCCTCGCCGTCAGCTTCGGCGGGGCGATCATGGCCTTCACGGTGGATCTGGGGATCACCTATCTTCTGTTTCTCGACCGGCCTTGCGAGGTTTCGGGGCGGCAGGCGGCCCGTGAGGTTCAGTCGGGGGAGATCCTCGCCGCCCTGACGACGGTCGGCGGTTTTCTGCTGCTGCTGGTGAGCCGGTTCGGCGTCATGGCCCAGATCGGCCTCTTCGCGGCCCTGGGGGCGGCCATGGCCTTTGCCTTCGTCCATTGGATTTTCCCCCGGATGATCCCCGTGATGCCGCCGGCCCTCAAACCGCGCCACGACCGGTTCAGTCGGGTCCTGGATCAAATCACGCGGCCCGTCGGAATGAAGGGGCTTGCCGTTGCGGCGGTCTTCTTTGCATTCATGCTCCTTTACGCCCGTCCTGTTTTTCAGGTCGACATCGCCGCGATGAACTCGCTGAGCGCCGAGTCGATCGCCGCCGAAAAGACGATCCAACAGGTCTGGGGGGATCTGACAAGCCGGGTTTATATGATGACCGAGGGGCAAGATTTCGCCGAACTTCAGGAAAAGAACGACCGGCTCTACGGAATGTTGCGGAGAGAGATCGGAAGAGGAACCCTGGGAGGGGCGTTCCTCCTGTCCGATCTCTTTCCCGGGGAGAGGCTCGCCGGGGAGCGTGCGGCGGACTGGAAGGCCTTCTGGAATCCGGACCGTGTGAGGGATCTGCGACAGGAACTGACGAAGGCGAGCCGGGAGATGGGATTTTCGCCCGATGCCTTCACCCTCTTCCTGATCTCCCTGACCGCGCCGCCGCCGAACGCCATTCCGGTGCCGGAGAGGTTTGCGGGCCTCCTGGGGATCGCTGCGGATGGATCCTCACGGGTTCAGGTTTCGATGCTGACGCCCGGGCCGTCCTACCAGGCGGAGGATTTCTTCAGCCGCTTCGGGGGGAAGGGACTGGCGAGCCTCTTCGATGCCGGGCTCTTCAACCGGCGACTGGGAGATGTTCTCGTTTCGATTTTCACCGAGATTGCCCTCATCACCGGTGTGGGGATCATCCTGGTCGTTTTTCTGTTCTTTCTGGACTGGCGACTGTCGCTGATCGTCCTTGCGCCCGTCGTCTTCGCGCTGGTCTGCACGCTCGGGACGCTGAAGCTTCTGGGCCGACCGATCGACATTCCGGGAATCATGCTCTGGATCGTCATCATGGGGATGGGGATCGACTACGGAATCTATTATGTGTGCGCCTACCGTCGGTATCTCGACGAATCTCAACCTTTTATGGCGCTGATCCGCAAGGCGATTCTGATGGCGGGAGCGACGACGCTCACCGGTTTCGGCGTTCTGGCTTTCGCCCGGCATGCGGTCCTCAAGAGCATCGGTCTGACCTCGCTGTTGGGGATCGCCTATTCCCTCATAGGGGCCTTTCTGATCGTTCCGCCGCTTGTGAAGCGGGCACTGGTTCCGGTCGGTCTCCCGCCGGAGAACCTGGAGGCCGGCTCTCGCCGGCACATCGAGCGGACCTTGCTGAGGTACCGTCCCATCGAGGCCGTTCCGCGCCTGTTTGCCCGCTGGAAGATCCGCCTCGATCCGATGTTTGGCAGGCTCGCTTCCTTCGTGAGGAGCCCCCGTCGCATCCTGGATGTCGGGTGCGGCTACGGGGTTCCGTCGGCATGGCTTCTGGAGCTGTTTCCCGAAGCCGAGGTGCACGGTCTGGATCCGGATCGGGAACGGATCCGCGTCGCCGGGCGTGTTTTCGGTCCCCGCGGCAAAGCGCATGTCGGTCGGGCGCCAGACGACCTCGATCCACTCCCGGGTGAGGCCGATACGGCCCTGGTCCTCGACATCATCCACATGCTCGACGATGAAGCGCTGCACCGGACCCTCCGGAAGCTGTTCGGAAAGCTCATCCCCGGCGGCCGTCTCATCCTCCGGGCCACGGTCCCGCAAAGTGGCCGCGCCCCGTGGATGCGGAGACTGGAGGCACTGCGCCTGAAAAGGCATGGGATGTCGCCGCATGACCGAAGTTGCGATGGGCTGGAAACGATGCTCCGCGCGGCCGGGTATCAGGTTGCGGCAGTGGAGGAGGCATCGCCGGGCAGCGAAGAGTACTGGTTCATCGCCGACAGACCGGCGGGACCGTCGCGGGGGGCGCCGTGAAGGACCTCTTCTACCGTATGTTGATTTTTCTGGCGCAGCGGTTCGGGGATGGGATTTTCCTGCTGTTGGCCCGGCCGGTGGCTACCGGATATTTTCTCTTCTTCCCGCACCGCGTCGCCGTCAGCGTCCGCTTTTACCGCTGCCTCTTCCCGAAACGCGGGCGATGGCATGCATTGCAGTGCGCATGGCGCCAGTATCACGGTTTTGTCCAAGTGTTTCTGGACCGATACCGCCTGGCCCGCGGAGAGGAAATCCGGACGACCTTTGAGGGATGGGATCATATCGTTTCGGCGGCAGAAAGCGGGCGGGGCGGCATCATCCTCATGTCCCATGTGGGGAGCTGGGAGGTCGCCGCCCGACTCCTGCAGCGTTACGGGGAAAAGTGTCCCGGGATGAGGCTGCTGCTCTATCTGGGGGCAAAGCACAGGGAGCAGATCGAGCGACGGCAGAAGCAGAGCGTCGAAAAGATCGGGATCCGGGTGGTCTCCGTTCCGGAAAGCGGGGGGGCGGCCACGGACATCCTGGAGGGGTTGCATTTTCTGCGTGAAGGGGGCCTGGTCTCGTTGACGGGGGACCGGTTGTGGGGTCGGGATCAGAAGACCGTCACCGTCCGGTTTGCCGGCGGTGAGGCCCGTATCCCGGAGATTCCCTATATCCTGGCCATGCTCTCCGGCGCTCCGCTGCTGATTTCTTTCGGATATCGGACGGGGGAAGGGCGCTACCATCTCGTCACGCATCCGCCGCTTTTCGTGAACGCGACATCGCGGGCAAAGCGACGGACGGCCGTCGAGGCGGCCGCCCAGACCTATGCGGATCTGCTGGCCAAAACCGTGCAGTCCCATCCCTTCGAGTGGTATCACTTCGAGCCCTTTCTCATGGATCCGGTTAGAGGGGGGAAGAAAGGTTGACCGTGGACTCCCGCTCCTTTTTGGGGCTGCGGGGGGCGTTGAAGATCTGCTCGATCCGCACCCGGTCGATCTTCCCGTTCGGCAGGGTGGGGATGGCGCGGACGGTCCGGATCCGGCGCGGACGGCCGTAGGATCCTTCCAGCGATCGGATGGCCGCCCGTAGGTCGCGAGCCGGAAGGTCGGTGGCCACCAGCGCCGCAATTTCCGCCCGCTGCGTCCCGTTCGGCGGAAGGACGGTGATGAAGGCGTCCGTGACCTCCGGTATCCGCCGGATCCTGTCCCGGATCTCTTCCAGGTCGACACGCTTTCCTGCAATCTTGACGATGTGATCCGCCCGTCCGAGGAACCGGAACAGGCTTCCTTCCGCCTGGGATACGCGGTCTGACGTGATGAAGTACCCTTCCGCGTCGCGCGGCAGATCGGGGGAGATAAAATCCGAGCGGACGCAGAGCCGTTCGGAAAGAATCTTCCATTCGATGCAGGCATACGGCGTCCAGAAGCCCTGTTTCCCTCCGTCCGCCCGTGTGGCCACCCCTCCCGTTTCAGTCGAACCGTAAATTTCCGTAACGGCCACCCCCGTCTTTTCCAGAAAGGAGACTGCGTCCCCGGGATCCAGGGGGGCTGCGGAGGAGAAGGCCAATCGGAGCGAAAAGGGCCTCAAATCGCCGGATCTCAAGGCCCGGTAATGGATCGGAACACTGACGAGAACGGTGGCTTTTTCTTTTTCCAGTGCATCGAGGATCTCCCGGGGAAACGTGCAGGTTCTGCGAAGAACCCGGGCCGGGGCGACAAACGGAAGCAGGACCGAATAGAGAAGCCCGTAGATGTGTTGCGGCGGAACGGTGGAAAGGAGGCAATCGCCGTCGCCGACGCCGAGCGTGCGGGCAATGTAGAAAGCCTCGCCGAACAGGTTTGCGGCAGTCTTGGACCAGATCCGGGGCTTTCCGGTGGAGCCTCCGGTGAAAAGGGACACAAAGGGCTGGTCGGGCGGGCGGACCAGCCGCAGGGGTCGATCGCCGGGACGGCAATCCTCCAGCCGGATCACGGTGGCGCCCTTCGGGGGTTCGACATCGGAATCCGTCAGGATCAGCCGGAAGGGTTTCGCTTCGCGCAGATCCCGAAGAACCTGGGGATGAAAGGCATGGGGGAGGATGAAGTGCGGAGCGCCGGCCAGCGAGGCCAGCAGGGCGGCGAGCAGATGGGGCTTGTCCTCGATGCAGAGACAAACCGGGCTGTCTGTGGAGAGATCCGAACGAACAAGCCTGTCCCGGATTCCGACCGCCAAGGTCCGGATCTCCCCGATGGTCGGCCCGTAAGGTGTAAAGAGGCGGTCCCCGTCTTCAAGGAGGTCGAGGATCCTTCGGTTTAGAGGTGTCAATTTAAGAGTTCCCTTTTCAGCGGCGAAAGTATATGAAGAAACAGTCGGTGTCAACGGAATAGTGGTTCCGCATCAAACGCAGAGGAGATTGCCGATGCCGCGACGAAGGCCGGAAGAGAGAAACATTGGATATTATAACGAAAAGATCGAAACAATGGATCGGGCGGACCGCGCCGTCCTCCAGCAGAAGGCGGCGCTGAGAAGTCTGCGCTACGCTTATGAAAAGGCGCCCGGTTACCGGAAGTTTCTCGATGAAAGGGGCATAACGCCGGCGTCCGTCGGAACGATCGATGATTTTCCGAAGATCCCCGTGCTGAAAAAGAACCGGATGCCGGAACGTCACCGGGAGAACCCGCCGTTCGGGGGGTTTCTCGCCGTTCCGGTGGAAAGCCTCAAGAGGATCTACGTTTCGCCCGGTCCGCTCTATGACCCGGAGGGGCGGAAGGAGGATTACTGGGGGCTGCGAAAATGCCTCTACAATGTGGGTTTTCGTTCCGGGGACCTCGTCATGAACACCTTTTCCCACCATTTGACCCCCGCGGGGATCTTCCTGGACGAGGCGTGCGGAGGCATCGGCTGCGTGATGGTTCCCACCGGAGTCGGAAATACGGAAATTCAGGTCAGGACCATGGTGGAACTGAAAATCAACGGCTATCTCGGCACGGCCTCCTTTCTGCTGTCCCTGATCCGGAAGATGGGAGAAATGGGATATGACCCCTCCGGGAATCTGGCGATCGAGATCGCGCTGGTGGGGGGGGAGATTCTGGTGCCGGCACACAGAAAGGATTTGAACGCATACGGGGTCATCGTTCGCCAGGCCTACATCACCGCCGAGTTGGGGGCGTTGGCGTACGAATGCCCCCGGGAAAGCGGGATGCACCTCGCGGAGGATCAGTATGTGGAGATCTGCGATCCGTCGACGGGGGAACCGCTGCCGACCGGCAGCGTCGGCGAGGTGGTGGTTACGAACCTTGCCAACGAATGCTACCCGCTGGTTCGCTACGGCACCGGGGACCTGTCTGCCGTCGATGACGAAATGTGCGCATGCGGCAGAACGTCCCGCAAGCTTCGGGGGATTCTGGGCCGGGCCGACGAGGTGACCAAGGTCCGGGGGATGTTCGTCCATCCCCGACAGGTGGACGAAGCGGTCTCAAGGTTTGCCGGCGAAGTGGATGCGGCGCGGCTGGTCGTCACCCGGGAGGGAGGCGCGGACCAGATGACCCTGGAGGTCCGTCTGAAACCCGGTGTGCAGGGGACGGATGTGTTGCGGAATTCTCTTACGGAAAGGGTCCGGGAAGCCACCAAACTGCGGGGGGAGGTGGTTTTTGTCGCCGACATTCCCGCAAACAGCCGGAAAATCGAAGACCGGAGAAAATGGGAGTAACGCGTCACGGGTTTTTCCCATCCGGCTTCCTGAGATGCCTGTGTCCCCCCTGGACGTATTTTTGCGGCCGGATCGCCGAAGGATGGATGATCGGGTAAATCATGAAACGGGTGTTGATCGCTCTCGGGCTGATGTTGTTCTGCATCGCCGTTTTTGCCGCCGTCAAGGCTTACGGCGTCTGGGTGATTACGGTTGTGGCCGTGATCCTGTTCATCCTGGGGATTCTCCGGAAGGATCAACCTGCCGGACCGGAAAGCGGGGAGGAGGCCCAAAACACAGAAGGGGAAAAAGACCTTTGAAAAACGAGGACTTCAATAAATGTCTTGACTTTTGATTCTTCGTGGACAAGGATGACAATCGAATGCCGGGTGATGCAAGGCGGACATTCAGCATGAAACCGGCAGGTTCCGGACATGGACAGGATGAAGCGTAAGGTGAACCGCCGGACTCTTCAGAGGCTGGCGGTTTTTTTGTCGGATCTTCATACGCTGTCCGGGTGCCGGGCGACATGAACAGGCCCCGGAACTGTTTTGGCCTCTTGCCAAGGAAAAACGGAGGGGGTATTTAAAAATGGACGAGGAGGCGAACCATGAACAAGAATTTGTATGTAGGGAACCTGTCGCAAAAAGTAACGGATGAGGATCTGCGGAACAATTTTTCCGAAGCCGGAGCGGTGGTATCGGCGTCGGTCATCAAGGACAAGTTTTCAGGCGTTTCACGGGGCTTCGGCTTCGTGGAGATGGAGACCGAGGAGGGAGCCCAGGAGGCGATCAAGAAATTCAACGGCGGCGAACTGGATGGGAAAACCATTACGGTGAACGAAGCGCGGCCGAAAACCGAATCCGGCCCCAGGCGCGATAACCGGGGGGGTGGAGGCTTCCGGGGCGGCCGCGGCAGATATTAAGCCGGTCAACAAGACGGTTCGGAACGGATCCTTCCATCCGCACCGATGAATCCGGCAGACCGGACTCTCCTTCGGTTTTGAGGATCAAGCCGGCGGCGATGGGTTTTCAAGCCCGGCGCCGCCGGCTTTTTTGCGCCGTGAGAAAAAATATCACTTTACAATTCAGGTCCGGCAGAACATACTGTCACCGGCAATCCGTTGATCAGTCCATTCTGATGGAGATGCAGGACGTGAGGAAACGATGAGATTCTTTCGATCCACACCGCTACAGAGAATCTTGCCCTTTCTGTTGCTGGTCTTGCTGGGCGCCAGTTCCTTTGGTTTCATTGAGCCGCCGGGGGACGGCAAACACGATCTCGTCATTCATTCCCCGCAATTCCTGCCGGAACTTTGCGGTTCTCTCCAGAAGCATCAGATCCCCTATTGTCTTGATGCCACCAAACCGAAAACCATAAAAATGATCACGTGGATCGTTTCGGAAATTTACTGTCCCGAAACATCCTGTGATCCTTTTTCAATCATCTTTCAACCCAACCCCAATCGGGGCCCTCCCCGTCCCATTCCTATCGTGTAACAACCTCTCGAAAATGCGGCAGTAAGGCTCCCGAAAATTCGATTCCCGGGTTAGTGGATTTCAGATTTGCCGTGGGATGGGAATTTGTCGGGGCATGTCCATTTTATCCATCGATGCCAATAGATAATTGCAAGGGAAAGGAGTCCATCATGCATAGCCTCTTTAAATCACTTTGCATTTTGTTTGTGTTTGGTTTGCTGGTCTTTCCATGGACCGGATGTGAAAACGCGCCTTGGGATGCGGGGATGGTTTTGGTTCTGAAGGTCGACGCCCCAAAAGATGGCGCCACCGTCAATGCCCCCACGATCACGGTCAGCGGCCGCGTGTCCGGTACCGAAGCCAAAAGTGCAAAGGTAACCGTGAATGACATAGACGCCAATGCCAAGGACGGCAAGTATTCGGCCGATATCCCACTGACCGAGGGCAAGAATGTCATCAATGTGGTTGCCACGGGTGGTCAAGCCAAACCCTCCCAGCAACTGACCGTCACCTATCAAAAATAAGGCGGTCGTTTGATCGTCCCGTGACAGGGTGTTTTTAGAAAGGGAAGGACGGTGAATATCATGGATCTTTCCTGGTCCCAGATCGGAAGTTTGCTGGTGTTTATCATCGGGTGCGCCGCCGGGATTTGGTGGACCTGTTTTAAAAAAGACAAAAATGAAAAATAGCCCTGTACGGACATTGGGAACGTTTTGGGGATCGAACAAGGTGAAGGCGACATGCACGGTTCATCAGGGAGGGAAACGATCATGAACTGGATGTTTTGGAAAAAAGAGGGTCAGACAAAAAAACTGCCGGGGCCCAAGGAAATCCCCCCGCCGATAGGCAGCTATCTGGTGACGCAGGAAGGCATGTCACCGGATGTGGTTTGGAAGTTAATGGCGGCGATCAGTCCCCGTTTGAATGACAAATACGTGGTTGACGTTCGGGTGTACGACGGCAGCAAAATAAAACAGGGTGGATTCAAGGTGGAAAACTATCACTCCTTGGATGATCACCCTGACTTCGTGATTTTCGACGGCTGGTATACTAAAGATACCAAATCCGTCGGGAAAAGAAATCCGTAACGGTATTCCGGACCAGGGTGAAGGTCAAAAGAAAACACCTGCCTCAATAAAAGGAATGAATGGCGGTCGAAGGGGGTGAGCGGCGGATCCATTGCCGCTCACCCCTCTTGCACGCAGTCGTTCGATTTATTTTGTGGCGTTGATCTTGTCCACCCACTGCTTGTAGCTGGCATACTCGGGCATCGCGTAGATCGGCGCCACCGCCTTTTGGAATTCGGCGATGTTGGCCTCGCTGACGATGCATCCCTTCGCCTTGGCCTGGGCCAGGTAGTCATCCTCGGCCTTGTTCCACGCCTTGATCTGGAAGGCGGTCGCCTCCTTGGCCGCGTCCTTCATTGCCTTCTTGTCCGTGGCGCTCAGGGTATCCCAGAATTTCTTGCTGACCATGAGCAGCTCCGGCAGCCGGGCATGGGCGTCCTTGATGAAGTTCTTGGCCACTTCATAATGGTTCTGCGACACCCAGCTCGGGACGTTGTTCTCCGCTCCGTCCACGACGCCCGTCTGCAGCGCGCTGTAGACCTCGGCGTAGGCGATTGGGGTCGGGGTGGCTCCCAGCAGCTTCACCAGGTTGACCATGATCGGATTCGGCTGGACCCGGATCTTGAGACCCTTCAGATCGGCCACGCTTTTCAACGGCTTGGTGGTGTAGAAGTTCCGGGAACCGGGATCAAAATAGCCGACGCCGACCAGGCCCACCTTCTCCATCGCTGCCAGGAAGTGCTGGCCGACGGGACCGTTCAGCACGTTCCACATGTGATCCTGCGAGCGGAAGAGATAGGGCATCGAATAGACGCCGATTTCCGGAAAGACCGAAATCGCCGGTGATGTGGAAACCCGGACAAACTCGATCACACCGAGTTTCGCCTGCTCAACGACGTCGTTCTCCGAACCAAGCTGGCTGTTGCCGTACACCTGGATTTTGTAGCGGCCCTGGGTCAGTTTCTCGAAGAGTTCCGAAAACTTCTGATCCCCCATTTCCGTCGGATACCCCTTCGGATGCACCTCGGCAAGCTTGAGGACCTTTGCCGCCGCGAAGACCGGAACGGCGCCAAAGGTCACACCGACAAAAACAGCGATCAACAACAGAATCCCAATCTTTTTCATTTCGACCACCTCCTCATTCAGTTTCAAGATATGGCACAAAAACACGGTTTCCGAGGGGCGCCCCTCGTCTCTTCTCATTTCATCCACCAGTTCGGCAGCAGCATCGCGATCTCCGGGAAAAAGGTGATGACAAACAGGATGACGATCATCGGGATGTAGCAGACCAGCAAAGAGGGCACCACCTCCTCGATCTTCGCCTTGCCGACCGCGCAGCCGACGAAGAGGGCGTTCCCGACCGGCGGCGTGCAGAGGCCGAGCCCCAGATTGAACATCAGGATCACGCCGAAGTGGACCGGATCGACGCCGATGGTTTTCATGATCGGCAGCAGAATCGGCGTGCAGATCACGATCGCCGGGGCCATGTCCATCACCATTCCGATGATGAGCAGAAAGAGGTTGACCAGGGTCAGGATGACATACTTGTTGTTGGAAAGCGAGAGCAGCCAGCCGGCGATCGCCTGCGGCACCTGCATGGAGGTCATGATCCAGGCAAAGGCGGTTGAGGTGGCGATCAGCAGAAAGACCATGGAGACGGTGTTGACCGAATCCTTGAGGATCTTTCCGAACCGCCTGATGGGAATGTCGCGGTAAAGGAAGAAGGTCAGGAAAAAGGCGTAAACCACAGCGACGGCGGCCGACTCCGATGCGGTAAAGATCCCGGTGATGATCCCGCCCATGATCAGGACGGCCACCCCCACCGAGAGCAGCCCCTCGACGAAGATGACGACGGCCCTCCGCCAGCCCGGCCAGGTTTCCCGGGGGAAGTTGTATTTTACGGCCAGGATGTAACTGGCGACCATCAGCGATATCCCCAGCAGGATCCCCGGCAGTGCGCCGGCCAGGAAGAGCCTTCCGATCGATGTGCCTCCCGAGGCCATCGAATAGATGATCATGTTGTGGCTGGGCGGGATGAGAACCGCCTGGACCGCCGTGGTGACCGTCAGCGCGATCGCAAAATTTTTCGTATACCCCTTCTTTTCCATGGCCGGGATCATGATCGATCCCAGGGAGGAGACGTCGGCGACCGCCGATCCGGAGATACCTCCGAAGAACATGCTGTCCACGCAGTTGATCATTGCCAGCCCCCCCCGGATGCGGCCGACGAAGAGGCTGGCAAAATTGACGAGCCGCTCGGCGATCCGCCCTTCGCTCATGATCTGGCCGGCCAGGATGAAAAACGGGATCGCGATCAGCGGGATCGATTCCATCCCGTTGACCATCCGCTGGGCGATGATCATCAGGTCGATCTTGCTGTAGAGGGCCGTGAAAATGGAGGAGAAGCCGAGCGCAAACGCGATGGGTGTCCGGATCAGGATCAGCAACGCGAAGGAGCCAAGAAGGATGGCGATGGCGATCGGATCCTGGATCATCGTCCTTTGCCTCCCCTTCGGATCTCGTTGATCTGTTTGACGATCAGTTCCAAAGAATAGAGGAGCATGAGGAAGGCGGCCGCCGGCGCGGCCGAATAGATGACGAGTCCGCGCGAAATCACCGTAGCGGGAGTATCGGTGTCCTTCAGCGCCCACGCAAGCTCCGCCCCCTTGACCAGTAAAAAGACAGAGAAAAGAGCCAGCAGGATGTTGACGGCGATCATCAGGATTCTCTGGACCCGTTCGGGGAAGAGGGTGGTGACGAATTCCACGCCGATGTGCAGGTGTTTGCGGACGCCGATCGCCGCTCCGGTCAGTCCGAACCAGACCAGAAGGATCATGGCGACCTCTTCCGTCCATGGGGAGATGATGTGGATGATCCGGAAACGGGCGATAATCTGCCAGAGGATGATCAGGGTCATGACCGCCAACAGAAAGGCGCCGGCGGTCTCAATGGCGTGCATTAGAAAATCGAGGATTTTTTCGATCGATTTTCCGGCACGGGATGAGCCTTTTGTCCGGGCATTTGCAGACGATGGTTTCACAGCCTTCAATCCGGATTCTCCCTGTCTCTCGTCTGGTCAGGATCCTCGGGGTTTTCGACAATGAAAAAGCGGACAACCCGATAAGATCTCCCGCCGGTGCCGCGGGGAAATCGTTTGCTGTATCCATCGCCACGACAAGGACGCTGGGCTGTCAATGGAAAGAGTTCATTTCGGATTACGAAACGCAGCTT
>JAXGRQ010000053.1:0-13002 GCA_040765725.1 Syntrophales bacterium
TTGACGGACGGCGCCTGTGGGGCACTGATCGTTCTGTTTGAAAAAAAGCCTTTTTAGGAGGGGGAAAGTCCCATGCCGTATGTCGTGAGCAGCGATTGCATCCTTTGCGGGGCCTGCGGATCCGGTTGTGAAGTCGGCGCCATCGCGGAGGGGGAGGAGAAGTGCCGGATCGATCCGGATGTCTGCATCGAGTGCGGCACGTGCGAGGCCAACTGTCCTTCCCAGGCGATCCACTTCGTGGATGAGGCCGAAACGGCGGGAGACCGTTCGTCTTGATAAGGCGGGTTTTCTTGAAAAGGCTCGGGGCCGGGCCCAAAGGGGGCGCGTTCGGCGGATGCCGATGCTGCAACATCCTTATTTTTTCGCCGGGGAAGCGCCTTGCGGCTTGTCGGGGGGAAATCCCTGCCGGACTCCTGAGGGGGCGTTGACTGCCCCGGGTTGAGAGCGGGATTCGGTGTCCCGACCGCAAAGCGAGGCGCCTCGCGGCATGGGGTGCGGGAGGATTGTGTCGCAGGACCCTTCGAAAGAGGTCTTGATCACGCACGTGTCAAGGAGGGGATCGATGGACTTTCTATTCGGCTTTCTTCAAAAAGCGAGCAAGCGGCTGGCCGTCATTGCCGGCATTGCATTGACGTTTATGATGCTGCTGACCGTTGCGGATGTCACCATGCGGGCATTCGGCATGCCCTTCATGGGAACCTATGAAGTGGTCAGCCTGACTTTGGGGCTCGTCATCGGATTTTCCATTCCTCTGGTTTCGCTGAACAAGCAGCATGTCTACATGGATATGTTGGTGAACAGTCTATCCAAACGGAACAAGGCGATCATGCACATCCTGACCAGGATCCTGAATATCTTTCTTTTCGTGCTGATCGGATGCGCCCTCTTCATCATCGGCAACGAATACCGCCTGTCGGGGGAAACCTCCCCGACGATCATGCTGCCCTTCTACCCGATGGCCTTCGGGATCGGGATCTGTTGCTTTATCGAATGTTTTGTTTTCATTTTCGAGATCGTGAAGAGCTGGAGGACCATCCATGAATGAGACGACCATCTGCATCATCGCGCTGGTAATGTTGCTGGCCCTTTTTGCGACCGGCATCGAAATGAGTTTCGCCATGGCTCTGATCGGCTTCGCCGGCTTCGCCTATCTCAACGGTTTTACGGCGGCCGTGAATCTCATCGGCGGGGATCTTTTTGAGGCCTTTACAAATTACGGGTACACGGTTTTCCCTCTCTTCATGCTGATGGGGCAGATCGGTTTTAATTCGGGGATCGCCCAGCGGCTCTTCAATTCTGCGAACAAGTTCATCGGCCATATTCCCGGCGGGTTGGCGATGGCGACCGTCGCCGGTGCGGTCGGCTTCAAGGCCATCTGCGGCTCATCGACGGCCACGGCGGCGACCATGGCCAGTGTCGCGATTCCGGAGATGAAACGGTATAAGTATGACGATCGTCTTTCAACGGGGATCGTGGCGACGGTGGGCACCCTGGGCAGCCTGATTCCACCGAGTGTCGTCCTCATCCTCTACGGGATCATCACCGAGCAGTCGATCGGGAAGATGTTCATGGCCGGGATACTCCCGGGTCTGCTGATCGCGGCTTTTTTTGTGGTCATCATCTACGGCTGGGCAAAGACGGATCCGAAGATTGCCCCGCGCTCGGAGCGATCCACATGGAAGGCGAGGGTCCGCACGCTGCCTGAAATCTTCTGGGTTCTGATGATTTTTTTCCTGGTCGTCGGTGGGATCATGACGGGCTATTTCACCCCCTCGGAGGCGGCGGGCGTCGGCTGTTTCGCCCTGCTGGTCCTGTCGGTTGTGAGACGGGACTTGAGTTTCAAGACCTACGTCAAATCGGTGGCGGAGACCCTCAACATCGCGGGAATGATCCTGATGATCATTGCCGGATCGGTGATCCTCGGCCATTTCATGGCCGTCACCAATGTTCCCCAGAAACTGTCCGACTGGGTCCTTACGCTGCCCTTAAACCGCTACATGATCCTGATCGTCATTTGCATCATTTATCAGATCGGCGGCTCTTTCATCGATGACTTGCCCTTCATGATCCTGGCGACGCCGATTTTCTTTCCGGCCGTCATGAAACTGGGTTTCGATCCGATCTGGTTCGGGATCGTCATTGCCATCGTCGTCGCGATCGGCGTGGTGATTCCTCCGGTGGCGGTTTGCGTCTTCGTTGTCAAGAACATCACCGGGGTGCCGATCGGACGGATATACAGAGGGGTGATGCCCTTCCTGATTTCTTTGTGCTTGGTCTGGGCATTGCTGTTCTTTCTGCCGGAATTGGCCCTCTGGCTTCCCTCGCTTTTCTACAGCTGAGAAGGGGGTGAAAAATTGGGGGCTTTTGACGAGTGCGACCGAACAAATGAACCGGTTAAAACCACAATCAGAAGGAGGAATAAAATGAGAAAAAAAGCGTTAGGGATCCTGGGTGTCGTTTTGTCCGTGTTTTTTGCGGTTTCCTTTGCTCAAGCCGCGGATGTCGTCAAAATCAAGTTTGCAAGCTATTTCCCACCGATGCACGCGCATTCGATCATCATGGATGAGTATGTCAAAACGCTGAATAAGGAACTGGCCGGAAAGGCGGAAATCACCTACCACACCGGGGGAACGCTGCTGTCGGCCCCCAAGATGGCTGCCGGTCTGCTTTCCGGTATTGCGGACATTGGTCTTTCCCATGTGGGGTACACGCGGGACCGTTTCCCGGTCTCGGAAATCTTCGGACTGCCCATTGCCTGCCCGAGCCCCTGGATCGGCCTCCATGTGGCCAACGATTTCTTTGCGAAGTTCAAGATCAAGGAATGGGACGATTATCATCCCCTGATGTTCACCACGAGCGCCACCACGATTATTCATACGACCAAGAAACCGGTCAATAAGCTCGAAGATCTGAAGGGATTGAAAATCCGCGCTACCGGAAGGCTGGCCGACCTGACCACGGCCCTCGGCGCGACGCCTGTTCCGATCGGCATGCCCGATATGTACGAGTCGCTCCGGAAGGGCGTGGTCGACGGGACGATGTCCAACATGGAAACCCTGAAGGGCTGGAAGACGGGCGAGGTGATCAAGTATGCGACGACCACCTGGAAGGTAGGAAGTTGCGATACGTTTTATGTGGTCATGAGCAAGAAGAAGTGGGACAGCCTGCCTCCCGACGTTCAGAAGGTGTTCAACGCCGTCACGGAGGAGTACAAGGAGAAATGGGCCAAGCTCTGGAACGACATCGACATTGAAGGCGTGGACTTCTTCAAGAAGCAGGGCGGGCAGGTCATCGAGCTGAGCGATGCGGAGCTTGCCCGGTGGAGCAAGGCCGCGGAGCCCGTATTTGCCGATTTCAAGAAGGACATAGCAGGAAAGGGATACACGCCGGCTGAAATCGATAGTTGGCTCAGCTTCATCAAAGAACGGATCGAATACTGGAAAGGTCAGGAGAAGGCCAAGAAGATCGCAACGGTCTACAAATATTAAACAACAAGCTAACCTGTTCCCCCACTCACCGCAATGTGGGGAGTGGGGGCAGGTTTTTACATAGCGTCACAAATAATTGCGCATTAATTCGGAATGTGGTATCGTGGAGGCATGAAAAAACTCACGATACCAGACGCCGATTTGATGGTACTTGGCCTCCAGGATGAGATTCGCCGATCCCGGGATTCCCGGTACGACCATCGACTCCATGCGGTGCTGCTTGTCGCACAAGGGATGAGTTGTCCCGAAGTCGGGCGTTTGCTTGGGGATGCCCCTCGAACCGTGGAATACTGGGTCCACCGTTTCGAGGCAGAGGGTCTTGCCGGACTTGTCGATTTGGAGCGGCCGGGGAGGCCTTCCGACTCGGGGACGAAGAGTTTCGCAAGATCGGGAACGTCCTTCGGCGGTCTCCGTTGGATGTTGGGATGGGAACCAACCTCTGGGATGGCAAGACCCTTTCCGAGTTCATCCAGTCGCAGTATGGGATCTCGTTGGGAGCGAGGCAGTGCCAGCGCCTCTTTCGCCAGATGGGCTTCCGGATGCGGAAGCCGCGGCCTGTGATCGCCAGGGCGGACTCTGCACAACAGGAGGAGTATAAAAAAAACTTCGAGCCATAACCGGGGATGAAGAGATCGACCTGTGGGCGCTTGATGAAGTTCATTTTCAGCAATACGGTTCGCGATGCCGGATGTGGATTCCACCCGAGGTCAAGGACCCTGTGGTTCGTCATTTCCCTGGCCGCAAAAGTGTCGGGTACTTTGGGGCCGTGAGGCTGAGGGATGGTCTGTTTGTCGCCACACGAGAACCGGACAAGTTCAACGCCCAGAGCTTCCATAACTTCATGGAAAAGCTGCTGGTAGTGGGTTCCACCGAGGGGCGTAAAATGGTTCTGATCACGGATAACGCGAAATACCACCATGCCAAGCTTCATAGGGAGTGGAGGGAAGAACACGCCGACCGCTTCGTTCTCTATTTTCTGCCGCCCTATAGTCCTGACCTGAACCCCGTGGAGCGGGTGTGGAAGCTGGTACGTCGGATTTGTCTGCATAACAGGTATTTCCATACGCTCAAAGAAATCGAGGAGGTTGTCGAAAACCAGTTTCTGGAATGGTCTCTGGCCAGTGACATCCTGCGCAAATTATGCGCAATAACTTAAGGCGCTATGTATACAGGCGATGAGAATAGCCCATTGTACGGACGTGAAGGCGTCCGTCAGGAAGGCCTGTGAATGGGGCGAGTGGGTTCGTCTTTTGCGTCTTGGGGACCGTGTTTCAAGGATTGCGGAGGCAAAATACCATATCGGGACAGGAGAGGATGAATGGCTAAAGCGTTAGAAGGCGTCAAGGTTTTGGATTTCACGCAATATTTGTCAGGTCCCCATTGTACGATGCTGCTGAGCGAGCTTGGCGCCGAGGTCATCAAGGTGGAAATGCCGGGCAAGGGCGAGCCGGAAAGGTTCGCCTCGCCGCTGACCGAAAAGCGTGAGTCGTTTCAGTTTCTCGACCGGAAACCGTGTTGCCGTCACGCTGAACCTCAAAAACCCGAAGGGGCTGGAGATCGCCAAGAAGCTGGCGGCGCAGGCAGACATCCTCGTGGAAAATTTCGCCACGGGAAATATGGAGAAGCTGGGCCTGGGCTATGAGGAACTGAGCAAGATCAATCCGCGGCTCATCTTTGCCTCCATCTCCGGTTTCGGACATACCGGACCCAGGCGCAACGACATTTCCTACGACGTGGTCAGCCAGGCGATGGGAGGGTTGATGGCCGTGACCGGATACCCCGACGGCGAGCCTCTGAGGGACGGGCATCTCCATCGGAGACTATCTGTCGGGATTCAATGCCGTGATCGCCATCCTCGCGGCCCTGCATTACCGGACCGTGTCGGGCGAGGGCCAGTCGATCGACATCTCCATGCAGGACTCCGTATGGGCGCTGGTTTTCCCGGATCGCGCCGACTATTTCACCACCGGAAATGTCCCCCAGAGATTCGGCAACCAGTTCGCCAGCTCCGTTCCTTTCGGCAGTTACAACGCCAAGGACGGCGCCGTGATCATCTGCACCATTGCGGATGCCCAGGCGTGCTGTCCTTCAGGCGATCGGCAGGGAGGATTTGAGCGCGACCCGCGTTTCTCCACCCGCGATAACCGGGTGAACAACCGGGATGCGGTCAACGTTCCGGCGACGGATTCTGCCGGGAGAGAACGATCGAGTGAAGTCCTGACGGCGCTCAAGAAGAACAGGTCGCCTGCTCGCCTCTGCCCAGTTTTGACCAGGTTGCTACTGACGCCTATCTGGCGAGCCGGGAGATGTCGGTCGAGGTGGAGTAGCCGGTTTCCGGGAAGCTCAAGCTCCTCGGCTCGGTGTATAAGATGTCCAAGACGCTGGGGACAGGCGCAGATCGCTCCCGCGGCAGGCGAGCACAACGGGGAAATCTACTCCGGGCTCCTGGGGATCAGTCCGCGGGAGATCCGGAAGCTCAAGGAAGAAGGCGTTGTTTGAGGCCGCCGATGTCCATGTTGATGATCTTCACGCCCGCCTCGCGGGTCGGCGCGAAATAGGCGCCCGTCACGAAGGGATGTGCCGGGTGTCGAGAGGAGATCATCGAAGATCCTCGGCGCGCGGCCGCGGGGCGATCTTTCGCGTGACCGGCTCGGCGCGGGCCTTCGCGTTTTCGTCGGTGAGCCGGCCTCTGAGTCTTGTGTTTCTTGTGCTGCTCCTCGCGTCGTTTGTGCTGCAGGCCAGGTTGAGCAGGGTCGAATTAGCCCCCGCAGCTCAAGCCGAGGGAGAAAAAGATCCGTGACACCCTCCCGGCGTCAGAACCGCCGTATGGACCCGCGCCGAACGAAAAGACCATATTCATACAGGAATTTTCCTTATTGACGCCCTTGCGGTTCCGGAGAAGATGATTCAAGATAAATCCTGTCTTTTCCGTTCTTCTTCGCCTCGTACATGAGCCTGTCGACCCGGTTCACGAAGGCCTTAATGTCTTCCCGCGACCGATATTGCGCAAGACCGATGCTCACGGTCAAACAGGCCTGTTTGCCCGGCACCGGTGAAAAAATCTCTTCTTTGAGTTTTGACCGGATTCGTTCCGCCGCAACGGCGCCGGCCTCTATGCTCGTCACGGGCATGATCACGGTGAATTCCTCGCCGCCGTAACGATAGGCCGAATCCGTCTGCCGCAGGCATCCTTTGAGCACTTGCCCAAACCGCAACAGGGCCTTGTCCCCCTCGATGTGGCCGTACAGATCGTTAAATTGTTTAAAATCGTCCAGGTCGAGAAGCAGAAGGATCAAGGGATGCCCATATCGGTCTACCCGATCGATCTCTTTCTGCAACTGATTGTAAAAATGCCTGGAATTATAAAGCTGTGTGAGATCATCGATAATGGAGAGTTCGCGGTATCTTTGCACGCTTTCCCCCAATTCCTCTTCCATCCGTTTGCGCACGGAGATGTCGCGGATGATCCCGCGAAAACCGGCGGGCTGCCCCGATGAATCCCTGACGAGGAAAACGGATGTCTCCACATAAACCTTTTCCCCGTCCTTCTTCACAAGCGTCGTATCCAAATTTATTTTCGGGGTGTCGGTTCGGTATATTTCCCTGTATTCCTGAAAAAGCTTCTCGGAGTCCTCTTTGCTCATGTACCGGCGATAGTTCATCCCATTCAGTTCTTCTGCCGGATAGCCGAGAATCCGGGATACGGGTGTGCTGAAAAAGGTAAAGTTGCCGGCCAAATCCGCTTCGTAATAGCCTTCTTCAATCTGTTCGAGGATATTGTGATACCTCCCTTCGCTTTCCTGCAGGGCCTCTTTCGTTTGCCTCAATGCCTCCGAGGTTTTTTCGATGCGGTCGATCATGGAATTAAAAGACGCCGTTATTTCATTCAATTCCTCTGTTTCCTGGTGAAGACTCAACGACAGCTTCTCGCCGCCTTCCGATGCTTTTTTGAGGAAATCGGCAATGGTGGAAATGGCATCAAACACGTAATGGACCAGGATGATGCCGATCATGGCCAGTGCGGCGATCAGAAGATAAAGGATAACGTTTCTCGTGGACAAGGTGACCTGTTGTTCAAACAGAATGTAAAATACAACCAGGGACGGTACAATGAAAACATAGGAAATGATCACCGTCAGCCTGCGTTTCAAACCATTCTCCTTCATATCGTTACCCCCGATGGTTTTCGTAACCATTCCCGATCCGGAGAAGCGGGACAAGGCCGCTTCTCACTCCCGAAGAAACATTTCTAATCGCATCCGTGACACGACCCTTGTACGAAATGTAAATTTATCTGCAGGCGCCTTCTATGATGGGGTCTCTTGAAAATGAAACCTTTTCTCTCGGATCAATCTCAGGCAGGCGTCCACCACCGCATCATCATAAAGGATCCCCCTGTTTTTTTCGATTTCATGAAGGGCTGATTCAAAGCCGATGGCTGGGCGATAGGGCCTGTGGGAAGCCATGGACTCCACTACATCGGCGACGGACAGAATGCGGGACTCCAGCAGAAGGCAGTCTCCGGCCAATCCGCCGGGATACCCCGATCCGTCCATTCTTTCATGATGCTCCATGATCATCCTGGCAATAGGCCAGGGAAATCCGATATCCTTAAGGATCTCATGCCCTGCCAGGGCATGGGTTTTGATGAGTTCGAATTCCAGTTCCGTTAACCGTGCCGGCTTGCTGAGAATCTCTGTGGGTACGGCGATCTTTCCCAGGTCATGTATGAGGCCTGCCATATGGACTCCCTCGATCTGATCGGCAGTCAATCCCATCTCCTTGGCAATGGCACGGGAAAGATCGGCCACCCGGCGTTGATGTCCCGCCGTATAGGGATCCCGTGTTTCAACGGTCACGGCAATGGCCCGAACCGTGGCTTCGAGAGTGTCGCGCAATTTGACAAAGCTTTTGCCCAACTCCTCTTCCGCCTTTTTTCGCTGGGTGATATCCGTCAGGAAATTCAATGTGGCCGGCTTCCCCATCCATTCAATCAGGACTGCGCTCGAATCCGCCCATCGGACGGATCCATCCTTGCAGATCACCTTGAATTGCCGGACAGGCTGAGGTTCCTCGCCCTTCATTCTCCCGATGTGCGCGGCCCGCATTTTTTGCCGGTCGTCCGGATGAATAAATTCGATGAAGGGTTTTGAGATAAGCTCCTCAATGGAATAACCCAAAATGTCCGAAGTGATCGGATTGGCATATTTGAGCATCCCATCCTGTGCAATCAGAATGGACTCTCCCGCGTTTTCCACCACAAGGCGGTATTTATGTTCACTGTCTTTCAATGCCTCCTCGGTCCTTTTGCGGTCGGTGATGTCCAGAACCGCGAAGGTTACCCCCTTTTCAGGGTGATCAGGATCAATCTGCGTCGAACTCAGGATAATATCGATGACCGTGCCGTCTTTTTTTCTCCACCGCGTTTCCACCATCCCCGTATTTTTTTCGCTGATTTGACGATACTTTTCCTTTCCCACATAGTCATAATCTTCCTGGTTGGGGTAGAGCATCCTGGCATTCTGTCCCAGAAGCTCCCGGCGAGAATATCCTGTCATCGAGCACAACATATCATTGACTTCCTGAATGACTCTTTCGATGACCATGCCGATACCGACCGGAGCAGCCCGGAAGATGCTTGACATTTTGATTTCCTGCTGCTGCAACGCCGCCTCTATCCGCTTGCGCTCGGAAATATCAATAAAGCTCTCCACATAACAGTTCCTTCCTTGAAGGGTCATGGGATGAACGGTTTTCAAGATGTCTTTCATTTGTCCATCCGCACAGAGCAGCTTACGTTCGGATTCATCGATGCTTTGACCGAGATCTTTAATCGGACACTTGCCTTTATCGGCCGTGCAAACCAGTGCGTGGCAGATCCGGCCGACAATCCTCTCTTTGGGCCATCCGATTATTTCCATGGCAGTCCGATTGGCTTCAAGAATGATCTGAGAGTCCTGATCAATGATCAGAATTCCCGTTCCTACGGTATCGAAGATGGACGCAGTTTGGTCTCGCTCTCCCGCAACATCTTCCGCTTGTTTTTGTTCGGTCACATCTTCATAGATGGCCACAATTTCCCCGGAGGGGAGCTTGTAGACATGGTTCTTCCGCCATCCTGTGATCCGGGTATCCCGGTAAAACGTGATGTCATGATCCTCCGGGCGGCCTGTATGATGTAAAACCCGCTGAAATACGGACAGAAGACTGAAATCCCTGACCCCTGGAAAGACTCTCCTGGTCATCCGCTTGCCCAGCAGCGCCTTCTTCCGATGCCATCCATTCGTTCAGCCGCCCGGTTGAAATCCCGGAAGATGAAGTCCGTTCCATTTTCGACGGCTTCGATAGACTGCCGCCGCTGTTCATTTGCTGGAAAGAGGTTATAGAAACGGTTCTCGCTCTCCTGAAGCGCTATCGATTTTCTTGCGTCGGTGATGTCGCGGGCCACGGATCAAAGGCGACGACTTCGCCGTCCTGAACGACCAACGTGTTTTCCCCGATCCAGATATCACGGCCGTCTTTGGCGATCATCGGGTACTCATAGTGGAGGTGCCGGGGATCCCTTTTTTGACGAACTGACGGCCAAAATACCTGCTGGCCTCGTCGCGGATAACGGCCGGATAAAGATCAGATAATGCGCCCCGATCATCTCCTTTTGTTCGTACCCGGTAATACGGAGCGCAGCCTGGTTCACAAAGGTGAAGTGCCCGGTATTGTCCGTTCGAAAACGATGTCGCTGGCACGTTCCACCAGATCCTGTACCGTTCCTCGGTTTCCCCCCGTTGGCCTCCTCCGCCCGCTTGCGGTCGGTAATGTCGCGGAGCTCAGGATCACGGCCACGGCTTCGCCCTGACCATCCCTGAGCAGGTCGCCGACTGTATCCAGCCAGATGGTTAATAACTCTCCGCGTAAGTTCGACCCTGTATTCGGTCCGGACCGGTTTTTGGCTGACAAGAGAATCGGCAAATAAATAGACGATTCGATCCATGTCGTCGGGGTGAAGAATGTCGCGCGCCACTTGCTGACGCGTTCTTCCGGTCGAGAGCCGAGAATCCTTTCTTCACAAGGCTGGCATACAGATCGACTCCCTGCAGGTCCGTCACCCGGATCATATCGGACATGTTGTCCGTAATCATCTCCAGTAGAAGAAATGCGCCGCGGCGTGATTCCGGCTGCACCGACTCTGCGATTTTCATTCTCCGCCCGGCCGGCGCCCGGCCGGGTTTCTTTTTGCTTTTCCGCTGAGTTTCCATGGTTTGCTCCGGGTGATGACGTGAATCCTGAATATGGGAAAATTTAGAGAATCCTTTCGGTGGACCGGCCATAGACGATTACGCCGAACTTTATGGCCATCACTTGTAGGGTCTCAATTTCTTCCAGTGAATATTTCGAGAGATTGTCTTTTTTTCCGCCGTCACTGAAAAACTGCTTGCGGCATTATAGCAATGCATTCGATCGGGCGGAGGGAAGCTGCTTTCAGGCCGGTTTGCGTATTCAGGCAAGGTGGTATCCACAAGCTCGTCAAGGGCTGAAACGATGATGGTGTACCCTTCTTTCCTTAACTGGAGCTTCAGGGCGTCCAGCAAATCGGAAATCTCTTTGTAGGGTCGCAATTTTTCGAGATTAAACCAAAGGGTGATCCTTTTCCTCTGAATCATGGTGAACGTCCGGATCAAAAACCATTTCGCTGATGCTGCCGATGATCTCAACTTCGCTGTCGATATCCCCGTAGAAACGCATTCCGAATGCGTCGACTAGTTCTCTTCCGAAATTCACTTCAATACTTTCATGGTGCCCCCAACACAGACTGTAAAACCGTATTCCCGCTCATCCGTCATTCCGCCTTTGTTTGGACGACCCACCGCCGCATACGGCTCTGTTCGCTTTTTCCATCCCGAAGATAGCCGGAGATCGAGAAAGCGTGACCGGAAAAGTTGATCCATGATAAGCCGGAAGCCGCTTTTTCGATCAGGTAAATCCTTTCCAGAACCTGTCCCTCCTGATCGGTCTCTTCCTCCTCCTGATCGGTCTCTTCTCCGTTCTTTTCGCCGACAGTCAGGCAGTTTCATCGACTGAAAATGGAAGCGGTCCGCCTTGAACGTGAATTCCCACCCGCCCCGTCGAGGGCCAACCGAGCCTCGCCGTACTGATCTTTTTCCCTGGCGCAGCGCTCTTTTCCTCCTTGAGGCCGCATGGAGCCCCTGGCAAACCACCGTTTCGGCATATTCCCCGTCGCCGGATTCCATGAACGACGACGCATGAAAACGACCTCGCATTCCACACCGTCGGAAAGACGGATCATTCCGTTTCTCTCTTCGCTCTTGAACCAAAGCCAGGTGAGAAATTCGCGGCCGACCGTCAGCGGATCGATTTCAGGCGGGAGAGGCGAATGAGGGATGACGGGGGTGTCGGAAGCGGCAGCAGAACCTTGCGGTTCGGATCCTTCGTCTGCGGCATGCCAGGGTGCATAGGGAGACAGGCCAAGCGAGAAGGAATCCCGGAACATTTCCTGAAGCTCGCCGACCACCTTATCCGAGATGCAGCAGAAGGTTACGAGTCGATCCGGGATGGAGCAGCAAATTTCGTGAAAAGAGGGGACAGGAAGGGTTTTCCCGAGCAGGTCAAGCCGCACCGACTCTCGGATCGCCTCGCGTTGTTCCCGGTAAAGCTTCTTCTGTCCGCTCTCCGCAAGCTGTTTCCGTTCCGCCCCCAGAATACGGAGCCGAAGAAGGGAAGGGGCAATGGATTTCCGATCGATGCGCAGGGAGAAGAGAATGTATCGTTCCTGGGCGTAGGACGTATACGGGGGATCCGCATCCGGGTCATTTTCCAGTGCAGTCCAGCCGGCCGCCTTTTCGTCTGCCGTACGCCAGACGGTCCGGAAGGAATCGCGAAGGATCCGTTCTTTCAAGAAATCGAGAAAAGAATCCGGCAGTGCCCCGGTGATGCGGTAACGAGAAAAAGTGACAGGTCCGTTCAGCAATCCCATAGCCTCTCCTTTGCGAACGACCCTAACCCAGTTGTCCGGGGGATGTCAAGGTGAAGCAGAATCGGTCAACCGCGCCGGACATTTACCCATATACGCATGGACACCCCCATGGTTTTGTGATAGAAAAAACGACAAATTTTGCGGCAGGGCATTCACATGATGATCAAGAAAATTGGAATCGTTGCCAATATTGCAAAGGAAAAATCGCCCGTGTACACCGCCGCCCTCCGGGAGTGGATCCTGAAACGGGGTCTGGAGGTCTATCTCGAGGAGGGGATTGCCGCCAAGATCGGCTGCGTGCCCGGTGTCGAAAAAACGAAGCTATGGACGACGGTCGATCTGCTGGTCGTTTTCGGCGGCGACGGAACCATTCTGCGGACAGCCCGTCTCGTCCGCAAGCGGGATGTGCCGATCGTGGGGATCAATCTGGGGGGATTCGGATATCTGACCGAGGTCAATCTGAATGAGATGTACGCAGCGATGGAGTTGATCCTTGCCGGAGATTTCCAGCTTGAAAAAAGGATG